>JAXLYT010000110.1:0-24755 GCA_046351295.1 Byssovorax sp.
CCAGGGCGGCGGATGGACACGGTGCCTCGATTTCGCCAACACCGCTGCGGAGGATGTCGACAACAACACGTGGCTCGACACCTGCATCGACTGGTCGATGGCCGCGTGGACGGGGCAAGAGCTGATGGTCAAGCTCAAGGACGACAGCGGCGTCGTCCTGTACACGGCCACGGGCACGCGCCAGAGCCCGTGGACGCATGCCCTCGTGACCTCCTCGGCCGAGGCCATCAATCAATACGACGTGTCGAAGCACGATCACCTGGTGTTGCTCTCGAACGGCGACAAATTGATGATCGCCGGGAACACGGCCGCCAACGGGGGCTGCTGGGGCTCGATCGGCAACGGGTATGGGCTCGCGATCTACCCGGCGGCGCCGAACAGCTTCTTGAACGTGAAGATCCTGGTCGTGCCGTATCGCGATCAGGTGACCGATCACATGAAGCGGGCCTTCGGCGCCGGCGGCCAGGGTTTCAACATGGACAACGAGATCTCGTATGCGCCGGGAGGATTCGACACCTGCAATTTGCCCGCGCTGCCCGCGCAGCTCGGGCATCTCGAGGTGTACGTGCGCTGACAGGCGGGTTGCGCCCCGGCGATCGGTTGGCTACGCCTCCGCGGGTGAAGAACACCCTGACCTCCCTCCTCCCCCTCGCCCTCCTCCTCGCGGCCTGCGCCGAGACGCCCGCCCCGAGCGCCCCCGCCGCAGAGTCCACGGGATCCACCAGCGCGCCGAGCGCGGCCCCTGTGGCGAGCGCTGCTCCTGCCGCCGATCCCCGCCCCGCGGCGGTGGCTGTCCCCGTGCCGGACGCGATCCGGGCGATCGTCGAGGCCAAGGATCGATCGGACGCCGATCGCGCGCTCGACGGCGGGCGGCACCCGGGAGAGCTGCTGGCCTTCTTCGGCATCGCGCCGGGGATGAAGGTGGCCGAGCTCGGGGCGGGCGGCGGGTACACGGCGGAGCTCCTCGCGCGGGCCGTGGGGCCGAAGGGCGTGGTGTTCGGCCAGAACAACAAGTTCATCATCGACAAGTACGCGAGCAAGCCCTGGTCGGAGCGGCTCGGCAAGGACGTGATGAAGAACGTCACCCGCGTCGATCGGGAGTTCGACGATCCGTTGCCGCCCGAGGCCCATGACCTCGACGCGGTGTTCATGGTGCTCTTTTATCATGACACCGTGTGGATGGGCACCGACCGGCCGAAGATGAACGCGGCCATCTTCAAGGCCCTCAAGCCGGGTGGGGTGTTCGCGATCATCGATCATTCCGGCCGCGCCGGCACGGGGGAGACCGAGGTGAAGACGCTCCACCGCATCGAGGAGAAGGCGGTGCGCGAAGAGGTCGAGAAGGCCGGCTTCAAGCTCGTGGCCGAGGGGTCGTTCCTGCGCAACCCGGCCGACCCGCGCGACTGGAACGACGCCCCCTCGGCCGCGGCCGAGCGGCGGGGCACGAGCGATCGCTTCGTGCTGCGCTTCCAGAAGCCCTGAGGAGGGGGCTTGTCCCGCGCTCCGCGCGGGTGGCGCGGAGAGGCGCGCCGCCCGCGCGATCGCGCGCGAACCGGGGGTTCGGCGCGTGATAGGGTGGAACAAGGTACGATCGATGTTGCCGGATCGTGGCGAGCGCTGGAGAGGAGAGCCCGAGCAGGCGGGAGGAAGGGCGCTGTTCGGCGTCGATCTGCGCTCTCTCGCGGCTTTTCGCGTCGGCCTCGGCGTGGCCATCCTCGTCGATCTCGCGACGAGGGCGGTGGATCTCGAGGCTCATTACACCGATGCCGGCATTGCGCCGCGCGCCCTCCCCACCCACGTCGGAAGGCTCGCCGCGCCGCTGTACCGCCTGAGCGGCGGCGCGGGCGCGGCGACGGCGCTCTTCTGCTTCGCGGCCGCGGTCGGCCTGGCCTTGCTCGCCGGCTATCGTACACGCCTCTCGGCCTTCCTTTCGTGGGGGATGCTGCTCTCTCTCCACGAGCGCAACCCTCTCATCCTGAGCGGCGGCGACCCCTTGCTCCGGATCATGCTCTTCTGGGGCATGTTCCTGCCTCTCGGCGCCCACTGGTCGATCGACAGCGTCCGGGCTGCTGACCCGCATCCGCCTCCACCTGCGGGGCGAGGGGCCGATCGACGGGTCTCGTCGCTCGCGGTGACGGCGCTCGTCGTCCAGATCGCGTCCGTGTACGTCTTTGGCGGGCTCTTCAAGCTCGAATCCCCCGTGTGGCGGGACGGACGGGCGTTCCGCTTTGCGCTGGCGGGCTACCACATGACCACCTCGATGGGCGCGCGGCTGTTCGAGCATCCCCGGCTCTGCGAGGCCCTCAACCATGTTGTGGTCCATCTCGAGGTCTTCGGGGGCCTGCTCCTGCTCGCTCCGGTGAAGATGGAGCGGCTTCGCCTCCTCACCTTGCTCGCCTTCGCGGGGCTCCAGGCGGGCATCGCCTCGTGCCTGTGGATAGGCAACTTCCAGCCCCACGCGGTCTTGCTGACGGTCCCCCTCTTGCCGCCTTGCCTCTGGGACCGCCTGCTGCCCCGCCTCGCGGGCGCCCGCCTCCGTGCCGCCTCCGCGCGGGTGCAGGGCTGGCTCGGGCGGCGCGTCGGCGGCGGCCGGCCTGCCCGCGCGCTCTGCCCGACTCTCCACGACCGCGCCCTCGACAGGATTGCGGGCGGCCTTGGGCTCTATGTCCTCGTGTGCAACGTCTGGAGCCTCTTCGTCCCGAACGACGATCGCCGCCTCGAGCGATTTCGCATGCTCGCCTTTGCGGTCGGCATCGACCAGCGCTGGGACATGTTCGCGACGATCGGCCCCGGCCGGACCGTGGGGTGGCTCTTGGCGCCGGCCAGGCTCGAGGACGGCGATGTCGCCGATCTGTTCGTGGGAGGAGGCCCGCCTCGCTGGGTGAAGCCTGCGCTCCCGTCGAGCGAGTACAAGAGCTGGCGCTGGCTGCGTTACACGACCGCGTACGTGTGGCCGAGGTCGAGCGTCACCGAGGGTGTGCAGCATCGCGCTCGCTACGCGAGCCACCTCTGCCGTTCCTGGAACGCGCGTCATCGGGGCGGCGAGAGAGCGCTGTCGATCGAGCTCTTCTGGATGCGCCAGCGGGTCACGGACACCCTGGAGCTCTCTCCGCCGCAGAAGATCTTCCTCGGTCGCCTCCGGTGCGGCGAGGAGGAGTCGAGCGGTTTGCTCGGCCTCCCGGAGAGGTGAGCCCGCGGCTCGGCTCACGCCGCGGGCGGGGGCGGGCCCGCGCGCTCGCGGGCACCGCCGGAGCGACGCAGCACGAGCGATCGCTTCGTGCTGCGCTTCCAGAAGCCCTGGGCGCGCTCGGCGCGACTACCCCTCTCCGCGCACGGAGAGCTCGATTTTCCAGCGCTCGTCGGCCTTCTGCGGGGAGATCGGGATCGCCTCGAGGAGCAAGGTCCCGATCTCCGTGACCGAGGCGCGCAGGGTGACGGGCACGATATCGCCCTCGCGCCGGCCCTCGGCGGGGAGCGTCACCTCGATGGGGGACAGCTCTTCGAGCTCGCCGTCTCGCCATGAATCGAGCTCCGCGCCGGCCTGATCGTCGCGGCGCACGGAGGAGCCGAAGAAGCGGAAGCGCACCGGCTCGCCCACCACCACGCCGAGCTCGAAGGGAGGCAGCTTCGCGGCGGTGCCCTCTTCCATGCCGAAGGGCGCGAGGCAGAGCGCGGTGATCGGCGGCTCGATCCCCGGCACGGCCGGCATCGCGCTCTCGATGCCGACGTAGTAGGCGCGCGCCGTGCCGCCGCGGATGCGGATGCCCTTGCCGTGCAGCGAGAGCCCGTAGGAGGCCGCGCCCTTCGACACCGCGAGATCGAGATCGGCGCCTTGCAAGACGCGCACGGGGGGCGCGCCGTCGCCTTCGAGCCACTGGTTCAGCATCGCGACGAGGCGCTCGCGGAGCAGATCGCTCTTCATCACGCCGCCGTTGAAGAGCACGGCCGTCGGGTGGAGCAGGCTCGGCGCGCGATCGGCGGAGGTGCCGGTGCGCGCGGTGCTCGTGAAGCCTTCGAGCTTGTCGGTCGCGCCCGCTTGCCGGCCGAGGAAGGCCGCGAGGTGCCGCGTGATCCCGGCGTCCGAGGCGTAGGGCAGGCCGAGCTGCGTGAGGCCCGCGCGGGCGCGCGTGATGGGGCGCGCCGACGCGGCGACCTCGGGGAAGAAGCCGTTCACCAGCGTGGACTCGATCTCCGCGCGCAACAGCTCCGCGCGCAGGCCGCCGCCGAGCAGCTTGGCGCCGCGGCTCGGCACCACGATGGGCGCGCTCGGCAGGCTCGGATCGGCGAGCAGGCGCTCCTTGGCGCCGCGGCATGCATGCGTGAGCGCGCTCATCTGGAAGCGATCGACCTCCTTGCCGTCGGCGACGAGCTTCTGGCGCACGAGGTGGGCGAGCGCGAGATCCATGTTGTCGCCGCCGAGCAGGATGTGATCGCCCACGGCCACGCGCACGAGCTCGAGCGAGCCTCCCTGCTCGACCGCGGCGATGGCGGAGAAATCGGTCGTCCCGCCGCCGATGTCGACGACGAGGATCACGTCGCCCACCTTGAGGTCCCGGCGCCACTGCTCGCCCCGCCCCGCGATCCAGGCGTAGAGGGCGGCCTGCGGCTCCTCGAGCAAGGTCAGGTGCTCGAAGCCTGCGGCGCTCGCCGCCTCCACGGTGAGATCGCGCGCGGACGCGTCGAACGACGCGGGCACGGTGAGGACGATCTCCTGCTTCACGAGCGAGGCCTCGGGATCGTCCTTCGCGACGAGGTGATCCCACGCCTCGGTGAGGTGCTCGAGGTAGCGCCACGCGGCCTCGACCGGCGAGACCTTCTCGATGTCCTCGGGCGCGCCCAGCGGGAGGATGGTCCCGCGCCGATCCACGCCCGTGTGGCAGAGCCAGCTCTTGGCGCTCGACACGAGCCGCGCCGGCGCGTCGACGCCCCGCGCGCGCGCCTGCTCGCCGACGACGAAGGTGCGCTCCGCGTCCCACGGCAGGGCCTGCGGGCCCTCGCTCGCGTGGGCGAGGTAGAGGAACGAAGGCAGGAGAGGCCGCGCGTCGATCGTTGCATGTGCAACGATCTGCGGGACGCTCATCACCTCGATCGGCCCGGGATCTTGCCCTTCGGCGGGGATCTTCGCGGACGAGAGCGCGGTGTGGGTGGTGCCGAGGTCGATGCCGATGACGTAACGAGGGCTCACAGCTCGATCTCCGCCGGCGCGAGGACGCTCGGGTCATGGCCCTTGACGGGCGTGGGGAGGGTGAGGCCGGTGGCGCGCCAGCCGCGGTGCTGCACCTTGCCCTTGTAGGGCGCGCTGCCCTGCACGTTGCCGGAGAGCTTGATCTCGGCCGGGCTGTACCCCTCGGCGATGGTGACGCTCTGCCCCTCTTCCTCGGGGCGAATGGGGGCGATCTTCGCGTGGCCGTGGAGGGCCTTGCGGCACCCGGCGTGGACGACGCGCGCGACCGCGCCGATCTCGCCGTCGCCGAAGCCCGCGATGTCCTGCTCCAGGAAGTCGACGAAGCGCCCTTCGCGCTGGAAGAGGGCGAGGAGCTGGAGCGCCGCGTCGGTGGACGGAGGCTTCGGCGGCTCGGCCTTCACGGGCTCGACCTTCACGGGCTCGGTCTTCACGGGCTCGGGCTTCGGCGCGGGGGGGAGCTCGGGCGGGCCGTCGGCGGCGCGGGCGAGGCGGGCCGCGAGGGAGCCGTCGAAGAGGACGCGGAAGAAGAGCGCGAAGGCCAGGAAGAAGCGGCTCCCGAAGGAGAGGGGAGGGGCGGGCTCGGTCACGGGCGGGAGGCTACCCCCGAGCCCCGGCAGGGCGCCACCTTCTCGCGGGGCGCGGCCGGGCGAGCGCCGCGGCGGTGACCTCCGCTATTTTCGCTTCAGGCAGCGAGAAGGTGCTTCCAGCGCCCGCGACTTTCGGCATCCTCGGACGCCGATGCGCGTCACCCTCATCGCCCCCGGCAGCCGTGGAGACATCGAGCCCTATCTCGCGCTCGGCGGGGGGCTCGCCCGCGCCGGACACACTGTCCGCGTCGTGACCACGATGGACCACGATGTGCTCGTTCGAGAACGCGGCTTCGAGCTCTTCTCGATCCCGGTCTCCGTCGAGCGCGCGCTGCAGGCGCGCGACGCGAGCGCCTCGATCGAAGGGGGCGGTGTCGTCGCCTCGTTCAAGCAGTTCGCGGAGATCGCCCGGCGCGCGGCGCAGCACATGGCCGAGCAGAGCCTCGAGGCCGGCGCCGGGGCCGACTTGCTCGTCACCGGCTTCAGCGGGGCGTTCATGGCCGAGGGCGTCGCGGCGCGCCTGGGGATCCCGCTCGTGCAGGCGTACAACGTGCCGCTGACGCCGACGGCGGCCTTCTCCGGCGCGCTCGTGCCTGGGCTCGATCTCGGGCCGAGGAGCCGCCTCCTCGGCCACCGCCTCACCCGCGTCGCGATGTGGACGACGGCGCGGATGTCGGGGAACGCCGCGCGCATGGCGGTGCTGGGCATGCCGTCCGCGCCGCGCCTGCCCGCGGACCGGCCCGGGCTCGTCGACGGCCCGGTGATCTATGGCGTCAGCGAGGCTCTTTTGCCCCGCGGCCCGGAGTGGAGCCCCGACGTGACCGTGACGGGCTTCTGGTTCACCGACATCCCCGCCGGGTACGCGCCGCCCCCGGCGCTCGTCGACTTCCTCGACGCGGGCCCGCCGCCGGTGTGCATCGGCTTCGGGAGCATGAGCCAGCGCGATCCGGAGGCGACGACGGCGCTCGTCCTCGAGGCTGTGAAGCAGGCCGGCGTGCGCGCGGTGCTGCTCGCGGGCTGGGGCGGTCTCGGCGCCGGCGATCTGCCGCGCGAGATCTTCGCCTTGCCCGGCGCTCCGCACGGGTGGCTGTACCCGCGGTGCAGCGCGGTGGTGCACCACGGCGGCGCGGGGACGACGGCGGCGGCGCTCCGGGCCGGCGTGCCCGCGATCGTCGTGCCCTTCCACGGCGACCAGCCCTTCTGGGCGCAGCGCGTGCACGCCGCCGGCGCGGGGCCGGCGCCGATCCCCCGCACGAAGCTCACGGCGGCCCGCCTCGCGAGCGCGCTCCGCGAGGCGACCGAGCGCGCGGAGCTCGCGAGCGCGGCGCGGGCCCTCGGCGCGCAGATCCGCGCGGAGGACGGCGTGGGACGCGCCGTCGAGCGCATCGAGCAGCTCGCGCGCTGAGCCGCGCGGCGCGCACGGCCTCCTCGCTGGAAGCGAGGCACCGTCTCGTCAGTACGGCTCGTCGCCCTGCCAGTCGCTGCCCTGCGGCGCGTCGCCGCCGATGCGCACCACGTTCGGGCGCTCGGGCGCGGCCTTGGGCTGGGCGCGGGCGGGCGGCGCGTCGTTGTCGAGCGCGCGGGCCGTCTCCGGGTTGAGCTCGCCGTCGATGGGGATCACGAGCTCCTTGGGCGCGCCGTTGCGCTCCAGGCTGAGCTTGATCTCCTTGCTCTTGGCGACGCTCTTCCACGCCTCCCAGGCGTCCTCCGGCGTCTCCAGCGTCTTGCCGTTGACGCGCGCGACCACGTCGCCGGGCTTGAGATCGACGGTGGCCCACTCCTCGGGCAGGCCGGTGATCAGCCACCCGGCGAAGCGCCCGTCCTTGGCGAAGGCGCCCTCGCGCATCACCCGGCGGAAGAGCCAGGGCAGGCCGAGGGTGGTGAGGGCCTTGTCGACGTCGTCGCGGTAGAGGTGGCCGGCGGGCGCGGGCGGGCGCGCTTGCTCGGCCTTGGCGGGCGCGGCCGCGGCGGCGGGGGTCTTCGGCGGCGCGGAGGAGGGCGCGGCGCTCTCGCAGGCGGCGAGGGCGAGGCCGAGACCGGCGAACAGCGCGAGGCGAGGCAGGGACATGCCTGGACTATGCGCGGAGCGAGGCCTCCGGCCAAGTATCACGCGCGGGGAGAGCAGGGATTCAGAGGCCGTCGTGGGCGAGGAGGTCGCCGTCGAGATCGCGGAGGGCCTTGGAAAAAGCCACGATTTCAGGGGGGAGCGAGGGATCGAGCGGGCGGAGGGCGCGGCCGAGGGCGGAGGCTTTGTCGTCCGGGAGCCAGCCGCCGGTGGCGCCCGGGCGGACCAGGAACCAGGGCAGGCGGCGATCGTCGAGCAGCTTGTCGATCGGGTCGGCGATCGAAGGGTCTTCGCGGAGCAGCTCGAAGTGGCGGAGGCGGCCTTCGAGCGAGGGCTCGGGGCTCGTCCACGCGAGGGCGAGCGACCTCTTCTTGGCCACGCGGCGGAGCGAGGCGAAGAGCGGGCTCGCCGCGGGATCGTCGTCGGCGCGGAGCAGCCAGTCGACCGCGCGCGGGCCCTCGCCGAGGCGCCGGGCGAGCTCGGCGCCGAGGCCGAGGAGCGCGGCGAGACCCGGGCGATCGTCGGTGAGCAAGAGCGCTTTGAGTTCGCTCGAAAAGGCCTTCAGCGCCGGGCGATCCAGCGTGTAGAGCGACAGGCAGGGGCGTCCTTCGCGGCTCATCGGCGGGCTCCTCCACGGGGCGCGACCGCGCCGCCTTGCCGCGCGCGAAGCACCAGCTCGGCCACGGTGGCCGCGCCGAAGCGGCGGATGCAATCGCGACCATGGGCAAAGGCCGCGTAGCGCTCGGAGGCCTCGGATCCAGCGGCGATGCCGGCGATGCCGAGGTCGCGCTCGGCCACGATCCGGGCGAGCGGCGCGTCGCTGAAGAGCAGCTCGACCAGGCCTTCGCGGCGCTCTTTTTCGTCCTTCGAGACGGCGCGCGTCCAGCCGAGGGCCCAGGCCGGCGCTTTTTCTTCCGCTGCGCGCGCGACGAGGGGCGCGGCCTTCTCGGCGTCGTCGAGCGCGGCGGCGATCTGCAAGAGGAGCTTGTACCCTTCGGCCTCGGCGGCCACGGCGGGCAGGAGCGATTTCACCTCGTCCTCGTCGCCCGCCTCGAGGGCCGAGGCGGCGTGGAGCACCACGCGCAGGCCCCGGCCCCCCTTGTCGATCTCGGCGAAGATCTTCCGCGCCTCGGCCGCGTCGCCGGCCTCGCGGGCGGCGAGCGCGTCTTCCACCGTGCGTCCGTGGCTCGGCGGCACCTCGGCGAGGGGCGGCCTGTCCTTGCGATCGCGCTTCCCCGCGTGCCCAGGAGAGGGCTTGTCGGCCGCGGGCTCGTCGTCCGGCTCGTCCTTCCCGGCGCCGAGGCCGAGGAGCTGCTTCGCCTTGTCGAAGAAGCCCATGCTTACTTGGTCACCGTCTTGCAGCCGAGGATGATATCCACCTTGGCGCCCTTCTCGCTCTTGTACTTGTCACACGCCGGCCCGTAGAGCTTCACCTTGGTCTGCGACCCGTCGGTGTAGTCCCATCCATCCATGTGGCTCATGTCGAAGTAGACATCGACGTTGCCGCCCGAGGTCTCGAGGACGACGTTGACGAGCGTGGGGTCGACCTCCTCGGTGCCCATGGGGATGGCGAACACGCAGTCGGTCACGAGGCCGGCGATCTGCTTGAGCACGTCCTCGAGGTCCTGCTGGAAGTTGCCCTTGCCGATCTGATAATGGCAGTCCTTGGCGGCGGCGGAGCAATTCGGGTCCTTCTGGGTGAGGCCGTTGATGGCGACCTGGGAGAGGAACTCGCCTGCGTCCTCGCTCCCGGGAGAGCCGATGACGAAGGTCTTGATCGTCGGGCTGCCCTCCGCCGCCTTCTTCGCCTCGGCCTCGATGTCGGGGAGGTCTTTGCACTCGACGTTGGACTCGGGGATCATGAACCCGCCGATGTTCTGGCCGGGGGTGTAGGTGGTGGGCACGCCGTCGGTGATGAGCAGGGTGAAGCGCTGCCCCTCCGTGGGCAGGGCGCTCATGATGCCGTAGGCCGTCTTGAGGGCATAGAGCGTGGGGGTGTTGCCGCCCGGCTCGTGGCTCGAGAGCCAGTTGTTGATGGGGCCCTGGGTCATGCTGAGCGGGCCGACGTCCACAGCCGGGGTCGGGTCGACATCCTGGCAGCCGCCGTCGGCGAAGATGGCTTTGCACTGGGGCGTGGAAGGGTTGACGGCGCAGGCGATGATGCCGGAGTCGTCGAACTTGCCAGCCGGGAAGGGGAGCAGGCCCATCCGCAGGTCCTGGCTGGCGGTGCTCATCATGGTGCTGAGCGCGGTCTTGGTGGGCGCCCACTTGTCGGGCTGGCCATCGCCGCCGGACATGCTGCCCGACTTGTCGAGGACGACGAGGACGCTGCCGGGGACGGCGTTGGCGAAGGTGGAGGAGCCGCAGTTCTTTCCGTCGAAGACGCCGCCGCCCTGGTTCTTGCCGGCGTCGATGTCGATGTCGCCGCCGCCCGCCCCGGTCGTGCCCGAGCCGCCGGTGCCGGCGCTCGACCCGGAGGGGGTGTTGTTGGTGGCGGAGCAGGCCGCGGGGGCGGCGATCGAGGCGAGGGCGACGAGACCGAGGGGAAGGGCGAAGCGGAGGTTCTGCATGGGGCGGAGCCTAGGTCAGCCCTTCGCGGGGCTCCATCACAAAACGGTCGGTGTCCGGTACCCGGGGAGACCGTCTGCTGATTCGATGCGGTTGAAATTTAACGCAAAGGCGCAAAGGCGCAAAGGCGCAAGAAGAAAAAGAAAAGGGCTCTCTCCCTTCTTTTTTTGCGTCTTTGCGTCTTTGCGTCTTTGCGTTTAAAAAATAGACCTCTTGTCTATCGATTGGTCACCCAGAGCAATTGAAAGGGTTTATCCTCGAAACCGAGCGGCCAACGCCCGGATATGCGCCGGACCCGTCCCGCAGCAGCTCCCGATCAACGTCGCACCGGCCCGTATCCAGGTCTCCGCCAGATCGGCATAGCGCTCTGCCCCGGCGTCGCCGTTCCAGCCCAGCCCTTCCTCGGCGCGTCCAGCGTTCGCGTAGGCGCCAAACGGTGCGCCCACCTCGGCCAATCGCTCCACGTAGGGCAGTGTCCGGGTCGCGGCCACGCAGTTGACGAGCACGGCTGAAGCGCCTCGCTTCACGGCCTCTCGCGCGCCGGCCTCGATTTCCCGGGGAGAGAGCAATTCGCCCTCGGGACCGCCGGTGAACGCTACCCAGGTGGGCAATCCGGTCGCGACGGCCTCTTCCACGGCGATCAAGGCCTCTCCCACGTGGGGGAAGGTCTCGCAGAGCAGCAGATCGACGCCTGTGCGGGCGAGGAGAGCGCAGATCTCGCGGTGCTCGGGGCGCGGATTTTCAGGGGAGAGGTCGGGGCGGTAGCAGTCTTCGAGGGGGGCGATGCTCCCGGCGACCCGGTGTCCCGGGGGGATCGCGGATCGGCAGAGGGTCACGGCGCGCTCGGCGAGGGCCTCCCATCCAACCGGGATTTGCCGGCGTTTCGTGCGAAAGGTGTTGGTCGTGTGCACGGTGGCCCCGGCGGCCGCGTAGTCGCGGTGGATGTGGGCGACCGCGGCGGGGGCGCGGGTCAGGGCGGCGGCGCTCCACAGGGGGGCCGGGGTCGGGATGCCCCGGGCGGCGAGCTCGGTGCCCATCGGGCCGTCGAGGAGCGTGATCATCGGTGAAAATCGCGGCGGAGTGGATGGACCGGAGGGTAGCATCGTCCGACGGAGGGCGGTTCGGCCGGTTTCGGGAGATCGTTCGGCGCGGCCGGGCGTCTGAGCTGCTCACCAAGGAGTCATCCACATGCTGCTGAAGAACGTCGCTGGGCTGGTGGTCGCGGGATGCATGCTCGGGGGGTGCGCGGCCGGGCCCACGCCGCTCATCGCGAGGCCGCCTGAGCCGGGGGAGACGAAGACGGCGGTGGTGGCGGGCGATCCGGTCGCGAAGAACGATCCGGCGATCACGACGGTCGCCGCGCAGACGGATCAGCCGAGGCAGACGGGGCCGTGGGTGGGGGCGGCCGGGGGCAGCGACTTCGTGCTGTCGGGGACCAACGACACCGTGCTCGGCGTGTGGGTCGATGTCCCGCAGGGGCTCCAGAAGGGGCACGCGCCGTCGGCCGTGTCGCTGGTGATCGACACCTCCGGGTCGATGGCGGGGCCCAAGATGGAGAACGCCCGCGCCTCGGCCCGCGCCCTGGTCGACCGGCTCAAGGACGGCGACATCGTCTCGATCGTCGCTTTCTCGGATCAGGTCGACGAGAAGCTCCCGCCGACGGTGCTGAGCGCGTCGAGCCGGGCCTCGATCAACCGGGTGATCGCGGGCCTCGAGCCGCTCGGGGGCACCAACATGTTCGACGGCCTGCGCATCGGCGAGAGCCGCTGTTTCAACGCGCCGACCACGCACCCGGTGCGGCGCGTGGTGATGATCTCCGACGGCATCGCCAACGTCGGGCCGAGCTCGCCGGAGATCCTCGGCGAGGTGGCGGCCAAGGGCTCCGAGCACGGGATCCAGGTGACGGCGGTGGGCGTCGGCCTCGACTACGACGAGCGCACGCTCAACGCGCTCGCGATCCGATCGAGCGGGCGGCTCTATCATATCTCCGAGCCCGACGAGATGAGCGCGATGCTCGAAAAAGAGATCGGTCTGCTCCAGGCGACCGCGGCGACGGACGCGTTCATCGAGGTCGTGCCGGCGCCCGGTGTGCAGCTCCTCGGCGCCGACGGGATCCGCACGGAGTGGGGCACGGCCGGGGCGATGCGCATCCCGCTCGGCACGATGTTCGGCGGGCAGCACCGCGAGGCGCTCCTGCGCGTGCGGGTGACGGCGGGCGGCGACGGGCAGCATGCGCTCGCGAGCGTGCGCTTCCACTTCCGCGATCCGTCGGACGGCAACCTCGAGCGCGTGCAAGAGGTCGTGGCCCGCTACCAGGTGACGAGCGACAGGCTCGCGATCGAGCAGCACAAGAACCAGAAGACGCAGACCATCCTCGCCACGCAGGAGGCCTCGCAGCAGGCGCTCGCCGCGGCCCAGCAGCTCAACCAGGGCAACTTCGACGAGGCCGACAAGGCCCTCGCCAAGGCCGAAGAAAAGCTCCAGGCGTCCGCCGCCGGCGCGGGCTCGGCCGCCGATCGCCAGCGCATCCTCGCGAGCGCCGCGCAGGTCTCCTCCGTCCGCAAGGACGCCAGGGCCGCCGCCGCCGCGCCCAAGGCCTCGCCGGCCGCCGCGCCTCGCCCGGCCGCGCTCAAGGCCAACAAGGCCGCGATGGAAGCCGCCGGCTTCTGATCGCTCGGATCGCTCCGATCGCTCGGAGCGCTCGACCTCGCCCCTCCTTTCCCCGTACGCTGAGCGTCGATGCGCGCGCGGCGGTTGCTCCTCCCTCTGCTCCTTCTCGGCGCGCTCGTCACGCTGGCCGCGCTCCCGGGCTGCCGCGGCTGCTCGAAGAGCGGCGCCGAGGCGCGCGGTGACGCGGGCGCCGATCTCTCCACCGGCGTTCCCGTCAACCTCGACGGCAAGGAGCTCCCGCCCATCGATCGCGCGCTGCTCGATCGCACGCCGCCCGATTTCACCGAGGGCGAGCGGCGCGCGTGGAAGCTCGGCACCTTGCTCGGCGCGGACGCGGCGAAGCCCGGCACCGTGGTCGAGGTCGAGGACGGCGAGGGCGTGAAGACGGTGCTCGCCACCGTGGGGGAGATCAAGGACGGGCGAGAGGTCGTGTTCGCGGTCAACCGCGTGGGCGAGGCGAGGGTCGCGCTCATCCTCCCGGCCGAGCCCTTCCCGTCGTTCCACGGGCGCGGGGGCAACCGCGGGCGCGGGGGCGATCCCACGCGGATCAGGGAAGCGCGGAAGATCTGGCTTCACCGGAGCGCCGCCCCGTGAGCGAGGGGCGGCCGGTGGGATGGATCATTCTTGACCTGGATCATGGACAGACCAGGGGTGTGAGCGCGTGGCCGAGGCGGGCGCTCCTCGCGCTCCTCGTCGCGACGTCGCTCTCGGCCTGCCGCTCCGATCCGCCGCCTCCGCCCATCCGCAAGCTCGCGCCTCGCCTGACGGAGCGCCTCGGCCGGTCCGAGGGGCGCCGCCCGGAGCAGGAGCGGCGCTTCAAGGAGGCGGGCGTCTACCTCGATGGAAAGCCGCTCGGCGTGCTGCGGCACAGCGAGCTCCCGCCGTCGCTCCCGCGGCGCAGCCAGCGCCTCGAAGATGGGCGCGAGGTGCCCCGCTTCCGGCTCCTGGAGTACCTCGCGGCCCTGGGCGCGCCGGTCGATCGCTTGAAGGCCGCGCACTTCCTCGGCGGTCGCGGCCGGGCCTCGATCGTGGCCGGGGACGAGCTGCGCAAGCACCCGGAGACCTTGCTCTTCTCGTTCTCGCGCGGCGATTCGGGCAAGCCCCGCGTCCACTGGCCGCCCGAGGGGATCGCCGTCAACACGACCATCGACACGATCGCGGGCATCCTGCTCTACGCAGACAAGGAGCCGCCGGCCTTCGATCGCAAGGATCACAGCTTCTCGCTCGACGGCGGCGCGCCGATCGACGGCATCCCCTACGCGCAGGGCGAGGAGCCGCTCAAGGGCACGCGGGTCTACGTCGACGGCGTGCTCGCGGCGAGCATGCGGCGGCGCACTTTGCCGGCCGGGCTCCTGCAGCCCGGGTCGAAGGAAGACGATCCGCGCTACTGGCTCGGCGGCTGGGTCGCCTCGCTCGACGGAGGCGCGGCGCCGTCGGCGGTCGAGCTCATCGCGGGCGACGAAGTGGTGACGAGGCTCTCCGCGTCGCAATGGGCCGAGGAGCAGAAGGACCTCTGGTTTTCGCTGCCGCGGCGCAGCCAGGGCAAGATGCGGGTCCTCCTGCCGCCGGGCGATCCGGCGGTTTTCGCGGCCGCGCCGGGGACCATCAAGGACCCGAGCGTGAAGGTGACGGCCATCCAGGTCTACGTGAAGACCCAGCCGGCCGGCGGGGCGATCCGCCCGCTCGGGGAGATCCTGGCCGAGGGGGATGGATCCATGGACGACCAGGGGGAGCGCAAAAAACGCGGCGATGGTGGGGGTTCCGGAGCGGCACGATCACTGCAAAGTGACGAAGGGGAATGACGATGGAGCGACGGATGAGCCGAACGACCACGCGACGCACGACCTTGATCGCCCTCGGCGCCCTCGGCCTCGGCGCGGCCTTGCTCCCCGGCGGGAGCGCGCTGGCCGAGTCGACCCAGGTGCTCCAGCTCGCCTATGGCATCGGCGGGCCGCAGAAGGCCAAGGGCGGCGCGGGCAACGAGCAGCCGACCTCGGTGGCCATCAACAAGAACGGCAAGACCTACGTGGTCACCGTCTACATGTCCTCGAACGTGTCGGACAAGGACGGTCCCTGGCAGTGCAAGTGCACGAGCGTGCTGATGGACCCGCAGGACGGGCCGGTGATCCTCGCCGATCAGGTGCAGCTCACGAACGGTGACGGCGACCGGCCCTGCAACCACCCGATGGCCGCGACCGACGGGCAGCACGTGGTCTGGACCTTCGGGTCCGACATGAACAACCAGGCCAACGTCTCCACCTACGCGGGCGTGCTCGACGAGCAGTGCCAGGAGGAGTACGCGCCCCACAAGATCTCGAAGAACGGCAACAACAACGAGGGCGCCCCCGACATCAGCTACAACGGCGCCGGGCATTTCACCGCCGGTTACCTGAGCACGGGCGGGACGGACATCTCCTATGCGACCGGGCTCATCCTCCACACCGACGCCGGGGTGTCGCTCGAGCAAACGTACCTGAAGAAGGTGGTGACCCCGGCCAACATCGGCCGTCCCGCCATCGCCGCCGCGGGGCCCGATCGGAGCCTGTTCTGCGCGGCCAAGGGCGATAACCGCCCGCCCGAGGTGGGCATCGAGTGCGCGTGGCTCGACGCGCTGACCGGCGACGTGCTCTGGAAGCAGATCGTGGCCGCCTCGGACCCGAACAACAAGAAGTACATGAACCAGCCGAGCGTGGCGAGGCTCGATTACGGCCGCTTCGCCGTCAACCTGCAGGAGTCGAGCGGCGGCGGGAAGAACAACAACAAGAAGGGCGCGAACATCTCGCACCTCTACGTGATCGAGCCGAACGACCAGGGGTACACCGAGAAGGCCCACAAGGTCGGGCTCGGCCAGTTCCAGACGCATGCGGCCGTGTGCAGCGGGATTTACGGGTCCAACGCGCAGCGGGCCATCGCCATCATGAACGCGCCCAACACCGGGGTCGGGCTGCCGTGGATCCAGATGGCCAGCTACGACGCGGCGACGGGGCTCGTGGCGGACAAGGCCAACGAGTGGCAGATTGGCTATTACGGCGACTCGGGGTACATCGCCAACATCTATGGGGAGAACCCCAACACCCAGGGCCGGGATTTCCTGCGCTGCATCGGCGATGTGCCGAACCCGGGCCATGGGCTCGTGAACGGGTACATGAAGAACGTCGAGTCCTTCTTCGTGGCGCCGCATGCCGGCCGCGTCCCGGGCGAGCCGAAGAACGCGCTCTTCCTCGGCTTCGTCCCCGGCAAGACGGACGCGCCGGTCGAGCCGGAGCCGCCGCAGACGGTGGGGGAGACGACGAGCTCGTCGAGCAGCTCGTCCGGCGCGGGTGGGAGTAGCACGACCACCACGAGCAGCACGTCAGGTGCCGGTGGCAGTGGCGGAGGGGGACCGATCAGCTTCGGCCCGGGCTCGGAGCCGAGCTGCGCTTGTTCGGTCGCGGGCGGCTCGAGTGATGACGAGCGCGCGCCCCTCGGCGGGCTCGCGCTCGCTGGCCTCGCGATTGCAATCCTCTCTCGCGGCTACCGCCGTCACGCTTGAGGAGAGATGATGATGACCTCGAACCTCCGTTCTTTCGCTTCGATCCTGATCGCCGCCCTGTCCCTCGGTGCGGTGGGCGCGATCGCCGCCTGCAACACGCCTCCTCCGACGACGCTCAACATCAACACCACCGGCGGCTCCGGCGGTGACAGCGGCTCCGGAGGATCGGGCAGCACGACCGGCGAGGGCGGCGGCGGGGGCGAGGGAGAGGTCACGACGGCCAAGGATTTCTACATCGCCGTGATCGATCCCGAGCTGAAGGAGAGCTGCGCGAGCTGCCACAAGACGGGGCAGAACGGGGCGCCCATCTTCCTCGCGAGCACGCCCGAGGGCTCGTACAACGCCATGGATCAGCACGGCGGGCTCATCGTCGCGCCGGAGAACAGCCTGCTCATCCTCCACGGCGCCCACACCGGCCCGGCCCTCACCGCGGTGCAGAAATCGGACGTGACCGAGTGGTTGAGCCTCGAGGTGACCGAGCGCGGGTTGAGCTCGTCGAGCTCGTCGAGCAGCTCCGGCGGGATGCCGGCCGTGACCCTGCAAGAGGCGCTGGCCGCCTACGGGGCCTGCATGGATATCGACGACTGGAAGGTCAACAACCTCGATAAATTGATGAACGCCCAGACGGACGCCGGCCCCTGCGTGGGTTGCCACTCGGCGGGCGAGGGCGGCAATTTCCTGAGCGCCAACACCCAGGAGACCTTCGACAAGAACACCAAGTTCCCCTTCATCAAGCGGCAGATCACCGGCACCGTCGACGATCAAGGCAACTTCGCCGATCTCATCCCCTCGAACCGCTGGATCGAGAAGGGCCAGGCTCCCTGCCAGCCCAACACCAACTGTCACCCGAAATACAACCTGCCTCCCCAGCTCAAGGACGGGATCAACAACTTCGTCCAGAAGACGCTGGACAAGTGGCACAACAAGCAGTGCGGGATGATGCCTTGAAGACAGCTCGCCGCGATCTGCCCAAAGCCGCTCGGTGATCTGCGTGGTTCAATTGAAACGCAAAGGCGCAAAGGCGCAAAGGCGCAAAAAATCCGAGAAAACAGCTTTGTCTCCTCTCTTTGCGTCTTTGCGTCTTTGCGTCTTTGCGTTAAATTCCGACCTTGTTGATCGTCGAGCGCACCCTCGGCGGAGCCGGCGAGTCGTTCCTTGAGAAACCTCGACCCGCGGCTCCGGGTGCTCTACCTCGCCACCCTGGCGGTGGGGGTCTTCTTCCTGCGCGCTCCCTGGCAGATCGGGCTCCTCGCGGCCTCGCAGGCGGTGCTCTTCCTGCTGGTGGGTTTACCCGGCCGGCTCCTGCTCAAGAAGGTCTTCAAGCTCTGGGCCTTCGCCCTCTTCATCGTCATCTCCTATGGCCTGACCGCCGAGGATCCGGAGACGGACCGGTGGATCCGCCCGACCTTGCCGCTCGTCGGCGCGATCGTCTCCATCAACATCGAAGGCGCCAGGCTCGGCGCCGTGATGGTGCTCCGGGTGCTCACGATCGTCCTCGGCTCGCAGATCGCGCGGGCCGGTGATCCCCGGGCGATCGCGGCCGGACTCGGCAAGCTCCATGTGCCCCCGCTCTTCGCCCTCTCGATCGACGCGGTGCTCGCGCTGCTCGGCGAGGGCGGCGGAGGTCATGGGGGCGGCGGTGGTGGTGGAGGCGGTCGCGGTCGCGGCGGAGGCGGCGGCGGAGGCGGCGGTGGTGGTGGTGGCGGTCGCCGGCGGCGCGACGAGGCGATGGCGAACGAGGGGCTCTGGGCCATGCTCAAGCGGCTGCGGAGCGGGGATGTCGGGCCGATCGTCGATCGGATCGAGCGGCATATCGCGCGCGTGGAGCAGCACGGGGAGGATCACGGGCAGGGTGGGAGCGCGCTCGCCCGGGATGTCGCGGTGATCGGCGGAGTTTCGCTGACGATGCTGGGGATCAAGGCGCTCAAGGTGCTGCCGAGCATCCCCTTCGCGCCCGGGTACAAGATGGTGCTGCTCTTGCCGCTCTACATCGCGGCGGCGCGGCTCACGCGGACGCGCTTCGGGGCCACGGTGACGGGGCTCACGATGGGCACGGTGGCGTTCCTGATGGGCGATGGGCGCTACGGGGTGTTCGAGATCGCCAAGCATGTGGCGCCCGGGCTCGCGTGCGATCTGCTCTTGCCGCTCTTCCTCGGCGGCGGGCGGAGGCCGGGGCCGCTCGCGTGGGCCCTCTTCGGAGGCCTCGTCTCGGCGGGGCGCTTCGCCACCATCTTCTGCATCACCTTGCTGGTGCAGGCGCCGGCGGTGGCGTGGGCCTTCGTGATGCCGCGCCTCGCGGGGGACATTTTCTTCGGGTTGATGTCGGGTTATGGGAGCCACCACCTCGTGCGCGCGGTGGAGATCCTCCGGGAGCGGAGCCTCGACGAGGCCTCGACCGAGGGCGGCGCGGAGCGCCGAGAGCAGGAGAAGGAGAGCACGTGAGCAAGCTCGTGGCGGATGACGGCCGCACGCATATCGCCTCGCCGCTGATGCGGGAGTCGCTGGTCGACCGGCGCACGGTGGCGCGCACCCACTCGGAGAGAGAGCTGCCGATCTTGCCCCAGGTGACGCTGGTGAGCCTCGGCGGGCAGTCGATCTTCGATCGAGGCAAGGAGGCCCTCTTGCCGATCTGCGAGGAGCTCGCGGCGGCGCACCTCGTCCACCCGATGATGGTGGGCGTGGGCGGCGGTACGCGCGTGCGGCACACGATCTCGATCGCGGTCGATCTCGGCTTGCCGACGGGGGGCATCGCGCAGCTCGTCGGCGCGATGGAGGAGGCGAACGCGGTCTTCCTGAACGCGCTGCTCGCGCGGCACGGGTCGATCGTGATGCAGCGCGAGCACTTCTGGGAGCTGCCGCTCTACCTGGCGAGCAAGATGCTCCCGATCGTGATCTCGATCCCGCCGTACCATTTCTGGGAGCCTCCGCCGGAGAGCGGGCCGCTGCCGACGCACGGGTCGGACTTCGGGCTCTTCACGTACGCGGAGGTGCTCGGGATGAGCCGCGTGATCTTCGTCAAGGACGAGGACGGGCTCTACACGAAGGACCCGAAGAAGCACGAGGACGCGAGGAAGATCGGCAAGATCGCGCTCGCCGATCTGCTCGCCGATCTCCCCGAGGAGCTGATCCTCGACGCGCAGCTCTTCCACGCGTTCCGCGACGCGCGGCACGTGAAGCGGGTGCAGATCGTCAACGGCCTGAAGCAAGGCGAGCTGACGCGCGCGCTCGCGGGCGAGGACGTGGGGACGGTGATCGTCAAGGAGGCCGCATGAGCGAGCGCAGGATGATCGAGAGCGCGCTCGCCGGGGCGACGCTGACGGGCGCATCGAGCGAGGGCGCGGCCGCGCTCGGGTACGAGCCGCTCGCGATGATGCCGGACGTGAAGGTCCTCAAGGTGGGCGGCCAGTCGGTGCTCGATCGCGGCAAGAAGGCGCTCTTCCCGATCCTCGACGAGCTCGTCGCCGCGAAGGATCGGCACAAGCTCCTCGTGTGCTGCGGCGGCGGCACGCGGGCGCGGCACATCTATTCGATGGCGGCCGAGCTCGAGCTGCCGACGGGCGTGCTCGCGGCCCTCGGCGGCTACGTCCCCCGGCAGAACGCGCGGATGCTGCAGATGCTGCTCGCGCGCCACGGGGGCATCTTCATGCTCCACGACGATTTCGAGAAGCTGCCGCTCTATTTCAGGCTCGGCTGTATCCCGATCATGACGGGCATGCCCCCCTTCGGGTACTGGGAGAAGCCCACGGCCGAGGGGCGCATCCCGCAGCACCGCACCGACGCGGGCGTGTTCCTCACGGCCGAGGTGCTCGGCGTGAAGCGGGCGATCTTCATCAAGGACGAGGACGGGCTCTACGACGACGACCCGAAGAAGAGCCCGTCGGCGAAGCACATCCCGCGCATCGGCGCGAAGGAGCTGCTCGCCCGCGATCTGCCCGACCTCGTGATCGAGCGGGTGGTGATCGAGTACCTCGCCCGGGCGCGCTTCTGCCACGAGCTGCAGATCGTCAACGGGCTCGTCCCCGGCATGGTGACGCGCGCGCTGGAGGGCGAGGATGTGGGGACGATCATTTACCGCGATTAGCAGGCTCTTCGCGCTCTTCGCGCTCTTCGCGCTCGCCGCGTGCAGCAAGAGCAAGAGCGGGGAGCGCGAGGTGGTGATCGCCGCCGCGGCGAGCCTGCGCGGCGTGCTGCCCGATCTCGCGGCGCGCCACGAGGCGGCGCACGTCGGAGTCAAGGTGGTGGCCACGTACGGGGCGAGCGGCGATCTGCGCAAGCAGGTGGAGGGCGGCGCGCCGATCGACGGGGTCGTCTTCGCCTCGGGCAAGCCCGTCGACGATCTGATCGGCAAGGGCAAGGTGATCGCGTCGAGCCGGCGCGTCCTCGCGACCAACGTGCTCGTGCTGATCGGCCCGAAGGGTGGGCCCAAGCTCACCTTCGCCACGCTCGGCGACCTGCCGGCCGACGAGAAGCTCGCCATCGGCGATCCTGGCGCGGTCCCGGCGGGGCAGTATGCGCGGGACTACCTGGAGAAGCGGGGCGTCTACGCGCGTTTGCAGGGGCGAATGGTGCTCGGCGGGGACGTGGGCGCGGTGCTCGCGTACGCCCGTCGCGGCGAGGTGGCGGCGGCGATCGTGTACCGCACGGAGATCCGCGGGATAAGTGACGTGGTGGAGCTCGATCGCGCCGGCGCGGACGCGCCCCGCATTGAGGTCGTGGCCGGCGTGGTGGGGGAGGGGAAGGCCGCGGCCGAGGCGGAGCGGTTCTTCGCGTTCATGGCCTCCCCGGCGGGGCAGGAGGTCTTCAAGGAATTCGGGTTCGGGCCCCCCTGACCGCCGCGAACGATGCGACACACCCGGAGTGTGACCGGATGGTCTCACTCGCTCGTGATCCACACCCCGGGCGCGGCCTGCTTGGCGTTGCCCTGGGGCGGAGCGCCGCCGGGGCCGACGATGATGATCGTCGTCCCGCCCTGCTGGGCCGCCTTGGCGCGGGCCGCGGCCTCTTCCTGGGCGCGGGCCTCTTCCTGGGCGCGGCGGGCCGCCTCTTCCTGGGCGCGGCGCGCGGCCTCCTCCTGGGCGCGGCGCGCGGCCTCGGCGGCCTCGCGCTCGGCCTGCTCGCGCGCGGCGGCCTCGGCGGCCTCGCGCTCGGCGGCCTCGGCGGCCTCGCGGGCCGCCTGCTCGCGCGCGGCTTGCTCCTGCGCGCGCTGATAAGCGTAGGGATCGGCGCTCGTGGGCCGACCATTCTGGTAGATCACCACGGTCGGCACGTAGACCGGCACCTGGACGACGCGGTAGCTGCGGCTCGTGCGGATGCGGTGCGCGCACCCGGTGGCGCCGACAGCGAGGAGAGCAGCGAGGAGGAGGGGGAGCTTGGTGTGCAGCATGGCGGCCCGCTTTCCAAAGTCCGTGCCAAACAACGGCCAAACGCGAAAAGCCGCGCACCATTGCGACGGTTGGGGCTTGCCGTGAAATCGGCGCAGGTCTAGGACCGGGGATTGTGTCCAAGGCTTCGGGCAACGCGTGGCCCGAGGAGGTTAAGGGTGTGATGCGACAGATCGCTGCTCTCGCGTTGACGATGACGATGTTCTTGCCGGCCTGCGCCGAAAAGAAGCCGGCGCCCGAAGGCCCGGCGAAGACCACGGCCGCGACCACCGCGTCGGCGAAGGCGGCGCTCACCCCGGAGCAGCTCAAGGAGGCCAAGAAGAAGGCCGAAGAGGAGCACGAGAAGGCCGAGCGCGAGGCGCACAAGCGCAACGCGCACTGTCCGATGTACGCCGACGGGTCCACCGCCGCGATCGCCGATGTCGACGGGGGCGTCGAGCTGACGGTGACGGCCAAGGCGGACGCTGCGGTGAAGCTCATCCGCGCGGACGCCAAGCTCACCAGCGAGGCCACCAAGAACCCGCCCAAGGAGCACCACGACGAGGATCCGGGCTACGGCGCGCGCAAGTACGGCCGCTGCCCCGTCGTCGCCCGCAACACCACGGTCGATTTCGCCGAGGTGCCCGGGGGCGCCAAGATCACCGTCAAGGCGAAGGCGCCCGGCGATGTCGAGTGGCTCCGCCGCGAGACGCGCGAGCGCGCCGACGAGCTCGCCGGCAAGGACGCGCCCGAGCGGCTCGCCCATTGCCCGAGCGCGGTGAAGACGGTCGACACCTTCATCACCGACACCCAGGGGACGGTGTCGATCACCATCGTCTCGCGCGACGAGGCCCTCAAGAAGGAGATTCGCGAGCGCGGCAAGTACATCACCGACCTCATCGCCAAGGACCCGAAAGAGGTGAAGCGGTCGGGCGCGCTCAAGGCCGGCGAGGGCACGGGCCGCTGCCCGATCATCCTCAACGACGTGACGGTCACGACGGAGGAGATCCCCCTCGGCGTGAAGTTCACCTTGAAGCCCGACGACCACGAGGACGCCGAGTGGTTGCTCGACGAGCTGAAGGAGCGCGGCGAGCGCTTCCTGCACTGATCCCGCAATCGGCCGATTGCTCTCCATCCCGCCGCGCCGGGGCGGCTACCATGCCCCGGTGACCGAGGCGGCGCTCTTCCCCATCGCGCTCTCCCTGCGGGTCGCGGCGATCGCCCTCCTGATCGTCGGGCCCTTCGGGGTGCTGCTCGCGTGGGTGCAGGCGCGGCGGCGGTACGCGCTCCGCACGCTGGTCGACGCGGCCGTGCTCCTGCCGCTGGTGCTGCCCCCCTCGGTGGTCGGCTTCCTCCTCGTGCTGCTCTTCGGCCGGCGCGGCGTGCTCGGGCGCGCGCTCGACGCGATCGGCATGCGCCTCGTCTTCTCGCCGGCCGCGGCCGTCCTCGCCTCCGCGGTGGTGGCCTTGCCCCTCCTGGTCAAGACGCTCCAGCCGGCGATCGAGGCCGTCCCGGTCGAGCTCGAGGCGGTGGGCCGATCGCTCGGCCTCGGCCCCCTCGCCCTGTTCTTCCGGGTGACGCTCCCCGCCTGCTGGCGCGGCCTGTTGGCCGGCATGGTCCTCGGCTTCGCGCGCGCCGTCGGCGAGTTCGGGGCGACCTTGATGTTCGCCGGCAACATCCCCGGCCGCACCAACACCATGCCGCTCGAGATCTTCGCCGCCTACCAGGCCGGCGACGACGCGCGCGCCGCCCTCTACGTGATCGTGCTCAGCGCGCTCTCGCTGACCGTGGTGATCGTCTCGGCGCTCCTCTCGCCGCGGGACCGGCCGGCGTGAGCGAGGCGGGCGCGCCGGCGCTCCTCGCCCGCCTGTCGGTCCTCGCCGGAGACGGGCCCGAGGCCTTCGCGGTCGAGGCCGATCTCGCGCTCGATCGCGGCGTGCTCGTCCTCTTCGGCCCCTCGGGCGCGGGCAAGACGCTGACGCTCCAGGCGCTCGCCGGGCTGCTGCGCCCGTGGCGCGGCAACATCGTGGTCCAGGGGGACACGATGTACGACGAGGCGCGACGGATCTTCGTCCCGCCGGAGAAGCGGCGGATCGGCTACGTGCCGCAGCTCCACGCGCTCTTCCCCTTCCTCGACGTGGCGGGCAACGTCGCCTTCGGCCTGCCCCGCAAGGAGCGCCGCCCGGACAACCCGCGCGTCGTCGCCCTGCTCGAAGAGCTCGGCCTCGCGCACCTCGCCCGCGCCAACCCGGCCTCCCTCTCGGGCGGGGAGCGGCAGCGCGTGGCCCTCGGCCGGGCCCTGATCGTCGAGCCGCGCCTGCTCCTCCTCGACGAGCCCTTCGCCTCGATCGATCAAGAGGGCCGGGCCGCGCTGCGCGCGATGCTCCGCCACGCCATCGACCGGCGCTCCATGCCCGCGGTGCTGGTCACGCACGACCCGGAGGAGGCGCTCTCCCTCGGCGATTGGCTGGTGCGCTTCGAGCGCGGCAAGACCACGGTGGCGGGTGATCCGGCGCGCCTCCTCGGGCGAGGGAAGCCGGTGCGCGTCGAGGGCGAGGCCGCGGGCGAGGTCGAGCCGCTCGATGAAGGGCGCGCGCGCCTGCGGCTGCGCGAGGCCGTGGTGGAGGGCCCGGCCGGGCTGTTCGAGGGCGTGGGCCCGGGCCCGGTGGTGCTGGAGATCGACGGGGAGCGCTGACGTGAGCGCAGGTCGCGCTACTTCCGCGCCGGCCGCTTCCGCTCGTGGAACCAGCGGCGGTAGCGCCCCATCGCCGCGAGCTGCGAGGGCCCG
>JAXLYT010000111.1:0-24660 GCA_046351295.1 Byssovorax sp.
AATCGTCCGCGCTTCGCCTTGCATGCCCGAGACCTCGCTTGTCTGCCCAACGGCTCCGGCGCCTCCCCGGCAACCCCTGTACCAACGCGGAGGCCTCGCCGTGGCAGATCCCGATCAGCTCAGGAATTGCCAGTTTTTCGAGCCGATCTCGCGCGGTGCGGCGCCTCACCCGCGGCGTGGTCCCGGCGACGCAAGCTGTGTCCGGGAGAGGTCGCCGCCGCGCCCCGTGATCGTCAGTGGTCGGTCCAGACCTTCTTGGTCCGTCGCGGCGCCTGCTGCTTGGGCGCACGCCGTGTCTCGCGCGGCTTGAGCCCGAGCAGCCCCTTCGGCAGATCCTTCTCCGAGGTCACCTCGACCCCGCGCCGGTTGATCGCCCGCCAGATCGGCGCCCGCCCTGCGCCGAGGTGGCACTGGAGCACCAGCACCTCCGGCGCGCCCGGCGGCAAGGCGTGGAGCGTGAACGCGTACGCCTCGTCGTCCTTGTAGAGATCCTCGAGCTCGCTCTCCGCGCGATCGAGCGCGTCGCCCTCCACCCAGCCTTGCTCGTCCGTCGAGCTCGCGAGCTCGGCCGGGCTCGCCCACACGGCGCGAAGCGCGGCTCGCTGCACCGCAGCCGCATGCTTCGGCTCGGCCGCGGTGCGCAGCCGCACCCGCTGCGTGGTCGCCCACGAGACCATGTGACCGGGCCGCCGCGCCATCACGAACACGGCCAGCGCCACCGAGAGCGACGCGACGCCGAGCAGCACGTAGAGCGCGCGGAAGCGCCGCTCGAGGTGGAGCTTCACCACCGTGGTCGCGATCGGCAACAGGAAGACGAACAGGCACGCCGTCTGGATCGCGAAGAGCAGCAGCCACAGCTTGAGGAAGCGCTGGAAATCGAGCTCCGGCAGCCAGTTGCGCGCGAAGTCGAGCGCGCCCATCAGCACGAGCACCACGAAGCCCCCGGCCGTCATCCCCCGGTAGAGCAGGAGCTCGCGGCGCGCCTCGCGCTGGAACAACCAGTACGGGAAGAGCAGCGGGTAGAAGACGTAATAGAGAAAGGGCCGCGGCGGGTGCTGCCTGTAGTACGCGTCGAAGTCGAGCCGGCGCTTCACGAAGCGCGCGAGCCAGGGGAAGCGGCTCGCGTGATCGCGCACCGTCTCGGCGGCCACGAACACGACGAGCGTGAGCGCGATGTTCACGAGCACCGCCGTCATGGGGAAGAGCGCGCTCACCACGGTCGCAACGAACGGCACCGCGGCGAAGAAGGCGAAGCGGAGAACGAAGTCCAGCGCGCGCATCCGAGGCTACCTCCGCGAAGGCCCGCGCTACCGCAGGGTGGTCGGCCCGGTGTCGACGCGGCTCGACAGCGCCCGCTTGATCCCCTCGGGCAGGGCCGTGAGGAATCGATAGCCGGTCCTCTTCTCCACCTCGTCCACGCTCACCCGGTACGGCCCCCAGGGGTTGTCGAGGATCCCGCCCACGTTGGGCATGATCACCGCGATGACCCGCGTCGACTCGCTCACGTCCTTCACGCCCTGACCTCGGTCGAGCACGACGGCGATCTTGAAGCACGAGGTCGGCACGGCCACGCCCTTGCCGATGGTGGGCGGGCTCTTGTCGAAGATCCCGCCCGCGACGATGAACAGCTCCTTGCCCTCCTTGCGCGCGAGGTCCTCGGAGTAGTCCTCGAGGCGCAGCCACGGCCCCGCGTTCAGCTCGTGCTTCTGGGGCAGGATGTTGGTGAGGATGAAGGTCGCCGCCATGTCCTCGGGCGATCGGCTGCGATCCTCCGACCGCGTCATGTGCCCGCGGTCGTAGCCGGATCCCGCGTAGTCGCGATCCTCGACGCGGTAGAAGCCCGGCGGCAGCGAGTCGTCGGTGATGAATTTACCCTTCCGGCGCGGCGTGTGGCCCATCCACCCGTCGTCGAGGTTCCAGCTCACCCAGTTCGGATCGTTGCGGTTCCTGTTGTACGAGACGGCGTACTGCGGGCGCTCGATCAGGTAGTCGTCCGAGGGATCGGCGTCGACCGGCGTCCCCATCGCGAGGTGGATGCTCGACGAGCCTCCGCGATCGGCGCGCGGAGGGGGAGCGGGGGCCGGTGACGCCGTACCCGGCGCCGCGCCCGCGTCTCCGCTCTTGTCCTTGTGCTTCTTGCCGCGGCCGGTCGCGCCCGGTGAGGCGCCGCCCGACGGCTCCTCGCCCAGGTTGCCCCCGCGCGGCTGCCCCGCGTCGTCGAGGAGCTTGCACCCGGGGACCGCGAGCAAGAGGCAGAGCCCGATCGCCGCGATCGCCGGGCCGCGGGCCCTCGCTCGCTCGATCCCGATCTCGATCCACCGAGGCCACGGCGCGCGCATCGGCGGCACGCTAGCGCATCTCGGCCGCCGAGGGATCCCCCGGGGCATGATCGCTCACCGCCTGGACGGGGCGCGCCAGCTCGCCTCTGGCTCGCCCTGCGCGTCGAGCTCCGCGGCGACCCGGCGCAGCGTCGTCGTGAGCTTCTGCCCGAGCACGGTCACATGCGGCTCGCGCATGAAATCGCCGTGCTCGCCGGCGATCCAGTTCACCTCCACCCCGCGGGTCGTCCGATCGCCCCAGCCGAGCTGCTCGTCGTTGATGCGCCAGTAGGGCTGGTTCTTCACCCGGAAGACGCTGATCTTGCAGGACACCTTCAGGGGGACGAAGCCCGAGCCGGGGAACTGCCGCTCCAGCCACGACTCCGTCGCGCTCACCCGCACGGTGCTCGGCGGCGCGCCCGCGGTGAAGCCGCCCGGCTTCCGCACCGTGGCCGGTGACGCCACCGAGGGCGGCGGTCCCTGCGGGGGCACACCGGCTCGTCCGCCCGTGAGGAACGAGAGCGCTCGCCCCGCCTTCTGCGTGAAGAAGCGCAGCTTCTCCTCGTTCCCGAGCGCGAGGAAGCGCCGCAGATCGTTCTCGTAGTGCTTGACCCGGTTCAGCACGAGCGATCGGGTGTTCTCCTCGGGCCAGGCGTCCATCATCGCGAGCAGCGCCACCGTCTCGCCCTGCGCCTCGAGGTGGCGCGCCATGGTGAAGGCGATGAGCGCACCCTCGCACATCCCGCCGATGAGGTACGGCCCCTTGGGCTGGATCGTCCGCATCCGCGCGAGGTAGGCCGTGGCCCACGCGTCGTACTCCTCCTTGGTGTACGGCCGGTGCAGCGCCGACTCCTCCGGGTACTGATCCTGGAGCCCGTAGATCGGGAACGACGGGTCGACGTGGCGGGCCAGCGCCACGTAGCCGAGCGCGTTGACGTTGGGGCGCGAGACGAGGAAGAGCGGCCGGCGCACGCCCTCGGGCTTGATCGGCACCAGGGTCGGCCAGCGGTTCTCCGTCTCCTCGGCGCGGATCAGGCTGGCGAGGGCGGCCACGGTCCGGGCCTCGAAGAGCGCCGCGAGCGGGAGGCTCTTGCCGGTCGCGGTCTTCAGCTCGTCGAGCATCTTCACCGCGAGGAGCGAGTGCCCGCCGAGATCGAAGAAGCTGTCGAGCACGCCCACCGTCTGCAAGCCGAGCACGTCGCACCAGATCGCCGCGAGCATCGACTCGGTCTCGTCGCGGGGGAGCACGAGCCCCTGCGTCCCGTGGATGTCGCCGCTCTCCGGCGCGGGCAGCGCGCGCCGATCGATCTTGCCGTTGGGCGTCAGCGGAAGCGCGTCCATCCGCACGAAGGCCGCGGGCACCATCATCTCGGGCAGCTTCTGCCGCAGGAAGGCGCGCAGCTCCTCCGGGGCCGGCGCCCCCTCCGCCGAGGCCACGAGGTAGGCCACGAGGCGCTTGTCCCCCGATCCGTCGTCCCGCGCGACCACCACCGCCTGCCGCACCGCGGGGTGCTGCTCGAGCGCCGCGGTCACCTCGTCGAGCTCGATCCGGTAGCCGCGGATCTTCACCTGCTGATCGGCGCGCCCCAGGAACTCCAGCGCGCCGTCCGGCCGCAGGCGGGCGCGATCGCCCGTGCGGTAGAGGCGCGCCTCGGGCGTGGGCCCGAAGGGGCTCGGCACGAAGCGCTCGCTCGTCAGGCTCGGGCGGTGCAGGTACCCGTGCGCGAGGCCGTCGCCGCCGATGTAGAGCTCCCCCGCCACGCCGATCGGCGCGAGCGACAGACGCGCGTCGAGCACGTACACCTGGGTGTTCGCGATCGGCCTCCCGATGAGCACCGTCTCCTCGCCGGGCTGGATGCGGTGCACCGTCGACCAGATGGTCGTCTCCGTCGGCCCGTACATGTTCCAGAGCGATCGGCAGCTCCGCGACAGCTCGGCGGCGAGCTCGCGCGGCACCGCCTCGCCGCCGATGAGCGCCTTGATCCCGGCGCCGTTGAAGCCCGCGCCGAGCAGGAGGCGGTAGGTCGACGGCGTCGCCTGGAGCATCGTGATCTTGCTCGTCTTCACCCGCTCGACGAGCGCGCGCCCGTCGAGCGAGAGCCCCCAGCTCGCCACCTCGACCTGCGCGCCGACCGTGAGCGGGAGGAAGATCTCGAGCCCCGCGATGTCGAACGAGAGGCTCGTCACCGCGAGGAGCCGATCGTCCGCGTCCATCCCCGGCTGCGCCTTCATCGCGCAGAGGAAGGCCACGAGCGCCCGGTGCGGGATCTCCACGCCCTTCGGCCGCCCCGTGGAGCCGGACGTGTAGATCACGTACGCGAGATCCTCCGGCGCCGCGCCGCCCGCGATGGGCGACTCGCTCTCCACGCTGATCTTCGGCCGATCGGCGTCGAGGCGGATCAGCTCGGCCCCGCCCGCGGGCACCACCGACGCGAGGCGCTCCTGGGTGAGGATCAGCTTGAGCTCCGCGTCGCTCACCATGAAGCCGAGGCGATCGCGCGGGTAAGTCGGATCGAGCGGGACATAGGCGCCGCCGGCCTTGAGCACCGCCAGCATGCTCACCACCATGTCGAGCGAGCGCTCGACGAGGATGCCCACGAGCTGCCCCGGCCGCACGCCGCGCCCCTTGAGGTGGTGGGCGAGCTGGTTGCTCCGCCGATCGAGCTCGCGGTACGTGAGCGAGAAGCCCTCGAAGACCACGGCGATCGCGCCCGGCGTCCGCTCCACCTGCTCCTCGAAGAGCTGGTGGGCGCAGAGATCGCGCGGGTAGTCGGCCCCGGTCTCGTTCCACGCGAGCAAGGTCCTCCGCTCCGCCTCCGAGAGGAGCGGGAGATCGCCCACCGCGCGCGACGGATCGGCGACGATCCCTTCGAGGAGCGCCTGGAGGTGCCCGAGCATGCGATCGATCGTCTCTTGCTCGAAGAGCTCGGTGCGGTACTCGATCGACGCCGCGAGGCCGCCGGGCCCGTCGATCATCCCCAGCGAGAGGTCGTACTTGGCGGTGGAGGACGGCACGTCGGCCGGCCTCCGCTTGAGGCCCGGCAGCACCGCGCTCTCCCGCTCGCGCGGCGCCCCGTCGAGCGTGAAGAGCACCTGGAAGAGCGGCGAGCGGCCGAGCTCCCGATCGGGCTCCAGCTCCTCCACCAGCCGCTCGAAGGGCACGTCCTGGTGCGTGTACGCGCCGAGGCAGGTCTCGCGCACCTGGCCGAGCAGCTCGAGGAAGGACAGCTCTCCGGTCACCGTCGCCCGGAGCACCACCGTGTTGAGGAAGAAGCCGATCAGCCCCTCGAGCTCCGGCCGCGGGCGATCGAGCACCGGCGAGCCGACGACGAAATCCTCCTGCCCGGTGTAGCGGAAGAGCAGGACGTCGAAGGCCGCGAGCAGCACCATGAAGAGGGTCGTCCCCTCCCGGCGCGCGAGCGCGGCGACGGCCTCGGAGAGCGCAGGAGAGAAGCGGATCGTCCGGCGCTGGCCGCGGCGCGTCGGCACCGCCGGCCGCGGGTGATCGATCGGGAGCTCGAGCGCCCGCGTCGCGCCGTCGAGCTGCCTCCGCCAGTAGTCGAGCTTCTTGCCCAGCACGGCGCCGGAGAGCCAGCTCCGCTGCCACGCCGCGTAGTCCGCGTACTGGATCGGCAGCGGGGGGAGGCTCACCGAGCGCCCGTCCTTGAACGCCGCGTAGAAGGCGCTCAGCTCGCGGCTGAAGATGGCCCGCGTCCGCGCGTCGGACACGATGTGGTGCATCGTCAACAGGAGCAGGTGCTCCTCGGCGCCGAGGCGGAGCAGGCGGCAGCGCAGCAGCGGCCCGTCCGCGAGATCGAAGGGCTGCTCGGCCTCGAAGGCGACCTCGTTGCGCACCGAGGCCTCGCGCTCCACCTCGGGGCGCCCCGACAGATCGCGGACCGGCAGCTCCACCGGCGCCGGCGCGTGGATGATCTGCACCGGCCGCCCGTCGTCGGTCGCGAAGGTCGTCCGCAGCACCTCGTGCCGCGCGACCACCGCGCCGAGCGCCTGCGCCAGCGCGCCCGTGTCGAGCGGCCCGCTCAGGCGCAGGGCGCCCGTGATGTTGTAGCTCGGGTCGTCCGGATCGAGCTGGTGCAAGAACCAGAGCCGCTCCTGCGCCGAGGAGAGGCGCAGCGGGCCTCCCCGCGAGATCGGCGCGATCGGCGGCGCCTCCAGGCCCTCCTCGGCGCGCATCGTCGCCGCGACCCGCTCGGCGAGGCCCGCGATCGTGGGCGCCTCGAAGATCGCGCGGAGCGGGATCTGCCGCTGGAAGGCGTCCCGGGCCCGGGCGACGATCTGGATGGCGAGGAGCGAGTGACCGCCGAGATCGGTGAAACGCTCGTGGATCCCGATCCGCGGCTTGCCGAGCACGTCGGCCCAGATCCCCGCGAGCACCTCCTCGATCGGCGTGCGCGGCGCGTCTCCGTCGAGGCCCGCGGTCTGCTCCCCCGGATCCGGCGCGGGCAGAGCCCGGCGATCGATCTTCCCGTTGGGCAGGAGAGGCAGCGCCTCCATCACCACGAAGCTCGACGGCAGCATGTACGACGGCAGCCGCTCGCCGAGGAACAGGCGGAGCGCCTCGGGCGACGGCGCCTCGGGGCCCGGCGCCGCGGCCACGTACGCCACGAGGCGGCGCTCGCTCGGCACCTCACCCGCCGCGATCACCGCGGCGCCCGTGAGCGCGGGGTGGAGGCGCAGCGCCGCCTCGATCTCCGCGAGCTCGATCCGGTAGCCCCGGATCTTCACCTGATCGTCGGTGCGCCCCGAGAACACGAAGGTCCCGTCGGGCAGCGCCCTCGCCCGATCGCCGGTGCGGTAGAGCTTACCCCCGCGCGGCGCACGGAACGGATCGTCGACGAAGCGCTCGGCCGTGCGCTCGGGCTGGTTCAGATACCCGCGCCCCACCTGGGCGCCGCCCACGTAGATCTCCCCCGGCACGCCGATGGGAGAGGGCTGCATCGCGCCGTCGAGCAAGTAGATCTCTGCGCCCGGCAAGGGCCGGCCGAGCGGGACGATCGCCGCGCCGACGGGCCGCGCGCCCGGCGTCACCGCGTAGGTCAGCACGCCCACGGTGGTCTCGGTCGGCCCGTAGTGGTTGAAGATCCGGCACGACGGCCGGAGCGCGGAGAGCCGCTCGACCATCTCCCAGCTCGACGGCTCGCCGCCCAGCACCAGCACCTCGCGCGGCATCAGCCGCTCGGGCCTCGGGGCCGCGAGCAACGCGGCGAGGTGGGACGGGACGATCTTCAGGCAGTCGATCGGGCGGCGCTCGAAGTAGTCGGCGAGCGCCGCCGGATCGGTCGTCAGCTCCTCGGCGATCAGGTGCAGCGTGCCGCCGGAGGCGAGCGGCGGGAAGAGCACCGTGTGCCCCAGATCGGCCGCGATCGTGGAGACATGCGCGTAGCTGCCGCCCTCGGGGAGCGACAGGCGCGCGCTCACCCCGCGCACGTAGCTCACGAGCTGCCGGTGCTCGATCGCCACGCCCTTGGGCTTGCCCGTCGAGCCCGACGTGAAGATCACGTAGGCGAGGTTCTGCGGGAGCATCTCCACCTCGGGACGCGCATCGCTCTCCGCGGCGATCAGCGCGGCGTCGGCGTCGAGCCGCACCACCCGCCACGCGCCCGGCCCGATCGACAGCTCCCCCTCCCGATCGGTCACGAGCACCGAGGCGCGCGCGTCGGCGAGCAGGCCGCTCACCCGCTGCGGCGGAAACGTCGGATCGAGCGGCAGGTACGCCCCGCCCGCCTTGAGGATCCCGAGCAACCCGATCACCAGCGCCGCGCCGCGCCCGAGGCGGAGCCCGACCACTTCTTCCGGCCCCACGCCCTGCCTGCGCAGGTGGTGCGCGAGCCTGTTCGCGCGCCGATCCAGCTCGCGGAACGACAGCGTCTCGCCGACGGCCACGAGCGCCGCAGCGTCGGGGCTCCGCTCGGCCGCGAGCTCGAACAGATCGTGGAAGCACTGATCCACCGGCCCCGCCGGCTCGCGCTCGTTCCAGCCCGTGAGCACCCGGTGGCGCTCGTCCTCGGGCAGCATCGCCATGCGCCCGATTGGCTGCTTCGGATCGCGCGCGGCCCCCTCCAGCAAGGTCTGGAGGTGCCCGAGCATCCGCTCGATCGTCGCGCCCTCGAAGAGATCGCTCCGGTGCTCGATCGCGACGGCCAGCCCCTCCGGCGACTCGCCCATCAGGAACGTCAGCTCGTACTTGGCCGTCCGGCTCTCGGCGTTGATCGTGCGCTGCGCGAGCCCCGGCAGGATCCGCTCCCCGCGCGGCGCGTTGAGCATCGTGAAGATCACCTGGAACAGCGGCGGCCGGCTCGGATCGGGCTCGGGCGCGAGCTCGGCCACGAGCTTCTCGAAGGGCATGTCCTGGTGCGCGTAGGCCCCGAGGCAGGTGGTCTTCACCTGCGCGAGCAGCTCCTTGAACGTCAGCGCCGGCGTGACCTTGGCGCGCAGCACCAGCGGGTTGATGAAGAAGCCGATGAGCCCCTCGGTCTCGGGGCGCGTCCGGTTGGCGACCGACGTGCCGACCACGAAGTCGAGCTGCCCCGTGTAGCGGTGGAGCAGCACGTCGAGCGCCGCGAGCAGCGTCATGAAGAGCGTCACCCCCTCGCGCCGCGACAGCTCGCGCAGCGCGGCCGAGAGCGCCGGCGAGAGCACGCGCGAGCGCTGCGCCCCCGCGTAGCGCTGCGCGGGCGGGCGGGGGTGATCGGTCGGCAGATCGAGCGCGAACGAGGCGCCGTCGAGCTGCTCCTTCCAGTAGTCGCGCAGGCGCCCGAGCGTGTCGCCGGCCAGCGTCCGCCGTTGCCACGCCGCGTAGTCGGCGTACTGGATCGGCAGCTCGGGCAGGGGCGACGGCCGGTGCTGCACGAAGGCCTCGTACAGCGCGGTGAGCTCGCGGTTGAAGATCCCCTGCGACCACGCGTCGGAGACGATGTGGTGCATCCCGAGGAGGAGCAGGTGCTCGGCGGGGCCGCTCGACAGGAGGCGCGCCCGGAAGAGCGGCCCGGTCGCGAGATCGAAGGGACGGCCCACCGCCTCGCGGGCGAGCGCGAGCGCCGTCTGCCGCTCCGCCTCGGGCAAGCGCGACAGATCCAGGTGATCGAGCTCGATCGGCATCGCCGCGTGGATCACCTGCACCGGTCGCCCTTCGAGCACGTCGAAGGTGGTGCGCAGCACCTCGTGCCGCCGTACGAGCTCGGCGAAGGCCTGCTCGAGGGCCGCGGGATCCAGCGTGCCACGGAGGAGCACGCGGGAGACGATGTGGAACGCCGTCCCCTCCGGATCGAGCTCGGCCAAAAACCACAGCCGCTCCTGCGCGAACGAGGGCTCGAGCGGCCCGTCCCGCGGCGCGCGCGGGATCGGCGCCTCGACGAGCGAAGCCTCGCTCCCGAGGGCGATCTTGATCCGGGCGGCGAGGCGCGCGGGCGTCGGGGCAGCGAAGAGCGCCTGGAGCGGCAGATCGACCCCGAGCGAGGCGCGGGCCCGGGCGATGACCTGGGTGGCGGTGAGCGAGTGGCCGCCGAGCTCGAAGAAATCGCTGTGGGCGCCGACGTCGCCCGCCTTGAGCACCTCGCCGAAGATCGCCGCCACCGCCTCCTCGATCGGCCCGCGGGGCGCCACGTAGCCCCGATCGACGGCCGCGCCCGCGTCGGGCAGGGGCAGCGCCCGCCGATCGATCTTCCCGCTGCCGAGCCGCGGCAGCGCGCCGAGCTCGACGAAGGCCGCGGGCAAGAACGCCTCCGGCAGCGCCGAGGAGAGCATGTCGCGCAGCTCCGCAGCGCTCGGCCCGGGCGCGGACCGCGGCACCGTGTAGGCCACGATCCTCGCGTCGCCCGGCGTGTCCTCCCGGACCACGACGGCAACGTCGAGCAACGCCGGGTGACGCCGGAGCACGGCCTCGACCTCCCCGGGCTCCACGCGGTGCCCGCGGACCTTCACCTGCTCGTCCGCGCGTCCGAGGAACTCGAGCGCCCCGTCCGGGCGGATCCGGCAGCGATCCCCGGTGCGGTAGATCCTCGCCCCGGGCGTCGGATTGAAGGGATCCGGCAGGAACCGCTCGGCCGTCAGCTCGGCCCGGTGCAGGTAGCCCGCGCCCACCCCGGCGCCCCCGAGGTAGAGCTCCCCGGGCACGCCGATCGGGACGAGCCTCCGCGAGGCGTCGAGCACGTGGGCCCGCACGTTGTCGATCGGCCGGCCGATCGGCTCGATGGCCGCGCCGGAGCTGCCCGGCTCGCACCGCCAGAACGTCGCGTCGATCGTCACCTCGGTGGGCCCGTAGAGGTTCACCACGGCGAGGCCCGGCAGCGCCGACCACACGCGCTCGACGAGGGCCCGCGGCAGCGCCTCGCCGCCCGCGAAGAGCCGGCGCAGACCGGTCGCGCGCGGGAGCGCCGGCTCCTCGGCCAGCATGCCGAGCAGCGACGGCACCACCTGCAGCACGGTGATCCGCTCCTCCTCCACCGCGCGGAGCAGCTCCGCCGGATCGCGGTGGCTGCCCTCGCGGCCGAGGACGAGCCGCGCCCCGCTCATCAGCGGCGCGTAGATCTCCCACACCGAGGCGTCGAACCCGAGCGGCGTCTTCTGGAGCACGGCGTCGTCCGCGCCGAGCGGGAAGGCGGCGCTCATCCAGCGCATGTGATTCGCGATCGCGCGGTGCGGGATCATCACCCCCTTGGGGGTGCCGGTCGATCCCGACGTGTAGATCACGTACGCGAGATCGTCCGGCGCGACACCGATCGCCGGCCTCGTCGAGGGCTGCCCCGCGACGAGCGCGTCGATCTCCTCGACGAGGATCGTCCGGCCCGCGTCCACCGACAGGCTCGCCCCGAGCGCGTGCGTGGTCACGAGCGCCGAGGCGCGGCTGTCGGCGATCATGAAGGCCACCCGATCGCGCGGGTAGCCCGGATCGATCGGCAGGTAGGCCCCGCCGGCCTTGAGCGCAGCGAGCATCGCCACCACCGCGCCGATGGAGCGAGGCAGGCAGATCGCGAGCAGCCCGCCCCGGCCGAAGCCGGTCTCGACGAGGTGATGCGCGAGCCGGTTGGCCCGCTCGTCGAGCGCGCGGAAGCTCAGCGCCTCGCGCTCAGAGATCACCGCCTCTGCGTCCGGCGATCGATCGACCTGCTCTTCCACGAGCGCATGGAGCAGCGCCGCGCCCGGGTGCGCCACGGCCGCGCGGTTGAAGCCCGAGACGAGCTCGTCCCGCTCCGCCGCCGTGAGCAGCGAGAGCTCGCCGAGCCGCCGCCCCGCCCCTCCCACGAGCGCGCCGAGGAGCACCTGCAGGTGGCCGAGCATCCGCCCGATGGACGCATCGTCGAAGCGCCGCCGGTCGTAGCCGATCTGGATCATCAGCGAGCGGCGGAACACCCCGGCGACGGTGAGCGGATAGGCCGGCTGCTCGTACGCGCGGGACTCGACCACGCCGATCGCCCCGCTCCCCTCGCCGCCTCGCCCGAGCCCCGGCTCGATCGGGTAGTTCTCGAAGACGAACAGGCTCTCGAAGAGGGGCGTCCCACGCGGCACCTCGCTCAGGGCCTGCACCTCCGCGAGCGGGCTGTGCTCGTGCTCGATGAGCTCCGCCTGCTCGCCTTGCAGCGCGGTGAGCCACGCGATCACCTCGTCGCCCTCCGGCGCGCGCACGCGCACCGGCAGCGTGTTGATGAGCACGCCGACCATCCGATCGATGCCGCGCACGGGCGCCGATCGCCCCGAGACCACCGCGCCGAAGAGCACGTCGTCCCGCCCGCTGTAGCGCGAGAGCAGGAGCGCGAACGCGCCCTCGAGGACCACCGCCGGCGTCAGCTTGTGCTGCCGCGCGAAGGTCGCGAGATCGGCCGAGGCCGTCTCCGAGAGCAGGGCGCGCTGCTCGCCGAAGCGCGGCCCCGAGATCTCGCCGTCCGCCGGGTGATCGATCCCGAGCGGCGTGGGCTCGGAGAAGCCCGCGAGCTTGCGCCTGAAGAACGCCTCGGAGACCTTGCGATCCTGCCGGTCGAGCCAGGCGAGCAGCTCGGCGTTCGACGCGGCCGGCTCGAGGCGGAGCGGCTCGCCGCGTCGCTCCGCGTCGTAGAGCGCGAACAGCTCCTTCTGCACGATCCCCGACGACCACCCGTCGAGCAGCAGATGATGGGCCGTCCACACCAGGCGGTGCTCGCTCTCGCCCGTGCGGACGAGCGCGACGCGCATGAGCGGCGCGCGCCCGAGCTCGAAGCCCCGGCTCCGATCGCCTTCGAGCCGCTCACGCAGCCTCCGCTCCTGCTCGCCCGCCGAGAGCCCGCGGAGATCCTCCTGCTCGATGGGCACGGGCACCCGCCGCCACACCACCTGCACCGGCTGCTCGATCTTCTCCCAGACGAAGGCCGATCGCAGGCTCGGGTGGCGCTCGACCACGGCCTGGAGCGCGCGCTGGAGCGCGGCCGGATCGAGCGCCCCCCGGAGCGTCGTGACGCTCTCCACCACATACGCGCCGCGATCCCCGGAGTAGAGCGCGTGAAACAGGATCCCCTGCTGCATCGGCGTCAGGGGATGGATGTCCGCGATGTTGTTCCGGCTCATGCTCCGCCGTCCCGGGACTAACCCTCGGGATCCATGCCGATTAACATGTCTAGTACGTCCTGGGTAACCTTTGCTCGGGCAAAATCCGAGGGTGTCGGCGCCCCGGCCTCCGGCGAGAGGCAGTGGACGATGAGGCGCCGGAGATTGTCCACGATCCGCTGCCCCAGGGCCTCGATCGTCGCGCGTTCGTGTCGGCCCTCACTGTAAATGATCTCCACCCCGAGCTTGCCTCCGACCACCGCGGCGATCACCTCCAGCAGGTGAGGCCGTCGCTGGGCCGGATCCCGCGTCGGGCCGAGGCGAACGGCCGGGCGGCTCCCCGCGCCGCCATGACCGCCGAGACCGTCGAGCTGACCGAGGTAGTTGAAGCCGATCTCCGGCTGCGGCAGCGCCGCGAGATCGCGCGCCACGAGCGAATCATCGCGCAGATAGCGGAGCAGACCGTACCCGAGCCCCTGGCTCGGGATCGCCCGGAGCTGCTCCTTCACCGCCTTGATGATCTCGCCGTCGTCGCGACGATCCTCCGCGCCGCCGAGATCGATCAGCACCGGGAAGAGCGACGTGAACCACCCCACCGTCCTGCTCACGTCGATCCGCGAATCGATGTCCTCGCGGCCATGCCCCTCCATGTCGACGAGGAGCAGATCCTGGCCCGTCCACGGGGCGATCGCGAGGCCGAGCGCGGTGAGCAGGAGATCGGGCGTCCGCGTCCGGTACACCTCCGGCACGCGCCCGAGCAGCGCCTCCGTGTCCTCGACCGAGAGCGTCACGCGCACGGTGCGCGCCGAGGACTCCAGGTCGTCCCCCTCGCGGCGATCGACCGGCAAGGGCCGCACGCGGCGCCGCGTCTCCGCGAGCCAGTACGGGATCTCCGCCTCGATCACCGCCTCGCGCGAGAGCTCGACGAGCCGCTCCGCCCACCGCTGGAACGAGGTGGTGCGGGCCGGGAGCGAGGGCGCTTGCGCGCCGGCGATCCGGGCGCAGCAGGTGCGGAGATCTTCGGTGACGATCCCCCAGGATACCGCGTCGATCACCAGGTGGTGAGCCACGAGCAGCAGCAATTGTTGCGCGTTCCCCGCCTCGAAGAGCACCGCGCGGAAGAGCGGCCCCTCGGCGAGGCGGAGGCTCGCCTGCGTCTCGCCCGCGATCCGCTCGATGATCTCGCCCTGCTCGCCCTCGTCGCGGCCCGCGAGCGAGATCGCGCGGAAGGGGATCTCGCCGCCGGGCGCCGCTATCGCCTGCGTCCACCCGCGCTCGCCCTCCTGGAAGCGCAGGCGCAGCGCGTCATGGTGCTCGACGAGGATCCCCACGGCCTGCTCCACCACCTCCGCCGCCACGGCCGGCACGGAGATCATCACCGCCTGGTTGTAGTGGTGCGGCGCGGGGAGCCGCTGCTCCGCCCACCAGCGCTGGATCGGCGTGAGCGGCGCGGGCCCGGTGACCGGCCCCTCGTCGACCGCCGCGCCCTCGATCGTCCCCGCGACCTCCGCGAGCGCCTCGATCGTCTGCTGCTGGAAGATCTGCCGGGGGCTCAGCGCGATGCCGGCCTGGCGGGCGCGCGTCACCACCTGGATCGCCAGGATCGAGTCGCCGCCGATCTCGAAGAAGCTCTGATCGACGCCGAGATCGCGGCGGCGGAGCACCGCCTCCCAGATCGAGAGCAGGCGTGCCTCGATCTCACTCCTCGGCGCGAGCCGGCTGCCCTCGGGCGGCGCGGGGAGCGCAGGCACGGGCAGGCTCCGGCGATCGATCTTCCCGCTCGGGAGCAGGGGCATCCTGTCGAGCGTCACGAAGAACGCGGGGACCATGTACTCCGGCAGCTTGGCCGCGACGAAGGCCCGGAGCGCCGCGATCTCGGCCGGCGCCTCGCCGCACACGAGGTACGCGACGAGCTGCTTCTGGCCGGGGATGTCCTCGCGTGCGAGCACCACCGCCTCGCGCACCGACGGGTGGCCGGCCAGCGTCGCCTCGATCTCCCCGAGCTCGATCCGGTAGCCGCGCAGCTTGACCTGCTGGTCGAGCCGGCCGAGGTACTCGATCACGCCGTCGCTGCGGGTCCGGCAGAGATCACCCGTCCGGTAGAGGCGGCGATCTGGTTTGAGCACAAACGGATCGGGGACGAAGCGCTCCCGGGTGAGCTCGGGCCGGCCGAGGTAGCCGCGGGCCACGCCGTCGCCGCCGATCCACAGCTCGCCCGGGACGCCGATGGGCTGCGGCGCGCCCCGCGGATCGAGCACGTACGCCTGGGTGTTGGCGAGGGGCCGGCCGATGGGGACGACGCCCTCGCCCGCCTCGACCCGGTGCCCCACGGAGTAGATGGTCGTCTCGGTCGGCCCGTACATGTTGAAGACCGAGGCGCAGGTGCGGCAGAGCTCGGCGGCCAGATCGCGCGGGAACGCCTCGCCGCCCACGAGCACCTTGATCGGCGCGCCTCTCCAGCCCGACTCGAAGAGCAGGCGGTAGGTCGATGGCGTCGCCTGGAGCACGGTGATCCCCGAGCGCACGATCCGCTCGGCGATCGCCGCTCCATCCGCGGCGAGCTCGCGGCTGCCGATCTCCACGGTGGCGCCGACGAGGAGCGGGAGGAAGAGGTCGAGCCCCGCGATGTCGAACGACAGGCTTGCGAGGGCGAGCAGCCGATCGTCCGCGCCGAGGCCGGGCCAGCGCCGCACCGACCAGAGCAGGTTGACGAACGCCCGGTGCGGGACTTCCACCCCCTTCGGCTTGCCCGTCGAGCCCGAGGTGTAGATCACGTAGGCGATGTCCCCGGGCGAAGCGCGCCGCTCGAGGGCCGGCTCTTCCGCGCTCGAAAATTCGGACGATCCGTCGTGGCAGAGCAACGGGACCGATCCCACCGGGAGGCCGGTGGCAATGGGCTCCTGCGTGAGGATCAACGCGAGGCTCGCATCCTCGATCAAGAACGCGAGCCGCTCGCGCGGATAGGTGGGATCGAGCGGTACGTACGCCGCCCCCGCCCCGAGCACCGCGAGGAGCGCGACGACGAGATCGATCCCCCGCTCGAACGCTACACCCACCCTCGCCCCCGGCGTCACGCCGCGCGCGATGATTTGCCGGGCGAGCCGCCGGCTTCGGTCGACGAGCGCCGCATAGGAGAGCGACGCGCCCTCGAAGACCAGCGCCCGGGCCGAGGGTGAGCGCGCCGCCTGCTCCTCGACGAGCTCGTGCACGCAGCGGCCCTGCGGGTAGTCCGCCTCGGTCGCGTTCCAGGCGACGGTGACGAGCTCGCGATCCCTCGCCGAGAGCAGCGGGAGCGCGCCGATCTCCGCGCCGGGATCGGCCGCCGCGCCCTCGGCGAGGAGCATCAGCTCGGCGATCATCCGGTCGATCGTCGCGGCCTCGAAGAGATCGGTCGCGTACTCGAACGAGCCCGAGATCCCGTCCGCGCCCTCGACGATCGAGAGCGTGAGATCGAGCTTGGCCGTGCCGGTGTCGACATGCGCCCCCCGGGTCCCGATCCCCTCGAAGCTCGGCGTCCCGCTCGACGCGCGGGTCAGCGTGAAGAGCACCTGGAAGAGCGGATTTCGGCCGAGATCGCGCTCGGGCGAGAGCTCGGCCACGAGCCGCTCGAAGGGCAGCTCCTGGTGCGCATACGCGCCGAGGCACACCTCGCGCACCTGGCCGAGCAGCGCCCGGAACGAGAGCGCGCCGTCGAGCCTCGCGCGGAGCACGAGCGTGTTGAGGAAGAAGCCGACGAGCCCCTCCGTCTCCGGCCGGCTCCGGTTGGCGATCGGCGTCCCCACCGTCAGATCGCCCTGCCCCGTGCGCCGGAAGAGCTGCACCTCGAAGAGCGCGAGGAGGAGCATGAAGCTCGTGACCCCCTCGCGGCGCGCGAGGGCGAGCAGCGAGGCCGAGAGCGCGGGCGCGAACGAGAAGACCCGCTGCGCGCCGCGGTGGCTCTGCACGGGCGGTCGAGCGTGATCAGCCGGGAGATCCAGCGTGGATGGCGCGCCCGAGAGGGCCCCCTTCCAGTAGGCGAGATCGGCCTCCATGGCGGCGCGCGCCTCGTCGCCGCGCTGCCAGCGCGCGTAGTCGGCGTACTGGATCGGCAAGGCGCGGAGGCGCGGCTCGACGCCCGCCGAGAGAGCGCGGTAGAGCTCGCCCAGCTCGCGGAGCAGGATCCCCTGCGACCAGGCGTCGGAGACGATGTGGTGCATCGTCAACAGGAGGACGCGCTCGGTCTCTCCGAGGACGAGGAGCCGCGCGCGGAACGGCGGCTCGCGCCGGAGATCGAAGCCCCGGCGGGCCTCGGCGAGGCTCTCCCGCCGGGCGATCTCCTCGCGCTCCTCCTCGGTCGCGGCGTCGATCGACGTGACCGAGAGCAGCGTCGCCAGGGGCGGGTGGACGACCTGCACCGGCTGCCCGAAGGAGGTCTCGTACGTCGTGCGGAGCAGCGCGTGCCGCGCGGTGAGCGCGACGAGCGCCCTGTCGAGCGCGCCGTGATCGAGCGCCCCGGAGAAGCGGAGCGCGATCGGCACCATGTACGAGCGGTCGTCGGGCTCGATCTCCGCGAGCACCCACAGACGCTCTTGCCCGAAGGAGAGCGGCGCGGGGCCCTCGTCGCCGGAGGCCCGAATCGGCTTCGGGAGCGCGCCTCGCTCGGTCGCGAGGGCCGCTTCCACGCGGCGGGCCAGGGCCTCCGCGCTCGACGCCTCGAAGAGCGCCCGCAGCGGCAGATCGACGCCGAAGATCGTCCGGATCCGCCCGAGCGCGCGGACGGCCAGGAGCGAATGGCCGCCGAGATCGAAGAAGCTCGCCGAGACGGGCGCGCTCGTGCGGTGCAGCACGTCGGCGAAGATCGCGACGATCGCCTCCTCGATCGGCCCGCGAGGCCCGTCACCGCCGGCGGCCTCCGCCTCTCGCTCCACCGGCGCAGGCAGCCTCGCCCGATCGATCTTCCCGTTGTCGGTGAGCGGCATCGCGCCGAGCACCATCACCTCGGCGGGCACCATGGCCTCGGGCAGCCTGGTCGCGAGGAAGCGGCGCACCTCGTCCGGATCGAGCGCTGTGCCGGCCTCCCCGGTGCAGTAGCCCACGAGCCTCGGCGCTCCCGCGCGATCGTCCCGGAGCAGCACCGCCGCCTCCCGCACCGCGGGGTGCCCCGCCATCACCGCCTCGATCTCGCCGAGCTCGACGCGCACGCCGCGCACCTTCACCTGCTGATCGCGCCGCCCGAGATAGACGATCTCCCCCGAGGCCAGGTAGCGCCCGAGATCGCCGCTCCGGTACATCCGCTCTCCGGGCACGAAGGGATCGGGCAAGAAGCGCTCGGCGCCGAGATCGGGCCGGTGGAGATAGCCTCGCCCGACCTGGGCCCCGGCGATGCAGATCTCGCCCGTGACGCCGATGGGCAAGAGGGCCTGTCGATCGTCGAGAATGTAAATCCGGGTGTTGGCGATCGGCCTCCCGATGGGGATGGGCCCGGCCGGCAAAGCTCCCTCCGTGATCTCATGGACCACACAGCCCACCACCGTCTCCGTCGGCCCATACTCGTTGAACAGCCGGGTCCCGGGCGCGTGGGCGCGGACGAAGTCGAGGTGCCGAGAAAGGAGCGCCTCGCCGCCGATCACGAGGGCGCGCGCCTTGCCGGCGATCTCCGCCGGAGAGAGCTCCGCGGACAGCGCCTCCAGGTGGGAGGGCGTGAGCTTGATCAGGCTGAAATCATCGCCCTCGCGGAGAGCATCCGCGAGGCCGAGCACCCCTCGCTCCTCGGGCACGAGCGTGACCGTCCGTCCGGCGGCGAGCGGCGCCCAGAGGCTCGTGACGGTGAGATCGAAGCCGATCGACGAGTGGACGGGCGATCCGCTGCCATCGGCGATCCGGTACGCGTCCACGCACCAGCGGAGATAATTGACCACGCCGCGATGCTCGATCATCACCCCCTTGGGCCGCCCGGTCGAGCCCGAGGTGTAGATCACATAGGCGAGGTGATCCCCACTCACGCCGCTCTCCGGGCAGGTGACAGGCTCGCTCGCGAGCGCCGCCTCGTCGTCGAGCGAGACAATCTTTGCCGGGCTCTTGGGCAGGCGATCGATCATTGCATCTTCGCAGAGCAGGATCTCTACCGCCGAGTCCTCGACGAGGAGCGAGAGCCTGTCTCGCGGCAGCTCGGGATCCAGGGGCAAATAGGCCCCACCGGCCTTCCAGATCCCGAGCATGCCGATCACGAGCGCCGGCGTGCGGCGGGCGCAAATGCCAACGATCGCGTCGGGCCCGACACCGAGCGCTCGGAGCCGGTGAGCGAGCTGGTTCGACCGCCGCGACAGCTCGCTGAACGACACGACCCCGTCCCCTCGCCGGAGCGCCACCGCGCCTGGATTGGCGAGGACGCTCGCCTCGATCAAGGCATGAGCGAGGTGAGGCTCCGGGAGCGACACCGCGGTGGCGTTGAACGCGCCGAGCAGCTTCTCCCGGTCCCGCGGAGGCACGACGGGCAAGGCCCCGATGCGCTGCCCCGGCCCGTCTACGATGCCCTGAAGCAGCACCTGGAAACAGGCAATGAAACGCTCGATGGTCGCCGGCTCGAACAGGTCTCTGCTGTACTCGAAGAGACCGGCCAGGGCCGTGGGCCCGTCGACCAGGGTCAAGGTCAGATCGAACTTGGCGGTGGCGCTCTCCGCGAACGCGCCGCGGCGCTGGACGCCGGTCATCTCTGCCCCGCCGCGCGGCGCATGCTGGAGCACGAACATCACCTGGAAGAGCGGCGTGCGGCTGGGATCGCGCTCGGGTGAGAGCTCCTCCACCAGGCGCTCGAAGGGCAGATCCTGGTGGGCATAGGCCGAGAGGCAGGTCTCCTTCACCTGCGCGAGCAGATCGCGGAACGGTCGCGCCGCGTCGATCTCGGCGCGCAGCACGAGGGTGTTGACCAAAAAACCCACGAGCGGCCCGAGCTCGGGCAAAGGCCGGTTGGCAATGGGGCTCCCGACGAGGAGATCGCGCTGGCCGGTGAGGCGGGACAGCAGGGTGGCAAAGGCCCCGAAGAGGGTCATGAACAGGGTGACCCCCTCGGCGCGGGCGAGATCGCCGAGCGCCCGGGAGAACTCGGCGGGGATGGTGAAGCGCGTCTTGCCACCCAGGCTCGATCGGACCGGCGGGCGGGGTCGATCGGAGGGTAGATCCAGCGTGAAGGGTGCTCCGGCGAGGCGCGCTCTCCAGTAGCCGAGCTGGGGAGAGAGCGCGTCCCCGGCGAGATAGGCCCTTTGCCAGACCGCATGATCGGCCGGCTGGATGGAGATCGCCGGGAGCGCCGGCTCTTCGCCCGCCACGAACGCCGAGTAGAGCACGGAGAGCTCGCGGGAGAGGATACCCACGCTCCACCCGTCGGCGGCGATGTGATGGAGCGCCATCAGGAGGAGCGCGTCGTCCTCGCCGAGGGTGAAGAGGTGGGCGCGGATCACCGGTCCATGCGCGAGATCGAAGGGCGCGGCGATCGCCTCGCCGACGAGCGCGCGCAGCCGGTCCTCGGCGCCCGGCGCGGAGATCGGCCCGATCTCGACCACCGAGAGCGCCATCGGGGCCGGCGGATGGATGAGCTGGACGGGCCTCCCGTCCTGGAGCGCAAAGGTGGTCCGCAGCGCCTCGTGCCGCGCCGCGAGCGCAGAGAGCGCCTGTTCGAGCGCGGCTCGATGCAACGATCCCGTGAGGCGCTGGGCGATCGGGACGACATAGGAGGGATCGCCGGGGGTGAGCTGATCGAGGAACCATAGCCGCTCCTGCGCGAACGAGAGCGGGAGCGGCCCCTCGCGCGGGACAGGCTGGATCGGCGGGAGCGAGAGGGCCTGTCCCTCGCGCAAAGCCTGCTCCACCAGGGCGGCCAGCGCGGCCGGCGTCGGCGCCTCGAAGAGCGCGCGCAGCGGGAGATCGACGCCGAACGTGGCCCGGATACGGGCGATGGCCGAGGCGGCGAGCAGCGAGTGCCCTCCGAGCGCAAAGAAGCTCGATCGAACCCCGATCTGCTCGGGGCTCTGCTTCAGCACATCGGCGAAGAGGGAGACCATCGCCTCTTCCACGGGATCGCGCGGGGCCTCCGGCGCCTCGTCGGCACCCACCTCGGGCGCCGGCAAGGCTCGCCTGTCCACCTTGCCATTGGGCGTGAGCGGGAGCGCGGCGAGCACCACGAACGCCGAGGGAATCATGTGCTCGGGGAGCTTGCGCTCGAGGTGGCTCCGCAGCTCCGCGGATCGAGGAGCGGCGCCCTCGCCGCTCGCCACATAGGCCACGAGCCGCCGGTCCCCGGGCCGATCCTCGCGCAGGAGCACCGCGGCCTCCTCCACGCCCGGATGTCCGGAGAGCACGGCCTCGATCTCGCCGAGCTCCACGCGGAACCCGCGAATCTTCACCTGCTGATCCAGCCGTCCCAGGAACACCAGCGCTCCGTCCGCGAGCCTCCGCACCAGGTCTCCGGTGCGATAGAGCCGCTCTCCCGCCGCGCCGAACGGATCGGGCACGAATCGCTCCTCGGTGAGCGCGGGCCGCCCGAGATAGCCGCGGGCCACCCCGTCTCCGCCGAGGTAGAGCTCCCCGGGCACCCCGATGGGAACGAGCGCTCCCGAGGGGTCGAGCACGTGAGCGCGTGTATTGGCGATCGGCTGTCCGATGGGTACCGTCACCGCATCTCCAGCGACCTCCCTCACCTCGTGCCATGTCGCAAAGGTGGTGGTCTCCGTGGGGCCATACACATGAAGCAGGCGCTCCGGCCCGTCGATGAGGGCCTCTCGCACCGCCCGCGGATCCACCGCCTCGCCGCCGAAGAGCACGGTGCGGAGCGTCCGGAACGCCGCGCGATCCTCGCGCACCATGCTGTTGAAGAGCGCCGTGGTCAAGAAGAGCGTGGTGACCGCCTCGGCCCGGAGCAGCGCGATGAACCGCTCGGAAGAGAGAGTGACCTCGCGAGGCACGAAGACCAGGCAAGCGCCGTTGAGCAGCGCGCCCCAGATCTCGAAGGTCGCCGCGTCGAACGATGTATTGGACGCCTGGGCCACCCGATCGTCGGGCCGGAGAGCGATGTAATCGGTGCCTAGCACGAGGCGGCTCACGCCCCGCTGCAAGACCTCCACCCCCTTGGGCACGCCGGTGGATCCCGAGGTGTAGATCACGTACGCGGAATCGCCGCCTCCCGCACGCGCCGGAGGATCCTCGGCTGGATCGGCGGCGCTGCCCTCCAGCGGCAGTATGCGCGCGTCGGTCAGGGGCAGCGCCCCCTTCGTCTCCTCGGCGGCGAAGATCACAGACAGCTCGGCGTCGGCGATCATGAAGCCGAGGCGCTCGGAGGGATAGGCAGGATCGAGCGGCACATAGGCGCAGCCGGCCTTGAGGATGGCGAGCAGGCCCACGACGAGCGACGGATCACGGGGCGCACAGATACCGACCCTGGCCCCTCGTTCGAGGCCGAGCGACACGAGGCGATGCGCGAGCCGGTTGGCGCGCTCGTTCAGAGATCGATAGTCGATCACGTCGCCCTCGAACGAGAGCGCGGGCGCCCCGGGGGACCGCTCGACCTGGGCCTCGAAGAGCTGCGCTATCCCCGCCTCGCGCGGATAGACCCGCTCCGTCCGGTTCCACGTCGCGCGCAGGAGCAGCTCCTCCGCGGGTGGGAGGAGCGGGAGCGCGCCGAGCTTGGAGGCCGGAGAGGCTGCGATACCCCCGAGCAAGACGCGGAGTTGCTCGGCCATCCGCGCCACCGTGCCAGGCTCGAAGAGGTCCGTCGCAAATTCGAAGGAGCCGATGAGCCCCTGCTCGCTCCGGCCCATGATGAGCAGCAGATCGAACTTCGACGTGTGCTCGATGGCCTCGTCGCTTCCGGCGGATCGCGCGACGCCCTCGATCGCGCGGGCGTTCTGGAGCGCGAACATCACCTGGAAGAGCGGCGTCCGGCCGAGATCCCGCGCGGGAGACAGCTCCTGCACGAGGCGCTCGAAGGGCAGATCCTGGTGGGCATAGGCCCAGAGGCAAGTCTCCCTCACCTGTCCGAGCAGCGCCGAGAACGGCAGCTCGGCGAGGGGCTCGGCGCGCAGCACCAGGGTGTTGACGAAGAAGCCGATGAGCCCCTCGGTCTCGGCGCGGGTGCGACCGGCGATCGGCGTCCCCACCACCAGATCGCTCTGCCCGGTGTAACGATGAAGCAGCGTCACGAAGGCCGCGAGCAGGGTCATGAAGAGCGTCGCTCCCTCGCGCTGACCGAGGGCGTCGAGCGCGGCCGTGAGGTCGGCGGGGACGGTGAAATGAAGGAGCCCACCGCGGCTCGACCGGACGCGCGGGCGAGGCCGATCGGCCGGCAGATCCAGCACGAAGCTGCTCCCCGACAGGCGCTCTCTCCACGCCTCGAGCTCGGCGCGCAGCGCGTCGCCGGACAGGAAGCGCCGCTGCCACACCGCGTAATCGGCGTACTGGACCGGCAAGGCCGGCAAGCTCGGCGCCTCACCGGCGCGGAAGGCCCTGTAGAGGAGCAAGATCTCCCGTTCCAGGAGGCCGAGCGACCAGGCGTCGGCCACGATGTGGTGCATCGTCAACAGGAGCACCTGCTCGTCCACGGAGAGCAGGAAGAGCCGGGCGCGAAGGAGCGGACCGGTCGAGAGATCGAAGGACCGGCGCGCCTCCTCCGCGGCTTGCCGGCGAAGCTCGGCGGATCGCGCGGCCGCGGGGAGCCCGCCGAGATCCACCTCGACGAGGGGAATCCGGCCGGCGGGATGGATGATCTGCACGGGCGCGCCGCCCTCGACGGTCACCGTGGTGCGGAGCAGCTCGTGGCGCGCGGCGAGCGCGGCGAGCGCGCGCTCCATCGCGTCCCGGTCGAGCGAACCGGTGAGCCGGAGCAGCGCGGGGATGACGTACGAGCGATCCTCCGGATCGAGCTCGGCGAGGAACCAGAGCCGCTCCTGTGCGAACGAGAGCGGGAGCGGGCCCGTGCGCGGGACGGGCTCGAGCGGAGGCGCGGTGATCGACCGACCCTCGCGCAAGGCCGCCTCGACGCGCGCCGAGAGCTCGGCCGGGCTCGACGCCTCGAAGAGCGCGCGGAGCGGGAGATCGATCCCGAACGCCTTGCGAATCCGCGCCATGAGCCGCGTGCCGAGGAGCGAGTGACCGCCGAGGGCAAAGAAGCTCTGGTGGGCGCCGACCTCGGTGACCCCGAGCAGCTCGGCAAAGAAGCCGGACACCGCCTCTTCAATCGGGCCCCGCGCGGGCGCCTCGCCCTCGTCGAGCGCGCTCTCGCTCGGCGCCGGCAGCGCGCCTCGATCGATCTTCCCGCTGCCGAGGAGGGGAATCGCCGCGAGGCGCACGAACGCCGAGGGGACCATGACCTCGGGCAAGCGCTGCCCGAGGTGCTTCGCGAGATCGGCCTCGCCGGCCGGCGCTCCCTCGACAGGCACCCAGTAGGCGACGAGCCTCGTTTGCCCAGGCCGATCTTCCCGGGCCACCACGACGGCGCTCTTCACCGCCGGGTGCTCCCCGAGCACCGCCTCGATCTCGCCGAGCTCGATCCGCGCGCCGCGGATCTTCACCTGATGATCGATACGGCCCCTGTCCTCGATGGCTCCATCGGGCAGCCATCGGGCGAGATCGCCCGTGCGATAGAGGCGCCCGCCGGGGACGAACGGATCAGGGATGAAGCGTTCGGCCGTGAGCGCGGGGCGGTTCAGGTACCCGCGCGCCACCTGCACACCGCCGAGGTACAGCTCGCCGGGCACACCGATGGGCACCGGCTGCTGCTGCTCGTCGAGCACGTAGACACGGGTGTTGTCGATGGGCCGGCCGATCGGGATCACCGTTTGCC
>JAXLYT010000112.1:0-24089 GCA_046351295.1 Byssovorax sp.
GGGCCTATCTGCGTGATGTCCGGGTGGGTGGAAGAGGGGGTGATCATCGGGATCTTCTTCTTGTTGGCGGCGATCCCGCCGACGCGGGAGCGGCCCGAGGCCACCTCGCCGAGCAAAGCCACCACCTTGTCCCGATCGATGAGCTGGAGGACTTTGTTGTTGGTCTCTTCGGGCTTGGATTTGTCGTCCTCGAAGAGCACCTTGATCTTCTTGCCCTTCACCCCGCCGGCCCGGTTCACCTCGTCGACGGCGAGCTCGATGCCCTCGCGGGTGTCGATCCCGAACTGGGTCTCCGGCCCGGAGAGGCTCAGGTAGCTGCCCACCTTCCATTCGTCGGCCGGCGGCGGCTCGCCTCCGCCCTTGCAAGATGAGACCAGGAGGCCGAGGAGGGCCACCACCGCTGTCCAGCATCGTCGCTCGCGCATCGTCATCGTCTCCGCGAGCGTCATACACCATCCCGGCGCGAGACGCGGGCGCTCCGGGCTTGACACCGGGCGTCGAGCCTCCGACGTTACCCGCGCTGCCAACGTCACCAACGTAACCGACGGAACCACCCCGGAGCGCCGCCGCGGAGCCCGGCGAAGACCATGCGGATCGCGCTGACCCACAACCTCAACATCACCGGATCACCCGAGGAGGCCGAGTTCGACAGCCCGGCCACGATCGACGCCGTGGCGGGGGCGCTGGAGCGCGCGGGGCACGAGGTCGAGCGGATCGAGGTCTCGGGGCCCGCGTCGCGGGTCATCGGGCGGCTGGAGACGCTCTCGCCGGATCTCATCTTCAACACGGCCGAGGGGCACAAGGGCAGGACGCGCGAGGCCTTCTTCCCGGCCCTCTTCGAGGAGCTCGGCATCGCGTTCACGGGGTCGGACGCGTACACGCTGGGCATCACGCTCGACAAGCTGCTGACCAAGCGGATCCTCTCCGGGTACGGCGTGCCGACGCCGCGGGCGCGCCTCGTGACGCGCTCGACGCTGGAGAGCGGCGCGCTCGACGACGTGGCCTTCCCGGTGATCGTCAAGCCCAACTTCGAGGGCTCGTCCAAGGGCATCTCCGGCGCCTTCAGCGTGTGCGAGGACGCCTACGAGCTGGCCGAGGTGGTGGACCGGCAGCTCGCGCGCTTCGACGCGGGTCTCATCGTCGAGCGCTACGTGCGCGGGATCGACGTGGCCTGCTCCTTCCTCGACGGCGCCGGGCACGACGGGATCCTCGATCCGGTGGAGTACGTGATCGACCCGAATTTCGCCGGGCTCTACAACGTCTACGACTACCACCTCAAGAACGTGAAGCCGGAGCACGTGACCATCCGCGTGCACGGCGAGAAGGCGAGCGGGGGGACGGCGCGCCCGGGGAGCGAGCTGCCCCCGCAGGTGATCGAGCGCATCCAGTCGCTGACGAGGCGCATCGTCCGCGGCGTCGATCTGAAGGACCTCGGGCGCTGCGAGTTCCGCGTCACGCCGCCCACCGGCGCGCGCGGCTACGAGGTGCACTTCCTGGAGGTCGACGCGCTGCCCACCCTCGATCCGACGGCGGGCCTCTTCGCCGCGGCGAAGCTGCGCGGGCTCGACTACGACGCGGTGGTGCGGACCATCGTGCGCAGCGCATGCCGTCGCAAGGGCCTCCTCTCTTTGCTGGAGAGCACGCCGCCGAAGCGGACGCGGCGCAGCTCGCTCCGCGTCGGGCTCACCTTCAACATCAAGCGGATCGATCCGGCCGAGAACGACGCCGAGGCCGAGTTCGACTCGCCGAAGACGATCGCCGCGATCACCGCGGCCATCGAGAGCTACGGGCACACCGTGGTGCCGCTCGAGGCCAACGCGGATCTTCCCCACACGCTCACGGTGGCCAAGCCCGACGTGGTGTTCAACATCGCCGAGGGGCTGCGCGGGCGCGGGCGCGAGGCGCAGGTGCCCGCGCTCTGCGAGCTCCTGCAGATCCCCTACAGCGGGTCCGATCCGACGACGCTCTCGCTCTGCCTCGACAAGGGCTTGACCAAGCAGATCCTCCGCTCCGCGGGCATCGACACCGCCGAGTGGCAGGTGATGACGACCGGGCGCGAGAAGCTCAAGCCCTTCCGTTACCCGGTGATCGTCAAGCCCAACGCCGAGGGGACGTCGAAGGGGATCACCGCGGCCTCGGTGGTGAGCGACGAGGCCGCGGCCCGCGCCGCCGCCAAGGTCCTGCTCGATCGCTACGGGCAGCCCGCGCTCGTGGAGGAGTACATCGCCGGGCGCGAGCTGACGGTGGGCCTGCTCGGCGAGAAGCGCCCGAAGATCCTGCCGGTCATGGAGGTGGTCTTCACCGATCCGCCCAAGCACCCGGTGTACGGCTTCGAGGAGAAGCAGGCCGACACGAGCAAGGTGCGCTTCGAGTGCCCGGCGCAGCTCACGCCGGCCGAGCAGAAGAAGATCGAGAAGACGGTGCGCGACACCTTCGTGGCCCTCGACTGCCGCGACGTGGCGCGGATCGATCTGCGCCTGACGAAAGACGGCGCGGTGTACGTGATCGAGGTCAACCCGCTGCCCGGGTTGACGCCGGATTTCAGCGATCTGTGCATGATCGCCAAAGTGGCCGGCATGGATTACCGGACGCTGATCGGGGAGATCCTGGCCGGGTGCATCCGGCGGCAGCGCGAGGCGAGGCAGGGACAGGCGGTGACGGCGCCGCCCGCGGCCGCGCAGCCGAGCGCGGGGACGAACGGCGGCGCGAGCAACGGGAGCACCAACGGGACGACCCTCGCGCCGCCGGCGCCACCGAAGGCGGCGGGCGCGGGCTGAGCCGCGATCGTGGGGCGGTGACAACGATGTGATCCACCGTTGACGATCGGTGACGGCGGCCCAACGTCGCTCACCGCATCGCGAGTCGAGTCGGCACCTCGCCGCTGACCGCGCCGCTCTCTGCGTCTGCGCCGATCCGCACGGCCGCGATCACCACGTTTCCCTTCCCCTGATAGCTCACCTCGTCGAAGCTCATCCCCCGGGCGATGGCGATTCCATGGCCGCTCGACTCGAGCATGCGCTCGGGGTCGTACTCCGCGAACGGGGCCCAGTCGAAGCCCTCGCCTTCGTCCTCGATGGTCGCCGCCGCTCGATCGGCGTCGCGCGTGAACGTGACCCGCACGCGCCGCGCGCCGAGGTCTTCGAGCGCCAGGCGGCGCTCGATCTCGGCGCGCAGATCGCCGTGCTCGAGCAGGCGGGCCTTCTCCTCGAAGCCGATCCCGAGGTTGCCGTGCTCCACGGCGTTGACGAGCAGCTCGGTGAGGCCGACCACCACGCGCTCCGGATCGGGGAAGCGCGCGGCGAGCACGCGGGCGAGGCTCCTCGCCTGGCGCAGCGTGGCGATCTCGTAACGCGCGGAGTGCGGCCCCTCTTCGCTCGCCGGGCGGACGTCGACATCCTCGTCGTCGGGAGGGTCACCGGAGAGCGCCAGGGCGGTCATGGCACCCCCGATGGTAGAGAAAGTCCCGGCGAGCATCCAAGGAATGCGCGCGCGACCGGGGAGGCTCAGCGCACCCAGAGCCAGGCCCAGCTCGCCCCGCCGGCGAGGAGAACGAGGAGAGAGAGCGCCCCGAAGGCTCTCCAGAAGAACCGGCGGGCCCGGGCCGGATCGCGGCCGAAGACCCAGGGGATCGCGAGGCCGTGCACGATCACGAAGAGCGCGCCGGCGGGCCACGCCGTGAGCCGGACGATGTACTGCCCCATGGCCTGCATGTCGTCGCCGAAGCGGTCGAGATCGGCCTCGAACAGGTGCATGGTCGCGGGCATGGCCGCGCAGGCGGCGACGAAGGCCAGCGGGTAGGCGACGAGGTGGGCGATGAAGGCCCGCTCGATGCCGCGGCGGACCCGGAAGCGCTGCTCGTCGTCGGGGAGGTCCGGCATGGATCGCTGGTAGCACGGCCGCCGTCGAGGCGCGCCCGCGCACATGCGCGCACATTCTCCCCGCTATTTTTTGGCGCCGGTCACAGAAAGGGCGCGGCCGGCGATGCGTTGTCGAAATGCGCCCATCGAAACCGGACCTCGCCCGTCCAATCGGCAACGCCCCGGAGGGCGCCCCCCGCAGAGCTCGGCAGCGCGCGGGAACCAGGCCGGATCCGGGGTGTCGGTGCTCGATCGGGTGGGTTTCTCCACACTGCGCGCGTTTTTTTACGAGGAGGATGTCATGAAGAGCGGTTCCCTGGTTCGCGTCGTCTGGGCTCTCGGCCTCGTGCTCCCCGCCGCCGTCGCCTCCGTCGCCTCCGACGCGCGCGCCTGCGGGACCGAGGTGTACAGCGTCGTCGACGAGAGCGCCGCGAAGATCTCCCGGGCCGAGAAGGCCCTCAGCACCGGCAAGGCCACGCAGGCCGCGGTGGGCGTGGTGCAGACCTTCCCGGCGATCATGAAGACCAAGGTGGGGCAGAGCCCGCTGACGGACCGGGCGCTCCGGATCATGGCCCTCGCGGCGACGCGCACCGACGGGGCGCTCAGCGTGGGCAAGGCGGTGCAGGGGAACACCGCGGAGGAGAAAGAGCAGAACCTGCTCTTCGCGATCGAGACGCTGCGCGCCCTCGAGAAGAAGCGCGCGAACAACCCGAGCTTCCAGACCGATCTGGCCGAGGCGCTCTCCCGGGTGCCGCGCTTCAAGGGTGAGGCGCTCCAGATCCTCGAGAAGCTCGCCAAGAGCGATCTGCTCCCCACCGCCGAGGGCTACGCGACGCTCGCCCAGCTCCGGGCGAACCTCGGCGACGACGCCGGGCGCGACGGCGCGCTCAAGCGCTGCACGGGGATGACCAAGACCCCCGCGATCTGCGTCGTCAAGGAAGGCGACAGCTCCTCGCGCTCGTAGTACGCCCGCAATCGCATGCACGCGCGACGAGGTTTTTTCGGCTCTCTCCTGACCTCGGCCGGCCTCGGCCTCGCGTGGCTCACCTCCTGCTCCAAGGCGCCGCCGCCGAGCGCCTCCTCCACCACCGCTCCCGCGACCTCTGCTTCTGCGTCGGCCAGCGCGGCCGTCGCCGTCGCGCCCGGCGATCCCGAGAAGGGGCGCGCGCTCGTGGCGCACTTCGAGTGCGCGCGCTGCCACGACGGGATCGACACGCCCGAGATCGCGTTCGAGAAGCAGTGCTTCCACTGCCACCAGCAGATCCTCGCGGGCACGTTCAAGCCCCCGCGCGGGCTGGAGAAGCGCTGGCGCGAGGGCGTGGGCGGGCTGCGCGACGCGCCCACGCTCAAGGCCTCGGCCCAGCGCCTCAAGCGCGGGTGGATCGCGGGCTTCTTGACGAGCCCGCGCGATCTGCGCCCGCACCTCGCCCCCACGATGCCGAGGCTCCCGATCACGGCGGAGCAAGCCAAGGACATCGCGGCGTTCCTCGGCGCGCCCGACGACGACGCGCCTCTGCCCGGGCTCGACAAGGCGAGCCCGGCGCGCGGGCGCAAGCTGATGGAGAGCAAGGGCTGCCCTGCGTGCCATGTGCTCGGCGGCGCGCCGCCGTTCGAGGGCGCGCCCTCGATCAAGCCGGGCGACAAGACGATCGCGCCCGGCGTCGCGCTCGCGCCCGATCTGCGCAACGCGCGCGAGCGCATCCCCGCGCCGATGGTGCTCGCGTGGATCAAGTCGCCGCGCACCATCAAGCCGGACACGGAGATGCCCGACTTCACCCTCGCCCCCGACGAGGTGCTGGACATCGCGGCCTACATCCTGACGGCGCCGCTCGCGCCCGTTTCGCTGCCTCCACCGCCGGATCGCCTGCCCGTCTTGACGCGCAAGATCACCTTCGACGAGGTGAGCACCAAGGTGTTCCGGCGCACCTGCTGGCACTGCCACGGCGAGCCGGACTACGCGGTGGGCGACGGCGGGCCCGGCAACACGGGAGGGCTCGGGTTCAAGGCGCGCGGGCTCTCGTTCGTCGATTACGCGAGCGTCGCGTCCGGGTTCGCGGACGACGAGGGCACGCGGCACAGCCTCTTCGAGGCGACGGCGGATGGCACGCCCCGGCTCGTGGCCGCGCTCCTCGCCCGGCAGCAGGAAGAGGCGGGGCGCCCGCGCGCCGACATCCGGGGCATGCCGCTCGGCTACCCGGCCCTCACCCCGGGCGAGATCCAGATCCTGGAGAGCTGGATCGCCCAGGGGAGGCCGCCGTGAGCGGCGCGCGACCGCAAATGCACGCTCGCCACCGGACCTCCGGGGCCGTATCGTAAAGGACGGTGAGCGCCGTCGTGCCCGTTCCGAGCCAAGGCCTGCCTCCCGGCAGCGGGATGTGGCACGCAGGGGTTCTCCTCGGCGGCCGCTACAAGCTGCTCGGCAAGCTCGGCGCGGGCGCGATGGGCGAGGTGTGGCGCGCCGAGCACGTGACGCTCGGGAGCGTCGTGGCCGTGAAGCTCGTCGACGTGCGCGGTCGATCGGACGCGGCCGAGCTGCTCGCGCGCTTCCACCAGGAGGCGCGCGCCGCCGCCCAGCTCAAGAGCCCGCACGTGGTGCAGATCCTCGATCACGGGGTCGACGGGACCATCGCCTTCATGGCGATGGAGCTGCTCGAAGGGGAGAGCCTGGAACAGCGCATCGCCCGGCGCGGGACGCTGCTCCCCACGGAGGTTGCGCACATCGTCCGGGAGGCTTCGCGCGGCGTGGCGCGCGCCCACGCGGCGGGGATCGTCCACCGCGATCTCAAGCCGCCGAACGTCTTTCTGGCGCGCGACGAGGGCGTCGAGACGGTCAAGGTGCTCGACTTCGGCGTGGCCAAGGTGCTCGGCGCGCCGCGCGAGGCGCACTTCCAGACGCAGCAGGGCTTCATCGTGGGGACGCCCGCGTACATGAGCCCGGAGCAGGTCCTCGGCCGGCCGCTCGATGCGCGCTCCGATCTCTGGCAGATGGCCGTCATCGCCTACGAGTGCCTGTGCGGGGTGCGTCCCGTTCGAGGCCGAGGCGCTCGGCGAGCTCTTCATGCAGATCTGCGTCTCGCCGATCCGGCCGCTGTCGACGCGCATGGCGCACGCGCCGCCCGGGCTCGACGCGTGGATGAGCAAGGCCCTCGATCGCCGGCCCGAGGCGCGCTTCCAGACGGTGACGGAGCTCTCCGAGAGCCTGTCGGCCATCCTCGCGCCCTCCGGCGTGGGCGAGGCGGCCGTCGCCACCGCCCACGCGCGCCTCGCCCCGTCGACGCCGATCGAGGCGATGGCCACGGGTCGCACGGTCGCGTGGTCCACCGGCCGCACCGAGCAACCGGCGCCGCCGCGCTCGCGCCTCGCCCCGCTCGTGATCAGCGGGGCGGCGCTGCTCGTGCTCGGCGCGAGCGCGGGCCTCTACTGGGCCCTCGGGCGCGGCGGCGAGGCGGCGCACCCCGCCGGCGCGCCGAGCGCCGCGCCGTCCACGACCGTTGCCGCCGTGTCCTCCGCGAGCACGGTGGACACCGCTGTGCTCCCGCCGGCAACATCGGCGCCCGCCGTCGCGCCGCCCTCCGCGAGCGCGCCCGCCCCCAGCGCCTCGGCCCGCAAAACGCCGGCCCCGCGCTCCGGCCTGAGCCGCCCCGCGAGCGGCAGCGGCGCGCCCGACTTCGGCTTCTGAGGCCCGGCCCATGCGCACCTCGTCTCGCCTCCTCGCCGCCGCGCCCTCGCCTGGGCCCTCGCGGCGCTCGTCCTGCTCGGCGCCGCGCCCGCGCTCGCGCAGAACGTGGACATCGAGACGAAGAGCGCGGCGCGCAAGCTCGGCACGGAGGGGCAGAAGCTGTTCGACGCGGGCGACTACGCGGCGGCGCTCGAGAAGTTCAACCTCGCCGACTCGCTGGTGCCCGCGCCCACCCTGGGCCTGCGCGCGGCGCGCTGCCTCGTCAAGCTCGGGCGGGTGGTCGAGGCCTCGGAGCGCTACCTCGACGTGACGCGCATGCAGCTCGATCGCTTCGCGGCGCCCGTGATGCGCAAGGCGCAGGCGGACGCGCTCGCCGAGCGGGAGAAGCTCTTGCCCACGATCCCGAGCCTGACCGTGGTGCTCGACGGGCCGACCGGCGCCGGGGTGACGGTGCTCGTCGACGACAAGACCATGCCCCCCGCGCTCATCGGCCAGAAGCGCCCCGCCGATCCGGGGGCGCACCGGGTCGAGGCCAAGCGCGCCGACACGAGCATCTTCCGCGAGGTGGTGCTCCAGCCGAGCGAGGCCGGTCAGGTCACGCTCAAGCTGCCGCCGCTGCCTCCGCCGCCGCCCAAGCCGGGCCTCGCCGATCGCTTCCCCTTCCGCACGGTGGGCTGGATCGGCGTCGGCCTCGGCGCGGCGGGCGTGGCCTTCGGCGGGGTGAGCGGCGCGCTCGCCCTCACCAACGAGCAGAGCTTGCTCAAGCAGTGCGGCGTCGAGCGGCTCTGTCCTCCTCGGCCTGGTCGCAGTCCGACACCTACGATCTGCTCCGCTCGTTCACCACCATCGGGCTCATCGCCGGAGCCGCGGGTTTCGCCGTGGGCATCCCGATGCTCGTGGCCGCGCCCAAGGCGCACGAGGAGCCGCCCCCGCCCGGCCACGCCCGCCGCGCGCCGTCCCCGGCGGTGACCGTCGAGCCGTACGCCGCATGGGGTGGCGCCGGCGTGCGCGGAATCTTCTAGTACGGCGTACGGCAATTCAGGGGGCTATCGCCCCCTGCGCTCCCGGTGGTCGCTACCCCCTCGATTCATGCAGATCGTCTCGCCCAGAACCGGCGACGAATTTGCGCGAGCGGGTCTAGACTGAAGCGCGTGAGCCCCCTGCGCGTCCTCCTCGCCGGCACCCTGCTCCTGCTCGTCCTCGTCCCCGCGAGCTGCCTGCTCGACGGGTTCGGGCGTCAGGACGTGACCGTCCTCGTCGACGCGGGCAAGGACGCGGACGAGCCCGATGTGGTGCTCTGCGCGCACAAGACGCCGCCTTCGGTCCCGGCCGACGCGCAGCCCGGCAACGGCGCGGACTTCGTCGTCGCGATCCGGAGCATCGACATGCGCGAGGGCCAGGGCGCGGAGCCCATCGGCTACGATCTCGACAAGACCTGCTCGTGCCAGGGCGAGCTGGCGAGCTGCCGGGAGCCGGGGAAGAAGCCGATCTGCGACGGCACCGACGGCATCGACAACCAGGCCTCCAAGATCTTCCGCTTGATCCAGGGCGGCGCCGGCGGGCCGGAGAAGTTCGGCTCGGCGTTCTTCAGCGACGCCGCGAACAACGGCGTCTGGTCGATCCTCATGCGCGTGCGCGGCTACAACGGGCTCGCGGACGACGACGCCGTGGAGTTCGACTGGTACCCGCCGGCGGGGACGGGCAAGGGCGCCGACGGCGGCGCGCCGGCGTGGGACGGGAACGACACGTGGCCCGTGTCGACGAGCGGCCTCGAGGACGGGATGACCGTCGAGCTGCCCAAGTTCCGCAACATCCACGCGTACGTGAGCAACCACGTGCTCGTCGCGAGCCTCCCCTCGTCGGCCTTCTCGATGGGCGGCTCCGGGCAGGGCGGGGTGACGATCAAGCTCACCGGGGGCATGGTGACGGCGACGATCGTCGAGGGAGACGCGGGCGGCTATGCGCTCCGCGACGGGGTGATCGCGGCGCGCTGGTCCCTCGCCGACGTGTTCGCCGCGCTGAGCAGCTTCCGCGACGACAATGGCGATCCCATTTGCAAGGGGACGGTCACGTACAACTTCGGCAAATCGACCATCTGCTCGAGCGCCGATATCCTCACCGCCGCGGGCGGGCCCTCCGATCCGTGCGACGCGCTCTCGTTCGGCTTCGGATTCACGGCCGATCCGGCGACGCTCGGGGCGCCGATCGATCCCATCCAGCCGGCCAAGTTCTGCCCGGACGGGGGCGATCCGCTCGGCGACACGTGCAATTGAGGGGCGCCGGCGCCATTGCGAGAGGCATTGGCGCACCGATTGCGACGTCAAACTGCGACGTCAATGGGTGTCGGGGCCCGCGTGGCCGCGCGCGTCGGCGCTCGCTTTGTCGGCCGCGGGCTGCGTCGCGGCATAGCGCGCGAAGCGCTTCGTCCCGCCCATGAAGACGCGGCCCTGCTCCTTGAGCGCCTTGAGCGCGGCGACCACCACCGAGCGCGAGATGCTCGTGCGCCGCTCGATGTCGCCCACGCTCATGCCCGCGCCCGCGGAGACCACCTGCGCCACGCGCTCGTAGGCCGCCGCGCGCTCCTCGGCGCTCGGCCGCGCGCGGGTCGTCGAGGCCGTCGTGGCGGGCGACGCCGAGCCCTTGCCGGCGCGCCGCCGCCCCGCCGCGATCCGCGGGGCAGGGGCCTTGCCCGCGGCCTGCCGCAGCGCCTGGCTCACCTGCCCGTTGCCGAGCCGCTTGCCGCGCGCAGACCGGCCGGCGCTCTCGAGCCCGAGCCGCCGCAGGATCAGGCGGGTGATGTCGTGGGCGAGCTCCCGCGCGACTTTGCTGATCAGCGTCTGCAGCTCCGATTCGAATGGATCCGCCATCGCGGCCGGGAGGCTACCACGCTTGCCCTTTCAATGTCGAAACGGCGCGCCGCAATTCGTTCTCCGCTATGCACGACACGTTATGGTGGGAGGCGAAAACCTTGCGCATCCGCCTCCCGCCCGCGCCGCCGCGCCTGTGTCCCGCCGCTCCTCTCTCGTCGAATTCGGCTGGATTTCCCGGCGCAGGCACTATGCTCGCGCCCGATGTCCTGGTTCTCCGCCTTGCTCCTCGGGCTCATCGAGGGGCTGACCGAGTTCTTGCCGGTATCCTCCACCGGCCACCTGATCCTCCTCGGTAATCAGCTCGGGCACGACGACGACGCGGCCAAGACGCTCGAAGTGGTCGTGCAGCTCGGCGCCGTCCTCGCGGTGGTGGTGTACTTCCGGGCGCGGCTCGGGAAGCTGCTCCGGGGCATCCTCGACGGCAGCGCCGAGGAGCGCAGGCTGGGCGCCGCGGTGACGCTGGCCTTCGTCCCGGCGGCGGTGGCGGGCCTGCTCTTCCACAAGAAGATCGAAGACCTCCTCTTCGCGCCGATGCCGGTCGCGGCGGCGCTCATCGCCGGCGGCGTCGTGATGGTGGCGATCGAGCTCGCGCGGAAAAACAAACAGGATCGAGGCGACGAGGGGCTCGAGAAGGTGACGGTCCGCCGCGCCCTCTCGATCGGCCTCGCCCAGTGCCTGTCGCTGTGGCCCGGCACGTCGCGCTCGATGACCACCATCGTCGGCGGCCAGCTCTCGGGCCTCTCCACGCCGACCGCGGCCGATTTCTCGTTCCTGCTCGCCGTCCCCACCCTCGGCGCGGCCACGCTCTACAAGCTGCTCAAGAGCGGCCGCGGGGTGCTGGCGATGGACGGCGGGCTCGTGGCGCTGCTGGTCGGCACCGGGGTCTCCTTCGTGGTCGCGCTCCTCGTGATCGCGGCGTTCCTGCGCTTCCTCAAGCGCTTCGGCCTGCTCCCCTTCGGCGTCTACCGCATCGTCCTCGGCGGCCTCGTGCTCTACCTCGGGGCGCGCGGCGTCATCCACGCCCCGCCGCCTCACGGCGCGGAAGCGCCCGCAGAGCACGCATCCATCGAGAAATAGGCGGGACAATTCGCTAAGCTCGCGGCCATGAAACCCGGCCGCACGGCCCCTGCCCTCCTCGCCTCGCTCCTCGCCGCCGCCTGCTCGAGCGCGCCGCCGCCGGAGCCCGTTATCGCCCACACCGCCGAGCCGCCTGCGCCTCCGCCTCCCCCGCCCGCGCCGCCGCTCACGCCCGCGCGCTGGGTCGAGTCGGGCGGCGCCACGCTGATCGGGCCCAGGGTGGGCGACGCCACGCTCGTGCTGCTCGGCGGGCGCCGCGCGCTCGTCGGGGCCGACGGCGCGGTGAAGATCGAGCGGACGCCGGGCCCCGAGCCGCTGCTCGAGCTCATCGAGGTGCCGCTCGCGAACGGCGGGACGCGCCTCGCGGGGCGCGGCGTACATGGCCTCTACCGCTTCGAAGATCCGCTCGGCCCGCCCATCGCCCTCGGCCAGGTCGAGGGCGAGCTCGCCCGCCTCGGCGCGGCGCCCGGCGTCCTCGTGTTCTGGACCTCGCGCTCGGATCTGCCGCGCTTCGTCGACGTGAGCACCGGCGGCGCCGCGACGCTCTCGGCCTGCCCGAGCCGCCGCTGCGCGCGATGGCCTTCGTCGACGCGAAGAAGGGCGCGGCCATCTTCGAGGCGGCGGGCCTCGCCGTGACGACCGATGGTGGCGCGTCGTGGAAGATCGCCGACGACGGCGGCCACGGCGACGCGCTGCGCGCGGGCGGGCTGCGGCGCGCGGGCAAGGGCCTGCGCGCGTACGCCTACGCCGAGGGCCCCGACGCCGCGATCGATCTCGACGCGGCCCGCCTCGGCCCCTTCGAGCAGCTCCGCGCGCCCGAGGGCGAGCCCCGGCTCCTGCGCTGGATCCGCGCGACGGGCCGCGATCCGCTGGAGACCGCCGCGGCCGTCGGGCTCGATCTGCGGGCCGAGGGCGCGCTCGTCGCGAGCCACGGGCAGCTCGCGCGGGTCGATCCTGCGAGCGGCTCTCTCCTCGATCTGGTCGAGTTCGCGCACGGCAAGGACATGAGCCCGTGCGGCGTCGGGCGCGACGAGGAGGCCGCCTGGGTGACGTGCTACCTCTCCGACGATCAGGGCGGCAAGAACCTCTTCGATCCGTACGGCGTCCTGCACGTGCCGCTCGCGAAGCAGCCGCTCGACCCCGGGCGCCCCGCGCTGATCCGCAACGGCGAGGCCGAGATGCGCGGGTCGCCGAGCGGCGGTGTGCTCCTGCTCGGCCCGTGCAGCAGCGAGAGCGAGGGCGAGGCATGCGTGCGCCAGCCCGACGGCAAGTGGGTCACCTTCCACAGCGACATCGACTTCGGCGCGCGCGGCACCGGCCCGCTCGCCGACGGCCGTATCGCCTTCCTGCGCGGCCTCTTCGACGGCGACGATCCGGCGGAGGCCGACGCCGATCGCGGCCCGGGCGCGCAGGGCGGCGCGGGCGACGAGGCCGAGGCCCGGGGGCCCGCGAAGCTCCACATCGCGCTCCGCGACGCCGCCGGCAAGGAGACCGATCTGCCAGGCCTGAACCTCGCCGGAAACCGCGAAGATCTCAAGGTCCTGAGCCCCATCGAGGAGGACGCCGATCACTCGCTCCACTTCGTGATCGAGAGCTCCGAGGGCCTGTTCTCGGTGGTGCAATCGCCGGCGCGGAGGTCGGCGTCGGTGCAGGCGATCCCGGGCGCGTTCGCCGCGAAGATCCACGCCGGCAAGGGCCTCGCCGTGGGCGAGCAGCATGCGCTCGCCACGATCGACGGCGGTCTGAGCTGGAGCGAGATCGCCGCGCCGCCGGGCCTGTTCCGGAGCCTCGACGCGCACAGCTACGCCGTCGACGACCCCGCGTTCCTGATGGTGAGCGAGCTGGGCGCCAAGGTCGCCCACCACCTGCGCCTCGGCTGGGGACCGAGCGCCGCGCCGCCCGCCGAGCATCCCCAGGCCGTCGGCCCGCTCCTCGTCACGCCTCCCCCGCAAGATCGCGGCCCGCAGCGCGTGCTCCAGTGCAAGAGCGAGGGCGCGGCGCAGAGCACGCCTCCGCTCCTCGGCGCGGCGCAGGTGAAGGGCCTGCTCGCCGGCAAGGCGCCTCCGTCGGGCACGCGGCGCGAGGGCAACGCCTGGTCGGGCGGCCGCGCCGGGATGCTCGACACGATCGCGCTGCTCGAGGAAGAGGGCCCCGACCGCAGCGGCGCGCCCCCCTCCCCCTCGACGCCCCCGCGGCCCCGCACCCTCGCCAATTTGGGGCCACCAGACAAGACCAATGAGCCGACCACCTGGACGCTGCGCTGGTTCGACGCGGGTGAGGTGGGCGCGAAACCGCGGAGCTTCACCGGTCCCGTACCCGCCAACACGACGTGGGGCACCGGGCTGCGCTTCGCGGCCGCGTCGGGCCCGCGCGCCCTCTTCGTGCTCCACCGCAACCGAAATCAACTGCCCACGCTCCTCCGGGTGCTCTCGAACGGCAAGGCCGAGACGGCCTCCGTGAGCTACGAGCTGCTGCCCCAGGGCGAGGTGGTGTTCGCCTCCGACAAGTCGGAGATCGCCGCCTGGATGAACGACACCACGGTGGTCGTCTGGGCGCCCGGCGAGCCGCCGCGCGCCGTCGCGATGCTCTCCACCCACGCGGTGCGCACCCTCGGACAGCCGGCGCGCGACGGCGTGCCCATCCTGCTCGGATCGAGCGATTGGGCGATGACGCGCACCCTGCCCATCCCCGCGCTCGACAAGAAGGCCGGCATGCGCCCGCCCCCGCCCGCGCCGCCGAGCCTCGACGGCTGGGCGCGCGTGCCCTTCCTCCCGCGCGACACCGGCGCCCTGCCCGCATGCGCCGCCTCGGCCAAAGGATCGCGCTTCGTGGTCGCCCGTGGCACACTGGGCGCCCAGGTTGACGGTGTGGACGAGCAGGGCAGCCAGGTGCTCTACGAGCTCCGCCTCTCCGGCGCCGAGGCCTGCGTCTCGGGCGTGCGCGCCCTGCTGACGCCCGAGCGGAGGCCGCGCCCCGCCGCGCCTCCTGACAAGGCCGCGCCCAAGGGCGGCAAGAAGCCTCCCGCGCACGCCGGCGGCCCGGTGGCCTTCGTGCGCGCCGATCTGGCCGGCAAGAAGGCCGAGGGCGGCGACCGGGGCGTCCCCCCCGCCGCGGTGCGCCGCCTCTCGTGCAGCCTCTCCGGGAAGCCCTGAACGCGCGCCGGATCGGCTATAAGGGCGCGCATGTCCGCGCACGATCACGACAAGAAGCACGCAGGCGCCGTCCGCACCTTGAGCGACGGCGTAGAAGACAAGCTCGAGCCGCTCCGCGCGCTCGATCCCTTCCAGATCCACTCGTTCGACGATCTGGTCACCGCCATGGGCAAGACGGCCTTCAGCGGCCGCTCCCTCGGCGAAGCATGCGACGTGCTCACCGAGATGGCGAAGGACCCGGACGTGCTCATCGTCGGCACCTTCTCCGGCGCGATGACCGTCGCCAAGATGGGCATGGTCCTCATCCGGATGATCGAGGCCGGGATGCTCCACGCCATCGTCTCGACCGGCGCGCTGATGGCCCACGGCCTGAGCGAGGCCGTCGGCCTGACGCACTACAAGGCGAACCCCGCCGTGAGCGACGAGACGCTCTTCGAGAAGGGCTACAACCGCGTCTACGACACGCTCGAGATGGAGGCGAACCTCAACACCATCGACGAGTTCGTGCGCGCCCAGCTCGACAAGCTCGACCCGACCGCGCCCTGGTCGAGCGAGATCATCTGCCGCCACCTCGGCAAGGCCCTCGCCGACATGGGCGACTCCCCGGGCATCCTCCGCAGCGCGTATTTGCACAACGTCCCCGTCTACGTGCCCGCCTTCACCGACAGCGAGATGGGCCTCGACGTGGCCACCTGGATGCTCCGCAAGATCCACAAGCAGCACGGGAACCCCGCAGAGTTCGACGTGTGGAAGCACGCCGTGCCGCCCTCGTACAACCCCTTCCTCGATCTGCTCAGCTACGCGCGCCTCGTGAGCACGAAGAAGAAGCTCGGCATCTTCACGATCGGCGGCGGCGTGCCCCGCAACTGGGCCCAGCAGGTGGCGCCCTTCTACGACATCGTGCAGCACCGCCTCGGCGTGGAGATGGATCACCCGCGCTTCCAGTACGGCGTGCGCATCTGCCCCGAGCCCGTGCACTGGGGCGGGCTCTCCGGCTGCACCTACTCCGAGGGCGTGAGCTGGGGGAAGTTCATCCCCCAGAGCGAGGGCGGCCGCTTCGCCGAGGTGTACGCGGACGCGACGGTGGCCTGGCCGCTGATCGTGCGGGCGGTGCTGGAGCGGCTCGGGAAGATCCCCGCGCGGTAGCGCGCTCGACCGCTTCGATCGCGCCGATTGAGCGCGGCCATCGTTCGTGTCACCCTTGAGCCTTCATTCGGTCGATCTCCCGCCCCGCCGAGCCCGGGCGCGCCCGGCTCGCCCCCCGAACGGAGGCCCCATGCGTCGATTCCCCCGGGTGACCATCACGCTCCTCGCGCTCGCCTTCGGCGGATGCGCCGCGGAGACCAGCCCGCGCCCGCCCGCCGCGCAAGACGCGCCCACCGCCGCGCTCCCCGCGGGCGAGGCCGAGGCGCCGCCGCCGATGGCGCGCGTGCCGGTCGATGTCCCGGATCGGGCGCTCGAGGAGAGCACCGACAGCCGTGACCCCTTCCGCCCGCCGGCGGCCATCCCCACGCGGCGCGATCGCGAGCTGTACGGCAAGGCGCGGCGCTATCCGATCGCCGACCTCAAGCTGACCGGCCTCGTCACGGGCGCGGGCGCGCCGCGCGCCATGCTGCTCGACCCGCGCGGCCATGGCTGGATCGTCACCACAGGCGAGCTCGTCGGCCTGCCCGAGACCGTGGGCGACGCGGCCACGGGCGACATCCTCGCGAGCTGGCGGGTCGATCGGATCCGCGACGGTGAGCTCGTCCTCGTCCGCGAAGATCCGACCCACCGCGCCCCCTCGGCCCACCGCGTGCTCTCGATCCGCCCGGATCACGAGCCGCGCGCGTTCGACGACTGACGCCCATCCTCGGCGCCCGCGCGCTCTCGCCCTATTTCTTGTCGCGCTGGGTCGGGTTGCCCTTCTCGCGGTTCAGCTTCACGGCCTGCTTCACGAGCGCGCCGAGCGCGGCCTCGTCCACCTGATCGGGGCCCGTTATCTTCAGGTTGGCCATGCGCTCGCCCTCGCCGAGGAGCCCCTTGGGATCATCGAGCTCGGCGCCTCGCCAGAAGCCGAAGGTCACATGGGCCTTGGCCGGCTTGACATAGCCAAAGGGCCCGTTCAGCTCGAAGACGGGCTGTCCCCACTTGATGGCGATCGTCGCCTCGGGCGCCACCTTCTCGACCAGCGCGACCAGGCGGCGGACGACATCGGCCTGCCAGCCGGTGACCTTCTCGGCGATGAAGGTCTCGACGGGCATTCCCCGGAGAGGCGACACCTTCGCGGCCATCCTCCGCGCCGGCGGTGCGGCACCCTTCGCGGGAGCTGCCTTCTTCGCGACAGCCTTGGCGGGAGCCGCCTTCTTCGCGACAGCCTTGGCAGGAGCCGCCTTCTTCGCGGGGGCCGTCTTCTTTGCGGGGGCCGCCTTCTTCGCCGTGGAGCCGGGTGAGGTCTTCTTGGTCGCCATGGTGCCCGGAGCCTATCGCCTCGCCTCGCTCATGAGAACCCACGTCGCAGGGGCACGAGCGGCATGCTCCCTCCTCTTGTTGCTCGCAGGCGCGGCATGCCACGGCGGCGCCGAGCCCGCGCCCGCGGAGGCCGGCGCTCCTCCTGCTTCCGCGTCCTCGAGCACGACACCTGGCCCTTCTCCGGGCGCGACCGTTCGTTCGTGCGAGGGGATAGGTCCGGTGAGCCCGAGCCGCTGGCCTTCGACGACTGACGCGCGTTATCGGTGCTCCGCGGTCGGCGCTCGTGCGCTCGTCCCTATCGGACGCGCGCGCGACAGGGTAGCGTCAACCCATGCAACGGCTCGCTCCCCTCGCGTTTGCGCTCGCGCTCCTCTCCTGCACGAAGCCCACGCCGCCCAAGCAGGTCCCGGAGGCCATGCCCGTCGTGCCCGAGGAGGCGGCCTCCGGCGCGCCGTCGGCGGCGCGCGCGGACATCGGGGCGAGCCTCGATCCCGGCGTGCCCGCGGCGCCCTCCGAGCCTTTTCCGCCGGTGGCGGGCACCCTCGACGGCAAGCCCTGGGAGCTCAAGGGCGCGGGCACCACCGGGCCCGTGCAGAAGGACGGCACGGTCACGATCGCCTTCGGCAACTACTCGATCGACTGCACGGCGCACGAGGTCGCGCCCGAGGATCGGACCATCACCATCAAGGTGCCCTGGCAGCCGAAGACCAAGGTCGATCTCGCCAAGCTCCGCTCGACGGAGGCCTCCGCGATGGGCTTCGACGAGAAGAAGAAGAAGCCGCAGGCGATCCGCAACTTCCGGCCCACGGGGACGCTGGAGGTGATGAGCGCGCCCACGGGCCAGAAGAGCTCGGGGCGGATCAAGCTCGATCTCACGGCGGGCAAGGACGCGATCAAGGCCGAGATCCCCGTGAAGTTCTGCTTCCCGGAGTGACGCTGCGTCCGGCCGATCGGCCGATCACTTGTCGAGCTTCTTGATCTCCAGCACCTTGATCTTGTGCACCAGCGTGCGGAGGGGCATCCCGAGCTGCTTGGCGGCCTCGGTCTGGTTCCACCGGTTCTGGCGGAGCGCGTCGAGGATGAGCTGCGCCTCGTAGCGCTGGAGCTTGGTGCGCAGATCGCCCTCGATCGCGGTCGACGTCGAGACGCCCGGCGAGCTCGGCGAGGCCGGCGGGATGCTCGGGATCATGGTGATCCGCTCGTCGTCGAGGAGGGGGCTCGACGGGCGCTCGACGGGGTCGATCTCCGTCTCGCTGATCGTCTGCGGGCGGGCGGGGCGCTGCGCGGCCATCCTCACGCGGGCGGGCAGGTCCTGCTCGCGGATCAGCTCGGTCCGGGCGATCACCACCGCGCGCTCGATCGCGTTGCGGAGCTCGCGCACGTTGCCCGGCCAGCGGTAGCGCTTGAGCATCTCGAGCGCCTTGCGCTCGATGCCGCGCACCTCGCCGAGGTTCGCCTCGTTCGCCTCGCGGAGGAAGCGCAGGGCGAGCGGCTCGATCTCCTCCGGCCGATCGCGGAGCGGCGGGACGAGGAGGGTCATCGTGTTCATCCGGTAGTAGAGGTCTTCGCGGAAGGTGCCCTCGCTGCTCATGGCCTCGAGATCGCGGTGCGTCGCGGCGAGGATGCGCACGTCGACGGTGATCTCGCGGTTCGAGCCCACGCGGCAGAGGCGCTTGGTGGAGAGCACGCGGAGCAGCGCCGCCTGCGCCGAGAGGGGCAGCTCGCCGATCTCGTCGAGGAACACCGACCCGCCGTCGGCCTCCTCGAACACGCCCTTCTGCTGGGTGACCGCGCCGGTGAACGCCCCCTTCTCGTGGCCGAAGAGCGTCGACTCGACGAGGTTCGGCGCGATGGCGCCGCAGTTCACGCAGACCATCCGCGCGGCCTTGCGCGGGCCGCTCTCGTGGAGCAGGCGGGCGAGCACCTCCTTGCCCGTGCCCGTCTCGCCCTGGAGCAGCACCGGCACCTGGATGCGCGAGTTGGCGATCCGCTTCACCGTCTCGAAGAGCTCGCGCATCGCCGGGCCGGCGAAGAGCGCCTTGCCCTCGTCCGGGGGCGCGCTCGCCGTCCACAGGCCCGCGGGCGCGGCCTGCACGGGGCTCTGCGCCGTGGCGCCGGCGGCCGCGCTGCGCGACAGCTCGATGAGCTTCTCGATCTCGGTGGCGGCGTCCGGGTAGACGGCGAACCCGACGAGGAGGGGCGGCTCGTCGACGCGCTTGCGGGAGGCGATCGCGTTGCCGAGATCCGTCGCGGCCTCGGCGCCGCAGTCGGGCAGGAGGACGTGGAGCGCGTCGCGGCTGTAGAGGGCGAGGCGATCGACGGGGCGGAGCAGCGCGCGGATCGCCGGCGACCAGCGGCCCACGTGGGTGCCCGGGTGGCGCGTCGAGACGGGCTCGGCGAGGTCGACGCCGAGATCGCGCGCGTTGGCGGCGCGCACCATCATGACGGTGAAGCGGCTCTGGAAGTGTCGGGCCCGCACGACCTCCTCTTCGAGCCGGGCGCGGAAGCGCTCCTCGCTCTCGAGGCCGAGGTTGTGGTCCGAGGGCGCGAGCGCGTGGATCCCGGCGAGCAGCCCGCCGAGGAGGATCTCGTCGCCCACCTTGAGCTCGGCCGTGTGGACGCGCTGGGCGCCGATCCACGTGCCATTGGTGGAGCCGAGGTCCTCCACCACGATCCGGTCGCCGGCGTAGAGGAAGCGCGCGTGCTCGCGGGAGAGCGTCGGGTCGGAGATCCGCACGTCGGAGGGGCGATCGCGCCCCACCACCACGGGGACGTCGGGCGCGAGCAGGACCATCTCGGCGCCGTCGGCGTGGTAGATCACCAGCGAGATCCGCGGCCTGTGGGCGAGCCCCTTCCGGATGAGCTCCACCAGCTCGCTCGGGAGTGGCTCGGTGCTTTCCTTCTTCTTGCTCTGCTCGCTCGACATCGACGATGCCCCAAGTCTAGTGCCGCTGGGCGGAAGTCCCGCGGTAATTTTGACGCAATGCGCGGCGGTCACTCTCCTTTTGCACAGGGCGCCGCGCCCGGCACGCCGGTCTTGCCGCGCGGATCCCTGCGGCGCGCGTGCTCGCAGAGCACCATCCCCGCGGCGATCGCCACCGGGTAGGAGTGGTTGATCCCGTACATCGGAATGGCGAGGATCTCGTCGCAGGCGTCGAGCAGCGCCCGCGGGAGGCCGTCGTTCTCGCTGCCGAAGAGGAAGACCAGGCCGTCCGGCATGGGCGCCTCCCAGAGCGACGTGCGCGCGTGATCCCGCTCGACCCCGACGAGCGGCCGGCCCGCGACGTTCGCGAGGAAGCTCGCCTCGTCGGGGACCTCGATGATCGTCTCGTACTTCTGCATCCCCATCGCGGCCCTCTCGTAATAGGGCTCGGTGCCGATGAGGAAGATCTCCTTCACCAGGAACGAGTGGGCGACGCGGATGATCGCCCCGATGTTGAAGGGGTTCTTGGCCCGGCAGATCGCGATGGAAAAGTCGGCGCGGAGCGGCGCGAGCTCGCGCCGGATCTCGTCGGTGGTGAGGTCGAAGGGGGTGACTTTCAATCGACGGGCTGCTGCTCGAAGAGGGGGTAGATCGGCCCCTCCTTCAGGATCAGGGAGACGGTCGTCCCGGTCGCATGCTTGGCCTGCACCGAGAGCCCGTCGACGGGGATGGCGTTGAACACGCTGCGCACCTCGTCGGAGCTCATCGCGCTCACGCTCTTGCCGCCGAGCTGGAGGATCTGGTCGCCCGCCTCGAGGCCGGCCCGCTGGGCGGGACTGCCGTCGAGCATGCGGGTCACGAAGCAGGAGTCGGTGCGCAGCTCGTACCAGAGGCCCGCGCCCTTGATCGCGTGGGCGTCCTCGAACGCGAGGATCACCTCGGCGCCGCTGTCGCAGGAGAAGCGGATCTTCTTCTCGACGAGCTGATCCTCGGCGATCGCGCGCACCTCCTGCACGCAGATCGGCGAGTCGTTGAGGGTGTTCGAGTCCCACAGCTCGACGCGGAACTTGTCGTCCGGGCCGACCTTGAAATTGCCGCTCGGGCTGCCCGGCCAGGTGGGGGAGAGGGTGTCGTGCTGCACGGGGGTGCGGAGCAGCTCTTTGCCGCCGACGATCAGCTTGGCGTACGGATCGGCGAGCTTGCCGTTCTTCTGCCAGGTGCGCCCGTCCCGGGTATGCTCGGGGACGGTGCCGGAGAGGAAGCGGATCCAGCGGAGCTCCTGCGGGGGCGGCGGGTCGAGCGGCTGCCCGGCGGGCAAGGGGCGCGTGCGCGTCCCGAGCTCGGGGTAGACCGCGGGGCACCCCAGCAGGACGAGGGCCGACGTGAGACCGAGCAGGGCGCGACCGAGAGGGGCGAGGGCGAGCTTCATGGTGGAGCTAGCCCGGCGTATCAGATTTTCGCGCGGATCGTCATGGGTTCTATGCTATTCGCCCGGCCATGACGCAGGGCCAGAAGGTCAGCAGCCACAAGCTCGGAAGCCACGTCGGCGAGACGGTCACCCTCCGCGGATGGCTTTACAACAAGCGATCCAGCGGCAAGCTCCACTTCCTCGAGGTCCGCGACGGCTTCGGGATCATCCAGTGCGTGATGGCCAAGGCGGCCGTCGGCGACGAGGCCTTCGCCGCGGCCGACAAGATCACGCAGGAGACCTCGATCGAGGTGACGGGCCTCGTCAAGGCGCACCCGAAGCGCGCGGGCGTGTTCGAGCTCGACGCGACCGCGGTCAAGGTGCTCGGCCCGACGTCGCAGGAGTACCCGATCACGCCGAAGGAGCACGGCACCGACTTCCTGATGGACCACCGTCACCTGTGGCTCCGGTCGAAGCGCCAGCACGCGATCATGCGCGTCCGGCACACGATCATCAGCGCGGTGCGCGACTACTTCGACAAGCTCGATTTCACGCTCATCGACGCGCCGATCTTCACCCCGAGCGCATGCGAGGGCACCTCGACGCTCTTCGAGACGGACTACCACGGCGACAAGGCCTACCTCACCCAGTCGGGCCAGCTCTACATGGAGGCCGCCGCCGCCGCGATGGGCAAGGCCTACTGCTTCGGGCCCACCTTCCGCGCCGAGAAATCGAAGACGCGCCGCCACCTCGCCGAGTTCTGGATGGTCGAGCCCGAGGTGGCCTTCATGGACCTCGACGGCGACATGGAGCTCGCCGAGGGCCTGCTCTCGTCCATCGTCGCGCGCGTGCTCGAGGAGCGCCGCGCCGAGCTCGCGCTGCTCGAACGGGACGTGAGCAAGCTCGAGCCGGTCAAGGCGCCCTTCCCTCGCCTGCACTACAGCGACGCGGTGGCGATCCTCAACGAGCACCGCGCGCAGAAGCGCGCCGCGGGCGAGAAGCGCGACGACGGGACCGACATCCCCGACTTCGTGTGGGGCGACGACTTCGGCGGCGAGGACGAGACGGTCATCTCCAGCCGCTTCGATCGGCCCGTGATGGTGCACCGCTACCCGGCCGAGGCCAAGGCGTTCTACATGAAGCGCGATCCCGACGACGCGCGCCTCTCGCTGAGCGTCGACGTCCTCGCTCCCGAGGGCTACGGCGAGGTGATCGGCGGCGGCCAGCGCGAGGACGACCTCGCGGTGCTCGAGGCCGCGATCGAGCACCACAAGCTGCCGAAGGAGCCGCTCGAGTGGTACCTCGACCTTCGGCGCTACGGCACCTTCCCCCACGCCGGCTTCGGCATGGGCATCGAGCGCTGCGTCTCGTGGATCTGCGGGCTCACCCACGTGCGGGAGACGATCCCCTTCGCCCGCATGCTGAACCGCCTCTCTCCTTGAGAGCCGCCTCGTCTCTCCGGCTCCCATCCCCATCCCTATCCCGTTCCCGCTCCCGCTGCCCCTCCCACATCGGGGAACGGGAACGGGAGCGGGAACGGGAACGGGAGCGGGAACGGGAACGGGAACGGGAACGGGAGCGGGAGCGGGAGCGGGAGCGGGAACGGGAACGGGAGCGGGAGCGGGAACGGGAACGGGAACGGGCGCGGGCGTAACGTGGGAAATCGTAGCTCTGCGAAAAGATTGCCGGTCCTTCTCGATCCGCTAGAACGAGGTAAAGTAGCTTGGTTCCGCGTCCGTTCAGGGATCCGCGGAGGAGGTAACGGCCATGGCTCGTCTCGTCGGCTTCATCGGTAACCGCCCCGATCTCGGCGCGCGGGTGATCGACATGGAAGGCCGCGCGCTCGACGTGCGCTGCAAGCCCGGGATCACGCCGGGCTGGGGCGTCGGCTTCTACCAGGGCGGGGAGATCCTCCTGAAGCGCCGCCCGCTCGACGATCGGAGCGAGCTCCGGCTGGTCGACCTGACGCGCGACATCCGGGCCGACGCGCTGATCGCCCAGGTCCGCCTCGCCACCGTCGGCGCGCTGCGCACCGAGAACACGCACCCCTTCCGCTACCGGCAGTGGCTCTTCGCGAACACCGGCACCGTCCCCGGCTTCGACCGGCTGCGCGATCGGCTGATCGATCAGCTCCCGCAGTTCCTCCAGCGCGCCGTGCACGGGGAGACGGACAGCGAGCTCCTGTTCCATCTGTTCCTCTCGTTCCTCCACGACACCGGCGAGCTCGATCGGCCGGCCGTGCCCGCGGCGAGCGCCCGGGCGGCCCTGCGCGGGGCCATCGCCCTCGTCGATCGCCTCTGCGCGGAAGAGGGCGCGCCCGAGACGGCGCTCAACATCCTCGTCACCAACCCGGACTACCTCCTCGCCGTCCACGCCGGCCCGGCCATGGGCTACTGCGTCTTCCAGGGCCAGCGCGATCTGGAGCGGATGTTCGGCGGCGACGGCGGCCTCGGCCGGATGCGCATCCCCGACTACGCCGGGAGCCGCCTCACCCTCATCGCCTCCGATTTCGAGGACGCCGAGCTGCCCCCGCGATGGACCTCCGTGCCCGAGCGTGCGATCGTCACCGTCACCCGCGCGGATGACCCGACGATCGAGAAGCTCTGACCGTTCCGCTCCGAGGCCCGCTGCGCGCTCACGCGCCGGGCTCGCCGCGCGCCTCCGCGCAGGCC
>JAXLYT010000113.1:0-23569 GCA_046351295.1 Byssovorax sp.
GTCCCTCCCTAGCTTCGTGGCGCTCACGACGTAAATCAACGGGCTGTTAGGTCGAGCTCTTCCGTAGCTGCTCGCGGATCTCCATCAAGATTCGGCCGAGCTACTGGATGTGGATCGGTCCGGTGATGACGGCGGGCAGCCCCGCTTGCGCGTTCGTGATGGCGGTGAGGGGATACGCAAGCTGACCAAAGTTATCGGGGTTACAGAAGCCCGCCTGGAAGTGGGTCATCGGCGCGATCATCACGGCCCCCGTGGCGAGACCACCCGAGGTGACGTTGGTGGGGACATAGAACTGCCCGCCAGGACCCATGAAGAGCCCTCTGCCGAAGACCGGCACACCGCCCGCCGCCGCCGCGTAAGCGGCCCCGGTGCAAAAGGCACCCAGATAGATGATGTTGGTGTCGCCAGTGGAACTGTCGTCGTACGCGAAAACCCGGGTGAAGTCACCGTCCACCCACAGGGAGTAGGCGGTCGGCGTCAGGATCTTGTACAACAAGAAATTGTTGGGGCTGGTCCCCTTGATGGCCGGAAGCCCCATGAGCTGCCCGAGGACCTGCCCGTTCGCGTCCACCACCGCGTGCGCCACTCCGGCTCCCGCCGGCCCGGCCGGCCCCATCGGGCCCGTCGGCCCCGCAACGCCCTGTGGCCCCGCAGGCCCCATCGGACCTGTTGGCCCGTCGAGCCCGGGGAGCCCCATCGGGCCTTCGGGGCCCGCCGCGCCCGGTGGGCCCATTGGCCCTTGAGGACCCATGGGTCCCGTCGCCCCGCTGATCGCGGGGCCGACCCAGTTCCCGGTCGCGTCGATGACCTCCATCGCTCCGATCGACACGCTCGTCGGATGGATGTCCCCGTTCACGTCCCCCGCGACCATCGCGTAGGGCACGCTGCCAATCGGCGCCCGAGGTGAGAGCGGCGAGCCGTTGCCTACCGTGATCTCGAGGTACCGCTCGCTCCCGTCGAACACGCCCGCCGAGAATGGGGTCACCGACGCGAGCTCCACGGAGAAGTATCCGTCGTCGAAGGTGACTTGCTGCGTCTCCGACCACACCTGGGTCAAGCCGTTCACGCTGGTGAAGATCGCGAACGTCACCGGCTCGGTGGCGTTTATCGGCGCGTCGTTCGCGTCGTAGAGCCTCCCTTGCTGGATGAGGGTGCCCGGCACGCCGGCCGAGGCGCCGGCAGCGACCAAGGTAAGCCCCGACGCGACGACCAGGGCGACCAGGTTGCGAGCGATCGAGCGTGTGTTCATGGCGTGTTCTCCGTGAGCCCAATCAAGCCGCCCTGGAGCCGAAGGACAGGGGCCTTGGACGTCGCCCGATTGGGCCCCGCCTGGCCGACGGTGAAGACCATCCGGTACTGCGCGTTCCTCGCGACGGCGCCTGCGCCGGTCTGGGTTACGTTCTTCCCGCCCGAGGCGACACCGCCGGAGCTCGAGCTGCTGGAGCTCCCGCTGCTCTGCCCGGACGAGCTCACGCCGCCACCGGTGTCGGCGCAGCCATGGATCACGATCAGCCCCATCGCGGCGAGGACCGCCATCGGCGCACGAAATCTGCTCGAGCTTCGCTGAAATCGCATCGCGCTTTAATCCGTATCAGAGTTCTTCCTCGTGGGATACCCCACGCGCTTTTTATCGGTCACCCTGCGGCGCGCGGAGACGAGGTGTCCCGCACCCGAAACGACCGGCCTGTTGACCCGAAGCATTCGGGTCTCCGACCCGAACCGATCGACTTCCCCTACCTGAAGCGTTCGGGTCCACGACCCGAACCCATCGACCTCCCTCACCCGAAGCATTCGGGTGTCCGACCCGAATCGATCGACCCTCACCACCCGAAGCATTCGGGTTTCCCACCCGAAGCATCCGGGTCCCGACCCTGAATCGATCGACCTCCAACACCCCGGGCATCCGGGTCTACGACCCGAAGCATCCGGGTGTCCGACCCGAATGGATCGACCCCTCCCACCCGAAGCATTCGGGTTCCCCACCCGAAGCATTCGGGTTCCGGACCCGAATCGATCGACCTCGCTCACCCGAAGCATTCGGGTTCCGGACCCGAATCGATCGACCTCGCCCACCCGAAGCATTCGGGTCTCCGACCCGATGGATCGTGCTACGCCGGAGGCACGGTTTCTCCAGGAGCAGCCGTGGACCACTCGAAGCCCAAGACGATCCCTCCAAGCGCGACGAAGGCGAGCGATGTCTCGCCGACGGGGCGCGTCACCATGCCCCTGCCGCCGCCGCGCGGCCCTCGCATCCTCCTCGGGGTCTTCGCGCTCCTCGCCCTGGTCATCGTCGCGGCCGGCTACGCCTCGTACCGCCGCTTCGAGCAGGACACGCGGAGCGACGTGGAGCGGGAGCTCACGATCGTCTCGAACATCAAGACGGACGTGATCGAGCAGTGGCGCAACGAGCGCATGGGGGACGGCGCCGTCCTCTTCCGCAACACGGCGTTCGCGGAGGCCGTGGGGCGCCAGCTCGACGACCCGGATGACCTCCACAACAGCGACGAGCTGCGCCGATGGCTCCATGCGTACGAGGCGTACGGGCAGTACGACGGGATCTACCTCCTCGACGCGACCGGCGCGGTGCGCTTCGCGGAGCTCACCGTCAAGCCGCCTTCGGCTCCGCTCGCGCGGGCGGCCATGGAGGCCCGGCAGGCGGGGACCGTGCGCTTGCTCGATTTCTACGAGGACGCGCCGGGGGAGGTCCACCTCGCGCTGCTCGTGCCGATGTTCCGCGACGAGCATGCGGCCGAGGCCGAGAGCGTGATCGTCCTGCGCATCGAGCCGGATCGGTACCTGCACCCGCTCCTCGAGCGCTGGCCCGGGGTCAGCACCACGGCCGAGTCCGCGCTGGTCCGGCGAGACGGCGACGGCATGCTCTTCCTGAGCGCGCTCCACGCGGACGCGGAGGCGCCCCTCAAGCGGCGCATCCCGCTCTCGAACGAGCGCGCGGTCGTCGCCCGGGCGCTGCGCGGGGACAAGGGCGTCATCGAGGGGGACGACTACCGCGGAGAGCCTTGCCTCGCCGTGATCGAGCCCATCGACGCGTCGCCCTGGGTGCTGGTCACGACGATCTCCTCGGCGGAGGTGCAGCAGCACATGCGCGGGCAGCTCGCCCTGATCGCGGCCTTCGGCGCGCTGCTCCTCGCCGTCGCGGGGACGAGCCTCTCGCTCGGGCTGCGGGCCCTGCGCGAGCGGGTCGCCCAGCAGCGGAGGAACCTCTCCACGGCGCTCGCGGAGAGCGAGGAGCGGCTGCGCCTCGCCCTCTCCGCGTCGGCGCAGGGCCTCTACGACCTCGATCTCAGGACGGGCAAGGTGGTGGTCACGCCCGAGTACGCCACCATGCTCGGCCACGATCCGGCCACGTTCGAGGTGACCTATGAAAGCTGGCAGGCGCGGATCCATCCGGACGATCGCGCGCGGACGATGGCCATCGTCGACGATTACCTCGCGGGCAGGCGGGCGACGTACGCGACGGAGTTCCGGCTGCGCCACAAGGACGGGGGGTACCGGTGGATCCTCTCCGTGGGCAAGGTGTTCTCGCGCAGCGCGGAGGGCGAGCCGATCCGCATGCTCGGCACCCACACGGACATCACGGATCGCAAGCTCGCCGAGGAGCGATCGTCGCGCCGCGCCCAGCTCTACGCCGCGCTCAACCAGTGCAACGAGGCGATCGTCCGCGCGACCGACAGGGCGGCGCTGTTCCAACAGATCTGCGAAACCATCGTGGCCGAGGGGGGCGTGGCGCTGGCCTGGACGGGCCGGGTCGACGCCGAGCGCGGGCGGATCGTGCCCGAGGGATCGTGCTGCTTGCCCCCCAAGAAGCTCGGCGCCATCGAGCTCCCGCTCGCGCCGGCGGCCCCGGAGGCGAAGAGCCCGGTGGGGATGGTGATCGAGAGCGGCAAGCCCATCTGGATCGAGGACATCACCGCCGCGCCGGTGCTCGACGCCTTGTTCCGGGACGCGACGGGCCTCGAGCGCGGCGCGGCGGGCCTGCTCCCGCTGATCCACGACGGGCAGGTCGCGCGGATCTTGTTCCTCTTCGTGCGCGATCCGGCGCTGCTCGACCTCGACGCTCGCCGCATCTTCGTGCAGATGGCGAGCGACCTCAGCTTCGCCCTCGACGGCTTCGCCAAGGAGGCGCACAAGGGCGAGATCGAGGCCAACCTCCGGGAGAGCGAGGAGCGGTACCGGACCATGTTCGCCGAGGCGATGTTGCCGCTCCTCCTCACCGACCCGGAGAGCGGCCGGATCGTCGATGGCAACCGCGCCGCCCTGGCGTTCTACGGCTACTCCCACGACGAGCTCACGTCGATGCGGATCTGGGAGATCAACATGCTCGGGCGCGAGGCGGTGCTCGAGAAGCTGCACGCCGCGGAGGAGGGCAAGGAGCGGCGGTTCTCGTTCGTGCACCGCCTGAAGAGCGGCGAGCTGCGCGACGTGGAGGTCTACTCCGCCATCATCCGCGTCGCCGGCGAGCGGCGGGTCCAGTCCTCGGTCATCGACGTGACGGCGCGCAACCGGGCCGAGTAGGCGGTGCAGCGCTCGCTCGCCGAGAAGGAGTCGCTGCTCCAGGAGGTCCACCACCGCGTGAAGAACAACCTCCAGGTGATGAGCAGCCTGCTCCGGATGGAAGGCCGGCGGACGAGCAGCGCGGAGGCGCGGGCGATGATCGGCGAGATGCAGGGGCGCATCCTGTCGATGGCGCTCCTGCACGAGACGCTCTACCGCTCGCGGGACTTCGCCGAGGTGGACCTCTCGGCGTACCTCGGGAGGCTCGCCGAGCAGCTCCTCCGCGCCGCCGCGCCGGGCGGCACGATCAAGCTCGCGCTGAACCTCGCGCCCGCGCAGATCGGCCTCGATCAGGCCATCCCCTGCGGGCTGCTCGCCAACGAGCTGATGTCCAACAGCCTCAAGCACGCCTTCCCCGGAGGGCGCCGCGGGACGCTGACGATCGACCTCGCGCGGGAGGGCGAGGGCGGGGCGCTCGTGCTCCGGGTGAGCGACGACGGCGTGGGCCTCTCGCCCGACGCCGAGGCGCGCTCGCAGCGATCGCTCGGGCTCACGCTCGTGCACGACCTCACCCGGCAGCTCCAGGGGACGCTCGAGATCGACGGGGCGCGGGGCGTCTCGAGCACGCTCCGCTTCACGCCGTCGATCACGCGGACGAAGGGTTGATCTGCCGCGCCGCGAGCGCGCTGGCGCTCGCGATCTCGGGGGGCATGTCGAGCACGGCGCGGACCTTCTGCGTGAGCGAGGTCATCGAGTACGGCTTGGCCAGGAACTGCGCGTGGGACGACTGGACGAGCTGCTCGAGCCGCGGGTCGTCGCCGTGCCCCGAGGCGAAGAGGACGCGGATCTCCGGGCGCAGCGCGGCGACCTTCAGCACCAGCTCGGGCCCGGAGAGGCCGGGCATCACCAGATCGGTGAAGAGCATGTGCACCTGCGCGCCCGGCTGTTCGAGCAGCGAGAGCGCCTCCTGCGCGTCGGCGGCGAGGAGGACCTCGTAGCCGGCGGAGCGGAGGATGCGCCCGGAGATGGAGCGCAGCGCCGCCTCGTCCTCGACGAGCAGGATGGTCTCGCTGCCCTTCTCCGGCTTGACGGAAATCGTCGCGGCGGGCGAGGGCTTCGCCTCCGGCGCGCGGGGGAAGAAGAGCTCGAAGGTCGTGCCCCGGCCGAGCTCGCTCCGCACGCGGACGGCGCCGCCGCTCTGCGTGACGATGCCGTGCACGGTGGCGAGGCCGAGGCCCGTGCCCTTGCCCTGCGGCTTGGTCGTGAAGAAGGGCTCGAAGATGCGCCCGAGCGTGTCCTCGCTCATCCCGGCGCCGGTGTCGCTCACCCGGAGCATGACGTAGTCGCCGGGCGCGAGCGACAGGAGCTGCGCGGCGGCGGGGCTGTCGATGGCGCGGCGCTCGGTCTCGATCGTCAGCGCGCCGCCCGCCGGCATGGCGTCGCGGGCGTTGACCGCGAGGTTTAGCACCACCTGCTCGAGCTGCCCGGGGTCGACGAAGATCGGCTCGAGGCTCGGGTCGACCTGGACGACGAGCTCGATGTCCTCGCCGATCACCCGCCGGAGCATGCGCGCGGTGCCCTGGAGGTGGGTGGCGAGGTTCACCGCGACGGGCGCGAGGAGCTGCCTGCGGCTGAAGGCGAGGAGCTGGCGGGTGAGCCGGGCCGCCTGGTTGCCGGCGCCGAAGATCTGCTCGATCTCCTCGCGCAGCGGATCGTCCTTGGCGAGGTCGGACAGCACGAGCTCGGCGGTGCCGTTGATCACGGTGAGCAGGTTGTTGAAGTCGTGCGCGACGCCGCCGGCGAGGCGGCCCACCACCTCCATCTTCTGGGCCTGCGCGAGCTGGGCCTGGAGGAGCTTCGACTCGCGCAGATCGCGGGCGAACGTGGTGACGAACCAGCCCTCCGTGGTCGACCAGCGCGCGACCGACGCCTCGAGCGGCAACACGTGCCCGTCCTTGTGGCGCCCCTCGATCTCGACGCGGGTGGGGTATGGCCGCGTGCCTCCGCTCTCCCGGTGCTCCTGCATCCGGGCGAGGTGCGACTCGGTGAGGACGCGGGTCGCGGCCTGGCCGAGGATCTCGTGCTCTTCGTAGCCGAAGAGGCGCGCCGCGGAGGGGCTCCAGCCGACGATGCGACCCTCGCTGTCGGCGGTGATGATCGCGTCGGGCGCCGACTCGATCAGCGCCCGGTAGCGGGCCTCGCTCCGGCGCAGGAGGGCGTCCGCCTGCTCCTTGTGGAGGGCGATCTCGACGGTCGTGCGAAGGCTCCGCTCGTCGAAGGGCTTGATGATGTAGCCGAGCGGGTTGGCGGCCTTGGCGCGATCGAGGACGTCGTCGTTCGCGTAGGCCGTCAAGAAGACGCTGGGGATGCCGAGCTCGCCGCGGAGCCGCCGGGCGGCGTCGATCCCGTCCACCTCGCCGAGCAGGTGGATGTCCATGAGCACGAGCTCGGGGCGCTCGGCGCGGGCGAGGGAGAGCGCCTCGTCCGCCGAGGCCGCGATCCCTACCGGCGTGTAGCCGAGCGAGACGAGCTGGGCCTCGATGTCCCGCGCGATGATGCGCTCGTCTTCGACAATGAGGATTCTCGACCCGGCCACGACCCAGAGCTCCCGGCGCGCGGTGCTTCCAGACGCACGCGCCATTTCGTACGAACCATGAACAATCGCACGGGCGACGTAAAGCCTCGCGACGCGGTGCTCGCGCTTGATTTCAGCGCCCAGAGCGCTGCTCTGGTACGAGGGCTCGTACAATCGCTTACATCGTATGTCTCGATCCGTCCCCGATCTTGCTATCCATCCGAAAGGTCTCGCTCCTCCGCCGCGTTCTCGGGGAGGCGAGATGTCCCGAGCGCCTGTGCGCGCGCCCTTCACCCTCGAAACCCGGACCTTGCGATGACCCGACGCGCTCTCTCCCTGCTCCTCCTGCTCCCTGTGCTGGCGCTCGTCCCCGCATGCGCCGAGAGCGCCAAGAGCGCGTCCGCTCCCGAGACACCTCGCGCCCTCTCGTCGACGGCGCCGGGCGCGGAGGTCCAGGCCGGCGAGAAGAAGCAGGTGACGACGCTCGAGCGCGAAGAGGCGGACGGCGGGCTCGACGCGCAGATCGCGGCGCTGAGCGAGGCCGAGGGGCAGCTCGCACGGATCTTCGCGGCGAAGGACAAGAACGCGGTGGACGACGCGGGGCGGGACGAGAGCTTGCGCAAGCCGGTGGGCCGGCCGGGCGCGGTGTCTCCGTCGCCGACGGCCACGATGAAGGCCGGCGCGCCCGAGAGCCCGGCGGCCGCATGCTCGCTGGCGTGCGCAGCGCTCGCGTCGATGTCACGCGCGGTGAGCCGCCTCTGCTCGCTCGCAGGCGAGGGCGACCGGCGCTGCGAGGACGGGCGCGCCCGCGAGCGCTCGGCGACCGCGCGGGTGCACGCGTCCTGCCCGTCGTGCAGCGGTTGACCTCGTGGCGCAGCGGTTGCGCGCGTCGCACGCCGGCCACGCGCGTCGCACACCGGCCACGCGTGTTGCACGCCGTCCCACATCGCGGGCGCGTCAGCTCGCGGCGGGGGCCTGGAACGGCGCGCGCAGGGCGCCCCGGTAGCGCTCGCCCGCGCGCACCAGCTCCTCGAAGAGCTCGGCGGCCTCGATGTGCTTCACGAGGGCCGTGGGCTCGGCGAAGCCGAGGTAGGCGATGTCGTCCTCGATCGAGATGCGCAGGCTGCCCGTCGACTGATCGTTGAGCGTGAGGAGGAAGCGGTAGAAGCGCTCGTGGTTGTGCGGGGGCACCTGGACGAGCGGGTAGCGGGCGCGGAGCAGGCGGCCCTGCGGATCGAGGGTCAGCGTCACCTCGGTGAGCGCTGCTTCGTCGTCGGTGCCGGGGATCTGGAGCTTCCAGGTGCGCGGGCCGGTGCGGACGCTGTTGGCCACCGCGCCCAGGCGGGAGAGCAGATCACGCACGAGGCGCTCGGCGGCGGCGAAGGTGGGCGTGCGCTCGGGCAAGCTCGCGGAACGGGCCGCGCCCGCGTCGCCGAGCTCGAAGGCGTGGGGGAGGCGGCGGCCGCAGGCGAGGCAGCGGTCGTGCTCGAAGGCGAAGGGCTCGTTGCACCCGGCGCAGCGGTACGTGGGCTTGAGGTCGGCGAGCTTGTCGGCGGGGCGATCGAACGTGCCGAGCACGCGCTGCAAGGCGTTGACGGGGACGGCCGTCGCGCCGCGCTCGGGCGGGCTCGTGGAGCGAGCCGCGCCGCGAGGTAGATCGAGCCCGCCGATGCCGATCACGCGCCCGTCGGCGTCGACCACGGGGCTGCCCGAGGCGCAGATCGGCGCGTCGAGATCGAAGGCGCGCACGGCGCCGATCGCGCGATCGACCGCGCTCACGAGGGCGCTGCCCACGCGCATGGACTCGCCGGGGGCGAAGCCGAGCGAGAAGACGAGCTCGCCGAGGCGGGGGAGGTCGGGCCGGACGAAGAGCGGGGGGAGGCCGAGCGCGTCGGCGGGGCGGATCAAGGCGAGATCGCGCGCCACGTCGACCCAGATGACGGCGCCCGGGACGCGCTTCTGGCCCTCGATGTCGAGGAAGACCTCGCTCTGGTAGCCCACCGCCTCCTGGCTCGTGAGCACGAGGCCGTTGCCGAGCGCGACCCAGCCGGTGCCGCCCGAGGAGACGCCGCGCACGCCGACCACGGAGCGGCGCGCGGCGGCGACCACATCGGCCCCGGAGCGCAGGCGCGAGAAGGAGGTCGGGGCAGCGCTCATCCGGCGGCGATCCTCTGGAGGGAGGTCATCATCAGCTCGATCGCGGAGCCCTTGGTGCCCTCGCGCTGCCCGTGGCTGATGATCTCGCGCAGCCGCTGCTCCGTCGCCGCGGGGAGCTTGGCGCGCACGAGCAGCTCGGTGAGCCCGCCGAGGGCGAGGAAGTGGCGGAACGTCGGCTCCACCGGGGCGCGCTCGATCTCCTGCAAATAGCGGGCGATCTGCTCCTTGGCCGCGGCCGCGGTGGTGAAGGGCTCGACGGTGATCGGCTTCTCCGTCGGGAGCAGCGCGCGCGCGGCGATGATCCGGTCGAGCACGAGCAGCGGCGGCTCCGGCGACTCTTTGCCGGTGCCGGTGCAGCGGTAGAGGTGCGCTACCGCGTCGGGCAGCGCGTCGCGGTAGCCGTAGATGGCGCGGAACACGGAGGCGCGGATCACCCAGCTCATCGTGCCCGGGCGGGTCTCGACCGTCATCGCGCCGAGGAGCTTGGCCTGGCGGAGCAGGGCGCAGAGGTGATCGGCCGGGGTGAGCGGCTCCTCCGCGCCCGTTTGCACCGACTGCATCATCATGCTCGGGCGGCGCGACGGGGTCTCGAAGTCGAGATCGGTCATCGTCTGCGGGCGCACCCGCACGGTGCCCGAGACGGCCTCGAGGTTGGTGAGCGATTGCCGGCGCGGCGGCGGCTCGCCGGGGAGCGACGGCCGGCGCTTGGCGTCCTCGCTCTGGCGGGGCGCGGAAGGGCCTGGATCCGTGGGCGGAGGCGGCGGGATCGGCGGGGCCTTCTGGGTGAAGGTGCTCGGGCGGCTCGACGGAGGCGGAGGCGGCGGGGGGCGCACCGTGCCCGGGACCGCCGGCGGGCGCGGCGCCGAGGGCGCCGCGGGCAAGGGCGGGCGCGCGGCCTGAGGCGCGGCCGGGACCGGGGGCGGCGCGGGGCGCGCGACGTTGACCGGCGGCGCGGCCGGTGCAGGCGGCGCAGCAGGCGCAGCGGGTCGCAATCCCGGCGAGGCGGGCTGCGTGATCGTGAGCGCGGGAGGCGAGGGCGGGGTGGCCGCGACGGGCGCGGGGGTCGCGACGAACATCGGCTCGAGGATCGCGGGGATCGCGTCGTTGCTGTCGTCCGCGGGGGGGAGCGGCTCGGGCTCCAGATCTTCGCGGCGCATCGCGGTGCTGAGGCGCGGGGGCGGAGGCGGAGGCTTGGTGCGGCCGTCGGGGACGCGCCCTGCGCCGAGCGCTTCGGTGCGCGTCGAGCGCGGGGCGACGGCCTCGATGGTCCGACGCGAGGACGGCGGGCCGACGCGGCGCGCGCCCGAGACGAAGTTGAGGTGCTTGGCCTTGCCGAGCACCTCGAAGCCCGCCGTGTCGCGCTTGTTCTCCGGGACGGCCGGGCGCGCGTCGAAGGCCACGCCGAAGAGCTCGACGCTCCTCGTCGCGAGCTGGCCGAGCTCGCGGAGCAGGCGGCGGACCATGAGCGGCGTGAGCGCCGTCACGCCGGCCGTGAAGCGGAGCAGGAGCAGATCGTCCCGCAGGCAGAAGCGCGAGGTGGCGGCCTCCCGCGCGCAGAGCTCGAGCGCGAGGCGCAGGACGGGGGCCCGCTGCGCGCGCGGCACCCGCACGACGGGCGCCTCGATCGCGATCTCCCCGGCGTCGGCGTCGAACGAGACGAAGACGAGCGCGCCGCGCACGACTGCGATCCAGCCCGGTCCATGGGGTGTGGCCGAGAGGCGCGCGCCGCCCTCCGCCGCGACGACCTCGCCGACGAAGACGGAGGGGTCCTGGTCGCGCAGCGCGGCGTAGGCGCGCTCGAGCCCGGCCATCTCGCCCTCGTCGACGTCGGGCGAGACCTCGCGGCGCCGCCCGTCCTCGAGCGCGCCTCCGTCCCGGTCGCCACCGCAGACCTCGCAGCGCAGGCCCGACAGGGGGAACCCGCAGCTCGCGCAGAAGTCAGGTTCCGGGACAGGGGCGGTGGACACAGGCGCTCAGGATACGCAAAGCGTGGGGCCGATTGGAATAGCGCCCTCACCGCGGGCGGCCGAGAGCACAAAGCCCCGGGATCGGAGCCCGCGCGGCTCTATCAGAGGAAGGGGTTCAGGTGCACGGGCATGCGGGACTCGCGGACGTTGAAGCGAACCCGCCGCACGAAGTGCCACATCACCACGCACCAGGTGACGAAGGTGGCGAGGCTGATGACGAGGGTGACCACCTTGCCGAGGGGGAGGATCATCCAGAGCGCGGTGAAGAGGAAGGCCCCGAAGGAGAGCGGGACGAACCACTTCCAGCAGAGGTTCATCATCTGGTCGATGCGGACGCGGGGGAGCGTCCAGCGGATCCAGATGACCACGAAGATGAGCACCCAGCTCTTCGTGAGGAAGATCAGCGCGCCGACGAGCTGGAGGCCGAAGTGCGCCTCCTGCTGGGCGGGCGAGACGCCGGGGATCTGCCAGCCGCCGAGGAAGAGGGCGCTGGCGATGCCGCACATCACGAAGACGTTCGCCCACTCGGCGAAGAAGAAGAAGAGGTAGCGCATCCCCGAGTACTCGGTGGAGTAGCCGGCGACGAGCTCGCTCTCGGCCTCGGGCAGATCGAAGGGCGCGCGGTTGCCCTCGGCGAGGGCCGTCGTGAAGTAGAGGAAGAAGAGGGCGAAGGTGACCGGGTTCCGGAACACGTACCAGTACCAGGGCCAGCCGCCGGCGGTGATGAACGAGTCGCCCGGGCCGCCCTGCGCGGCGATGAGGTCCTGCATGCGGAGCGAGCCGGTCATCATCACGAGGCACACGATCGCGACGGCGCCCGGGATCTCGTAGCTGATGATCTGCGCGGCCGAGCGGATGCCGCCGAGCAGCGACCACTTGTTGTTCGAGGCCCAGCCGCCCGTCATCAGGCCGATGGTGACGAGCGAGGTCACCGCGATGACGAAGAGCACGCCGATGTCGAGGTCGGCCGCGATCAGGTACTGGCCGAAGGGCATGACCACGAAGGTCGCGGAGACGCCCATGAAGACGAGGTAGGGCGCGAGGCGGAAGAGGAGGTTGTCGCTCTCGGTGGGGACGATGTCTTCTTTGACGATCGACTTGATGCCGTCGGCCATCCACACGATGAAGCCCTGGGGGCCCGCGCGGTTCGGGCCGATGCGGGCCTGCATGCGGCCGGACACGCGGCGCTCGACCCAGGTGATGATGCCCGCGGTCGGGGCCATGAAGAGGAGGATGATCGCCGCGGCCACGCCGAGGACGATGCCCGCGCCGAGCAGGTCCGTCGGCGGGCGGAGGTCGTACTTCTCGATCGAGATCTGCCGCTCGGCGACGGGCTCGTTGCCGCGCTTGATCGAGAGGGTCGGGAGCCGCTCGTGGCCGCTCGGCGTCATGTCGCCGAGGGAGAGGACCTTGACCCCCTCGAACGCGACGATCACGTCACCGGCGAGGATCTGCGCGCGGTCGGCGGGGCTCGCGGGGCGCACCTCGCTCACGAGGAGGCCGCCGGCGACCGGCGAGTCGGGCGAGGCGGTGATGCCGAAGAAGTCGAGGGCGCGCTTGCCCTCCTTCTCGCGCGCCTCGAGCACCGCGCGCCGCGGCGTGGGCGAGTGGAAGCTCAAGGTGATGTTCTGCACCTTGCCCTTGACCTCGGTGCCGTTCGCGGACGTGGGCGCGAGGGTCACCGTCACGTCGCCCGTGAAGGTGGTGTGCACCGCGTCGTCGCCGCGGCCGCAGAACTGCGTCTGCATGCCCTCGGTGAAGAGCATCGTGATCTTGTCGGAGGAGACCTGCGCCTTCTCGACGGTGATCTCCTTGTCCTCGATCGGCTCTTGCCCGGGGCGGCGCAGGGTGCCGTGGAAGGTCACCTTCGCCTCGCGGGCCTCGCCGCTCGGGAGGTTGATGCCGAGCACCTCGATGCGGTCGCCTACGTCGACCTCCTTCGGGGAGACATCGATCACGTTGAGCAGGTCGGGCCCGCCGCCTCCGCCGCAGCCGGCGAGGCCGAGGAGGGCCGCGAGGACCAGCGTGACGGCGAGGAAGAGCGAGCTGCGAGAGCGGGACCTTCGCGCGGCGGCGAAGGCCTCTCCGCGCTTGTCCCGGGGGAGGTGTCCGAGCATGGCGCCCCGCTTATAGATCGCGAGGGCTTCGAGGTCGAGATCGTCGAGCCTCCCGGGAGCGCGGGCGGACCGGGAGAAAATAGCGGGTCTCGTCCAGCTCGTTCACCCCGACGAAGAGCTCGATCTCGAAGACCTCCTTGAGCTGACGGTACGTCATCACCTCCTCGACAGTACCAAAAGCTACAATTTTCCCTGATTTCAGGAGGGCGATCCGGTCCGCATACTGCGCTGCCGCGTTCAGGTCGTGCAGGACGTGGATGCAAGAGAGCCCTCGCTGCTCGATCTCGCGGCTCACCACCTCGTTGATCGCGATCGCATGCCGCACATCCAGGTGCGCCCCGGCCTCGTCGAGGATGAGCACCTGCGCCTCCTGGGCGAGCGCGCGCGCGATGGCGACCCGCTTCTGCTCCCCGCCCGAGAGCGCCGAGACCGGCCGATCCAGCAGATCCAGGAGCTCGCAGGCCTCGGCGGCGCGGTCCACGGCCTGCCGATCGGCGAGCGTGGCGCTCATCCACGCCCCCTGGTGCGGCGCCCGGCCCATCATCACCACCTCGCGCACGGTGAAGCCGAGGGCCACCTCCACCTGCTGGGGGACGACGGCCACGAGGCGCGCGATCGCCCTTCGATCGAGGGCGCCGAGGTCGTGCCCGGCGATCTTCACGGTGCCGGCCCGCGGGCGGATCGCCCCGGAGAGGAGCTTGACGAGGGTGGACTTGCCCGCGCCGTTCGGGCCGAGCACCGCGCAGAGCTCCCCGGCGTGGACCGTGAGGGAGACCTCGCTGAGGGCGTCCTCGGGGCCATACCCCACCCGGGCGGCGGTGATCTCGACGGCGGGAGGGCTCATGGGCAGGGCTCGGGCAGGGCGATGTCGTCCCGGCTTGCAGGGACGAGGCGGGGATGGTCCAATTCAGCCCGCATGGAAACCGTCAAGGAGACGATGGGCTCGGGAGACAAGGCGCGGCGCGTTATCAAGCGCTACTCGAACCGGAAGCTCTACGACACGAAGGACAGCAAATACGTCACGCTCCAGCAGATCGGCGAGATGGTGCGCGCCGGCGAGGAGGTGCAGATCATCGACAACGCGACCAAGGAAGACAAGACCGAGGTCACGCTGGCGCTGATCATCAGCGAGGATCTGAAATCGCAGCCGCGATCGGTCCCGCTCGGCACGCTCCGCGATCTGATCCAGGAGCGAGGCGAGCGCCTCCTCACCTCGCTGCGCGAGGGTCCGATCGGACGGCTCATCCCCGGTGGCACGCCCGCCGACGGGACGACCCCGGTGGCCGACGGCGCGGCCCCGTCGGCTCCGTCCCCGGTAGAAAGCGCCCCCACCATCCCGGTCCCGGCCCCGCCCGCGACGCAGGAAGGTGAGAAGCATCCGACAAAGACGCGCTTCTCGGAGATCATGGAAAGCTCGAAGCACACCCTCGACCAGTGGCAGCACGCGGTCGACGAGCGGGTGCGCGCCATCCTCCCCGGCGTGGGGCTTTTCCGCGATCTTCAGGCCGAAGTGAAGCGTTTGTCGCAGCGCGTCGAGGAGCTGGAAGCGCTCGTCCGGAAGGGCCCTGGGGCGGATCAAGATCCGCCGGCGGGGGATGCGTCGGCCCAGGGAAGCATTAAGAAGGAATAGCTGCGCCCATCCCTGGGTTTCCGGACCAAATCCCCATGCCGTTCTTCTTCAGCAAGAAACCAGCCTCCGTCGCCCAGGATCTCGACCTGGCCGGCGGATCGGCCGCGATCCCCGCGAGCTCGTTCGAGGTCGAGCTGCTCGGCCACCTCGACACCCTCTACGGGGTGAGCTGCCGGATGACCAAGAGCACCCACGAGGCGGAAGACCTGGTGCAGGACACGGTCGTCAAGGCGATGCGCGCCCGCGACCAGTTCCAGCCCGGGACGAACCTCAAGGCGTGGCTCCTGCGCATCCTGACCAACACGTTCATCAACCGCTACCGCCGCGGCGGCCTCGAGCGCGACATCTTCGACGGCCCCGACGCCGACTCGCTCACCGACGGTTGGGTCGGCGCGACGACGCTCCGCGCGATGCGCGATCCCGAGACGCAGGCGCTCTCGCCGCTGGTCGAGGCCGAGGTCGGCCGCGCCCTCGACGAGCTGCCCGACGAGTTCCGGCTCGCCGTCGTGCTCTCCGACATCGAGGAGCTCTCGTACAAAGAGATCGCCGACGTGATGGGTTGCCCCATCGGCACGGTGATGTCCCGCCTCCACCGCGGCCGGCGGATGCTCCAGAAGACGCTGCGCGATCACGCGGTGGCCCTCGGGATCGTGCCCGAAGAGGGCGGCCTGCCCGCCGTGGTGAACGGTGACTCCGGCTCCGGCGAGCGCGTGACGAGCCGTGCCCGCGACAACGCGCCTGCCGATCTCGCGGCCTACCGCCGCCGCAAGAAGGGGGCCCTGTGAGCACGCCCATCCGCAAGCCGGCCCTCGACTGCGCCCGCTTCGTGCAAAGCATCTCCCCCTACGTCGACGGCGAGCTCGATCCGGGCCACGCGGTCGACGTGGAGGCCCACGTGCTCGGCTGCTCGCCCTGCGCCGAGCGCGTGGCGCTCATCCGCTCGATGCGCCAGAGCATGAAGCGCCGCTGCGCCTCCCGCGCGGGCGACGCGCTGCGGGCGCGCATCGGCGCGACGCTCTGCGCCGAGCGCCGCCGCGAGGCGGAGATCCGCGAGGCCGAGGCCCGCGCGGACGAAGAGCCGATGGCGCCGAAGCTCGTGCGCCTCCGCTACGCCGTCGGCGTGGCCGCGGCGGCGGGCGTGGTCTTCGCGCTCGGCATGTCGCGGCACATCCAGACGACGCCGAGCGACAACGTGCGCGCCGAGAGCGACACGCAGAACGTCACCCGCTCCAGCATCGACGGGATGATCGACGAGCTCGTGTCGATGCACGCGAACCCCTACCCGCCCGAGACGACGAGCCTCGACGATCTGCCGCGCTTCGATCCGCTCGTCGAGGTGAAGGTCCCGCAGCCGACCTTCAAGCTCTTCAACGCGAGCTTCGCGGGCGCGCGCCTCCACTCGCTCCCGCCCGCCACGCGGCGCGCGGCGATGCTGCAGATGCTCTACACGATGCGCGGCGGCCACCGGCTGACGATGTACGTGTTCAACCCGGCCGTCGTCTCCGTGCGGACGACGCGCCTCGAGCCGCGGATGGAGCCCGAGAAGCGCGTGGTCTACGTGGGCCACGTGCGCGGCTACTCCGTGGCCGCGGGCGAGGAGCGCGGCGTGGGCTACGCCATCGCCTCCGACCTGAGCGACGACGAGAACGCCGAGGTCGCGCTGGCCGCCGTGCGGTGACGGCGCAACGAGCCTCGCCTCCTCCTCGGTGAATTGATTGGAGCTCCAACGATTGGAGCTCCAGTCAATTTGAGGTCCAATCGTTTGAGCTCCAACCGTTTGTGCTCCAACGGTCGGCTCACGCTCCCGCGGCTCCCCGCGATCCTCCGTCCAGAACAGCCGATCTTCCGCGCGCCTTCGCGCCTCGGGGCCGCCGTTACGCGGCGCTCGCCGCCGATCGCGAAGGGCGGTTCGCGACCAGCCTTCGTTTGAGCGCACCCGGACGGAACCATCGTTACGGTACGTCAATTGCTCATCCACGCGAGCTCCCGGCCGCGTACCCTGAGGGCCCCCGCCGGCCCCGTCACGCGCGCGCCCCCGGGAGGAGGAGGCGACCATGCGACCATCCGCCCGCTCGCTGTGGACCCTGGCCGGAGCTTGCCTCGTGGGGGCCGCCGGCGGCTGCGGCGGCGCCGATCCTCCCTTCGAGGAGCTCCCGCTCCGCGACGCGCTGACCGCGTCCCCGGAGGCGATCGCCGCGCTCGCGCCCGAGGCGCGCAAGGAGCTGGGCGAGCGGATGGAGCAGGCGCGCGCCGCGCAGCTCGACGGCGAGCCCGCGGCCTCGGGGCCGAACCCCACGCCCGCGGGCCTCGTGCGCGCCCTCGACGCCGTGCGCGAGCTGCGCGGCGAGGACGCGCTCGTGGTCGCCGCGATCGAGCCGAGCGCGGGGGCGATCTCGTTCCATCCGCTCGTCGTCGAGCTGGAGGGCGAGGACGCGGGCGATCTCCCTCCGCTCGAAGGCGCGCCCGGCGAGACCACCTCGACGCTCGAAGAAGGCGCGCTCGACGGCCGCGCCGGCAAGGTCGCCTCCGCGCTCCTCCACCGCGCGGGCGCGCACCGCCTCGTGCGCGTCTCGGCCTGGCCCGCGGGCGCGGTCGCGGCCGACGGCGTGGTCTACGTCAACGCCTCCTGGCTCGTCGCGCTCGCGGCGCTCGATCCGGAAAAGCCTTCAAAAAAAGCCGATCCCGTGGGGCCGACGCCCCCGCCGTCCAAGCCCGCGGCCGTGGGCGGTAACCCCTACCTCACCTACGGATCGCTCGACGCCTGCACGAAGGACGTGAGCGCGCGCTGCGAGGACTGCCTGCGCGCGGGCGGCTGCGACGCGCGCGCGACGCTCTCCGATTTCCCGAACGGCGAGGCCGAGTGCCGCTTCCTCGCCGAAGACCCCGATCGCCCGCGGGAGCTCTGCGCGCTCGCCCTGCTCAGCATCAGCACCGTGACCACGTGCATGCGCGACGGCGCGCCGAGCTGCGCGCTCCCCGCCTCCGAGAACACGAGCAGCGATCTGCCCCGCGCCGCGGCCTTCCTCTCCGACGGCTTCTGCGTCTCCGCGCTCGACACCTGCCTCGCGGGCGGCAACCCGGGCGCCGGCAGCGGCGGCACGGACATCGACGTCAACGTCTCGGTCCAGGGCTGCCAGAACCCCTTCACCGCTTGCACCTCGGCCTTCACGAGCCTCGAAAAGGCCTGCAAAGCCGGCTCCTGCACCGGCTCGCAGAACAGCGGATCGTCGTGCACCTCGTGCTCCGGCTGCAAGCCGAGCCACGGCAACGCCTCCTGCGGCGGATCGTCGAGCTCGAGCTCGGGATCGAGCAGCGGGACCGGATCGAGCAGCTCGGGCGGTGGATCGAGCACCGGGACCAACACCGGATCGAGCACCGGCACCAACACCGGATCGAGCACCGGATCGGGATCCGGATCGAGCGGATCCGGGTCGAGCGGATCCGGATCGAGCGGATCCGGATCGAGCGGGTCGAGCAGCGGCGGAGGCTCCACCGGATCCTCGGGATCGTGCAGCTCGTGCAACTCCGGATCGAGCAGCTCGTGCAGCAAGTGCGGCTGCGGCGGGTCGTCCGGCAGCTCGGGATCCAACTGCAAGTGCCAGACGGAGGACAGCTCGCCGGCCGAGCCGCTCGGCGCCATGGCGTGGCTCTTCTCGCCCCTCGTCTACGTGCTCCGGCGCGGCCGGAGGGCCGCATGAGGCCCACGCTCGTCGCCTGGCTCCTCCACCACGGCATGCCCGGCTTCCTCTGCCCGGACTATGTCGTCCTCGTGGGCATCGCGGGGCTGCTCGCGTCCTTCCTCACGCTCCGCCTCGCCGAGCGAGACCGCGCCGATGTCCCGACCGAGGCGCGCGCGCTCGCGCTCGGCTACGTGGCAGCGCTCGCCGGGGGCTACGTCATCGAGGCCCTCCGCATGCTCCCGGAGGCCCTCGCCCAGCATTCATGGGATCCCATCCTTTTCGCCGGCCGCGCCGCGTACGGCGGCTTGATCTTCGGCGTCGGGGTGCCCGTGCTCTACCTCCGCAAGAAGCGCCGGCCGATCGCGCCCTTCCTCGATCGGCTGACGCTGCTGCTCGGGATCACCTTCGCGTGCGTGCGCACGGGCTGCTTCCTCGCCGGCTGCGACTACGGCATGCCCACCGCCTCGGCGATCGGCATGCGCTTCCCGCCGGGGAGCCCCGCGGCCCTCGATCACGCGGCGCTCGGCTGGGTGCGCGCGGGCGCGCCGAGCTTGCCCGTCCACCCGACGGAGCTCTACGAGGCGGCGCTCGGCCTCGTCGCGAGCGCCCTCGCCTACGGCCCGCTCCGCCGCGGCGCGCGCGGCGGCCGGCCCTTCCTGATCTGGCTCGGCACCTACGCCGCCGGGAGGTTCCTCCTCGAGCTCGTGCGCGGCGACGCCTCGCGCGGCCTGTACGGCGGGCTCAGCACCGCGCAGATCGTGTCGCTGATCCTGCTCGCGGGCATCCTGCTGCGGGCCCTCCGCGGGCGCGCTCAGCTCGCGTGGATCGTTGCAGGTGCAACGATCGTCGCGCTCGGCGCCGGCCGCGCGCTGGCCCAACCGAAGCCCAAAGGCGCCGCGAAGCCCGCCGCGAGCGCCAAGCCCGCCACGAGCGCCGCCAAGCCTGCGGAGAGCGCACCTCCTCCCCCGGAGCCGCCCCCTGCCCCGCCGGCGAGCGCGGCTCCCTCCGCGAGCGCCGCGCCCTCGGCCTCGACCGCCGCGCCTCCCGCGGCGAGCGCCGAGCCCGACGCCGCGCAGGCGCCTCCCGCGCCGCGCCGCTATGTCACGCTCCGCCTCGCCACCGCGCCGGCCCTGGTCTTCGGCAACCCCAACGTCCCGATGGGCGGCGTGGTCGAGATTTCGGGGACGTACCGCGTCCCCTTCGGCCGCGCCCACCGCTTCGAGGTGGGCCTGGAGCCGCGCCTCTTCCGCAACGTCGAGGCGTCGCACATCTCGCTCGGCGTGCCGCTCGGGCTGGCCTTCGGCGTGTCGCCGCGCGTGGAGATCACCACGGCGCTGGTCATCAACCACACCTGGCTCCTCTTCGACTCGCCCTTCTTCGCGCCCACCAACGCGTGGGGCACCCGCTTCGAGCTGGGGCTCCAGTTCCCGCTCGGCGGCCGCGCGCTGCTCGGCCTGACGCCGCTCGCAGGCAACGTGCTCAGCTCGCAGGCCATCGGCGTGGTGACGACCTGGGAGCCGCGCGTGTGGGGCGGCGTCGCGCTCTGAGCGACAACGATCGCGACGCGCCCGCGCCTACTCCACCAGCGCCGAGCCGCCCTTGCGCGGATCGGCCCCCGCCCAGATCTGCCGCACCCCGTCCTTCTGCCCGATCGCGATCGCCTGCACCGCGCTGAAGTTCGGCTTCGTCACGTCCACCACCTCGCCGCGCTTCTGAAGGTCCTCCAGCACCTCCTTCGGCGCGCTCGCGTCGAGGAGCAAGCCCCCGGCGGGCGGCGTCTCGATCCGCGGGTCGGCCACCGCGTCGGCCGGCGATCGATCGAAGGCGAGCCGCGCGAGGAGCACCTGCGTCGTCCCGGTCGCGATCCGCGTCCCGCCGGAGCCGCCGAGGGCGAAGACGGGCGCGCCGTTCTGCATCACGATCGTCGGCGTCATGCTCGACGCGGGGCGCGCGCCCTTGCGCGGCGAGTTCGGCCCCGGGGATTTCACGCCGAAGCGCTTCTCGATCGCGGCGGGGGTGAAATCGTCGAGCTCGTCGTTCAGCACGAAGCCGCCCGCCGTCACCAGCTTGGCGCCGAACATGTTGTTCACCGTGCTCGTGATGGACACGACGTTGCCCGCCTCGTCCACCACCACGAGGTGGCTCGTCCCCGCCTCCTTGATGGGGAACTTCTCGGCCGGCGTCGTCGCGTCGTCGCGGATCCTCGCGCGCCGCGCCTTCATCCGCTCGGGGCTCGCGAGCGCCGCCACGTCGACCTTCACGAAGGCCGGATCGCCCATCATGTGCGCGCGATCGGCGACCGCGCCGCGGAAGGTCTCGGCGAGCAGGTGCGTGTACGCGCCCGTCCCGTAGCCGAGCTTCGTCAGGTCTTCCTTCTGATGCATCGCGAGCGTCTCGAGCATCATCATCCCGCCGGCCGAGGGAGGCGGCATGGTCCAGACGTCGTAGCCCGACCAGGTCGTGTGGAGCGCGGCGCGCTCGATCAACCGGTAGCCCTTGAGCTCGGCGGCCGTCATCTTGCTCCCGCCGGCCTGGGCCGTCTCGATCACGTCGCGCGCGATCGCCCCCTCGTAGAAGGCCGATTTCCCCTCGGCGCCGATCCGCCGCAACGTCGCGGCGAGCGCCGGGTTCTTGATCAGGTCCTTCGGTTGCGCGAGCGCGCCCGAGGGCGCGAACAGCCCGTAGCGCGGCGTCTTCAGCACCCACGCCTCGCTCCACTTGAGCGCCCGCGCGAGGTGCGCGCTCAGCGGGAAGCCGCTCTCCGCCGCGTCGGCCGGCCCGCGCACCACCTCGCTCCACGGCAGCTTGCCCCAGCGCTTGTGGATCTCGGTGAGCCCGGCGATCTCCCCGGGCACGCCGACCAGCACCCCGCGCTTCTTCTCGGTCAGCTTCTCGCGCTCGAGGAAATCGTTCGGCCGCGTGCCCGCGGGCGCCGTCTCGCGGAAGTCGAGGACGGTGATGTTCTTCGAGGCCGCGTCCCACACGAGCGCGAAGCCGCCGCCGCCGATCCCGCTCGACACGGGCTGCGTCACCCCCACGGCGAGCACGCCCGCCACGGCCGCGTCGGCCGCCGTCCCGCCGCGCGCGAGCACCTCCATCGCGATCTTCGAGGCCGTCGCGTTCTCCGAGGCCACGGCGAAGCGGTGGGGTTTCGGCGGGGGCGCGGGCGGCGGTGGGAACGGTGTTGTATCCTGTGGACCAACGTCGACCAGCGTTGGACGAGGGCCGTTCGCCGCGCTCGCCGAGGCAGAAGGCGGGGAGACGGCCGGGGGAGGCTCGCCGCAGCCCGCCGTGCCCGCGGGGGCGGCGAAGACCAGGAGGGCGAGGGCCCCGAGCGCCGAGACGGTCGAGGAGAGGTTGGCGCGGAGGGTCGACGTTTCCACTTGCTGCTAGGATGCCCCCTCCGCTCGCCGGGAATCAACCCCGGCCGGCTCCCCCGAGGTATGCCCATGCGCTTCGTCTTCGTGATGGACCCGCTCGACCGCGTCACGCACGACAAGGACACGACCTTCGCGTTCATCCAGGCGGCGCAGGCGCGCGGCCACCAGAGCTACCACTGCCTGCTGCGCGACCTGTTCATCGCCAACGGCGAGACCTGGGCGATCGTCCACCGCGTGGAGATCCTGGACGCCGCGCCGTGGATCGTCCTCCACAAGGACCAGGGCCCGGAGCGGATCCGCCTCGCCGAGACGGACGCGGTCTTCATCCGCAAGGACCCGCCCTTCGACCGCGCCTACCTCTACGGGACGCTGCTCCTCGAGCGCGCGCGCGGCGGGCCGCTCCTCATCAACGATCCGCGCGGCCTGCGCGACGCGAACGAGAAGCTCTACGCGCTCAACTTCCCGGAGTGGACGCCGCGCACCCTCGTCACCGCGGACCGGACGATGATCCACGACTTCTGCCGCGACGTGGGCGGCACGGCGATGATCAAGCCCCTCGACGGCGCGGGCGGCGCGGGCGTCATCCAGATCAAGACGGGCGACAAGACGGCGCGCGCCATCGTCGACATGCTCACCCACGAGGGCCACCGCCTCGCGCTCGTGCAGGAGTTCCTCCCCTCGGTGAGCGAGGGCGACAAGCGGGTGCTCCTGATGGACGGGGAGATCCTCGGCGCGATCCTCCGCGTGCCGCGGGGCGACGAGTACCGCTCGAACATCCACGTGGGCGGCAGCGTGGTGCCGACGGAGCTCACCGCGCGCGAGCGGGCCATGGTGGAAGACATCACGCCGAAGCTCCGGCAAGACGGGCTCTTCTTCGTCGGCCTCGACGTGATCGGCGAGCGCCTCACCGAGGTCAACGTCACGAGCCCGACCGGCATCCAGGAGCTCGGCCGCTTCACCGGCACGAGGCCGAGCGACAAGGTGATCGCCTGGGCCGAGAAGCACGCGCCGAAGCGCTGAACTTGGCCCAGGGGCCCCGCGCGGCGGATCCTCCGCCCATGAGCCCCACGAACTCCCCGTCTCCGAAGATCGCCAGGAACGAGAGCGCGAGCGTCTGCGCGGTCTGCGGGAGCGGGGAGACGGCGGGGGCGCGGATGAGCCGCGTGGTGATCGAGGGCCGCTCGCTCGAGCTCTGCCGCACGCACACGGCGACCGTGGTCGCGGCGATGCCCGAGACCTTCGACGACCTGCGCGCGCTCTTCGTCGGCATCACGCCGCTCGACGCCGCGGGCCCGCGCCACGTGCCGGAGCGGCGATCGCCCATCGAGCGGCGCGCGGAGGAGAACCGCCGGATGTTCCCGCCGCGCCCGGAGGGCCGCCGCCGCGGAGAAGGCCGGCGCGCGAGCGATCCGCGCGGGCTGTAGGACCGCCCCGGGCTACTCGGCCACGCGGAAGTAGGTCCGCACGGTGCCGATCGTCACCTTGACGACATGGCCGTCGGCCAGGGCGACGTCGAACCCGTCGAGGCGGCCGTCGCGCATCAGGAGCTTG
>JAXLYT010000114.1:0-23380 GCA_046351295.1 Byssovorax sp.
CTTGCCGTTGGCCGTGAGCGGGAGCCTGTCGAGCCGGACGAAGACACCTGGCACCATGTGCTCCGGCAGCTTGCTCCGGCATGCGGCCCGAAGCTCGGCCGCGCTCGGGGCCACGTCGCCCGCGGCCACCACGTAGGCCACGAGCCTCGTGTCACCGGGGATGTCCTCGCGGACCACCACGACGGCCTGCTTGAGCGAGCCGAGCTCGAGGAGCACGCTCTCGATCTCGCCGAGCTCGATCCGGAAGCCGCGGAGCTTCACCTGGAGATCCAGGCGCCCGAGGAACTCGAGCGAGCCGTCGCCGCGGCGGCGGCAGAGGTCGCCGGTGCGGTAGAGCCGCGCGCCGGGCTCGGTCGAGAAGGGATCGGGCACGAAGCGATCGGCCGTCAGCTCCGGCCGCTTCAGGTAGCCGAGCGCGAGGCCCGTGCCGCCGATGTACAGCTCGCCGGGCACCGCGATCGGGCAGAGATCGCGGCGCGGATCGAGCACGTAGACCTGCGTGTTGCCGATCGGCCCGCCGATCGACACGGGCCCGCTGCCCGCTTCGAGCCGCTCGATGCACGACCAGATGGTCGTCTCGGTCGGCCCGTACATGTTCCAGACGCGGCCGGCCTTGCCCGCGAGGGTGTTGACCAGATCGCGCGGCACCGCCTCACCGCCGACCAGCACGGTCAGCGAAGGATCGCCGGCCCAGCCCGCTTCGAGCAGGAGCCGGAAGGTCGAAGGCGTGGCCTGGATCATGGTGATCGCCGAGCGCGTGAGCCGCTCCTTGAGCGCATGCCCGTCGCCCGTCGCCGCGCGGCTCGCCACGAAGACCTCCGCCCCGGAGACGAGCGGGAGGAAGAGCTCGAGCCCCGCGATGTCGAAGGAGAGGCTCGTCACCGCGAGCAGCCGATCCTCGGCGCGGATGCCGGGTCGATCGCGCATCGTCCACAGGAAGTTGGCGAGCGCGCGGTGCGGGATCTCCACGCCCTTCGGGCGACCGGTCGAGCCCGAGGTGTAGATGACGTAGGCCCGATCGAGCGGTCCTGCCGAGGCAGGGAGCGACGTCGCCGCGGCGGCCTCGATGGCCTCGCGATCCGCGTCGATCCGGAGCAGGCTGACCGGCTTCTCCGCGCCGGCCGAGCCCACGATCGCCCGCATCTTCTCCTCGAGCGAGGCCTCGGTGACGAGCAGCGACAGACCGGCGTCGGCGATCATGAACGAGAGCCGATCCTCGGGATACGCCGGGTCGAGCGGCACATAGGCTGCGCCCGCCATCCAGATGCCCACGAGCGTGGCGACCATCTCGGCGGAGCGTTCGAGCGCCACGCCGACGAGCGATCCGGCCCCGACCCCGCGCGAGACGAGGCAGCCCGCGATCGCGCGGCTCCTCGCCACGAGCTCGCGGTAGGTGAAGGTCGCGCCCTCGTCGGAGACGGCCCGCGCCTCGGGCGTCCGGCTCGCCTGCTCCTCGATCAGCGCATGGACCGGCCGATCGGACGGGAAGTCCATCCGCGTCGCGTTCCACGCCGAGATCAGCGTCTCCCGCTCGTCGGCCGGGAGGATCGGCACCTCGCCGACGAGCCCCGCCGCGGCGCTGACCATCCCTTCGAGCAGCGTCTTCAGGTGGCGGAGCATCCGGACGATCGCGGCGCGATCGAAGCGCCGCCGGTCGTAGCTGGCCCGGAAGATCATCTTGTTCGTGACGGCCGAGACGAGCATCAGCGGGTAGTTCGAGCGCTCCTGCACCCGGGCATCGCCCATGGCGGCCGGACGGCGCCGCGGCTCACCCTTGCTCGTGACCTCACGGCCCGGCTCGCCCGCGGGCGCCGGGCCCATCGACTCCTCGATCGGGTAGTTCTCGAAGACGAGGATGCTCTCGAAGAGCGGCGTGCCCCGCGGCACCTCGCTCATCCCCTGCACCGCCACGAGCGGCGTGTGCTCGTATTCGCGCGCCTCGATCTGCTGCTCTTGCAGCCCGGCGAGGAAGGCGCCGACCGGCTGCCCGCGGTCGATCCGCGCGCGCACCGGGACGGCGTTGATGAAGATGCCCACCATCCGCTCGATCCCCGCCACGGGCGCGGTGCGGCCCGACACGGTCGCGCCGAAGACGACGTCGTCCTCGCCGCTGTAGCGAGCCAGGAGGAGCGCGAACGCGCCCTGCACGAGCGTGCTCACGGTGAGCTGCTCGGCGCGCGCGAAGGCCTGGACCGCGCTCGACAGCTCCTCGGAGAGGACGATCTGCTGCTCCTCGTGGCCGGCCTCGACGCCCTCGGGGGCGATGCGATCGACGCCGAAGGGCGTGGGCGAGCGGAAGCCGCCGAGGAGGCCGCGGAAGAAGGACTCGGCCTTGCCGGCATCCTGCTGGCCGAGCCACGCGATGAAGTCGGCGTAGCGGGGCAAGGCCGGCAGATCGAGGGTGCGCCCGGTCGTCTCCGCGTCGTAGAACGCGCGCAGCTCGCGGATGAGGATCGGCATCGACCACCCGTCGACGAGGATGTGGTGGATGCTGAAGAGACAGCGGTACACGTCGTCCCCGAGGTGGAACACCGTGACACGCAGGAGCGGCGCCGCGCCGAGATCGAAGTCGCGCCGCCGATCCTCGACCCCGAACCGGCGCATCTCCTCGACCTGCTCGGCCGGATCTCGCCCGCGGAGATCGAGCGTCCCGAGCCGGAACGGAGCCTGCTTCTCCACCACCTGGACCGGCTGATCGAGCCCCTCCCAGACGAAGAAGGTCCGCAGGATCGCGTGCCTCTCGACGAGCCGCTGGAAGGCTCGCTCGAAGGCGCCGAGGTCGAAGCTCCCGCGCACCGCCCAGTCGAGCTGGGTGACGTACACGCCGTCTCCCTGCGCGTAGACGGTGTGGAACAGCATGCCCTCCTGCATCGGGGAGAGCGGGTAGATCGCCTCGATGTTCTTGCGCTGTGCGGCGCTCGCGGCGGCCTCGCCCGCGGGCAGGAGCGCGCGCCGGGCGAGCTGGTCGATGAGGTGCTGCGGGAGGCGGACCTGGAAGTCGGACGGGCTGTAGCCGCCCGCCTCGGGCGCGAGGCAGTGCTCGATGAGCCCGCGCAGCTCGGCGAGGAAGCGCTCGCCGAGCGCGGTCGCCGTGGCCTCGTCGTGGACCTTCTCGCTGTAGCCGATCTGCAAGAGCAGCCGGCCGCCGGCGACGTTGGCCGTCACCTCGAGGAGGTGCGAGCGCCGGGCCCGCGGGCTGATGGGCGCGCCGGCGGGCTCGCGGGCCGCGCGCAGCCTGGACTGCTCGGGCACCGCCTGACCGACCTGGCCGAGGTAGTTGAAGATCACCTCGGCCTGCGGGAGCGAGGCGAGATCGCGGGAGATCTCGTCGTCGCCGCGGAGGTAGCGGAGCAGGCCGTAGCCGAGGCCGCGCCGCGGGATGGCCCGGAGCTGCTCCTTCACCGCGCGGAGCAGGACGCCGGGCGCGCCCTCGCCCTCGAGATCGATGACCACCGGGTAGAGCGAGGTGAACCACCCGACCGTGCGGCTGAGATCGACGCCGGGGACGATCTCCTCGCGGCCGTGGCCTTCGAGATCGAAGAGCACGGCCTCGCTCTTCGTGAAGGCCCGGAGGGCGAGCGCGAAGGCGGTGAGGAGGACATCGTTGATCTGCGTGCCGTACACGGCCGGCACGTCGCGGAGCAGCGACTCGGTGAGCTCCGCGGAGAGAGCGAAGGAGACGCTCTTCGCCGACGCGCCGTCGTTCTCGCCTCCCGCGCGATCCACCGGCAAGGGCAGCGCGCGGCGCCGCGCCTCGGAGAGCCAGTAGCCCGCCTCGGCCTCGATCTCCGGCGAGCGGCTGAGCTCGCCGAGCAGGGTGGCCCAGCGCTTGACGGACGTCGTCCGCGGCGGGAGCGCGATCGCCTCGCCGCGGGCGAGCGCGCTGTACGCCGACCAGAGATCGTCGAGCAGGATGCGCCAGGAGACGCCGTCGACGGCGAGGTGGTGGATGACGATCAGCAGCCGGCCCGGCCGCGCGGGCCCGAGATCGAAGTAGACGGCGCGGAAGACCGGCCCCTCGGCGAGGTTCAAGCTCGCCTGCGTGGTGGAGGCGATCGCGCGGATGGAGCTGCGCGCCTGCTCATCGTTGAGCACGTCGAAGTCGACGCGCCGGAAGATGCCCTCGCCGACGTCCGGGACGATGGTCAAGCTCGGTCCGTTGACCTCGTGCGACAGCCGGACACGGAGGACGTCGTGGTGATCCACGAGCGCACGGACGGCGCCCTCGAGCATGGCCGCATCGAGCGGCTCGCGGGCCTCGAGCAGCACCGACTGGTTGTAGTGGTGCGGATCGACGAGGTCGCGCTCGAGCCACCAGCGAGCGATCGGCGTGAACGGGATCGGCCCCTCGACCCTCGCCTCGACCTCGGCGCCCGCGTCGATCCGCTCGGCCACGGAGGCGAGGCCGGCGATCGTCGGGAAGCGGAAGATCTGCTGGGGCGTGATCTTGAGCCCGGCCTGCCTCGCCCGGGACACGATCTGGATCCCGAGGATGGAGTCGCCGCCCACGGCGAAGAAGTTGTCGTGCACGCCCACCGCGTCGACGCGGAGCACGCGGGTCCAGATCGACGCGAGGGTCCGCTCGACCTCGTCGCGGGGGAGCACGCGCTCGCGCGCCTCGTCGAGCTCGCCCGCCGGGGCCGGGAGCGCGCGGCGATCGATCTTGCCGTTCTCGGTGAGCGGCATCTCGGCGAGCACGACGAAGGCCGCCGGGATCATGTGATCGGGCAGGCGCGCGCCGAGGAAGTCGCGCAGGCCGGCCTCGTCGATCGGCGCACCGGGCGCCGCGGTCAGGTACGCCGCGAGGCGCTTCTGACCGGGGATGTCCTCGCGCGCGAGCACCGCCACCTCGCGCACCTCGGGGTGCTGGGCGAGCACGGCCTCGATCTCGCCGAGCTCGATCCGGAAGCCGCGGATCTTCACCTGCGTGTCGGCGCGGCCCAGGTATTCGAGCGCGCCGTCGGCCCGGTGGCGGCCGAGATCGCCGGTCCGGTACATGCGCCCGCCGGGCGCGAACGGATCGGCGAGGAAGCGCTCCGCGGTGAGCGCGGGCTGGTTCAGGTACCCGCGGCCGACCTGCGCGCCGCCGATGTAGATCTCGCCGATGGCGCCGGTCGCGACGGGCTTTTGCCGCGCGTCGAGCAGGTAGAGCTTGCTGTTGGCGATCGGCCGCCCGATCGGGATCGCGCCCTCGGGGAGCGGCCCGGGCGGGACCTCGTAGACAGCGCAGCCGACCACCGTCTCGGTCGGGCCGTACTCGTTGATGAGGCGGGTCTCGGGCGCCTGCTCCCGGAAGAGCTGCAGGTGGCGGCCGAAGAGCGCCTCGCCGCCGATGATCAGCGCGCGGGTCTTGCCGGCCACGCCCGCCTCGCCGAGCTCGGCGGAGAGCGCCTCGAGGTGCGAGGGCGTGAGCTTGACCAGACTGAAGTCGCTCCCGGCGCGGAGCGCGTCGGCGAGCCCGAGCACGCCCCGCTCCTCGGGCACGAGGGTGACCGTCTTGCCCGCGAGCAGCGGGACGAAGAGGCTGGTGACGGTGAGATCGAAGCCGATCGACGAGTGGACCGGCGCGCCGGCGCCCTCCGCCGCGCGGTAGGCGTCGATGGCCCAGCGCAGGTAGTTGACCACCCCGCGGTGCTCCAGCATCGAGCCCTTGGGCCGCCCGGTCGAGCCCGAGGTGTAGATGACGTACGCGAGATCCTCGGCGCGCACGGGGACGCTCGGGCGAGCGCTGCTCTCGGCGGAGAGATCTTCGACGTCGAGCGCGATGACCCGGGCTCCCGAGGCGGGGAGCAAGTGCACGAGATCGGAGGTGGTGAGCAGCACGCCGGCCTGCGCGTCGCCGATCATGAACTCGAGGCGTTCCCGCGGGTAGCTCGGGTCGAGCGGCACGTAGGCGCCGCCGGCCTTGAGCACCCCGAGCAGCGCGACGAGCAGCTCGACGCGCCGGCTCATGCACACCCCGACGAGCGTGTCCGGACCGACGCCGAGCGCGATCAGGCGGTGCGCGAGGCGGTTCGCCTCCGCGTCGAGCGCGTCGAAGCGGAGCGATCGTGATCCGCCGTTGACGGCGATCCACGACGGCGCACGATCGACCTGGGCCTCGAAGAGATCGTGGACCCGGCCGCCCGGCGGGTACGCGACCTCGGTGGCGTTGAAGGCGCCGAGGACGCGCTCGCGCTCCGCCTCGCCGAGCAGCGGGAGATCGCCCACCGGCTGCGCAGGATCGCGGGCGATGCCGTCGAGCAGCCGCACGAGGTAGCCGATCATCCGCTCGATCGTCCCGGCCTCGAAGAGATCGAGCGCGTACTCGAACGAGCCGGCGAGCCGCGACGGGCCCTCGAGCATCGTCAGCGTCAGATCGAACTTGGCCGTCGTGCCCTCGACGCCGACGGCGCGACGCGCGCTCGATCCGCCGCCCCGCCCGGCGTTCTGGAGCAGGAACATGACCTGGAAGAGCGGCGAGCGGGCGAGGTCGCGCTCGGGCGAGAGCGCCTGCACCAGGCGCTCGAACGGGAGATCGGCGTGGCTGTAGGCGCCGAGGCAGGACTCGCGCACCCGGGCGAGCACCGCGGTGAACGGCAGGTCGCCGTCGAGGTCGGCGCGCAGCACCAGCGTGTTGACGAAGAAGCCGATGAGGTTCTCCGTCTCGCGCTGGCCACGCCCCGACACCGGCGTGCCCACCAGCACCGAGGTCTGCCCGCTCAGCCGGTGGAGCAGGACATCGAACGCCGCGAGCAGGAGCATGAACAGCGTCACGTTCTCCTTGCGCGCGAGGGCGACGAGGGCCTTCGAGGTCTCCTCGGAGACGGTGAAGCCGCGCCGCGCGCCGCGGTGGGAGGGCACGGGCGGGCGCTCGTGATCCGCGGGCAGATCGAGGGCGTGCGAGGCGCCGCGCAGGGCCTCCTTCCAGTACGCGAGCTGCCGGTCGAGCATGTCGCCGCGCAGGAAGCGGCGCTGCCAGGCGGCGTAGTCGCCGTACTGCACCGAGAGCTCGGGCAAGGGCGAGGCCTCACCCTCGCGGAAGGCCTCGTAGAGCACCAGCATCTCGCGCTGCAAGATGCCCATCGACCAGCCGTCGGACACGATGTGGTGCATCGTCAACAGCACGAGGTGCTGGCCCTCGCCGAGCTCGTAGAGCGTCGCGCGGAAGAGCGGGCCCTTCTCCAGATCGAAGGGCCGGGCCGCCTCGATCGCCGCGAGCCGGCGGGCCTCCGCGTCGCGCTCGCCCTCCGGCCAGGAGGCGAGCGAGACCACGGGGAGCGGCACGACCGCGGGCTCGGCGACGACCTGCACGGCCTGATCGCCCGCGCTCGCGAAGGTGGTGCGCAGCGCCTCGTGGCGGCGGCAGAGCTCGGTGAGGGCGCGGCCGAGCGCGTCCACGTCGAGCGAGCCCTGGATCTGCACCGCCAGCGGGACGTTGTACGAGACATCGCCCGGGGTGAGCTTGTCGAGGAACCAGAGGCGCTCCTGCGAGAACGAGAGCGGGCGCGGCGCACCCGGGGGCTCGCGCACGAGCGGCGGCAGGACGATGCCCTCATTGCCGCGGAGCGCGGCCTCGAGCTCCTGCGCGAGCCGCGCCGGCGTGGGCGACTCGAAGAGCGCGCGCAGCGGCAGCTCGACGCCGAAGGCCCCGCGGATGCGGGAGATGGCGAGCGTGGCGAGGAGCGAGTGGCCGCCCAGCTCGAAGAAGCTGTCGTCGATGCCGATGGCCTCGACGGGCATCTTGAGCAGCTCGGCGTAGATGCCGACCAGCGCCTCCTCGATGGGGCCGCGCGGGGCCGCGCGCTCGCCCGTCCCGGCGGCGGCGATCTCGGGCGCCGGGAGCGAGCGTCGATCGATCTTCCCGCTCGACGTGAGCGGGAAGGCCTCCATCGACACGAACGCCGACGGCACCATGTACTCCGGGAGCTCGCCGCGCAGGTACGCCTTCAGCGCGTCCGCGCTCGGCCCGGGCACGCGCTCCACCACCACGTAGGCCACGAGCCGCCTGTCGCCGGGGCCGAAGTCCCACGGCATCACGAGCGCCTCGGTCACCTCCGGGTGCTTTTGCAGGAGCGCCTCGATCTCGCCCGGCTCGATCCGGTGGCCGCGGATCTTCACCTGCTGATCGATGCGCGAGAGGTACTCGATCTCGCCGCCCGGCAAGAGGCGCACGAGATCGCCCGTCCGGTAGATCTTCGCCTCGGGATCGGTCGAGAAGGGATCGGGCAGGAAGCGCTCGGCCGTCAGCTCGGGCCGGTCGAGGTAGCCCCGCGCCACGCCGTCGCCGCCGATGTAGAGCTCGCCGTGCACGCCGATCGGGCAGAGCTCGCGGTGGGCGTCGAGCACGTACAAGGTGGTGTTGGAGAGGGCCTTGCCGATCGGCACCGTCACCGCGCCGTCGGGCACGTTCTCGACGAGGTGCCAGGTGGCGAAGGTGGTGGTCTCCGTCGGCCCGTACACGTGGAGCAAGCGCGCGGGGCCCTCGGGGAGCACGCGCCGCACCATCGAGGGATCGACCGCCTCGCCGCCGAAGAGCAGCGTGGTGAGCGTCTGGAAGGCCGAGGGTGTCTCCCGCGCGATGCCGTTGAAGAGCGCCGTCGTGAGGAACAGCGTGGTGATCCGCTCCTCGCGGAGCAGCGCGGCGAAGCGACCCGGCGTGAGGGCGATGTCCTTGGGCACGCCCACCACGCAACCGCCGTTGAGCAAGGCGCCCCAGATCTCGAAGGTCGCCGCGTCGAAGGTCGAGCTGGCGGCCTGGGCGATGCGATCGGAGGGGCCGAGCGCGACGTAGTTGGTGTCGCGCACGAGCCGCGCGATGCTCCGCTGCTCGACGCAGACGCCCTTGGGCACGCCGGTCGAGCCTGAGGTGTAGAGCACGTACGCGAGGCTCCGGCCGCCGATGGCGAGGCCGAGGCGCGCAGCGTCTTCCGCCGCGATCGCGCCGCCGCCGGTGTCGAGCCGGACCACGACGGCCGAGCCGAGGGCGATCTCCGGGTCGAGCGGGATCGAGGCGACGATCACCGGGATCTTGGCGTCCTCGATCAGGAAGCCGAGGCGCGCGGCGGGGAAGTCGGGATCGAGCGGGAGATAGGCCCCGCCTGCCTTGAGGATGGCCAGCATGGCCACCACCATGTCGAGGCCGCGCGGGGCGTAGAGACCCACCCGGGTCTCGGGCCCGACGCCCTTCTGCTGGAGATGGCGGGCGAGCCGGTTGGCGCGCTCGTCGAGAGCCCGGTACGTCAGCTCCTCTCCATCGAAGCGGGCCGCGCATGCGTCGGGGTGAGCGTCGGCGACCTGCTCGAAGAGGGCCGCGATCCCGGTCTCGCGCGGGTACGGTGTGGTCGTCTGGTTCCAGGTGTTGACCAGCGTGGCACGCTCTTCGTCGCCGATCAGCCCGACCTTGCCCACGGGGGTCCCGGGCGCCTCGCAGAGGGCGCCGAGGAGGATGCGGAAGTGCTCGATCAGGCGATCGATGGTCGCCTCGTCGAAGAGATCGGTCGCGTACTCGAACCAGCCGCCGAGCCCGCCCGGCCCGCCCGACATGGCGAGGGTGAGATCGAACTTGGCGGTGGTCACGTCGCCGCCCGCCGCGGCCGCGCGGCGATCGTCGCTCTGCTTGGTGATCGCCGCGCCGGGGGTCAGCGTGAATGCCACCTGGAAGAGCGGCGTGCGGGCCAGGCTGCGCTCGGGGGAGAGCTCGAGCACCAGCCGCTCGAAGGGCGTGTCCTGGTGGGCGTAGGCGCCGATGCAGGCCTCGCGCACCTCGGCGAGCAGCTCGGAGAAGGAGCGGTCGGCCGCCACCTTGGTGCGGATCACCAGGGTGTTGACGAAGAAGCCGACGAGCCCCTCGGTCGCCGCGACGCCGCGGTTGGCGAAGGGCGAGCCGACCACGATGTCGTCCTGCCCGGAGTAACGATGGAGCAGGACGTCGTAGGCCCCGAGGAGGAGCATGAAGAGGGTGACGTTCTCGCGGCGCGCGAGGGCGTGGAGCGCCTCGGAGAGATCGGGCGGGAGGGCGAAGGTCTTCACCGCGCCGCGGTGCGACGCGACGGCGGGGCGGGGCCGATCGGTCGGCAGATCGAGGGCCTCCGGCGCCTCGGCGAGCGCGCCGCGCCAGTAGGCGAGCTGCGCGTCGAGCACGTCGCCCTGGAGCCAGGCGCGCTGCCAGGCCGCGAACGAGGCGTAGGTGATGGGCAGCTCGGGCAGCTCGGCCTGCTCGCCCCTGCGGAAGGCCTCGTAGAGCGCGGCGAGCTCGCGGCGGAGGATGCCCACGGACCAGCCGTCGGAGACGATGTGGTGCATCGTCAACAGGAGGAGGTTGTTCTCCGCGCCGAGCTCGACGAGCCTCGCCCGGAAGAGCGGCCCCTTCTGGAGATCGAACGGCCGCGCCGCCTCGTCGGCGGCCTCGCGCCTCGCCTCGGCGGCCCGCTCGGCCTCCGGGAGCGCGGCGAGCGAGCGGATCGGCAGCGGCACGTCGGCGGGCGGCGCGACAATCTGCACCGGCCTCCCGTCGACCAGGCCGAAGACGGTGCGCAGCGCCTCGTGGCGCTCGGTGAGCGCGGAGAGCGCGCGGGCGAGGGCTTCCCGATCGAGCGAGGCGCTGATCTGGATCGCCATCGGGATGTTGTACGAGCTGTCGCCCGGCGTGAGCTGATCGAGGAACCAGAGGCGCTCCTGCGAGAACGAGAGCGGCGCGGGCTTGCCTGGATCGATGCGCACGAGCGGCGGGAGCGCCGCTTCACCGCCGCGGAGCGAGCCCTCGATCAACCGGGCGAGGCCGGCGGCCGTGGGAGACTCGAACAGGCTGCGCAGGGCGAGCTCCACCCCGAACGCGCCGCGGATCCGCGAGACCGCCTGGGTCGCGAGCAGCGAGTGCCCGCCGAGCTCGAAGAAGCCGTCGTGGACACCGATGCTCTCCACCGGCAGCTTGAGCAGCTCGGCGAAGATCCCGAGCAGCGTCTCCTCGACGGGTCCGCGCGCCGCCGCGTCGCCGCCGGTCGCGCCCGTGCCCACCTCGGGCTCGGGGAGCGAGCGGCGATCGACCTTGCCGTTCGGCGTGAGCGGGAAGGCCTCCAGCTTGACGAAGGCCCACGGCACCATGAAGTCCGGCATCTGGGCGCGGAGGAACGAGCGCAGATCCTCCGCGCTCGGGCCGGGCATGGGCTCCGGGATCACGTAGGCCACGAGACGCTTGTCGCCCGGGCCGTAGAGGCGCGGCTCGACGAGCGCCTCCGCGACGCCGGGGTGCTGCGCGAGCACCGCCTCGATCTCGCCGGGCTCGATGCGGTGGCCGCGGATCTTCACCTGCTGATCGATGCGGCCGAGGTACTCGATCTCGCCCGAGGGGCGGTAACGGACGAGGTCGCCGGTGCGGTAGAGGCGCGCGCCCGGCTCTCCTCCGAACGGATCGACGACGAAGCGCTCGGCCGTCAGATCAGGCCGCTTGAGGTACCCGAGCGAGACGCCGTCGCCGCCGATGTAGAGCTCGCCGGGGACGCCGATCGGCACGAGGTTCCGCGCGGGATCGAGGATGTAGACGGCCGTGTTGGCGATGGGCCGGCCGATCGGGATCGAGCCGCCGAGATCCTCTGTCCGGATGGAGTGACAGCAGGTGAAGGTCGTCCCCTCGGTGGGCCCGTAGCCGTTGATGATCCGCGTGCCCGGGAGCAGGCGCAGGCCCTTCTCCACGTGCGGCACGGAGAGCGCTTCACCGCCGATGAGGAGCTGCTTGAGCGGCGCGAGGCTCTCCGGGCGGGCGTCGATGATCGTGTTGTAGAGGCCCGCGGTGAGCCACATCGTGGTCACGCCCGCGGCGCGGATGGCCTCGCCGATCGACTCGGGCGTGGGCCGCTCGGGCGACGCGACGGCGAGCGTCCCGCCGTTGAGGAGCGGCCCCCAGATCTCGAAGGTCGAGGCGTCGAAGGCCAGCGGCGCGAGGTGGAGGAAGACCTCGTCGGACGCGAAGCGGGCGTAGTGCGTCGACTTGACGAGGCGCACCACCGCCCGGTGGGGGACGCACACGCCCTTGGGTTTGCCGGTCGATCCGGACGTGTACATCAGGTAGGCGAGCTGCTTGCCGCCGGGGCTCGCGGGCGGACGCTCGTCGCGCTCGCGCCCGAGGGCCTCGGCCTCCTGATCCAGGCGGAGGATGGACGCCTCCGGGAACGGGACATCCGCGGCGAACGCGCCGAGGGAGAGGATGAGGGGCATCTCCGCGTCGTCGATCAGGAGCGAGAGGCGCGCCGCCGGGTACTCGGGATCGAGCGGCACGTACGCGCCGCCGGCCTTGAGGATGGCGAGGAGCGCGACGATCATCTCCACCGATCGCTCGGCGTAGAGGCCGACGGGCGTGCCCGCGGTGACGCCGCGCCGCCGAAGCGCGTGGGCGAGCTGGTTCGCCCGCCGGTCGAGCTCGCGATAGCTCAGCGTGGCCGCGCCGAAGCGCAGCGCCGGGGCGTCGGGCGCGCGATCGACCTCGGCCTCGAAGAGCCCCTGGATCGAGGCCTCGCGCGGGTACGCCGTGGCGGTGCGGTTCCACGTGACGAGCAGGGTGTGGCGCTCGGCCTCGTCGAGCATCGGCAGCGCGGCCACCGTCGCGCCCGGGCGCTGGGCGATGCCGGCGAGCAGGACCTGGAAGTGGGTCGCGAGGCCGTCGATGGTCGAGGCGTCGAAGAGATCGGTGGCGTACTCGAAGGTGCCTGCGAGGCCCCGCTCACCGCCGGCCAGGTTGAGGGTCAGGTCGAACTTGGCGGTGGTGATCTCGGTGTTGACGCCCGCGATCTTCCGCTCGCCTGTGCCCTTCGCCTCGGCGGGCGCGTTCTGGAGCACGAACATCACCTGGAAGAGCGGCGTGCGGCTCATGTCGCGCACGGGCGCGAGCTCCTGCACGAGGCGCTCGAAGGGGATGTCCTGGTGGGCGTAGGCCCCGAGGCAGGACTCGCGCACCCGGGCGAGGAGCGCGGTGAAGGTCACGTCGTCGTCCACCTGGGCACGATGGACCAGGGTGTTGACGAAGAAGCCGATCAGGTCCTCGGTGGAGGCGGCTGTCCGGTTGGCGATCGGCGAGCCGACCACGATGTCGGCCTGACCGGTGTACCGGTGGAGCAGCACCTCGAAGGCCGCGAGCAGGAGCATGAACAGGGTCACGCCCTCGCGCTGGGCGAGGTCGCCGAGGGCCGACGCCACGGCGGGCGAGACGGCGAAGCTCCGCCGCGCACCGCGGTGGGAGGGCATGGGCGGGCGCGGTCGATCGGCCGGTAGATCGAGGCCCTCGGGCAGGTCGACCAGCGCGTCCTTCCAGTAGGCGAGCTGGCGATCGAGCTCCGGACCTTCGAGCCAGCGGCGCTGCCACGCCGCGTAGTCCGCGTACTGCACGGGGAGCTCGGCGAGCGGCGAGGCCTCGCCGCGGTGGAACGCGTCGTAGAGGACGGCGATCTCACGCCGCAGGATGCCCATCGACCAGCCGTCGGAGACGATGTGGTGCATCGTCAACGACAGGGTGTGCACGGCGTCCGTGAGGGCGAAGAGCCTCGCCCGGAAGAGCGGGCCGTTCACCAGATCGAAGGGCCGCGCCGCCTCGACGGCGAGCAGGCGCCTGACCTCGGCGGGGCGCTGCCCCTCGGGGAGCGTCGCGAGCGAGGTCACCGGGAGCGGCATCTCCGCGGGCTCGCGGATGATCTGCACCGGCTTGCCTTCGGCCATGGCGAAGGTGGTGCGGAGCGCCTCGTGCCGGCGGCAGAGCTCGGTGAGCGCGCGACCGAGCGCGGCGATGTCGAGCGAGCCGCCGATCTGGAGGGCCAGGTGGATGTTGTACGAGCTGTCGCCCGGGGTGAGCTGATCGAGGAACCAGAGGCGCTCCTGCGCGAAGGAGAGCGGGCGCATGGAGCTCCCGACCTCGCGCTCGATCGGCGGGAGCACGGGGCTCCCGGCGCCGCGCATGGCTTCTTCGACCCGCTGCCCGAGCGCGGCCGCGGTGGGCGCCTCGAAGAGCGCGCGGAGCGGTAGCTCGACCCCGAAGGCGGCGCGGATCCGGGAGATCGCCTGGGTCGCGAGCAGCGAGTGCCCGCCGAGCTCGAAGAAGCCGTCGTGGACGCTGACGGCATCGACCGGGATCTTGAGCACCTCGGCGAAGATCCCGACGAGCGCCTCCTCGGTCGCGCTGCGCGGGGCGACCACCTCGCGCTCGGCCGCGGCGCTAACCTCCGGCGCCGGCAGCGCGCGCCGGTCGACCTTGCCGCTCGGGGTGAGCGGCAGCGCGTCGAGCAGCACGACGACCGAGGGCACCATGTACTCGGGCAAGAGATCCTGCACGAAGGACCGAAGATCGCCGCTCGAAGGCGCGACCTCGCTGGGCACCACATAGGCGACGAGGCGGCGATCGGCGTCGCCGTAATCGCGCGCGGTGACGACGGCCTGCCTCACGCCCGGGTGCTTCTGGAGCGCGCCCTCGACCTCGCCGAGCTCGATCCGGAAGCCGCGCACCTTCACCTGGAGATCGGCGCGGCCGAGGTACTCGATGTCCCCGTCCGGCAGGTAGCGGCCGAGATCGCCGGTCTTGAAGAGCAGCGCCTTCGGCCCGGGCCTGAACGGATCGGGCAGGAAGCGCTCGGCGGTGAGATCGGGCCGGTGCAGGTAGCCGCGGGCGATGCCCACGCCGCCGACGAAGATCTCTCCCGTCACGCCGACGGGCACAGGCTCGCGCCGCCCGTCGAGCAGGTACACCTGCACGTTGGCGATGGGCTTGCCGATCGGCACCCGCGCGCCGATGGCCGAGGCGCTCTCGGGCACGTAGCAGGTCGCGTCGGCCGCGACCTCGGTGGAGCCGTAGAGGTTGAGCAGCACCCGGCCGGGGAGCGCCTGGAGGAAGCGACGGCAGAGCTCGGCCGGGAGCGCCTCGCCGCTCGTCGTCCACCAGCGGAGCCGAGGCAGGCGCGCGCCGAGATCGTCGTGCGCGTCGAGCATGGCGCGGAGCAGCGAGGGCACGAGCACGAGGCGGCTCACGCGGTGCTCGGCGAGGGTCGCGACGAAGCGCCGGATGTCCTTCAGCTCGTCGCTCGGGATCAGCACCGCCGGCACGCCCTGAAGCAGCGGGCCGAAGATCTCCCAGATCGAGTCACCGAAGCTCAGCGTCGTCTTCTGGCAGCAGATCTCTCCCGCCTCGAAGGGATAGGTCTTCCACATCCAGGCGAAGCGGTTGATCGCGCCGGTGTGGGTGCCGGAGACGCCCTTGGGCGCGCCGGTCGAGCCCGACGTGTACATCACGTAGGCGATGTCCCAGGGGTCGACCGCGATCGTCGGATCGTGCGCCGGCTGCGCAGAGAGCAGCCCGGACGCGTCGAGGCACACCACGGAGATGCCGTCGACCGGCAAGCTCGCCGCGAGCTTCTCCTGCGTGACGAGGATCCCGAGCCGCGAGATCTCGATCATCAGCGCGAGGCGCTCGCGCGGGTAGGTCGGGTCGAGGGGGACGTAGGCCGCGCCCGTCTTGAGCACGGCAAGCAGCGCGATCACCATCGCAGGCGAGCGCTCCACGCAGATGCCGACCTGGGTGTCCCGTCCCGCGTCGAGCGAGCGGAGGTGATGGGCGAGGCGGTTCGCCTCCTCGTTGAGGGCGCGATACGTGATCGCGCGGCCATCGAAGATCAGCGCGGTCGCGTCGGGCCGCTCCGCGGCGATCGACTCGAACATCCCGTGCAGCGTGGCCTCGGCCGGGTACGCCGCGTCGGTCGCGTTCCAGCCGAAGAGCAGGGCCTTGCGCTCGTCGTCGCGGAGGAGCGAAAGCGATCCGATGGACGCTGACGGCGCGCGGACCATGCCTTCGAGCAAGGTCTCGAGGTGGCGCAGGAGGCGGCTCACCACGGGACGATCGAACCGCCCGAGATCGAAGCCGATCTTGATGGTGAGCACCGTCCGGAGCGAGGCGATGATGGTGAGCGGGTAGTTGGATTTCTCGTCCACCCGCGCGTCGCCCATGGAGGTGCCGCGGCGCCGCGGTTTGTCGGCGGGCGCGCGCTCCTGCTGCTCGGTCCACGCGGCCTTGTCGGGCTCCGGGCCCGAGTCCTCGATGGGGTAGTTGTCGAAGACGAGCAAGCTCTCGAAGAGCGGCGTGCCGCGCGGGACCTCGGACAGCCCCTGCACCGTCACGAGCGGGGTGTGCTCGAACTCGCGGATCTCCGATTGCTGCGCCTGGAGGAGGGCGAGGAAGTCGGTCACCGCCTGCTCGGGTGGCAGCGCGACGCGCACCGGGAGCGCGTTGATGAACAGGCCGACCATCTTCTCGATGCCCGGCACGGGCGCGGAGCGGCCGGAGACCGTGGCACCGAAGAGCACGTCGTCCTCGCCGCTGTAGCGACCGAGGAGCAACGCGAGAGCACCCTGGATCACGGTGTTGACGGTGAGCCCCTGGGCCCGCGCGAAGGCGGCGATGGCGTCGGAGGAGGCCGCGGAGAGCGCGATCTGCACCTCCTCGTGCCCCTCGGGGCCTCGCTCCTCGGGCGCGCGATCGACGCCGAAGGGCGTGGGGGCGCGGAAGCCGTGGAGCAGGCCGCGGAAGAACGCCTCGGCCTTGCCCTTGTCCTTGCGCTCGACCTCCGCGATGAAGTCTCCGTACGGCGTCGCCGGCGGGAGCGTGATGTCGCGCCCGGCGACGAAGGCGTCGTAGAGCTGGCGCAGCTCGCGCATGAGGATCGGCATCGACCACCCGTCGATGAGCAGGTGGTGGATGTCGAAGACGCAGCGGTAGAGCTCGTCGCCGAGCTGGAACACGGTGAGGCGCAGGAGCGGCGCGCGATCGAGCTGGAAATCCCGGCGCGCGTCATCGGCGGCGAAGCCCCGCACCCGCGCGGCCTTCTCCTCGGCGCCGAGGGCGCGGAGATCGTGCACGTCGGCGCGGATCGCGACCTTCTTGCACACGACCTGCACCGGCCGCGCGAGCCCCTCCCACACGAAGAAGGTGCGGAGGATGGAGTAGCGATCGACGACGCGCTGCAACGCGCGCTCGAACGCCGGCACATCGAAGGCGCCGCGCACCGCCCAGTCGAGCTGGGAGACATAGGCCCCCTCCCCTTCGGCGTAGACGGTGTGGAAGAGCAGGCCCTCCTGGAGCGGGGAGAGCGGGTAGACATCCTCGATGTTCTTGCGGCTCGCGAGCGTCGGGTGCTGCTCGTCCTCGGGGAGGCTCGACAGCATCATCAGCCGATCGATCACCTGCGAGCCGAGCTTGCCGGCGTGGAAATCGGAGTCGGTGTAGCCGCCGGCCTCCGGGGAGAGGCAGTGCTCGACGAGGCCGCGGAGCGCCTCGACGAAGCGCTCGGTGAACGCGGTGATCGAGGCCTTCTCGTGGACGGCCTCGCTGTACGAGACGCCGATCTGGAGGCGGCCGCCGGCCACGCTCGCGCTCACCTCGAGCAGGTGCGAGCGCCTGGCGCGCGGGCTGCGCGACGCCCCCGCGGACTCGCGCGCGCCCCGGAGCGGCGCGGACTCGGGCACGGCCTGGCCGACCTGGCCGAGGTAGTTGAAGACGATCTCCGCCTGCGGGAGCTCGGCGAGCTTGCGGGTCAGCGCCTCGTCGCCGCGGAGGTAGCGGAGCAGGCCGTAGCCGAGGCCGCGGCGCGGGACGGCGCGGAGCTGCTCCTTGACCGAGCGGAGGATCTGCCCGGGATCGCGCTCGCCGGCGAGGTCGAGGATCACCGGATAGATCGTGGTGAACCAGCCGACGGTGCGGGTGAGATCCACGCCGGGGAACAGGTCCTCGCGGCCGTGGCCTTCGAGGTCGAAGAGGACCGCGTCGCTGCCGGTGAGCCCGCGCAGCGCCGCCGCCAGCGCGGCGAGGAGCACGTCGTTGATCTGCGTCCCGTAGACGGCGGGCACCTCGCGGAGCAGCGCCTCCGTGAGCTCGCGGGAGAGCGCGGCGCTCACCGACCTGGCCGAGCCCTCGAGGTTGTCGCCGCCCTCGTGATCGACGGGGACGCGCGCCACTCTGCGCCTGGCCTCGTCGAGCCAGTAGCCCGCCTCGGCCTCGATCTCCCGAGAGCGCGCATGCTCGGCCAGGAGCCCGGCCCAGCGCTTGATGGAGGTCGTGCGCGGCGAGAGCGCGATCGGCGCGCCCTTCGACGCGAGCTCGTAGGCGATGAAGAGATCGTCGAGCAGGATGCGCCAGGAGACGCCGTCCACCGCGAGGTGGTGGATCGCGATGAGCAGCCGCCCGGGCGCGCTCGGTCCGAGATCGAAGTACACCGAGCGGATCACCGGCCCGCGCGTGAGATCGAGGCTGCGCTGCGTCTCGGTCGCGATCGCCCGGATCACGTCGGCGCGCTCGGCCTCGTCGGCTTCGGTGAGATCCACCCGGCGGAAGATGCCGGGGCCGGCCTCGGTCGCCACGAAGAGGCGCGTGCCTTCGACCTTCGGCCCGACCCGGAGGCGGAGCGCGTCGTGGTGCTCGACGAGCGCCGCGAGCGCCTCCTCGAGCGCCCGAGGTTCGAGCGGATCCCGCGTCTCGAAGAGAAGCGCCTGGTTCCACTGCTGGGCGTCGGTGACGTTCTTCTCGAGCCACCAGCGGGCGATCGGCGTCTCGGGCACCGGCCCGCTCACCGGGCCCTCGATCACCGTCGCGACGCCGAGCTGCTCGGCCACCGCCGCGAGCCCCGCGACCGTCGGGAAGCGGAAGATCTGCTGCGGCGTGATCTTGAGCCCGGCCTTCTGCGCCCGGGACACGATCTGGATCGAGAGGATCGAGTCGCCGCCCGAAGCGAAGAAGTTGTCGTGTACGGAGACCTCCTTGACCCGGAGCACCGCGGCCCAGATCTCCGCGAGCTTGTGCTCTACCACGGTCCTCGGGCGCACGACGTCGCGCTCCGGCTCGGGCAGCGCGTCCGGCGCCGGCAGCGCCTTGCGATCGATCTTGCCGTTCGGCGTGAGCGGGAGCTTGTCGAGCACCACGAACACCGACGGGACCATGAAGTCCGGGAGCTTGCTGGCCACGAAGGCCCGCAGCGATCCGTCCTCCGGGCGCGCGCCGTCCTTGCCCGTCAGGTACGCGACGAGGCGCTTCTGGCCGGGCACGTCTTCCCGGGCGAGGACGACCACGTCCTTGACCTCGGCATGCTGGCGGAGCACCGCCTCGATCTCGCCGAGCTCGATCCGGAAGCCGCGGACCTTCACCTGGTGATCGATGCGGCCGAGGTACTCGATCTCGCCGTCGGCCCTGAAGCGGCCGACATCGCTCGTGCGATACAGGCGCTCGCCAGGGTGGAACGGATCGTCGACGAAGCGCTCGGCGGTCAGATCGGGCCGGCCGAGGTAGCCTCGCGCGAGGCCCTCGCCGCCGAGGTAGATCTCGCCCGGGACGCCGATCGGCATCGGCCTCCGCCGGGTGTCGAGCACGTAGGCCTGGCCGTTGGCGATGGGGCGGCCGATGGTGACCGGCGCGCCGCGCGGCACGAGCGTGAACGTCGAGTACGTCGTGTCCTCGGTCGGCCCGTAGAGGTTGTACACGCGCTCGATCGTCGGCTGCTCGTACACGCGCGCGACGAGGCTCTGCGAGAGCGCCTCGCCCGCGAGGCACACGATCCGCACCGAGGCCGGCACCCCGCCCGAGCGCATCAGCTCGGCGATCGCCGTGGGGACGGTGTTGACCAGCGTGACCTCGTGGGCCGCGGGCAGCTCCGGGAGCGCGAGGGCGTTCTCGGCGACGATGAGCTTGCCGCCGGAGGCGAGCGGCAAGAACAGCTCGAAGACCGAGAGATCGAAGCAGATCGAGGTCGCGAGGAGCACGCCGGCCGTGTCGGCGGGGCTGTACACGTCCTTCGCCCAGCAGATGAGGCACACCGGGCTGTGGTGCTCGATGGCCACGCCCTTCGGCCGCCCGGTGGAGCCGGACGTGAAGAGCACGTACGCGAGATCGCGAGGCGAGGTGATCCGCGCCGGACGCGCGTCGCTCTCGCCCTGGAACGAGGCCGCGTCGCGATCGAGCAGGATCGTCTCCGACCCGTGGGACGGCAGCACGCTCGCCACGGCCTCCTCGCTGAGCACGGCCCGCGCCGAAGCGTCTTCGAGGATCTGCGCGAGGCGCTGCGTCGGGTAGGCCGGATCGAGCGGCACGTACGCGCCGCCGGCCTTGAGGATGGCCATCAGCGCGATCACCATCGAGGCCGAGCGGCGCATGCAGACGCCGACCAGCACGTCCGGTCCGACGCCGCGGCGGCGCAGCGCGTGCGCGAGCCGGTTGCTGCGACGATCCATCTCCCGGTAGGTGATCCGCTCGGTCCCGTCGACGAGGGCGATCGCCTCCGGCGTCCTGTCGACCTGCGCCTCGACGAGCTCGTGGAGGAGCGCGTCGCGCGGGAAGTCCATGCCCGTGGCGTTCCAGCGGGCGAGCAGCTCTTCTTCGCCCTTGCCGAGCAGGGGCAGGTCGCCGATGGGTGTGCGCGGCTCGGCGAGGATGCCCTCGAGCAGCGCGGCGAGGTGCGTCACCAGGCGATCGATCGTCGGCGCCTCGAAGAGATCGAGCGCGTACTCGATCGATCCGCCGAGGCGATTCTTGCCCTCGCTCATGGTGAGCATCAGGTCGAACTTGGCGGTGGTGGCCTCGACGCTCACCCCGCGCCGGCCGCTGCCGGTGGGCGCCTCGTCGCCCGCGCTCTGGTGGACGAACATCACCTGGAAGAGCGGGGAGCGGCTGAGATCGCGCTCCGGCGCGAGCTTCTGCACGAGGCGCTCGAAGGGCACGTCGGCGTGGGCGTAGGCCCCGAGGCAGGTCTCCCGCACCCGCGAGAGTAGATCGAGGAAGGGCAGCTCCGGATCGAGATCGGCCCGGAGGACAAGCGTGTTGACGAAGAAGCCGATGAGGCCCTCCGTCTCGGCGCGACCGCGTCCGGCGACGGGCGAGCCGACCAGGATGGACTCCTGCCCCGTGTAGCGGTGGAGCAGCACGTCGAAGGCCGCGAGCAGCAGCATGAAGGTCGTCACGCCCTGCTGCTGCGCGAGCGCGCGCAGGCCCGCGGCGACCGCGGGCGGCAGACCGAAGACCCGCCGCGCGCCGCGGTGGGAGGGCACGGGCGGGCGCGGGTGATCCGCGGGCAGATCGAGCGCCTCGGAGGCGCCGGAGAGCGCGCGCGTCCAGTAGGCGAGCTGCTGGTCGAGCACCTCGCCTTCGAGGAAGCGGCGCTGCCAGGACGCGTAGTCCGGGTACTGGATCGGCAGCTCCGGGAGCGCCGGCGCCTCGCCCTTGCGGAAGGCTTCGTAGAGCGCGGAGAGCTCCCGCTGGAGCACCCCCATCGACCACCCGTCGCTGACGATGTGGTGCATCATCAGCATCAGGAGGTGGGCGCTCTCGTCGAGCACGAGGAGGCGCGCGCGGAAGAGCGGCCCCTTCTCCAGATCGAAGGGCTGGGCGGCCTCGACGGAGAGCAGCCGCCTCGCCTCCTCCTGGCGTTCTCCCTCGGGCAACGACGTCAACGATGTCACCGGAAGGGGGATGTCCGCGAGCTCGTGGACGATCTGCACCGGGCGGCCGTCGACCTCGCCGAAGGTGGTTCGGAGGGCCTCGTGGCGCTTCCCGAGCGCGGAGAGGGCCATTTGCAGGGCCGCCTTGTCGAGCGTCCCCACGAGCTGCATGGCCACCGGCACGTTGTAGGAGATGTCGCCCGGGTTGAGCCGATCGAGGAACCAGAGGCGTTCCTGCGCGAACGAGAGCGGGCGCTCGGCGCCCGGGAGCATCCTGGTGATCGGCGGGAGCACCACGCCGCGCCCGCCTCTGCGCGCCTCCTCCACCCGTTGCCCGAGGGCTGCGGGGGTGGGCGCCTCGAAGAGGGCCCGCAACGACAGCTCCACCCCGAACGCCTCGCGCACCCGCGAGATCGCCTGCGTCGCGAGCAGCGAGTGCCCGCCGAGGGAGAAGAAGTCGTCGTTGACCCCCACCTCCGGCACCCGGAGCACCGAGGACCAGATGCCGATCAGCACCTCTTCCACGGCCGTGCGAGGCGCGACATAGGCCTGCTCCGCAGCGGCCGCCGCCACCGGCGCCGGCAGCGCCTTGCGATCGATCTTGCCGTTCGGCGTGAGCGGGAGCGCCGGCAACAGCACGAACGCCGAGGGCACCATGTGGCTCGGCAGGGCCTGCCCGAGGTGCTGCTTGAGCGCCCCGGAGAGCGCCGGCGGGCCGATCCACGAGGGCCCGCGCGCCTTCGACATCACGCCCTGGTAATCGGTGCGCCGGGCGTACACGTCGTAGAGGTTCGTGCGCTCCAGCATCTTGTTCTGCTGGACCGCCACGGTGAAGCCATGGCCTTCGAGCAGCGACCGCACGTAAGCGAGTCGCCCCTCGATGTCGTGGACCTCGATGACGAGCTGCTGGATCTTCGCCCAGTCCTCGTCGTCGATCCCGCCGAGCACCGCGAGCTCGCCCTTCTCCACGTCGACCTTGAGCAGGTCGATCCGCTCGACGCCGTTCTCGCGGATGACATCCGAGAGTCGGCGCAGCTCGCAGTCGTATTGCTCGGTGAGCAGGCTCGCCTCGAGCACCTCGTCGACCGCCCCCTCCCCGGCCTGGCCCGCGACCTGGTTCTCGAGGAAGGTCTTCACCACCCCGCGCTCCGCCTCGGTGTCGGCGAACTGGCCGGAGATGACGGTGTTGAACGGGTAATAGCTGAAGGTGACGACCTTGGGCTCGCTGCCGAGACCACACTGGTGGATCTTGGCGTCGAATCCATAGAGCGACGCGTTGAGGCGGAGCGCGTCGAAGATCGGCGGGATCGGCTCGAACGCGAAGATCTTCGCGCCCTGGCAGCGCTGGCGGACGAAGACACCGAACATACCGATGTTGGCGCCGACATCGAACACCGTCGCTCCGTCGGGAAGGACGATGCCGTGCTGGAGATAGCACTCGTCCTCGAAGATCTCTTTGAAGAGGAACTCCGTCTCGCTCTTGTTGCGGAGGAAGACGATCGATCCATCGGGCATCTCCGCGCGGGCCTTGTCGGCGATGGCGCCGCTCTTCTCGAGGTCGAGGAGCATCGACGCCGCGGGCGCCTCCTGCTTGCTCGGCGCGACATAGGCCACGAGGCGCTTGTCGCCGGGCGAGTCCTCGCGGGCGAGCACCAGCGACTCTCCCACCAGCGGGTGCTGGGAGAGCACGGCCTCGATCTCGCCGAGCTCGATGCGGAAGCCGCGGATCTTCACCTGCTGATCGATGCGGCCGAGGTACTCGACATCACCGTTCGGAAGGCGGCGGGCCAGATCGCCTGTCCGGTAGAGGCGGCCTCCGGGCCTGTCGGCGAAGAGATCGGGGACGAAGCGCTCGGCCGACAGCTCCGGGCGGTTGAGGTAACCCCGGGCCACGCCCGCGCCGCCCACGTAGATCTCGCCGGCGACGCCGAGCGGCTGCGGCTCCCGCCGCTTGTCG
>JAXLYT010000115.1:0-21486 GCA_046351295.1 Byssovorax sp.
CGCCTCCGGTGTCTGGAGACCCGCCGTCTCCGCGGGCTGACCCTTGCTGTCGATCACGTCCCCGCAGCCGGATGCGCCCGACAGGCCCATCGCCAGCGACGAGACCAGCACGGCCACCGCCCCGCCCGCCATCGTGAGCGTGCGCCTGGTGATTCCTGCCGATCCTCGCGACTTTTCCGAGTTGGCGCCGGACTCCCTGGGCTGACCCTGCTGCTCGCGCTCCATGTACTTCCTCCGTGGGGGCCGCTCCGCTCTCATCGTGCCGAGAATGGAATTGCCCACTTAGCTTTCACGCTACCTGCCCTTTGCCAATTTGGTCAATAGGGTCGCGAAGTTTCTGCGCTCGCCTCTTTCCGCTTTCCGCCCTCGTCCTGGCCTTCCCCCTCTTGCCCCCGCTTCCTTCCGCGTCTTTCCGCGTTTTTCCGCGGCTTTCCCGCTTTTTCTCGCCCCTGGCCGGCCTGCCGTGACATTTCTTTTTCTTTGGGGCTCGTCGAATATTACGAAGCGTAATATTCGCTGAATTCATTAATGGATTTGATAGGTTATGGCGCGAACATCCCTTGCCGGATGAAGGGAGGACCTCTGGCGACCCCGGATCGCGCTGGATCCGGGGGTGCCGGGGCCAGGCTCCGGTCATCCCGTGCCGTTCGCCTCAGCGGGATGGAGATCGCGCGGCGAGGAGCGCTGCCACTTCGGGGCGGAAGGAGGCGCTCGGCGGGGGGGGATGGCTCGGAGGAGAGAGGGGCGGCAAGGGCTCCGGCGGCGCGGTCTTCGCGGTGGCGACCATGCCGGTGATCGTCGAGAAGAAGGCCCCTTCGAGGAACAGGAGCTCGATGCCGAGCTCGGCCGGAGGGACATGCTCGAAGGCGCGCTCGATCGCGGCGGTGCGCGGCGCGGCGGAGATGGCCCAGGAGCAGCCGTGGTTCTTGAGCACGAGCGCGGCGAGGAGGGTCGCCCGCGCCCCGGCAGCATGGGGCGCGGCGTGGCCGGACGCGAGGATGGCGCGGGCGCGGGGATAGTAGCGGGAGAGCAGCGCCTCGTGGGCTTCGAGGAGGCGCTCCGGCGGTGCCCCGTCGCCCGCTGGATCGAGCGCCGCATGCACGAGCAAGCCGTCGCAGAGCTCGAGCGCGGCCTTGGTCCAGTGCTCGTGCTCGCGCGTCATCGGCCCGCGCGCCTGGAAGCCGACCACCCTGGAGAGGCCGAGTCGGCGCATCTCTTCGCGCGTGGCCTGCGGGCCCGAGAGGGCATGGAGCCGCGGCGGCGCGATCGGATCGAGCAGGCGGACCTCACCGCCGACGCGCACGGGGCCGCGGCGGTGGAGCGCGGTGACATCCGGGTGCGCGGGATCGGTCGTGCCCGCGATCGCCTGCGCCTCGCGATCGCGATCGGGGCGATAGAGGTCGCTCACCTCGAGCACCGCGAGGCGCCGGCCATCGGCGCGACAGAGCGTGACCTCTTGGCCGGCCCGGAGGGCCCTTGCCTCTTCTTCCGTCACGGCGAGCGTGATCGGCAAAGGCCACGGCAGGCCGCTCTCCAGGCGGAGCTCGCCGAGCACCTTCCGGTAGTCCTTCTCGTTCATGAAGCCCCGGAGCGGGGAGAAGGATCCATCGCCGATCGCCGCGAGATCGCGCTCGGCCTGGGCGTCGATGACGAGGTGGTGGAGGCCCCGGGCGCGCTCGTCGAGGGCGTCGCGCGCGGCGCCGCGGAGCACCCGATCGACGAGCTCGCCGCCGTGCGGGCGGATGAGGCCCGGGGCGGCGGATCGAGCCTCGCTCACCCCGCCCGCGGCGCCGGGCACGTAGCCGAGGTCTTCCAGCGCGCGGAGGATCTTCCCGAGGCTCTCTTCTCTCGTCTCGACGCCGGTGTCGACGGTCACCTCGGGGCGCTCGGGCGGCTCGTAGGGATCGTCCACGCCGGTGAAGCCCTTGATCTCGCCGGCGAGGGCCTTGCGGTACAAACCCTTCGGATCGCGGTCCGCCAGCGTAGGGATGGCGCAGGTGACGTGCACCTCGACGAAGCGCGGCGTGTGGGCGCGCTGCTCGTCGCGGATGGCGCGGTAGGGGCTGATCGCGGCGGTCATCGCGCAGGCGCCCGAGCGGGCGAGGAGCTTCGCCACGAAGCCGATCCGGCGGATGTTGGTGTCGCGATCCTCGCGGGAGAAGCCGAGGCCCTTGGAGAGGTGGGTGCGCACCTCGTCGCCGTCGAGCACCTCGACGTGGACGCCGCGGCGGCGGAGCTCGGTCGAGAGCATGGCCGCCAGCGTGCTCTTGCCCGCGCCGCTCAGGCCGGTGAACCAGACGACGAAGCCTTCGGACATCGGTGTCGCGATCCGCCGGCGATCAGGCGGCGATGGTGAAGGGGGCGGGGACGAAGTCGCGCGCGGCGGCGTCCCAGATGAAGAGGCGCCGATCGTCGACCTTGCCCTCGCGCACGCTCACCACGAGGAAGGCGAGCGGCCAGGCGGGCCCGGGGCCGATCTCGATGGCCCCGCCCTCGGTCTCGGGCAGCTTGCCCATGCTCATCGCCGCGCGATCGGTGGGGCTGAAGTAGGCGCCGGCGTCGAGGTGCGAGTGGTAGAGCACCTTGACCGGCCGGCCCGAGGCCGCGCCCGCCTCGACGGCGCGCTCGAGCTTGCGCGTGTCGAGGTCGAAGTAGGTGCGGCCCGTGCGGAAGTAGCGCACGGGATCGAGGGCATGGAGCTTGTTCGCGCGGTTCGGCATGCTCGTGTGCGCGTCGCAGACGAGCGGCTCGGCCGCGGGCCCGCACAGGTAGCCGCAGGCCTCCTCGTCGCGCCCGTAGGCGGCGATCGCGTCCTCGTCGACGGCCGCGACGGTCGCGGCGGTGAGGGTCAAACCGCCGCGGATCCAGGCATGTACGTCGCTCGCTTCGTTCGTCTCGCTCATCGTGCGCTCACCACAGGTACTTCTTCTCCCACTTCATCGGCGCGAAGTAGCGATCGCCTCGATCGCAGGCGATCGTCACCACGCAACCACCTTGCTGCTCGCGGTGCAGGCGCTTGGCGATCTGCAAGGCCGCGAAGACGTTCGCGCCCGTCGAGTGGCCGACGTGCAGCGCCTCCTCCCGCGCGAGGCGATCGGACATGTCCCAGCCGTCCTCGGTGGTCACGCGCAGGGTCTCGTCGTAGCCGGACTCGCTGTGGATCGCGGGGACGAGCGAGCTCGGCAGGTGCTTGAGCCCCTCGAGGCCGTGGAGCGCCTCGGTGGGCTCGACGGCGACGCAGTGGACGCGGCGCGCGTGCTCGTGCAGCCGGCGCGAGGTGCCCATGATCGTCCCGCTCGTGCCGATGCCGGCGACGAAATGGGTGATCCGATCGCCCACGGCGTCGAGGATCTCCGCGCCCGTGCCGTGGTAGTGCGCGAGCGGGTTGTTCGGGTTCGCGTACTGATCCGGGTAGTAGTAGCGCTCCGGCGAGGCCGCGACGATCTCGCGCACCTTGCGGATCGCGCCGTCCGAGCCCTCCATCGGATCGCTGAAGATGATCTCCGTGCCGAAGGCCCGCGCGATGTCCTTGCGCGCCTTGCTCACGTTCGAGGGCATCACCAGCGCGACCTTGACGCCGAGCGCCGCGCCGAAGAGCGAGTAGGCGACGCCGGTGTTGCCGCTCGTCGAGTCGATCAGCGTCTTTTCGCCGCCGAGGCTCCCCGCGGCGAGCGCCTCGGTGATCATCCGCAGCGCGGCGCGATCTTTCACGGAGCCGCCGGGGTTCGCGAACTCCAGCTTGACGTAGATCTCCACCGAGGGCGCCTCGCGACCCACGCTGCGGAGCCGGAGGAGCGGCGTCTGGCCCACGGCCTCGACGACCGAGCCCATCCGGCGCGAGCGCACGAGCGACGATCTCATGAGCGCGCCTCCCCGGCCGGCGCGAGCGCGGCGCGGCGGATCTCGGCGAGCGCGGCGCGCGATCCGGCGCAGACGGCGCGCGCGGCCGGCGTGTTGACGATGGACAACGGCGCGAGCGCGTCCACGTCGATCGCGCCCGGGTCGATGGCCGCGAAGCCGGCGCCCTCGGCGTAGAGCGCCGCCGCCTCGTGGGCGAGCGACGGCCCTCCGCCGACGGCGGCCCGGGCGCGCTCGATCCGCGCCTGCCCGGCCGCGCCGATCTCGGGCAGGAGGATCTGGCGGAGGAAGCGGGCGCTCACCTCAGCCGCCTGCGATCGCCGGGACGATGGAGATGAGCTCGCCGCCCTTGAGCTCGGTGGAGAGGCCGTCGAGGAAGCGGATGTCCTCCTCGCCCACGTAGATGTTGACGAAGCGGCGCACGCCCTTCTCGTCGAGGAGCCGGTCGCGGATGCCGGGGTAGCTCTTCTCGAGATCCTCGATCGCGGCGGCCACGGTGGACCCGGCAGCCTTCACCTCGTCGTTGCCGGAGGTCAGCGTGCGGAGCGGGGTCGGGATGCGGACGTTGGAGACAGGGGCTTGGGACATGATCTACTCCTCCAAGAACAACGGTCGTTGCCTCACAGGGAGGCGCATGCAGCGGCGAGGTAACGGCTCGCCGACAGATCGTGGATGCTCCGGGCAGCGCCGCAGAGCGGGCAGCCCGGGCGGGCTCGGACGCCGACCTCGCGCAGGCGATCGGTGAGGCCGTCGTAAGTCGCGATCTTGCCGAGCGCCGCGCGATCACCGGCGAGGATGCGCAGGGCTCGATCGGCCGCGAGGGCGCCGGCCACGCCGCACACGGGGCCCACCACGCCGGCGCTCGCGCAGTCGGGCGCGGGGCCCTCCGGCAGGTCCTCGAAGAGGCAGCGGTAGCAGGGGCGGCCCTCCGATCCCGCGGCGATCACCGTGGCGCGCCAGCGCACCGCGGCCGCGTGGACCACGGGCACCCCGGCGAGGTGGCAGGCGTCGGCGAGCAGGAAGCGCGTCGCGAAGTTGTCGGTGGCGTCGAGCACCACGCGCGCCCGCGACACGAGCGAAGCGGCGTTCTCCGGCCGGACGCGGCCGGGCACGAGGGTGATCGAGAGCCCGGAGAATCGGCGGGCGAGCGCCTCGGCGAAGGCGTCGAGCTTCGGTCGACCGATGTCGCGATCGGTGAAGAGGATCTGCCGGTGCAGGTTGGACAGCTCGACCCGATCGTCGTCGACCACGGCGAGGCTCCGCAAGCCGGCCGCGCCGAGCGCGAGCGCCGCCGGCGCGCCGATCCCGCCGGCGCCCACGAGGAGCAGATCGACCTCGTCGCTCACCGGAAGGGCGTCGCTCACCGGAAGTACTCGTCCAGGCTGAAGTAGCGCTCGCCGGTGTCGCAGAGCACCGTCACCACGTTGGCCTCGGGACCGAGCTCGGCCGCCACCGCGAGGGCCACGTGCACCGCCGCGCCCGCGCTGATGCCCACGAGCAAGCCCTCGCGCCGCGCGAGCTCCACCTTGGTGTCGTACGCGTCGCGATCGCTCACCGTCCGCACCTCGTCGACCACGGAGGCGTCGTAGTTCTTCGGCACGAAGCCGGCCGCGAGGCCCTGGATCTTGGTGGGCCCGCGCTCGCCCCGGGAGATCGTGGCCGAGGAGGCCGGCTCGACCGCGATGATCTTCGGCGCCGGGCGCATGCGGCGGAGCACCGCGCCGACGCCGCTCACCGTCCCGCCCGTGCCCACACCGGCGACGAAGGCGTCGATCCGCTCGTTGGCCATCGCGTGGAGGATCTCCTGCGCGGTGTGCGCCGCGTGGACGCGCGGGTTCTCCTGGTTGTCGAACTGCCCGGGGAAAAAGGCCCCGGGCGTGGCCGCGGCGATCGCCTGCGCCTTCTCGATCGCGCCCTCCATCTGCAGCTCCGGGTCGGTGAGCACGACCTCGGCGCCGTAGGCTTCGAGGAGCTGCCTGCGCTCGAGGCTCATGCTGGCGGGCATGGTGAGGATGCAGCGGTAGCCCTTGGCCGCGCACACCAGGGCGAGCCCGATCCCGGTGTTGCCCGAGGTCGGCTCGACCACCACGCCGCCGGGGACGAGCGCGCCCGCGGCCTCGGCCGCCTCGATCATCGAGAGGCAGATCCGATCCTTCACCGAGCCGCCGGGGTTCAGCTCCTCGGCCTTGGCGAAGATGCGACCGCGGGGGCGACCGTCGCCCATGCGGCGCAGCTCGAAGAGCGGCGTGTCGCCCACGAGATCGAGCACGCTGTCGATCACCCGCGGGTGGGAGGGCAGCGGCGGGAGGTCCGGTCGTTCGTCGAGGTGCGCCATTCAGATCACGTAGCTTGCGCGCTCGCGGGAGCGGCGGTGGAGGCCGAGCGCCTGACCGCGCTCGCAGACATCGGCGATGGAGACCGAATCGAAGCACTTTTCGACCGCGACCGTGAGCTCGCGGAACACCGCGGCGGTCGCGTCGGGGGTGGTCCGGCGGCCGGCGGGCTCTTCTTCGGCCAGCGTGATGAGGGCCGGCCCTTCGAGCGCGCGCAGCACGTCGCCCAGGGTGATCTCCTCCGGCGGGCGCGCCAGGTGGTAGCCGCCGCGGGGGCCGCGCTTGGAGGCGATGAGCCCGGCCTTCTTGAGGTCCTGGAAGATCTGCTCCAAGAAGCGCGCCGGGATCAGCTCGCGCTCGGCGATCTCCCGGATCTGCGTGGGCCGGCCGCTGTTGTGGAAGGCGATGTCGAACATCGCCCGCACGCCGTACCGGCCCTTGTTGGACAGCTTCACGCCCCTTTCTTGCAATGTCGCATCGGTGAAGTCAAGAACCGTCCTCGCGGACAGGGTCAGGACGCCGCTGTAGCGTCGAGGGCCGGGGATCGCGGAGGATGGGGGAAGAAGAGGAACGATGATGCGCGCAGCCTCGATCTCGCTCGCCCTCGGCGCCCTGGCCTTTCCGCTCGCAGTCTCCTGCGTCAGCTCGAACCCCGTGGTCGGGACCACGGGCACCACCGGCTCGACCTCGACGAGCACCGGGAGCGCCGGGCAAGGCGGCGCGACCTCCGGCGCCGGCGGTCAAGGCACGGGCGGGAGCGCGGGCGCCGGTCAGGGCGGCGCGGGCGGCGAGGCGCAGGGCGCGGGCGGCGCGGGGACGACCACGACCACCACCGGCAGCGGATCGAGCGATCCGTGCGCGGGCGCGGCCGATGGAAAGCACTGCGGCGGGGAGCTCGGCGGGCTCGCCGATCACAGCTCTTCGTACACGTGCCAGGGCGGCGTCACCGCCTCCACCACCCCTTGCCCCAGCGGGTGCGCGGCCGGCTCCTGCGTCCCGCCCCCCGCCGATCCCTGCGCGTCGGCCCAGTTCGGCAACGGCGCGTACTGCGGCGGCACCCTCACCGGCGGCGATCCGAACGCGCTCTACAACTGCCAGAACGGCGCGACCGCCGGCAAGCAGGACTGCGCGAACGGCTGCAAGGTCAACCCGCCCGGCGTGGCCGACGCGTGCAACCCCGCAGGCGACCCCTGCCAGAACGCGAACAGCGGCAACGGGGCCTACTGCGGCGCCTCGCTCGGCAGCGGCGATCCGAACACACTGTACAACTGCCAGAACCAGGCGACCGCGTCGTCCACGATGTGCCCCAACGGTTGCCAGGTGAACCCACCCGGCGTGGCCGACGCATGCAAGCCCGGCGGCGGGGGCACCTGCTGCGTGCAGCACCCGCCGGGCGTGCTCACCCAGGCGTACTCCGCGTGCGGCGGGGGCGGCAGCCACTACGGCATCGACTACGGCACCGCGATCGGCACGCCGATCTACGCGGGCATCGCCGGCACCGTGGTGGGCTCGGCCCTGGGCTTCCCCAACTGCTACAACAACGGGTGCAGCGCCGACTGCTGGAACGCGTTCAACTACGTGAAGATCAAGAGCGACTGCGGTGACCCGGGCGACGGCGGGAAGGATTTCTACCTCTACTACCTGCACATCAACGACCTCGCGCCCGGGATCGGCAACGGCAGCCACGTCGACCAGGGTCAGCTCGTGGCGTACAGCGGCAACTCCGGCTGCTCCTCCGGGCCGCACATCCACATCGAGACGGCCTCGGTGGCTCCGGGGACGAGCGCGACGCTGAACACGTGCAAGTCGGTCGACCCGTCGTCACGGTACTGCAACTGACCGGAGTCGAGATGAAGGCCATGGGTTCCATCGCGAAAATCATTAGGAATTTCCGCGGGGACCGCTATGGTGCGACGGCCTGATCATGACCACGACGCATCCTCCTGACATCGCCGGCCGGAAGGCCGACCACATCGACCTCTGCGCGACGGGGGACGTCGGCTTCGCCCGCAAGACGACGATGTTCGAGCAGGTGGAGCTGGTGCACGACGCGCTGCCCGAGCTGGCCATCGACGAGATCGACACGTCGGTGAAGGTGCTCGGCAAGACGCTGCGCGCGCCGATCATCGTCGCCGCGATGACGGGCGGGACGGAGCGGGCCCGCGAGATCAACCGCGAGCTCGCGGCGATCTGCGAGGAGCGCGGGTACGGCTTCGGCCTCGGGAGCCAGCGGGCGATGCTCCGCGGCGGCAAGGACGACACGTACGAGGTGCGCGACGTGGCGCCCACGGCGCTCATCCTCGGCAACATCGGCGGCGTGCAGGCCCGCGAGCTGCCGACCGACGCGGTGGCCGATCTCGCGGGGCGCGTGGGCGCGGACGCGATGTGCGTGCACCTGAACCCGGCCATGGAGATCGTCCAGCCCGGCGGCGATCGCTACTTCGCCGGCGTGATCGGGGCGATCGAGCGCCTGGTCGAAGAGCTCGGGCTGCCCGTGGTGGCCAAGGAGACGGGGTGCGGCATCGGGCCACGCGCGGCCAGACGGCTCGGCCGGGCCGGCGTGCAGCATGTGGACGTGTCGGGCGCGGGCGGCACCTCGTGGGTCGCGGTCGAGACGGAGCGAGCCACGGCGGAGGCGCGCTCCCTCGGGACGGCGCTGCGTGACTGGGGCGTGCCCACGGCCGCCTCGGTCATCATCTGCAAGGAGGCGCGGCCCCGCTTCTCGACCATCATCGCCACGGGCGGGGTGTCGAGCGGCACGGACGCGGCCAAGGCCATCGCCCTCGGCGCCCATGTGGCCGGCATCGCCCGTCCGGTGCTCCAGGCCTTCATGAGCGGCGGCCGCGAGGGAGCGCGCGCCTTCCTCGCCGGGGTCGAGGCGGAGATCCGCGCGGTCATGCTCCTGGTCGGCGCCGGGAGCATCCGGGCCCTCCGCAAGGCGCCCCGCGTGCTCACCGGCGAGCTGCCCCGCTGGGCCGAGCTCGCCCGCGCCCGGAGGGACGCCACCTGAACGGCGCAGGGTATCGAGTACGAATGATCACATTCGCCGGCTCGAATCTTCCGTCCGGCGAGCCTGCCATGCTACCGTCCCACCCGCTGGAGGGCCCAGGGCGCGATGAGTGAAAGCAAAGAGCGTCCGGCGACGGAGAGCGAGCGTCCGCCGGACGACCTGAAGCGCGAGCGCGATGCGTTCATTCAGCAGTTCTTCCGCAAAGGTGCGCAGTTCACGGAAGAGCTGTTGAAGGAGAACGAGCGGCTTCGCGAGCAGCTCGACGGCATCGAAGCAGAGAACGGCCGGCTGCGCGCCCACGTGGCGAGCGACGCCGCCATCCGCGATCTGCTCAAGAAGATCGAGGAGCTCGAGCACGAGAAGCAGGAGCTGATGAGCCGCTCCGCCCGCGCCGACCTCGTCAAGGAGAGCTACGGCGCCCAGTACCACGAGGTGGAGAACGAGCTCGCGAGCTTCGCGAACCTCTACGTGGCGACGGCGCAGCTCCACGCGGCGCGCAGCGTGCGCAACGTGCTCCGGGTGCTGAAGGAGCTGCTCGCCCAGCTCCTCGGCTCCGCGGCCTTCGCCATCTACTTCGTCTCCGACGACGGGGGCGAGCTCGTCTCGATCGCGAGCGAGGGCGTGCCCCTCGCCGACGTGGCGCGCTTCCCCGCCGACAAGGGCGCCCTCGGCAAGGCCTTCACGAGCGGGGAGATCGTCTTCACCGCCGGCGTCTCGCCGCAGGACGGGCCCCGCTCCTCGCGCCGCTCGTCCCCCCGATCGTCGCCCCGCTCGGGCCGCGATCTCACCCAGGCCTCGATCGACGATCCGGCCTGCGTCATCCCCCTCACCCTCGACGGCAAGACCATCGGGGTCATCGCGATCTTCGGTAACCTTCCGCAGAAGACCGAGTTCGTCCAGACCGACCGCGAGCTCTTCAAGCTCCTGGGCGCGCAGGCCGCCCCCGCGCTCGTCAACGCGCGGCTCTTCACCGACGCGGGTCGCAAGGTGCCTGGGATCCAGGCCTTCCTCGACCTGGAGGACTGACTGATGGCCGAGTACTCCTGCCTCATCGTCGAAGATTCGCCCATGATGCGACAGCTCCTGGTCTTCGCGCTCGCGCGCGTGAAGAACCTGCGCGTCACCGAGGCGGACGACGGCGTGGACGGCCTCCGCAAGCTGGCGTCGACGAAGTACGACGTGATCATCACCGACATCAACATGCCGATCATGGACGGCCTGAAGCTCGTCAAGCGCGTCCGGTCGGACCCTGTGCACAAAGACACGCCGATCATCATCATCACCACCGAGGGCTCCCAGGAAGACCGGCAGAAGGCCCTGCAGCTCGGCGCCAACGCCTACATCACCAAGCCCATCCAGGCCCCGCAGGTGATCGCCAAGGTGAAAGAGCTGCTCAAGATCGAGTAGCGCCCCGGCACTGGTCTCTCCGGTCCAAAGCGCCTATAACGCGCCTTCATGGCCGCCAAGATGCCCCCCGCCGCGTCCTCCGTCCCCTACGTCAGCGAGCAAGACTTCGAGCGCGAGGTGCTCCGCAGCGAGCTGCCCGTGCTGATCGACTTCACCGCCGACTGGTGCGCGCCCTGCAAGCAGGTGGCGCCCGAGGTCGAGGCGGTCGCGCGCGAGCTCGAGGGCAAGGCCAAGGTCGTCAAGATCGACATCGACAAGTCGAAGCGGCTCGCGACCTCGCTCCGCATCCAGGCGGTGCCGACCTTCATGGTCATCCACCGCGGGCGCCCCGTGGCCGGCGAGCAGGGCGTGCTCCGCAGAAACCAGCTCCGCGAGATGCTCGAGCCCTTCCTCCCGCGGGCCGAGGGCGCGATCCGCGCCGTCGAGCTGGCCCAGCTCATCCAGCAGCGTCAGGTGGTGGCCGTCGACACGCGCGACGCGCGCAGCTACGAGCGCGCGCGCATCCCCGGCGCGGCGAACTTGCCGCTCGAGGAGATCGAGGGCCGCCTCGCCGAGCTGCACATGCCCAGTGCGAGCCGATCCTCTACTGCCGCTCGGGCGACAAATCGAAGGAGCCGCCGAGAAGCTCGCCGCCGAGGGGATGCCGGTCGGCTTCCTCGAAGGCGGCTTCCTCGCGTGGGAGGCCGAGGCGCTCCCTGATCGAGCGGCCCGACTGAGGGGGTCACCCCTCGAACGCGATCAGGGGATCAAGAAAGCCTCGAGGATGGTGGTGAACGCCTCGGGGTCGTCCATCATCACGAAGTGGGAGACGTAGGGGACGCGGCGGCGCGGCGCCCCGGGGAAGAGCGCCCACGCGTCGACCACGCTGTCGTTGCCCTCGGCGTCGATGCATGTGCGCGGGCCGCTGTAGCGGGCAGCGTCGTCGCCCGGCGCGTACTCGACCATCGCCCGGCGGATCGCGCCGAGCGCCCCGGGCTTGACCTGATCGACGGCGGCGAGCACCCGCTCGCGCGTCTCCGGCCGCGCGCGCGGGCCGAGCATCTCCTCGTAGACCTTGTGCTGATCGATGCGCGGGTCGGCCCCGGCGGCGATGAAGTTGTCCTGGTCCTCGCGGCTCAAGCGGTGCATGTCGCCCACCGCGTCGACGTAGACCAACCCGGCGACCTTCTCGGGGTGGCGGCCCGCGTACGCCGTGAGCACCTCGCCCGCCATGCTGTGCCCGACGAGGTGCACCCGATCGAAGCCGAGCATCTCGATCACCGTCTCGACGTCGTCGGCGAGCGCAGGGATCGAGTAGTCGTCGTCCAAGGGCGCGTCGGACTCGCCGTGGCCGCGCAGATCGAGCGCAGCGGCGCGGCGGTGAGGGCGAATCGCGTCGAGCTGCGCCTGCCACGCGTCGAGGCTCGACCCGAGGCCGTGCACGAAGAGGACAGGCACCCCGCCCTGCCCGCCGTCGGAGAGGCGCAGGCGTCCGTGACGGCCCTGCACGAACGAGACGCGCGGCTCGGCCTCGGGCCCCTCGGCGACGAGCTTCGTGCGCGGAGGCGGGTGCGGCTTGGGCTTGGGCGCGCCCTGCGCCTCGGCGGTCGCCACGCCGAGCGATGGGCTGCTCTTGCGCGAGCAGCCCGCGGCGAGGAGCGCGGCGAGGAGGATCACCATCTTCGTCCAGCGCGCTCGCATCTCTCTGCCCTTACCACAAGCGCACCGGACGAGCGGGGCGCCGTCGACATGCCCGGCGATTCATGGCTAAATCAGCCGATGCGCCTTGCCCTTGTCCTCCCCGCGTCCGGTCTCGTCGCTCTCGTCGCCTGCGGAGGCACTGCCGTCGAGCCCTCGGGTGGAGGAGGCAGCACCGGCGCGACGACGAGCGCGAGCGGCACCGGCGGCGGAAGCGGCGGTGGATCGAGCACGACCTCCGGTACGGGAGGGAGCGCCGCGCCCGCCGAGCCCGACGAGAAATTCATCCCCAAGCCCACCGGCACCTGCCCCGAGTTCGTGACCGGCAAGGCCTCCGTCACGTTCAAGGGGAAGAGCCGCGACATCGAGATCTGGGCCACCGACGCGGCGAAGACGCTCGACGGGCCGCTCGTGTTCTTCTGGCACGGCGCCGGCGGATCGCCGAAGGAGGCGTCGTACGCGCTCGGCAAGGCCGTCGCCGCGATCAACGCCCTCGGCGGCGTCGTCGTCGCGCCTTATCACGATCCGGCCGCCGGCCAGCTCCCCTGGTATCTCTGCCTCGGCGGCGACGTCGAGGACGACCTGCTCGTGGCCGACGAGGTGCTCGGCTGCGCGATCGAGAAGGTGGGCATCGACAAGCGCCACATCCACAGCGTGGGCTTCAGCGCCGGGGCCATGAACACCGAGCAGTTCGCGGCGCGCAGGTCGGGCTACCTGGCGAGCATCGTGGCCTACTCGGGCGCGCGCCTCGGCGTGCCGCCGGTGCAAGACGAGAGCAACAAGTACCCCGCCATGCTCTTCTACGGCGGCCCCTCCGATCAGGTGATCATCAACTTCGCGACCGCCACCAAGAGCTACTACGACGACCTCACGATGGAGGGGCACTTCGCCTTCACCTGCAACCACAACAAGGGCCACACCGTGCCCACGGACGGGCGCGACGCGGCGTGGCAGTTCCTGCAGGACCACCCGTTCGGCGTGAGCCCCGAGCCGTACGAAAAGGGCCTCCCGATGGGCTTCCCGAGCTACTGCACGCTCGGCGAGCCGAAGTAGCTCTCCTCAACGAAGGCGCGGCGCTCGCCGCGCAGCGAGCCCAGACAGCGAGCAGGCGCACCTTGCCGGGCTCCACCGCGTAGTACAGCCCGTACCTCGTCCGCTCGAGGACGAGCCGACGGATCCCGGGCTTGTGCACGGTCCCGATCAGCGGCGAGATGCGCAGACGCGAAATCGCCTCGGCGAGCTCCTGCTCGAGGAGCTCGGGCGCATAGGGTCTGTTCTCGACCCACCAGGCGACGGCGCGGGTGGCCTCCCGGACCGCGCGGGGTGTCCAGACGACCGGCAGGCTCACCGGGCCGCGGCCAGCGCGCTGGCCCGGGCCATCGCCATCTGCCGGAAGGCCTCGTCGTTCGAGATCTCCTGACCGGCTCGCGCTTCAATCAGGCTCTCTTCCAGGAGAGCTTCGAGCTCGTCACGATCTGCCTCGTCGAGCGCCTCGACCGGGTCGACGAAGAGAGCCACCTCGGTTCCCTCGGGGAGCGTCGTCGGCTCGTCGAGGACAAGGCGGCCTGCTCGAACATGGGCTTTCAGCAGAGCGGACATCGAGCCAATCGTAGCACCTCGAACCGTGAGCACCGGCAGAGATTTCGCTCCCGCACGAGCGCGCGCCGGTTCCGTGATGCTCAGCGCAGCGCAGCCGCGAGCGCTGCGGCGAGCACCTCGCGCAGCGGCACGCCGTGCGTCCTCGCCGCCGCGGCGCAGTCGTCGGTTTCGGGCTTCACCTGCGGCGGACCGAACGGGCCCTCGCTGATCTTCACGCGGATCGATCCGTAGGGCGTCTCCACCGTCGCGATCCGCCGCGGCCGCTCGGTGCGGCTCACCGGCGTCTTGCGCACGCCGATCGTCGTCGTCTCCGTGAGCATCGCCGCGGCCACGCGCTCCGCGCCCTCGACTGTGGCGAGCGCGGCGATGGTCAGCGCGGGGCGCCCCTTCTTCATCGTGATCGGCACGGCCCACGCATCGAGCGCGCCCGCCGCGAGGAGCGCCTCGATGGCATGTGCGGCCAGCTCACCGGTGAGGTCGTCGACGTTGGCCTCGATCTGCACATGGGTCGACGAAGAACCACCCTCGCGCTCGGCCTCCGCGGGCGCGGGCGCGCCGAGCAACCACGCGCAAGGCGGGCCGATCGGGCAGCTCGCGCGTCCCGGTGCCGAAGCCGATCCGCTCGGGGGCGAAGGCCGGCCAGCGCTCGAAGCGACTCGCGGCCGCGGCCAGGATCGCCGCGCCCGTGGGCGTCACGAGCTCCGCGTCGAGATCGACGCCGTACGTGGGCACGCCGCGCAGGCACTCCACCACGGCCGGCGCGGGCAGCGGGAGGATGCCGTGCTGCGCCTTCACGAAGCCGCGGCCCATCGGCAGGGGCGAGGCCACGACCTCCGCGCCGAGGTACGTCAGCGCCGCCGCCGCGCCGGTGATGTCCACGATCGCGTCCACCGCGCCCACCTCGTGGAAGTGCACGTCGTCGAGTGGCATCCGGTGCACCGCGGCCTCGGCCTCGCCGAGCCGTCGGAAGATCTTCCGCGCGAGCGCGCGCGTCGCAGCGTCGAGCGGCGCGCTCGCCAGCATCGCGTCGATCGTCCCGTAGGTGCGCTGCGGCTGGCCGCCCTCCACGTGCACGTCGAAGGCCGTCGCCACGATCCCGCTCCGGTGGCGGTGCGCGCGGTGCAGATGGAAACCCTCGATCGGCAGAGCTGCAACGGCCCGCTCGATCACCAGGAGCGGCACGCCGAGGTCGAGCAGCGCGGCGATCGTCATGTCGCCCGCAGCGCCGCTGAACGCATCGAAGAACAGCACCTTGCCCCGCCCGTCCCCCTCGCGGAGGAGCGGCCGGCTCACCGGGTGCTCGTGGTCCCCCGCATGCGCATGCCCGTGCGCGGGGCCGGGATCGTGCGGGTGAACATGCGCGCCGCCCGCGCGATCATGGTCGTGCCAGAAGTCGTGATCGTGATCATGGCCGTGACCATGGTCGTGATCGTGATGATGATCATGATCGTGATGATGATCGTGGTCGTGATCATGATGATGGTCATGATCGTGATCATGGTCGTGATCGTGGCTCATCCCTGCGCTCCCTGGCTGCTCCGGTCGAGCAGCATCCGGTGCGCGGCCATGGCCGCCCCGAAGCCGCTGTCGATGTTGACCACCACCACGCCCGAGGCGCAGCTCGTCAGCATGGCGAAGAGCGCGGTGAACCCGCCCATCGCCGTGCCGTAGCCGACCGAGGTGGGCACCGCGATGACGGGCGACGAGACCACCCCGCCGACCACGCTCGGGAGCGCGCCCTCCATCCCGGCGCAGACGATCACCGCGGCGGCCTTGCGCAGGTCTTCGAGGCGATGGAACAGCCGGTGAATGCCGGCCACGCCGATGTCGTAGTACCGCTCGGGGACGAGGCCGACCGCGCTCAGCGTCTCCACCGCCTCCTCGGCCACGTTCATGTCGCTCGTGCCGGCGGTGACCACGGCGACGGGCCGCGCTCCCGGATCTTCACCGGATCGACCTCGATCTTGAGGGTGCGCGCGATCTCGGCGTAGCGGAACCGGGGCTCGCGGGCGATGACGTCAGCCGCCTTCTCCGCGTCCACCCGCGTCACGAGGACGTTGTGACCGCCGCGCACGATCTCGGCCGCGATCGCGGCGATCTGTTCGGCCGTCTTCCGCTCGCCGAAGATGACTTCGGGCATGCCCTGGCGCAGGGCGCGGTGGTGGTCGACGGCTGCGAAGCCGAGGTCGCGGAACGGGAGGCCGCGCAGCGACTCGAGCGCGTCCTCGATGGAGACGTCGCTGTTGCGGACGCGCTCCAGGAGATCGCGGACATGGCGAGGATCCATGGGCCGGGGCGTAGCGCGGCCCGGGGAGGAGGGCAATCCGCGCCCGGCTTTCCCCGCGGGGCCCGTCCGCACTACCCTTCCCCGGCTCGCGCCTCGCCGGCCTCGTCGCCTTCCTCCTCGGCGTCGCGCTCGCCTGGCTCGCCCGCGCGCACGACGACGACCGCGCGGCTCTCGCCGCGCACGGCGATCGTCGCGCTCTTCGGCGCCCTCGTCGTCGCCCCCCGCCACCGCCTACTCGATCCCGGGGCGACCGGGCCCACTTCTACCTCACCGACAGCCGCTCCATCCCCTCGGCGCTCGGTACCGTCCTCGTGCTCGTCTCCGCCGCGCTCGCGCCCGCCGGCTTCGTCGCCTGCCGCGCCGCGCTCCGCCGCCGCTCGGCGCGCCTGCTCGCCGCCCTCGCCCTCTTGCCCTCCGCGCTCCTCGTGACGCTCATCGGCGCCTTCTTCCCGCGCCTCGCGATCGTCGGCACCTACGCGCAGATCCAGGGCGCCTTCGGCACCGAGCCCGTGCCCGGCAGCCCCCTCGGCTACGCGATCCTGTGGATGAACGGCCTCCTCATCGCCGGCCTCGTGCTCACCGCGCGCGCCCTCACCGGCGAGCGCCGCGCCCCGCCCCCGAAGGAGCCCGCGCGCCCCGCCGCGCCCGAGCCGCTGCTCGGCCGAAGATCGCGGCGCTGATGCGCTATCGTGCGATCGTGCCTCCCCAGAAGGGCTGGATCGTCCGCCAGAAGCCCGCGCCCCGCGCCCCCGTGCGCCTCTTCTGCTTCCCTTGCGGCGGCGTCGGCGCCTCGCCCTACCGTGACTGGCCCACCGATCTCGGCCCCTCGATCGACGTCTGCGCCCTCCACCCGCCGGGCCGCGAGCAGCGCCGGAGCGAGCCCTCGATCGCCGACTTCGCGCCCTACCTCGACGCCGTGACCGAGGCCGTGCGCCCGCTCCTCGATCGCCCCTTCGCCCTCTTCGGCCACAGCGTCGGCGCGCTCGTGGCCTTCGAGCTCGCGCGCCGCCTGCGCGCGGAAGGCCTGCCCGCGCCGATTCACCTCTTCGCCTCGGGCCGTCACGCACCGCAGTGGATCATCGAAGAGCGCGCCCAGGACCTCTCCGATCCGGACTTCATCGCCCTGCTCCGCACCCTCAACGGGCTGCCCATCGCGGTGCTCGACAACCCGGAGCTGATGGACGTGATGCTCCCCCTCCTCCGCACCGACTGTGTGCTTCACGAGAGCCATGTTTACCGGGACGAGCCCAAGCTCGATGTGCCGATCACCGCGCTCGCCGGGGAGGACGATCCGGCCGTGACCGACGCGCAGCTCGCGGCCTGGGGCGCGCAGACGACGCGAGATTTCTCGGTCGTCCGACTGCCCGGCGATCACTTCTACCTGAGCACCCAGCGCGACGCATTGCTGAGGTTGATCCGCTCCTCGGTCGCGCGGGACATTCGCGGGTAGCGACGCGCCGGACAGCTCTGCGCGCAGGACACCGTGCTAGCCTCGGGCTCGCCGCCCTCTGGAGTCGCTCAATGTCATTCCGAGATTTTCGCCTGCCGGATGTCCTCAAGAAGTTCGACCTCCGCACCAGCGAGCGGCCGGGCCTCTTCGAAGATCGCCCCCCTGCTTCGCCGAGCCAGGCCCTGCTCGACACGCTCCGCTACAACGTCCCCCTGGCCACGGCGATGGGGACCGAGAAGGCCCGCTCGGAGCTCATCATCGCCCCGGTTCTGGTCGAGCTCAAACGATCGTTTCGGCCGGACATCGCCCTCTTCTCCGGCGTCGAGCTCTCGGTCGATCCCGAGGCGGGGCTCACGGGCGCATGCGACTTCTTGATCACGTCGAGCCCCGAGCAGCTCTTCGTCAAGGCGCCGATCGTCGCCTTGGCCGAGGCCAAGAACGAGAACCTCCGGGATGGGATGGGGCAATGCGCCGCCGAGATGGTCGCGGCGAAAAATTTTCAACGAACGCGACGGGACGCCCGTGGAGACCCTCTACGGCGTGGTCACGACGGGTACGGCCTGGAAGTTCTTGAGCTTGACCGGCAAGACGCTGGGGATCGATCTGAACGAGTACTCGATCAGCCAGCCGGACAAGATCCTCGGCATCCTCGTCTCCATGGTGACACCCCGCGTGTGATGAAGCTGCCGCGACGGGGAGCCTGCGCTACCATGAGGGACCCTGGAGGTTTCCCCATGCGCGTGCTGGTACAGATCGGGATGGTGCTGAGCCTCGTGAGCCTGAGCGCGGTGGCGCTCGCCGAGGACAAGGACGACGGCAAGCCCAAGATCGAGGTGAAGCTGAAGATCACCGCCCGCCGGCAGACGCCCCAGGTCGCCGTCGAGGTGGCGAAGATCCCGGTGAGCTCGGTGCTCACGCCGCTGCGCCAGCCCTTCCTCGATCGCATCGCGGCGGCGTCCGAGAAGTCGCCCTTCTGAAGAGGGTGTTCCACAGGCGTCGCGAGCGGCCCGAGGTTGTGGCGGGTTCCGCGAGCCGTACATCGTACGGTGAGCGGTTCCGACCGACGCATCGGGGCCTGGCGCAGCAGCCTGGGGAACATCCTCTGACGCCGGTTCCCCCTCCGGCCAGGGTTCGGCTATGAAGGCGGCCCATGAAGCGCGCCGCTCTCCTCGCCCTCACCCTGACCGCCTGCTCCGCGGCGGCCCCCGACGCTCCCCAGACCCCTGCACCGACGTCCGCGCCCACCGCCGCGCCCAAGATCGAGCAGCAGCAGCTCGGCAACACCGGCTGGCTCGACGTGGCCACGTTCGCGAGCGATCCGCCGGCCCTGCCCGCCGTGATCTCCACCGAGGTCCTCCTCGGCGTCGAGCTGCTCGCCCGCCCGTTCGTGCTCGAGTGCCTGGTCGATCCGACCCACCGCGGCGCGGACAAGCGCACCCACGCGGTGATCGACGCCTCGCTCGGCGACGGCGGCGTGACGCACAAGGTGAGCGGCGACAACATGACCCCCGCCGGCACCAAGTGCATCGAGGCCGCGCTCGGCAAGTGGACGGCGAGCATGCCCGCGCTCAACGCGAAGGCCGCCGCGGGCGCCGGCGTGAGCGCGCACATCGAGATCGATCACGTGGCCGGCGTGCAGCCCGCCGTGGTCTTCGGTCAGAACGAGGGCTCCGACGTGGCCGGCACGATCCGCCTCGCCGTCGCCGGGTGGGGCGATTGCTTCACCGCGTGGAAGAGCGCGCCCCCCCGCCAGCTCAAGGGATCGCTCGAATTGACGAAGCCCGCCCAGCCCGCGGACAAGGTCGCGCCGGCGCGCCGATTGACGGCGGGGGCGACGCCACTGCCGAGCAGGTCGCTGCGTGCCTGAAGCCCAAGCTCTCCGCGCCGTTCAAGCCGCCGCAGGGGAAGTCGCTCACCGTGCCGTGATCCTCCGCTTCGTGCACTCGGGCGCGGGAGAGACGCTGCCCGGCGCGTCGCCCGATCTCCAGTTCACCCAGCTCGATCTGTCGCGCGGGCGGCGCACGGCCGAGGCGGCGATCGCCATCGGCGGGCGCAACCAGGCCAACAGCGTCTATGCCGACGCGGTGAAGCGCTACAAGGCGAACGCCAAGGATGTGTCGGTGAAGGAGCTGAAGGACAAGTGCGCTGCGCTCCTCGCCGCTGACGACAAATTGATCGAGGCCGCGCAGCGCTCGCTCGGGGTGGAGGACGCGACCCACACCTTCGCCGCCGCACAGAAGGAAAAAGACGCGAGCTGGGGTGAGGTGGAGTCGATCGCCCAGAAGAAGCAGGGCGATGCGCTGAAGGACCTCGACAACTTCAAGGCCGCGCGGAAGCAGGACGAGGCGGCTTGCCCGAAGGCGACGAACTGAGCGGTGTGTCAGGGACCGCCGCCGCACGTCAATCAACAGTGTCGCGTTGAGCCGGTTCCACGATCCATCCATCGCGTCGTGCTTCACCCCGGGTTAAAACCCGGGGCTACCACGGCGCGATGCGTGGTGAACGCTTACGAAGGGTCTTCATCTACTCTCCGAGGGTATATGGAGACCCGGCCGGACGGCGGGGGTGGCTTCAGGCGAGTTTACGTTGACTCGGAAAGGGTCGACGGAGACTCGGCGAGCGTCTTCGAAGACTCTCGGAGAGTATATGGAGGACGCAGCGGACGGAGCGGGCGGCCACGCCGAGGGCCTCCCCATACTCTCGGAGAGTATACGGACACCCGGCGAGGGTCGAAGCAAACCCCGGAAGTGTCGAGCCCGACCCTCGAAGAGCAAAGGAAGGCCCACCAGCGGTCGAAGGAAACTCCAGAAGTGTCGAGCCCGACCCTCGAAGAGCAAAGGAAGGCCCACCAACGGTCGAACGAGACCCTCCTCTGATGCGAGCGCTCACCTCGATCGCGCGGCCTTCTACACCTTGGCTCCCGAGCCCAGCGCGCGCCGGCGCCGGCTCCGGACCGCGCCCAACCTGACGGGGCTGCCTTCGGCACCTCTGCTGGTTCCGCTTCCGGGCGCTCACGGCGAACGGGCCGGTCGACTATTCGCAGCCGGTGAGTCTGCTCGTGCGCTGAGGGATGCCGCGCGAAACTCCAGGATCGCGCGGCGATCCACGCCCTGACTGACGCGCTGTGCTCCGCCGCCAGCAGAGCACAGCGCTTTGGTCCAGCAGTGGAACCAGGACACCCCGACGCTGTGTACGAAATGGATCGCGGCGGAGGGGGCTTACGGCCAGCCTTTTCAAGATCACTTCTACTTGAGCCCAAGTGCGATGCGCTGCTCGGAGGACCGACCGAGCAGAAAAAGTAGTGATTCACCCGATCATCAATTCCACATACGACATTCGTTCAGACAGGTCCTGAGGCCAGTCGACACCTCGGTCGGCGCCTGCTTCAAGCTGGTCATGTCCCGAATCGCCTCACAAGTCGCGCCAAGGACACATTCGGACGTACATGCGTATTCACCGCAGGTCTCGTCACCCCCAATTCCATTGGACGAATCGTCACTTCCATAGCATTCACTAATATGATCGTATGCCTTCTCGCACACCGTGCGATTGTCCGCACAACTTAGCGCCGTCAAGCTGGAACATAACAACCACCATCGACGACGCTCTAACATGCAAGCCTCCTCTGGGATCGTTCGGGCGTGTGAGCCTCGGAGCGCGCGGCAAATTCATCCTCACCACGCTAATTACACAGTTGAAAACAAGCCGCCAAGACCATCGATGCGTTTCCTGGAGTATGACCCGAGTAAAAGTCGACTATCTCGTCGCAGTTCGCACGCAAATTGCAGTCTGCCCTGCATACCTGTTGGCGATCACCAGCAAACGCGGCCAGGTGACGAATTCGGGCGATCACGGGCGGGGGCGG
>JAXLYT010000116.1:0-20999 GCA_046351295.1 Byssovorax sp.
GCGAGCCTGAAGGCCGCCTTCGCCGACATCGCCAAGGCCAAGGTCTCGATCCGCCCGCTGCTCATCCGCGGCGAGGACGACGCCCCGCGCCGCGCCAAGGTGCTCATCTACCGGAGCCGCGAGGGTCTCGGGAAGGGCTACACGGGCCTCGAGCAAGACCTGCCGAGCCTCGACGGCGTGGCCGCCGTGGCGAAGGGCTATGTGAGCGGCACGGTGACCGGCTTCATCCCCGCCCCCGCGACCCGCGACATCCTCGTGTGCACCCACGCGAGCAACGACAAGTGCTGCGGCGCCTTCGGCTACCCCTTCTACCGCGAGGTCGTCTCGACCATTTCCCTGCTCGGTCTCCCCGGCGTGCGCGTCTGGCAATCGAGCCACCTCGGCGGCCACCGCTTCGCCCCCACGATCGTCGATTTCCCCCAGGGCCGCTATTACGGCGCCCTCGACCGCAACGCGATGATCGCCCTTTTGACCCGGATGGGCGATATCTCCATCATGAACAAGATCTACCGCGGCTCCGCCCGATTGCCCTTGCCCGCGCAGATCCTGGAGCGAGAGTTGATGCTCCGCCACGGCTGGGAGTGGCTCGACTACGCCATCGCCGGCAAGGTGCTCGCGCAAGACCCGATCGCCCGGAAGAGCCGCGTGGAGATCGCCTTTCAACGGCCCGACGGGACGGGAGGCCGCTACGAGGCCGAGGTCGTCGTCGACGAGAAGAAGACCGTTTATCTCACCGGCGACTGCCACGCAGGCACGGCCGCGGGCCCGACCGCGAAGGTGGAGAAATTCTCGGCGAGGGATATCCGCTTCTACCCCTGATCGAGGGGTTATTCGATCGCGTCCACCATCGGGTAAAGCTCGTTCTCCTCGCGGAGCATGCGCTTGCCGAGCAGGCGGAAGACCTTCATCGTCTGGCGGACGAAATCGGCGGGGCGGGCTTCCATCTCGGCGGCGGAGGGCCAGTCGTTGAGCAGGGCGCCGAAGACGGCGTAGATGCCTCCGACCTCGTCGAAGAGCGCCTGGGCCTGGTCGCGCACCCGGGCGTCGTGGTGGGAGAGCAAGCGCGGGTAGAGCGCGTCGTTCTCCATCCGCGCGTGGACGTTGAGCCTCCCGGCGAGCTGGGCGAGGAGGCGGCGAAGCTCGGCGGCGCCGGAGGCCACCCCGTCCGGGGTCAAGCGGCCACCGATCTCGGCGGCGAGCGTGAACAGCTCCGCATGCTGGCGGCGGAAGTTCTCGGTCGCGACGGTCGGGCGTCGCGCGCTCCGGGGGCTCTCGGGCGGGGTGGGAGCGTTGGTCATGAGGTCTACGAGGACGTACGCGCGGGCGCGCCGGGCGGATCCACGGATCGAGATCCACCGGCCCGCCGCCGTTCTGTGCGATGCTGCGCGCCGATGACCCCGGCGCGCTCGATCACCTCGGCCTCCTCGGCCTCGCTCGGCCTCGGCCTGCTGCTCCTCGCGGCCCCGGCCCTCGCGGGCACCTCCACCGCCACGATCGACCTCGGCGGCGGCGTCACCCTGGAGCTCGTGCTCATCCCCAAGGGCAGCTTCACCCAGGGGTCGCCCGCGACCGAGAAGGACCGGAAGGACGACGAGCGCACCCGCTCGGTCACGCTGAGCCGCGACTATTACCTCGGCAAATACCCCGTCACCCGCGGGCAATATGCCCGCTTCGTGAGCGTCACCGGTTACCGCACCGAGGCCGAGAAGGGCACCTCCGGCGGCTCCGGCTTCGACGGGAAAGACCTCGTGCAGCGCAAGGAGTTCACCTGGAAGACACCCGGGTTCGCGCAGGACGACAACCACCCTGTCACCCTCGTCACCTGGGACGACGCACGGGCCTTCAACGAGTGGTTGAGCGGGGTCTCGGGGAGAGAGATCACCTTTCCCACCGAGGCCCAGTGGGAGTATGCCTATCGCGCCGGCTCGGCGACGGCCTATTACGGGGGACAGACAGCCGCCGACGCCCTCGCGCTCGGCTGGTTCAAGGAGAACGCCGGCAACGGCACCCGCGCCGTGGGGCAGAAGAAGCCCAATCGCCTCGGCCTGTACGACATGGCCGGCAACGTCTTCGAGTGGTGCGCCGACTGGTACGCGCCGTATGCCGAATCGGCGGCCACCGATCCGCTGCAAACCGTGGCCGACACGTCCGACAAGGCGAGACGGGTGCTGCGCGGCGGCTCGTGGCTCAAGGAGGCGCGGAACGGGCGAGCGGCGGCGCGCTACCGCAACACCCCGGGGAGCCGCAACGCCGACAACGGCTTCCGGGTCGCCGCCGGGCTCACGGTGGGCACGCCCAAACCGCCGGGAATACCGGCGACACCGTTGACGCCCGCGACGCCGATGACACCTTCCACCCCGGCCGGGAGCCCTTCTTCCGGGGGAAACGCGGCGGCGGCCGTCGGGGCCGGCGCGAGCATGCTCATCGGGGGGACTTGCTGCGGCAGCGTCGGGCTGTTCGGGCTGATCTACTGGTTCGTCATCCGGCGCTCCGGGGTGAAGGGCATTCGCTTCCAGCCCGGCCATGATGGCTTCTGGATCCAGGCCCCGGCGATCCTCGCCGGCTCGACCCTCAATTATCGTTACACCACGGGGAGCGGGCCGCTGATGGGCAACGTGGTCCTGGAGCCGAGCCCGAACGGGCAGTTCGTGTACACCGGCGCGCCGCCTGCCAGCATCGAGGCGATCAACCTGGTCTCGAATCGCCGGCCCTCGTCGCAGCAGGCGTATCGCGGCGGCGGGCGCTCGTCGTCGAGCCGACAGCGCCATTATTCCAGCGAGCCAGACACCTCGTTCCGTGGCTATCCTCCCGCCTACTGAGATCGCTTTGCCGCGGGTGCTGGTGTTCACCGCCGAGCCGGGCGACGGCGCGCGGCGCGGCCGGACGCTGCGCGCGCTCGCCGGGGCGGGGCTCGCAGCGATCGACTTGGCCGGGCTCGATGACGAGGCGATCGCGGCGCAGGTCGAGCCGGATCGGCCGGTGTGGCTGCTCCGCGCGGGGGCCGTCCCGGTGCGAGCGGGAGCACCGGTGTTCCCGCCGGCGAGCGCCACGGGCAAGCCACTCTGCGCGTTCGGCGCGGTGCGCCCGCGTGAAGGTGAGCCGCCGGGCGAGCGTGCGACGATGTGGACGGCGCTCCTCGCGCGCACCGGCGGGGACCTCGGGCGCGCGGAGGGCGAGGCGCCGCCGCCGTCGAGCGTCTACCTCGGACCGGGCGCGAGCTGAGCTCGCGATGCGCCTCCGGAGAGGGCTGCCCTTGCCCGAGGCGCTCGCCGAGGTGACGGCGCTCCCGCGCTCCGCCGGGTGCGCTTCTCGCCGCTCGACGTGCACGAGGACGAGGCGCTGCGCGTGCTGCTCGCCGTGACGAGCCTCCAGCAAGGAGGCGCGGAGCGGGTGGTGCTCGATCTGAAGCGCGCGCTCGACGACGAGGGCGCGCGCGCCGCGATCGTGACGATCGGGCGGCCGACGCGCGCGGCCTTCCCGGCGCCCGAGGGGACGCTCGATCTCGCCGAGCTCGACGGCAACCGGATGGATCGCGTCGACGCCCTCGCCGCGCATGCGCTCCGGCACGGGGCCGATCTGATCCACGCGCACCTGCTCGACGGAGCGCAGCTCGCGCGCCTCGCGACCCATGGAATCCCGGTCGCGGTCACGGTGCACAACACGCGCGCCGGCTGGCCGGAGGGGCTCGCGGACATCGCGCAAGACCACGCCGATCTGCTCATCGCCTGCTCGCTCGCCGCCGAGGCCGATCTCGCCGAGACCGGTCTCCCCGTCCCGGCGCGCACGATCTGGAACGGGATCGACCTCGCGCGGCTCCGCCCCACGGAGGCGCTGCGCAAGCGGGGAGCCGACTTCCGCCGCGCCCACCGGATCGGCGCGCGCGATCTGCTCCTGCTCGCGGTCGCGAACCCGCGGCCCCAGAAGCGCCTCCACCTGCTCCCCGCGCTGCTCCGCGGCGCGCAGGCGGAGCTCGATCGGCGGGGCATCGCGAGGCGCGCGCGCCTCGTGCTCGCCGGCGATCCGGCGCCGAAGAACGGCCCGGGCGCCGAGGCGGCGAGCGCGCTCCGGCACGCGATCCAGGCAGAGCACGTGGCCCGCGACTTCGTCTTCGCCGGCTCGCTCGACGACATCGCGGAGGCGCTCGCCGCGGCGGATGTGCTCGTGTCGGTGAGCGCGCACGAGGGCTTGAGCCTCGCGCACCTGGAGGCGCTCGCGGCGGGCCTGCCGGTGGTGGCCACGGACGCGGGCGGGACGCGGGAGATCGCCCGCGAGAACAAGGCGATCACGATCGCGCCGCTCGGGACGCCGGAGGCGCGGCTCGGGTCGATGGCCGTGGAGCGCGCGCTCGCCGGCCCGGGCGGAGGCGAGGCGCTCGTGGCCCGCGACTTCGATCGCCGGACGATGGGCGAGCGGCATCTCGGCCTCTACCGCAGAGTCGTCGCCGCGCGCGCTCGATCCACCGAGGGTCGGGGAATTCTTTTGATCACCAACAATTTCTCGACCGGCGGGGCGCAGTCGAGCGCGCGGCGGCTGCTCGCAGGCCTCCACGCGCGCGGCGAGCGGGTGCGCGCGGCCGTGCTGGAGGAGCAGCCGGTCTTCCCCACGCCGGGGCGGAGGGCGCTCGAAGAGGCAGGGATCGAGGTGCTGAGCGGGCCGCCGGCGGGAACGGTGGAGGGCCGGGCCGTCGTCGATCGGCTGCTTACCGCGATCGACCAGGATCCGCCGCGCGCCGTCGTCTTCTGGAACGCGCTCGCGGAGATCAAGATCCTCCTCGCCGATCACCTGCCGGGCATGCCGATCTTCGACATCAGCCCGGGCGAGATGTACTTCGCGTCGCTCGAGCGCTGGCTCCTCCGGGGCGCGCCCGGGCTCCCGTATCGAAGCGCGCGCGACTACGGGAGGCGCCTCCGCGGCGTGATCGTCAAGTACGAGGCCGAGGCCGAGAAGGCGCGCGCGCTGCTCGGTGCGCCGGTCTTCGTGGTCCCGAACGGCGTCGACCTCGGGCCATTGCCCGGCGAGCGAGCGAGCGGCGAGCGGCTCGTGATCGGCACGGCCGCGCGCCTCTCGCCGCAGAAGAAGCTCGACCGACTGATCGACGCCGTCCGGATCGCCGCGCCTCGCCTGCCGCCCTTCGTGCTCCGGATCGCCGGCGGGCCCGAGCGGGGCGGAGAGGCGCATGCCGAGGAGCTCCGCCGGAGGGCCGAGAGCTTGCCCGTCGAATGGCTCGGCGACGTCGATGACGCGCGCGCGATGCTCGGCGAGCTCGACCTCTTCGCGATGATCTCCGAGCCCGCGGGCTGCCCCAACGCCTCGCTGGAGGCGATGGCGGCCGGGCTCCCGGTGATCGCCACGGACTTCGGGGGCGCGGCGGAGCAGGTCGTTGACGGTGTGACCGGCCGTCTCGTCCCGCGCGACGATGTGTCCGCGTTCGCCGAGGCGCTCGTGGCGCTCGGCCATGACGCGGAGGCGCGGAGGACATTCGGCCTGGCCGGGCGGGCCCGGGCCGAGGCGCGCTTCGACGCCCGCCGGATGGTGGACGACTACCGGCGGATCTTCCTCGGGGAGCGCTGAGCACGGATTCTCCTTCGGATCGAGGCTCGGCCTGCAAGCTCGGGCGGCCCTCGCCCGTTGGAGAGGGCGAACCTCTCGTCCTCCTCGACGTCCTCCCCCGGGACGACTACACGCCGAAGGAATCCATGTCGAAGCGCGCCCTCCTCTCCGCCGTCCCGCTGCTCTCGCTGCTCTCGCTGCTTTCGTTCATCAACGGCTGCGGCAACGAGAGCCCCACCCCGACGGCGACCGCCGTCCCCGAGCGCTCCGCCGCGCTCACCACCGCCGCGCCTCCGGCCTCCGCGAGCGCAGCGATCCCGGCCGTCTCGGCGAGCGTGCCGCCGGTGGTCTCGGCCGCGCCGGCCGTCTCCGCGAGCGCGACGGCGACCGCCTCCGCGGCCGCGCCGATCGCCGACGCGGGCGCGCCCCAGGACGCAGGCGCGAAGCCGGCCAAGACCGCGGCGCCCAAGGCCAGCGCGGCGCCGAGCGCGACGGTGGCCGAGGTCCAGGCCGACGCGGGCGCGCCCCCGGCCGGAGACGCAGGCGCTGCACCTGCGGTCGCCGGCGGCCCCGCGCAAGATCTCGCCAAGCAGGTCGACGCGATCTTCCTCGGCAAGAAGACGTACTCGGCGAAGTTCAAGCAGGAGTACACGCTCAAGGTCTCGGGCCAGGTGAAGAATTCGTCCGGTGTCGCCTTCATCGAGCGGCCGAACAAGATCTCCTTCCGCTACGACCCGCCCAACAAGAACCGCGTCGTGTCCGACGGCACCACGCTCAAGGTCTACGTGGCCGAGGACAACCAGATGTTCGAGTCGCCGGTGCAGAAGACGGAGTACCCCGGCGCCTTCGCCTTCCTGATGGGCAAGGGCATCGCCTCGTCGTTCAACTTCAGCGTCAACGACAAGGTGACCTACCCGGCCGGCACCGTGTTGCTCGGCAAGCCCCTCCAGCCGAACCCGGCGTACGAGACGGCGATGTTCTTCATCAACAAGGCGATGCTCGACAAGAGCGATCCCGGCGTGGTCGAGCGCGTGCTCATCGTCGACGCCCAGGGCAACAAGAACCGCTTCTTCTTCGAGGGGGCCACGCAGCCCGCCACCATCGATCCGAGCGAGTTCACGTTCACGCCTCCCCCGGGGACGAACATCACCCATTGAGCCCGCCCGCCTTCGATCGCCTGTTCGCGAGCTTCCCACCGGCGCGCGTCCTCTTCGAGGACCGCGACCTCATCGTCATCGACAAGCCGGCGGGGATGAGCACGCACGCGCCCGAGCCCGAGCGGCAGGACGACGCGCACACGCGCCTCGGGCGCTATCTCGGCGAGCGGGGCGAGCGCGCCATCTACCTCGGCATTCACCAGCGCCTCGATCGGGACACCTCGGGCGTCTTGCTCTTCACCCGGCGCAAGGAGGCGAACCGGGGCATCGCCGAGCAGTTCGAAGGGCGCACGATCGACAAGACGTACCTCGCGATCGTGGCCGGCAAGGGCCTGCGCGCCCGCGGCAAGCTGGAGCATCGCATCGCGCCGGATCGCGACGGGCGGATGAAGGCGCTCTCCATGAGCAGCAAGCTGGGGCAGCCCGCGGTGACGCGCTACGAGGTGCTGGAGCGCGCGGGCGATCGGGCGCTCGTCGAGCTCCACCCCGAGACGGGGCGCACGCACCAGATCCGGGTGCAGCTCGCCGCCGAGGGGATGCCCATCGCCGGTGATCCGCTCTACGGAGGCGCGCCCGCGCCGCGCCTGATGCTCCACGCGTCCGCGCTCGGCCTCGTCCACCCGGACACGAAGAAGAAGCTCGTCGTGCGCGCCCCGGTGCCGGAGAGCTTCTCGGCCTTTCTCCGCGGCGAGGCGGCGTCTCCCTTCGCGTCGGTGGAGGCGATCGAGGCCGCGATGCGCGAGGCGGCCGGCCTGCGCTATGGCCTCGCCGTGGACCAGGAGACCACGGCGTTTCGCATCGTCAACGGCGGCGGAGACGGCCTCCCCGGCGTGTCGGTCGACATCTACGGCGATCACCTCGTCGTCTCGCTGGCGAGCGAGGAGGCCGAGGCGGCGCGCGAGATGGTGCTCGACGCGGCGATGCGCCTCGGCCCGAAGGGCGTGTACCTCAAGGTGCGGCCCAAGCATGCGAGCGTCGTCGTCGACACCCGCCGGGCCGAGGTCGCGCCGAAGGAAGCGGTCCGCGGTGAGAGCGCGCCGGAGGAGCTGACCATCCACGAGCTCGGGCTGCCCTACCTCGTGCGCCTCGGCGATGGCCTGTCGACCGGCATCTTCCTCGATCAGCGGGAGAACCGGCGGCGCGCGCGGGAGATGGCCGCGGGCCTCCGTGTGCTGAACCTCTTCGCGTACACCGGGGCGTTCACGGTCGCGGCCGTGGCCGGCGGCGCGAGGAGCTCGCTCACCGTCGATGTCTCGGCGGGCGCGCTCGCGTGGGCCCGCAAGAACCTCGACGCGCAGGGCGCCGATCCCGCGCTGCACCGCACGCTCGAGGCCGACGCGCTCCGCTGGCTCGCGGGCGCGGGCGCCGCGGCCGAGACCTTCGATCTCGTCTTCCTCGATCCGCCGAGCTTCGCGACCACCAAGAAGAGCCGCTTCTCCGCGGAGAGCGACTACCGATCGCTGGCCGCCGCCGCGCTCGCGCGCCTCGCGCCCGGAGGCCGCTTGCTCGCATGCACCAACCACCGCGGCATCGCGAAGATCCGCTTCCGCCGCTTCCTCCACGAGGCCGCGCGCGAGGCCGGCCGCGCCGTCGCGCAGATGAAAGACCTGCCCGATCCGGTCGATTTTCCCCCCGAGCCCGGCGCCGAGGCCCACCTGAAGAGCGTGCTCGTCACCCTCGCCGAGGACGGGCACAATGCGCGCGCCGACCGGCCCCGCGCCGAGCGGCCACACGCCCAACCAGGCTCGCCTCGTTCACCTCGCTCCCCTCACTCGCCTCGCTCCCCTCGCCCACCTCGCTCCCCCCACAAGGTCCGACCTCGATGAGCTCCGCGTCGCAACGGCTCCTCTTCACCATCCCCTCCTACGCCTACATGGAGCCCACGCTCCTCGCCGCCGGCGATTTCGAGCGCGGCGAGATCGAGCGCAAGACCTTCCCCGACGGCGAGCGCTACCTGCGCATCGCGACGCCGACGCGCGGGCGCGACGTGGTGCTCCTCGGCGGCACGCCGACGGACATGGACGTGCTCGAGGTCTACGATCTCGGCTACGCCATCTCCCGCGCCGGAGCCCGCTCGCTCTCGTTCGTCATCCCCTACTTCGGCTACTCGACGATGGAGCGCGCCGTGCGCCCCGGCGAGGTCGTGACCGCCAAGACCCGCGCGCGGCTCATCTCGTCGATCCCGCCCTGCGAGGGCGGCACGCGCGTCTTCCTCTTCGATCTGCACACCGACGGGATCGAGTTCTACTTCGGCGACTCGCACGTGACTCACCATGTCTACGGCGCGAAGGTGATCACCGCGGCCATCCGGCAGCGCATGGGCGATCGCCCCTTCGTCCTCGGCGCGACGGACGCCGGTCGCGCCAAGTGGGTGCAGAGCCTCGCGCAAGACCTCGGGGTCGAGCCGGCCTTCATCTACAAGAGCCGCGACTCCGTGACCGGCAAGCTCAACATGACCGGCATCAACGCCGACGTGCGCGGGCAGCCGGTGATGATCTACGACGACATGATCCGCACCGGATCCTCTCTCCTCCAGGCCGGCCGCGCCTACCTCGCCGCGGGAGCGACCGAGGTGCACGCGATCGCGAGCCACGTGGTGCTCCCCGCCGAATCGCTCGGCAAGCTCCAGGCCTCCGGGGTCTTCAAGAGCATCTCCGGCACCGACTCCCACCCAGGCTCGCAAAAGCTCCTCGCCGACCCCTCCACGATCTGCACCATCGCCCCGCTGCTCGCCTCCGCCCTCGGGAGCGCCTGAGCGCCCTCCACCCTTATGGCCGCCGACACCGCCGCTCCCGCGCCGCCGCGATCGCAGGGCGAAGAGCCCGGCTTCTCCACGCCCATCGGTCTCGCCGATCACCTGCTCAGCGCGGCCTGCCTCCTCATCATCCTCTTTTGCCTGCTCCAGATCCTCACGTTCGGCTACGGGCGCGATCAAGGCATCTACGCGATGGCCGGGAAGATCGTTCTCCAGGGCGGAATGCCCTACCGCGACGCCTGGGATTTCAAGCCACCCGGCATCTTCCTCATCTACGCCGCGTCCCGCGCCGTGTTCGGGGCCGAGCAGGGGGGAATCCGGATCACCGAGTGCCTGGGCCTCGCCGCGATGATCGGCGCCATGGCCCACTTTTGCCACCACACCTGGGGCAACTATCGAATCGGCCTCTGCGCCGGCGCCATCGCCGCGCTGGCCCACGCACAGCTCGATTTCTGGCACACCGCCCAGCCCGAGTCCTTCGGAGGCATGGTGACGATCTTCGCCCTCATCGCCCTCGGCCCCGGCGCGCTCTCCGGCCTGCCACGCGGCGATCGCCCCGCCCTGTTCGATAAGCACGCCCTGCGTCGATTCGCCCTCTCCGGCGCCCTCTTCGGCTTCGCCGGCCTGCTCAAGCCCCCTCTCGCCGGCGGAGGCGCCGTGGTGGCCGTCGCCCTCGCCGTGCGCGCCTTCCAGGCCGCTCACAGGCCGAAAGCCCCCCTCGGCCCGGCCATCCGCGCCGCGATTCGCCCGATCCTGGCGGTCGCCGCGGGCGGGATTGCCCCTCTGCTCCTCTGCGCGCTCTGGTTCGCCGCGCGAGGCGCGCTCGGCTCCCTCTGGGACGTGCTCTTCGTGTTCACGCCCCACTACACCGCCCTGAGCTGGGTGGGTGAGACGCTCGGCGGCATGGTGTACTGGGGCTTCACGGAGTGGCTCACCGCCTATTCGAGCGTGCCCACCGTCGGCCTCTTCCTGTTCTTCATCTTCCAGCCCCGCCGCCGCGAGCGCTTCGGCGCCATGGTGATCGGCGCGCTCATCGCCCTTCACATCGCCGGTGTGGTGATGCAGGGGAAATTCTTCCCCTACCACTACGGGGCAACCTGGCCCCTCACCGCCCTGCTCGGCGGCCTCGGCTTCTTCCGCGTGTTCGAGCTGTTCCGCCGCTTCGGCGCCGCCGGATCCATCCTCTTCATCACCGCCGCGAGCTCCGTGGCCCTCGGGCGCACCGCCACCCACGATGTCGAGGGCTCGTTCCGCGAGCGCTGCCGGCAGCGAATCGAGCTCTTCAGCCACCGTCCGCGCGACCAGGCCGCCATCGACAAGCTGGCCAGCGTGGCCGACGTGAACGCCGGCGCCAACCGCGCCGTGGCCACCTATCTGCGCGACCATATTCCCGCCGATCGGCCGGTGTTCGTGTGGGGCTTCGAGCCCGTCATTTACGATCTCGCGGACCGGCGCCCGGCGACGCGCTACCTCTACGACGTGCCGCAGCGGGTGGCCTGGGCGAAGCAGAAGGAGCGCGCCGTGCTGATGGACGATCTGCGGAGGAGCGTGCCCGCCGCCATCGTGGTGGAGCACCGCGACGTGTTCCCGATGGTGACGGGCGACGCGATCGACTCGGCCGATACGCTGGCGAATTTCGGCGAGCTGCGGGATCTGCTGAACGAGAGATATCGAATCGGGATGTCGATCGAGGATTTCGACATCTACGTGGAGCGGCGCGGGGAGTAGGCCGGCTCGTTCGAAGCGCGGTCAGCAGCGCAGAAGAGCCGGTCGTTCAGTGAGCCGCGTCTCGAATGCGCTTCTGGATCTTTTCCTGGATATCCTCGGGGAGCGAGCGCAGGTACGTCTCGGGGAGCGCCCGCAGAATGCAGTGTTGACGCTGCCGAGCTCCTGGAGCTTGGGCTGCGCCCCGTCGGGATATCGAACGCTGAAGCGGTGTTGCTGGGACACGAGCTCGGTCCGGCTCGAAGGGGCGGGCGCCTGAGGCGACGATGCCGAGCCGGCGATGTCGGGCGCAGCCGCCGAGGTGGAGGCTTCATTTTGGCGTGGCCTGGAGCAAGCCCCAGCGTATATGGCGCTGAGACCTGTGGCCTGCAGATAAAACCCCCTTCGCGTGCCGGCCATCATGACGCTCTCGTCGGCTGAACGGCATGGTAATCAGCCCACTGTCACCATTGAACGGACAACGAGTTGTGAGCAATCGACAGGGCAAACTGAACGAGTTGAGCTGGTTGATCGCTGGCGAGCTCATTGGGCACGAGCATTGCGCCGCCTTCGCGGTTTCAAGGACGAAGCAAGGTTGTGCCGGATCATTTGGACAGCCTGATTACCGGCGGACTCATCGGGCGCAAGTATCTCGATGATCTTGCCGCTTCGAAGGCGAAACGCCAGAAGACGAATTTCCTCCTGTGCCGTTCTTCGACCAAATTTGTGGGTCAAAACTCGTGTTTTCACGTCGACGTCCTCGATCCTGCTATACGCAATTCGTCGCCGTGCGCGGGCGTGCTCGCAAAGCGTCACGGCGGACGCGGAGACGATCAGCTTTGAGGGGCCCGCTTTGCTCAGGACGAACCATCCGAGCCCAACCGCGAAGAGTGCCATTGCGCCAAGCGTCACCAACACACCGATGCCGGGGTAACTGGCACTTACGCCAACAACGATCATTCCAACGAAGAAAGGTGCAGCGAGAATCATGACGATCCGTAAACAGCCAACCCACCGCACATGCGGCGTTCCAAGGGGAATGACGATGCCCTAGGTTTGTCCGCTCGAAACGTCATCGTCATGTCGCATAGCTCGCGATTCTCCTGTCAACATCGGAAAAGGAATCAATCGAGGCGCCCCTCGGCCGTCTTGCCCTGATACGGTCTCCGTCTGTCGAACGTCCCCTCGATCACCTCTCAGCCGCGCAGCGCCAACCCCCTCTTCACTTCACCATCTCGATCCCGTTGAACGTGATGGGGAACGTGATCACGCTCGTCGCCCCGTCGGCCGGCGCGGGGAACTTCACCTTCTTGAACGCCTGCACCACGCACGCGTCGACCTTCGGGTTGTTGGCGGTGCTCTTCGTCACCTCGGCGGAGTTCACCTTCCCGGTCGGGCCGATGGTCGCCTTCACCGTCACCGTCGCGCGGAAGTCCTTGTTCGCCCCGCCGGCGCCGAGGTTGTAGCACTCGCCGAACACGTCTCCCCCTTGCTCCAGGATCTTGGCGATCTGCGCCTGCGTCAGACGCCCGTTGCCGAGCGGGGTCGAGCTGTCCACCACCGCGGCCTTGAGCCCCGTCCCCGGCCCGGGCAGCACGGGCTTGTCGGCGGGCTTCTCTTCCGGCGGAGGCGGCGTCCCCACGTTGGGGGCGGCGGACGCGGCGGGCCCCTGGGCTTCGGCGAACGCGTCGCCCGGGTCCTTCTTCTTCCCGTCGGTGCTCTCGTCCTCGATCTTGATCGACCGCTCCTTCGCCCCGAGCTCGTGCTGCGGGTCGTTCGGCGGGCCCTTCTCCGCGGAGGCGGCGCTGCCGCAGCCGGCGAGGAGCATCAGGGAAGCGAGGAGGAGCGCGCGCTTGGCCATGACGATGAGCTACTCTCCGGCCTCCGGCCTGTCCACCCGCATTTCGCCCGGGGCGCGCGTCAGAGCTTGTAGGCCAGCATCATCCCGTCGCGCACCGTGAGCTCGACGTTCTTCACCCGAGGATCGCGGGTGACATGGGTGTTGAACGCGACGATCGCCCGGTCGCTCGCGTGCTCCGGGGCGAGCACTCGCCCGCTCCAGAGGGTGTTGTCGGCGACCAGCAGGCCGCCGCGGCGGAGCAGCGGGAGCGTCGCCTCGTAGTAGTCGACGTAGCGCTCCTTGTCGGCGTCGAGGAAGACCAGATCGAAGGGCGGATCGATGTCGAGCACGCGCACGGTCTCGAGCGCGTCGCCGAGGCGGAGGTGGATCTTCTTCCCGTGGCGGCTGCGATCGAAGAAGGCCTGCGCCATCTTCGCGGCCTCGGGGTCGATGTCGCAGGTGATCAGCTCGCCGTCGTCGGGCAGGGCCTCGGCCATGCAGAGCGCGGAGAAGCCGGTGAACGTGCCGATCTCGAGCACGCGGCGGGCGCCGAGCGTCCGGCAGAGCAGCTCGAGCAGCGTGCCCTCCACGCGGCCGACCTGCATGTGCGGGCTCGCCATGGTCGCGTAGGTCTTCTCGCGCAGATCGTCGAAGAGCGCGGGGCGCGGGCTCGTGTGATCGTGGGCGTACTGTTCGATGTCGGGATCGACGAGCGGCTTCATGGCTGGCACCCGGGGTCGGTGGGACAAGGGCCCGACCTCCGCCGACGATGACGCCGGACGAGATGGGGGTCGAGGGGAAATGCAAAAGGGGCGGATAGTCCGATGCTTGTCGATTTTTCGCGCTGCGCCATCCGCTGCGGGCCTCGGCGGGCTTGGCCTTTCGGCGTCAGCCAGGCCGGATCCTCGGCCTCTTTGGGACAAAGGAAGATATAGGTAGGAAGGTCCGGCTGGAGGCAGCATCGTGAGGAAGATTGGCTTGTTCTTGGTGTCCGGGGTGGTGGTCTGCGGGTGGCTCTCCGCGTGCGCGAAGGGGAGCGACATCCTACCCCCCGATCCGGGCTCGGGCGGCGCGGGCGGTGGGAGCGCGAGCTCGACCGTCACCACCAGCGATGGCACCGGCACCGGCCCGGGCGGCGCCGGTGGCAGCACGAGCAGCGCCGGCGGCAGCACGAGCACGACGACGACCACCACGACCACGACGACGACCACCACGACCACCACGACCACCAGCGGCGGGATGGATTGCCCGGCCGGGCAGCACTTCTGCGGCGGCCTCTGCGCGGGCAACACGCCGCAGACGGGGTGCTCCGCGTCGGTGACCTGCGCGCCTTGCCCTCCGCCGCCGCTCAACGGGGCCTCCGCATGCACGGCCGCCGGCCAGTGCGACTTCACCTGCACCGGCAACTACCAGAAGAGCGGAAACTCCTGCACCTGCGCGACCGAGTGCTGCGTCGACGCCGACTGCGGCAACGGCTCGACCTGCCAGGGCGGCTCCTGCTCGGCGCCCCCGCCGCCTCCCTGCGACTCTAACCTCTGCGCGGCCGGCTGCGTCGCCACGTGCCTCATCCAGGGCAAGCTCGGCATCGGCGTGTGCATGCCCGACGGGAGCTGTAGCTGCACCTGCCTGTGATCCGGCGATCGTTGGTGCTCCAACGATGGGTCCGGCGATCGTTGGAGCACCAACGATCGATCAGCGCGATCAGAACGAGACGCCCCCGCCGATCGTGAGCGCCCGCTCGCCGAAGGGGGCGCCCTCGGCGAAGACGTCGATCTTCTTCGGCAGCGAGGCGAAGAGGCCGGCGGCGAGCTGGTAGTGGTAGAGGTCGCCGCCGATCAACGTCCGGTCGCGCTGCTGCCAGAAGACGGGGCCGCCGAAGAGGCGCGCGGCGGCGTAGGGGCTGACGACGCCGGCGAAGGTCTTGCCCACGGTGAGGCCGGCGCGCAGATCGAGCGCGTGGAAGCCGTAGGCGCGCGGGGTGGGATCGGTGTCCGCCGCGGCGGCGCGGATGCGCGCGGTGGACGCGGCGGCGGTGATGCCGAAGAGGAGGAAGGGGGCCGCGCCCCGGCCGTCGAGGAGGCGGCGCGAGAAGGAGCCGGCGATCATCGCGCCGGGGAGGATCTCGTAGCGCTGTCCGCCGGTGATGAGCAGGCCCGAGGTGCCCGCGCCGAGCGAGCCCGAGAGCGTGGTCTGCGGGTCGATGCGCACGTCGAGGGTCGCGATCACGGCGTCGCGGCGCAGCGACGCTTCGGAGCCCGAGAGGAAGGAGAGATCGGTGCGGAAGCGGCCGTAGGAGAGGCCGGCGTGGAAGCGATCGACGATCGTCTCGACGGCGGGTGAATCATCGCCGTGACAGGTGAGCACGCCCGCCGGACCGACGGGTGGGGAGAGGCCTCAGGCCCGGGCCTCCCGGAGCGGTAACGTGGCCGCGGCGAGGGCCGAGAGCATGCCGGCGACGAAGGGGGCGGCGCGCATCGAGCGGGCCGCACGCTAGCACGACCGGGTCGGCCGGGTCGGCCGGGTCGCGCGGAGCGCGCAAATTCGCTACGCTGCGACGGCATGCCCGTCCTCCTCGAGAACCCGTGGATCAGCCTCCACACGGACGCGCATGCGCCCCTCGTCCGCTACACGCGGACCGCCGAGCCGTACCCCTCGCTCGACGCGGTGGTCGACCTGCACGAGGAGGCCGCGCGGGTCCTCGATCGGCTCGGGAGAAAGCGCTTCGTCCTCCTCGCCGACATGCGCGCCTCGCCGCTCAACAACGATCCGGGGTTCGAGCAGGCCTCGGCCCGCGCGCGCGATCTCGTGGTGCGCGGCTTCTCCCGGGTGGCGGTGCTGGTGCGCACTGCGGTCGGCTCGCTCCAGGTCAAGCGGCATATCCGGGAGGGTGGGCACGACATCGTGGTCTTCCACGACGAGGCCGAGGCGGTGAGCCACCTGCTCGCGACCCCCTCGGAGCGCCCGCCGCCCGAGAGCGAGCAGCGCAGCGCGGGGCGCCGGCCGCTCACCGAGCCCCCACCCGCGAGCTCGCAGCGGGCCCCCGCGTCGTCCCAGAAGGCGCCCAGCGCGCGGTCGCGTCGCTGACCGGCGCGCTTCCCGGTGGACGGGAGGCGCGGTCCGGAGCAAAACGCGCCTGTTCATGGATCCTGCCCCGCCCCCGCCGAGCGCGCCGAGCACGCAGAGCGCGACAAGCGTCATCGAGCTCTCGGTGATCGTGCCCTGCCTCAACGAAGAGCTGAACCTCCCCGAGCTCGCCAGGCGCGTGCTCGGCACCTTCGACGTCGGCGGCTTCTCCGGCGAGCTCATCCTGGTCGACGACGGCTCGACGGACCGCACGGCGGAGGTGATCCGCGATCTTTCGCGCGCGCACGGGGCGCGCGTGCGAGGCGTCTTCCACCCGCACAATCGCGGCATCGCCGAGGGGTGGAAGAGCGGGGCCCTCGCCGCGCGCGGCACCCTGGTGGCGACGCTCGACGCCGACCTCCAGTACCAGCCGGAGGACCTGCTCCGCCTGCGCCGCGCGCTCTACGATCACAGCGTCGATGTCGTGCAGGGGTACCGGAGCGCCGTCGGCCGGGCGAGGGACCAGCGCTATCACCTGAGCCGCGGCCTCAACGCGCTGCTCAACGGGGTGTTCTCCATGAACCTCCGGGACAACAAGAGCGGCTTCGTCATCTGCGCGCGGGAGGTGTTCCTCGACCTGCTCGATCACCGGCAGCGCTACGCCTACTGGCAGTCGTTCATCATGGTGGCGGCCCACGCCAAGGGATATTCGTACAAGGAGGTCGAGACCATCTTCGAGCAGCGCCGCCAGGGCCACTCGTTCCTCGAAGGGATGGGCGCCCTCCGCGCCTCGGCGCGCTCTCTGGTCGACATCGGCAAGGCCACGATCGAGTACCGGCAAACCCCGAAGCTCCCCGGCGCCGAGGCGCAGTTTCTCCGGAGAAACCCGGTGGATCGAGCCCCGCCGGCGCGGACTCCCACCGAGGAGATCCGGTGGCGGGCGTACATGGCCTCGTTCGACGAGACCCACTGGATGATCACCCGCAACGTCGAGAAATATTACGACGTGCTCCAGCGGACCCAGTGGCTCGACGCCGCGAAGACAGGCGAGCTCCAGGACGAGAAGCTCCGGCGCTTGATCCGGCATGCGTACCGGAACGTGCCCTATTACCGGAGCAGGATGCAGGCCGCGGGGCTCCGGCCGGAGGACATCCGCGGGCGGGCGGACCTTCACAAGATGCCCTTTTTGACCAAGGCCGATATCCGCGCGCACCTCTATTTCGACATCATGTCGGAGAACCACGACAAGGCCGAGGTCTTGCGCATCACGACGAGCGGCTCCACGGGCGAGCCCTTCGTCTGCTACGCCGACCGGGCCCAGCTCGAGATGCGCTGGGCGGCGACCCTGCGCGCCCAAGAGTGGACGGGCTATCGCTTCGGCGATCCGACGGTGCGCCTCTGGCACCAGACGCTCGGCATGTCGAAGAGCCAGGTCCTGAAAGAGCGGGCCGACGCCCTGCTCTCGAACCGCACCTTCATCCCCATCTTCGAGATGAACGATCACAGCCTCTCCGCGATGATCGACACCCTCGGCCGCGTGCAGCCTGTCTTGCTCGACGGCTACGCCGAGGCGCTCGACTTCATCGCGCACTACGTGAAGAGCCGCGGCGGCCTCGCCGTCCCGCCGAAGGCCATCATGTCGAGCGCGCAGACCTTGCCCTTGCCGAGCCGGAAGATCATCGAAGAGGCCTTTGGCTGCAAGGTGTTCGACAAGTACGGGAGCCGCGAGTTCTCCGGCATCGCCTACGAGTGCGAGGCCCACGCAGGGCACCACGTCGTCGCCGAGAGCTACATCGTCGAGGTCCTCCGCGACGGCCGCCCCGCGGCGCCCGGCGAGGTGGGCGAGGTGGTGATCACCGACCTCAACAACACCTGTATGCCCTTCATCCGCTACCGGATCGGCGATCTCTGCGAGGCCATGGCCCCCTCTCCCTGCTCGTGCGGGCGCGGCGCGCCCCGGATCGGCGCCATCGAAGGCCGGGTGCAGTCGATCATCGTCGGCGAGGGAGGGCGGTACTTGCCAGGCACCTTCTTCGCCCATTACCTCAAGGAGCTCGACCACGCCATCAAGCACTTCCAGGTCATTCAAGAAGAGCGCGACGCGATGATCTTCCGGGTGGTGAAGGGCGGCCGCTTCTCGGACGACGTGCTCGCCGAGGTGCTCGCCACCTTCCGGCAATACCTCGGCTCCGGGATGCGCATCGACGTGGAGCTGGTGGACGAGGTGGCCATGGTCCGCACCGGCAAGCGCCTCGCCAGCGTGTCGCGTCTGGGCGTCGATTTCCAGAAGGGCGCACCGGCCTTGATCCGCCGGGAATCCCCCCTCGACGCCGGGAAGCCTGCATGAGCACCGCGTTCAGCGCTCCGATCGTCGCCGTCGTCTCCCGCCCGGGGATTCGCTATCTCGACGCCCCGCCCTTCGATCCGCCGAACCCCGTGTACGAGGCCGTCGAGGCCATGTTCCGCGCCCTCGGCCTCGACCGGGCCCGCGCCGGGACGCCGGACTGGAACCCGCTCGGCGATCTGGTCGCCCCCGGGAGCCGGGTCATCGTCAAGCCCAACCTGGTCTCGTCGAAGAACCTGCACGAGAAGATCACCGGCCAGAAGCTCGCCGCGTCGAGCACCCATGGCTCGCTCCTCCGCCCCATCCTCGATTATGCGCTGCGCGCCACGGGCCCTGGAGGAAAGCTCCGGGTGGTCGACACCCCGGTCGAAGGCTGCGAGATCGACAAGGTAGCCGGCCCCCTCGGCATCTACGCGGTGATCGACCACCTGCGCAAGAAGGGCCATGACGTCGATTTCCTCGACATGCGCTCGTTCCGGGTGGCCCCCTATCTGGCCCTCGACGACGTGCGGCGCCTCCACCGCTCCTGGAACCTCGGCCTCTTGGTCCGCCGCGCGCTGCCAGGCGATCCCGGCGGATACCGCACCATCGATCTCGCCGAGCAGAGCTGCTTCGCCCTGCCCGACGCGCCTCCCGGCCACCGCCTGCGCTTCCACCGGAGCCACTACGAGACACCCGTGATGCACCACACCGGGGGAAGACACGAGTACTCCATCCCGCAAACGGTGCTCGACGCCGACGCGGTGATCAACCTGCCCAAGCTGAAGACCCACAAGAAGACGGGGGTCACGCTATCCCTGAAGAGCGTCATCGGCCTCTCCAACGAGAAATACTGGCTCCCCCACTTCACCGCCGGCCCCCCGGGCGAAGGCGGCGACGAGCGCGATCGCCCCGCGTCCATCGGCGAGGCCCTCGAAGAGAAGCTCTCCCGCTTGCCTTTGCCAGGCGACAACTCGTTGATCGCCCGCGCCGCGAGGCTCGGAGGGCCGCCCAAGATCATCGACGGGAGCTGGGAAGGCAACGATACGCTCTGGCGGACGATCCTCGATCTGAACCGAATCTTGTTCTTCGCGAATCGGGAGGGGCGGATCTGCGAACAGCCCCAGCGTCGCTATTTGACGCTCGTGGACGGCATCGTCGCCGGTGAGGGCGAAGGCCCCCTCGGCGCGACACCCGTGGAGGCAGGCGTGCTCATCGGCGGCCATGACCCGGCCCTGGTCGACGCAGAAGCAACGAAGCTCATCGGCTTCGACCCCGAAAAGATCGTGATGATCCGGGAAGGCCTCTCGCGAATCGCGACGAGCCGGCAAGTCGAGCTGCGAGTGGACGGGGAGTTGCCCCGGAGACGGTTCAGACCGCCACGAAGTTGGCCTTCATTGAACGGAAATTTTTAAATCGACCTGTTGCCTATCGACGGGTGTCACGGGGAACCCGATCCAATCCATCGGTTACTTCGCCCAGTCGATCGTGAGCGGAGCGAATTTGCCGTCGGGCTCGATCTTCACTGCGGAGACGCCGCCCACGGTGCTCAGGACCAGGATGGCATACCCTTCACGCGAGTAGATGCGCATGTCGAAGAGGGTGCTCAGGTTCTGCACCTTGCCGTCTTTCACCATGTCGTCGAAGAGGATGATGTCCGGTGAGGTCGCGATCTGCTCGGCGCTCCCGATGCGCATCCGCACGCCGCCGCGGTCGCCGGCGGCCCACACGATCAGCATCTTGCCGTCGAGATCGGCGGCCACCACGCGGCCCTCCTTGGGGGAGAACTCGAGCATCCCGGAGAGGAGCTGCTCCATCTTCACGACCTCGTAGTTGCAGCCGGCCGAGGTGCAGCGGCGCTGCTCCACCGTGGTCTTCCAGGACGAGTCGGCGCTCGACGGGTAGACGCCGGTGATGGCGGCGTCGGCTTTGCGGCAGCTCAACGTCCCTCCGGTGGCGGGGACGAGCACCGGGTTCGACCATTTGCCGCCCATCAGGAAGCTCACGAACTCGTTGTCGTAGCCCTTCACGCGCACCACCATCGCCTCGGCGGTGCGGCAGCCGGCGATGTGCGGCGGCTCGTCGGGGCCGCCCTCGGTGAGGCCGGCTTCGGTCAGCTCGCCGATGTCCACCGGGTCGCCGAGGGCCTTGTCGCCGCGGCCGAGGCTCTCGGAGAAGAGGCGGCGGCTGTCGCTCTTCGTCACGCCGCGGAGCATCACCTGGTCCCAGAGGAGCTGGGCGTTGTAGTAGAAATTGCCCATCCGGAAATCGGGCTTGAGGGCCTCGGCGTTCGGCTTGCCAGTGGCGGAGGCCTTGCGGATCAGGACGAGCTCGTCCTTGCCCTCGTTCCAGCCGAGGATCGCCGAGAAGCCGTCCTTCGCGGCGTAACCGCCGTAGCTGAAGATCTGCTCGACCTTCTCGCCCGTGTCGGATCGGTACACGCCGGAGGCGCCGCGCTTGCCCGCGAACACCAGGGGCGCGGCCTCGTCGTCGGCGGTGCCGAGCAAGCGCACGCCTTGCTGCGTGTCGGTGATGGCCTTGGGGAGCGGGCCGCACGAGGCCTTTTGCGCGGTGATGGTGCAGAGGAAGGGTGAGCCGGGGACCGAT
>JAXLYT010000117.1:0-20789 GCA_046351295.1 Byssovorax sp.
GCTTCATCCCGGCGGCGGTCTCCACGGGATCGGTCGGGATGTAGCTGTCGCCGAAATCGAGCTTCCAGCCGTCGATGCCCAGATCGAGCACCTGGTTTTGCTGCTCGTGCCACCAGGCGCGCGCGTCGGCGTTGAAGAAATCGACCCCGGCGCCGGTGCCTTTCCACCAGGGGTACTGGGCGCCCTCGTCGACGAAGAAACCGCAGTTGTTCCCCTCGTCGAGCTTGGGCGCGGGGCCCTTGTAGGTGTCACCGCCCTTCTCCAGATCATAGGAGATGGAATTGACCATCTGGGTGATCCAGAGAACCACCTTGACGTTCTTCTGGTGCATGTCCCCCACCATCTTCCCGAAATCGGGGTAACGGCTGGGGTTCGGGGTGAAGCTGTTGTAAATCGTCTCCCAGGGGCTATCGAGGACGACGACACCGACGGGGATGTCGCGGTCCTGGAAGCCTTGCACGAAATCGTAGGTGTCCGGGCCGGTGGAGATGTCCTTGGAGATCCAGGGCTCGAAGGCCCAGCGCGGGGTGTGGAGCTTGGGCGCGCCGAACGTCTCGGGCGCACCGGGCTTGTAGGTGCAGAGGGGGTTGCCGGCGTCGGGGGATCCGCCGTCGGGGGCCGGTTGCGGTGTGGCGTCGGAGCTACAGGCTCCCAGCAGGAGCGAGAGCAGGACAAGAGGTCGCCTCTTCACTCCATGTTTTAACGCAAAGGCGCAAAGGCGCAAAGGCGCAAAAAGACCAAAAAAAGAGGCCTCGTCTTCTCGTCTTGCGTCTTTGCGTCTTTGCATCTTTGCGTTGAAATCCGACCTCATCAGATCACCATCCGGCTGTGGAGATACCAAGAAATTCGACGATCTCAGAGCCATCGCCCCCTGTCAACGTTGCCCTGCCGAACATCCTGGGCAAAACTCCCCTGTCGCCGTCGCCGACTTGTAGCCCAACCGTCACCCCGAGCCGCAGAGATCCAGTGCACCTCGCCTTCGACAACACCTACGCCAAGCTCCCCGATCGCTTCTTCGCCAGGGTCAAACCGACCCCGGTGGCCCGCCCCGTGCTCCTCGCAATCAACGACGAGCTCGCCTCGTTCCTCGGCTGGGAAGAGGCCGATCGTGCCGCAAATTCCGCCGATTTTTTCACGGGCAACCGCCTCCCCGAGGGGGCCGAGCCGATCGCCCTGGCGTATGCGGGCCATCAGTTCGGGTCGTTCGTGCCCCAGCTCGGCGATGGGCGGGCCATCCTCCTCGGCGAGGTGCGCGGGCGCGATGGAAAGCGCTACGACGTGCAGCTCAAGGGGGCGGGGCGCACGCCGTTCTCGCGCGGGGGCGATGGGCGGGCGGCGGTCGGGCCGGTGCTCCGCGAGCTCGTGGTGAGCGAGGCGATGGCGGCGCTCGGCGTGCCCACGACGCGCACGCTCGGCGCGGCGGCCACGGGGGAGCCGATCTACCGGGAGACGCCGCTGCCGGGCGCGGTGCTGGTGCGCGTGGCCGCGAGCCACCTCAGGATCGGGACGTTCCAGTACTTCGCGGCGCGCGGTGATCGCGACGCGATCGAGACGCTCGCGGGCTATGCGCTCGGGCGGCACTACCCGGAGGCCAAGCTCGCGGATGGGCCGGCGCTCGCGCTGCTCGACGCGGTGATGGATGCGCAGGCGTCGCTCGTCGCGCGCTGGCTCGGCCTCGGCTTCGTGCACGGCGTGATGAACACGGACAACATGTCCATCTCGGGCGAGACGCTCGACTACGGGCCCTGCGCGTTCCTCGACGGGTTCGACCCCGATCGCACGTTCAGCTCGATCGATCGGGGCGGGCGCTATGCGTACCAGAACCAGCCGAGCATCGCCCTCTGGAACCTCTGCCGGCTCGGCGACACGCTGGTCGATCTGGTGGACACCGACGAGGCGCGCGCGGTCGGGCGCCTGAACGAGCGCCTCGGCACGTTCCCGCAGCGCTTCGCGTCGGCCTACGAGCGCGTGCTGCGAGGCAAGCTCGGGCTCTTCACGGCGCGGGAAGGGGACGCGGCGCTGGGCAAGGAGCTCCTCGCGCTGATGGCCGAGACGCACGTGGACTACACGCGCTGCTTCCGGCGCCTCTCGGACGCGGCGGAGAGCGGGGACGATGGGCCGCTCGCCGCGCTGTTCCGCGAGCCTGTGCGCCTCCGCGAATGGACGGCGCGCTGGTGGGCGCGGCTCGCCGAGGAGCCGCAATCGCGCGAGGAGCGGGGCCGCGCCATGCGCGCGCACAACCCCGCGTTCATCCCGCGCAACCACCGGATCGAGGAGATGATCGAGGCGGCGATGCAAGGCGATCTGCGGCCCCTCGCGCGCCTCCGCCGCGTGCTTTCGCGCCCCTACGACGATCAGCCGGACGAGGTCGACTTGACCGAGCCGCCGGGCGAGGAGCAGTGGCGGTACCGGACGTTCTGCGGGACGTGAGCACCTTCTGAGCCTCGGCCGGGGCGGGCTGGTATGCTTTGCCCGTCATGGCGGATCCGTTCGGGCAAGGCGCGCCGGTCGAGCTCTCCTCGGAGGAGACGCAGGTCATGCTCGGCCGCTTCGCGGGCGCGTCGTTCACGGAGCTTTCGGACGTGACCGGCCTGCCCGTCGAGCAGGTGCGGCGGATCGCGTCGCGCCTGTCGAGCCTCGGGTTGATCGATCCGGAGGAGGGGCCGGCCGAGCCGGAGCCGGAGATGATCGCGCTCCACGTTCCGGTGATCGAGGTGGCGATGCCGCCGCCCGCGCCGCAAGGGCAGCACGCGCGCTCGTACACCCCGCCGCCGGACTATCCGCCCTCGGACGAGGACGAGGTGCCCATCCCGGCCGCTGCGCCGGCACCCGCGATCGAGGGCGAGACCGGCGGCGGCGACGACGAAGATACGGGGCCGGGGCCCGCGCCCGCGGAGCAGGAGACGCGCGAGTACCGGAAGCTCTTCGAGACGGAGCTGCGGCCGCTCTCGATCGACGAGCGGTGCGCGCTCGGCAAGACCGCGACCGGGGCGAGGCTCTTCGCGCTCTGCTTCGATCCCGATCCCGCGGTGCTCGCGGCGATGCTCGAAAACGAGTCGTTGACGATGGACCACGCGCGCCTCTCGGCCTTCGTCCACCGGGACAGCCGGGGGCTCGACGCGCTCCTCACGCGCGCGGCGTTCGCCGCCGATCCCCAGGTGCGCCGGCGGCTCATCCACAACCCGGGGACGACGGAGCCGATGCTGCGCCGGCTGCTCGGCAACAGGCGGCTGATCGAGCTCTACCGGCTGCTCCTCGATCGCGATCTGCCCGAGCGGAGCCGCGTGGCGGCGCGCGGCATCTTCCGGGCGCGCTACGCCCGCGCCTCACCCGAGGAGCGGGTCGAGCTGGTGTGGGGGACCGAGGGCCGGGTGCTCGCGCTCATCCCGGACCTGACGTTCGACGGTCGGACGACGCAGATCCTCTGCACCAAGAATTTCGTGAGCGTGATGCTGATCCAGAGCCTCGCGCGCTTCTCGGCGGCGCCGCCGATGCTGCTCGCCCACCTGCTCCGGCAGCCGATGGTAAAGCGCCAGGTTCACCTGAAGACGATGATCCTCAAGCACCCGAACACGCCGAGCGACGCGAAGCGGAGGGCTTGAGATCGGGGGCCCCGGGGAGGCGACCGGTGGTTCGAACGGTCGGATTTCAACGCAAAGGCGCAAAAAAGAAGGGAAAGAGGGCCTGCGCTTCTCTTCTTGCGTCTTCGCGGTCTTGCGCCGCTTTTTGCGTTTTTTCCGAGGGTGGCGGGAGCGCTCACGGTAAGAGCAGATCGCTGACGCGCCAAGGACGCTGCCGCCGCCGAACATGGCGCGGAGGCCCTTCTTGAACCAGGCGTAGCTCTTCTCGGTGTAGGGGAACCAGAGCGGGTCGTTCTCGGTGCTCACGCGGTCGACGCTGATGTGCTTCACGTCGCACATCTCGCGCAGGGCGTCGTCGCCCATGGCGCGGCCGAAGCCGCTCTGCTTGATGCCGCCGAAGGGGGCCTCGACGGTGCCGCCGTTCGAGAGCACGTCGTTGACGAGCACGCTGCCGGCCTGCACGCGCTCGGCGATGCGCGCGCCGTGCTCGCGGTCGGCGGAGAAGACGTAGGCGTTGAGGCCGAGGTGGGACTCGTTGGCGAGGCGCACGGCCTCTTCTTCGGTGGTCACCTTCATGAAGGGGACGACCGGGCCGAAGATCTCCTCCTTCATCACCGTCATCGTGTGGTTGCAGCCGGCGAGCACGGTGGGCGGGAAGAACTGCCCCGGGCCCGTCGCGCGCTTGCCGCCGGTCTTGATCTCCGCGCCCTTCTGCACGGCGTCGGCGATGTGCTTCTCGGCGATCTCGATCTGCTGCGGGAAGATGATCGCGCCCACGTCGACGATGCTCTTCGCCGGATCGCCCTGGCGCAGCTCGCCGGTGAGGGCGACCACGCGGTCGAGGAGCTTGTCGTGGATCTCCCGGTGGGCGTAGACGCGCTCGACGGCGATGCAGATCTGGCCGCAGTTGGAGAAGCCGCCGAAGACGATGGCGCGCGCGGTGCGCTCGAGGTCGGCGTCGGCGCATGCGATGAGCGGGGCCTTGCCGCCGAGCTCCATCACGCAGGGGATGAGGCGCTCGCCGCAGGCGGCGGCGACCTTGCGGCCGGTGGCGACGCCGCCGGTGAAGACGAGGAACTGGATGCCCGCGTCGATGAGCGCGGCGCCCGTCGCGCCGAAGCCGGTCACGACCTGGAAGAGATCCTCCGGGAGGCCGGCGCCGTCCCAGATCTCCTTGGCCTTGAGGGCGACGAGGGGCGTGACCTCGCTCGGCTTGAGGACGGCGGCGTTGCCGGCGATGAGCGCGGTCACGATGTCGCGGAGCGGGAGCTGGAAGGGGTAGTTCCACGGCGAGATGACGCCGACGACGCCGCGCGGGGCGTAGTGGAGCATGCTCCGCCGGTGCTTCATCAGGTGGAGGGGGATCGATCGCGGCGCGAGCACCGAGGGGGCCACCTTGACGAAGTGGGTGCAGAGGTCGGCGACGACCATGACCTCGTGGAGGAGCGCCTCGTGGCGCGGCTTGCCGCACTCGCGGACGAGCAGATCGATCACCTCGTCGGCGCGGTCGACGAGGGCGTCGCGGAACCGGAGCATGCGCTTGCCCCGCTCCGCGACCGGCAGCGCGCCCCAGGCCTCCTGCGCGCGGCGGGCGCGCGCGACGGCCTTCTTCACGTCCTCGGCCGAGGTGATCGGGGCCTCGCCGAGCAGCTCGCCCGTGGCCGGCGCGTAGCTCTTGATGCTGGTGGCGGCCTGCCCGTTGTTGCTGGTCCCGTTGCCGGCGACGCTCATCACGTATCCCATCGTGATCCTCCGTTCTACGACGTTGCCCACCGCCCCCTGCGGGACGCACCCTACTCCCGCGCCCCGCCCATCGCCAGTGCTTGCGGCCCCCTTCGTGAAAGGGCATGACGTGCGACCCACCACCATCACGGGAGGCTCGTCCCCCCGCCCCTCATCATGATTTCTGCGGAAGAGCTGGATTTGATCGCGGGCGTCGAGCACCCCGATCCCCACCATGTCCTCGGCCCCCACCTCGACGAGGAGGAGGGCTCGCTCGTCATCCGGGCCTTTCGACCGGACGCGGAGGAGGTGCTCCTCGTCCCCGAGGGGGGCGCGGAGCGCGCGCCGCTGCCGCTCCAGCGCATCCACAAGGGCGGGATCTTCGCGCTTGTCTTGCCCGGCAAGAAGGCGATTTTCCCGTACATGCTGGAGGTCCGCACCAGGGCCGGCTCGTCGCTCGTGCGTGACGCGTACGCGTTCCCCCCGGCTCTCGGCGATCTCGATCTGCACCTCGCGGCCGAGGGGAAGCACCTGGAGATCTACCGGCAGCTCGGCGCGCATGTGCGCGAGGTGGACGGCGTGCGCGGCACGGCGTTCGCGGTGTGGGCGCCGAGCGCGCGTCGGGTGAGCGTGGCCGGCGACTTCAACGCGTGGGACGGGCGACTCCATGCGATGCGCCGGATGGGGCGCGGCATCTGGGAGATCTTCATCCCCGGCGTGGGCGACGGGGCGCTCTACAAGTTCGACGTGAAGACGATGCACGGCGCGTCGATCATGAAGGCCGATCCGTACGGGCAGGCGATGGAGCTCCGGCCCAACACGGCCTCGAAGGTCACGACGAGCCGCTACCGGTTCACCGACGGCGCGTGGATGGCCGCGCGCAAGGCGAACAAGCCGGCCGAGAAGCCGCTCTCGATCTACGAGGTGCACCTCGGCTCGTGGAAGATCCACCCGAAGAAGCAGGCGCCCGGCAAGGATCCGGCGAAGGCCGATCCCGCCGAGCGCTGGCTCACCTACCGCGAGCTCGCGGAGCAGCTCGTCGACTACGTGGCCGATCTCGGCTTCACGCACATCGAGCTGCTCCCGGTGATGGAGCACCCCTACGACGGCTCGTGGGGCTACCAGGTCACCGGCTACTTCGCGCCGACGAGCCGCTACGGGACGCCCGACGATTTCCGCTACTTCGTCGATCGCTGCCACGAAAAAGGCATCGGCGTGATCCTCGACTGGACGCCGGCGCACTTCCCCAAGGACGCGTTCGCGCTCGGGCGCTTCGACGGGAGCGCGCTCTACGAGCACCTCGATCCGCGACAGGGCGAGCACAAGCACTGGAACACCTTCGTGTTCAACTACGGCCGGCCGGAGGTGAAGAACTTCCTCATCAGCAACGCGCTCTACTGGATCGAGGAGTTCCACGTCGACGGCCTGCGCGTCGACGCCGTAGCGTCGATGCTCTACCTCGACTACGGCGCTTCGAACCCCTGGGAGTGGGTGCCGAACAAGTTCGGCGGCCGCGAGAACCTGGAGGCGGTCGCGTTCCTTCGTGAGCTGTGCGACGCGGTGCACGAGAAGGCGCCCGGGGTGATGATCGCGGCGGAGGAGTCGACGTCGTGGCCCGGCGTGACGCGGCCGACGTACCTCGGCGGGCTGGGCTTCGACTTCAAGTGGAACATGGGGTGGATGCACGACACCCTGGCCTACTTCTCGTTCGATCCGATCCACCGCGCCTTCCACCACGGCAAGGTCACCTTCGGCCTGATGTACGCGTTCTCGGAGCGGTTCCTGCTCCCGTTCTCCCACGACGAGGTGGTGCACCTGAAGCGGTCGCTCCTCTCGAAGATGCCGGGCGATCGCTGGAAGATGCACAGTAACCTGCGCGCGCTCTATGCGTACATGTGGGCGCACCCCGGCAAGAAGCTCGTCTTCATGGGCGGCGAGATCGGCCAGTACACGGAGTGGAGCTTCGAGAGCGAGCTCGACTGGGGGCTGCTCGCCGAGCCCGATCACCAGGGCCTGCAGAAGGTCGTGCGCGATCTGAACGCGCTCTACAAGAAGACGCCGGCGCTGTTCGAGCTCGACGACTCGTGGCAAGGCTTCCAGTGGATCGACGCCAACGACTCGCCGCAGAGCGTGGCCTCGTTCATCCGCTTCTCGATCGAGGAGGCGGCCCTCAACCAGCAGGACGCGATCCGGCAGGGCGCGATCAGGGCGAAGAAGGACGCGGAGGCGAAGCTCGCGGCGAGCAAGACGAGCGAGCCGAGCGAGACGAGCGCGACCGCGGTGATCGAGCCTGCGCCTGTGATCGAGGCGACGGCCGAGGTGGCGATCGAGATCCCGAAGCCGGTCCGGAAGAAGGGCATCCACCTCGTCTTCGTCGGCAATTTCACCCCGATCCCGCGCTTCGGCTACCGGATCGGCGTACCGCGCCGATCGGCGTACCTCGAGGTGCTCAACACCGACGCCCGCACCTATGGTGGCAGCGGGCTGGGCAACCTCGGGCGCGTGGAGATCGAGGACGTGCCGTGTCACGGCTTCGCGCAGTCGATTCGGCTCACGTTGCCGCCGCTCGCGGCGCTCTACCTGGTGCCGGAGCTCGGCGAAGATCCGGCGATCGAGGCGGACGAGGTCGAGCCGAACGCGGCCGAGGCAGAGGTCGACAGCGAGGCGCTGATGATGGAGCTCGAGATGAGCACGATGGTCTCGGGCTTGCCGATCGACGTGTCGGCGCTCGTCGGCAAGAAGGGCAAGGGCGCGTAGCGGAGAGCCGCGTCAGGGCTTCGGGGGGACGCCCTGCGCTTCCTTGCGCTTGCGGAAATCGGCCAGGGAGGCGGCCATCGGCGGCTGGGGGAGCCACATGTCGATCACGGAGCCGAGGGCCATCACGGCGAGCGTGAGGAGCATCGCCACGCCGGAGACGGGCATGAGCCACGCGAGCGCGGGGCTCGATCGGACGAGCCAGGGCGCGGCGATGTGCAGGCCGCTCGTGATCACCGCCACGACGACGCCGCCGTTCTGCGCCCACACCGGGATCTTGGCGAGCAGCCAGAGGTGGGCGAGCACGAGCACGTAGAGCGGGATCGTGAAGAGGTGGAAGTGCGTCACCTCGAGCAGCTTCCGGGCGGGCATCTGCGCGGTGATGGCCTTCGGCGCCTTCGTCTCCTCGGCGAGGTCGATGGCCGGGCCGTCGCCCGGATCGGCCTTCTGCGGCGCGGCCTTCACCTCGGCGCCCGCGTAGTAGACCGCGGGGCCGGCCTCGCCGACGGCGGCGCCGTAGAGCTTCCACGAGACCAGCAAGCCCGTGAGCGCGGCGATCGCGAAGGCCGTGTAGAGCAGCTTCGAGCCCGTGGGGAGCGCGCGCAGGCGCCCGGGCATCCCGGCCTGGAAATCCCTCACAGCGCGCCGTTCTTGAGCGCCGCGGCGATGACCAACGTGTCGCGCTTGACGCCGAGGGCGACCGACTTCGACGAGTAGCTCGCGCCGCTGATCACGTCGATGTCCTTGCCCGCGACGATCGGATCGGCCGCGGTCTTGCCGACGAACTGCTTGCGGAAGCGCTCGGTGCGCACCTCGTCGCCGTAGGCCTCGCGGTAGGCCATGATCTCGACGCGATCGACCGCGCCGTCGCCGCGGAAGTGGACGGCGAAATCGATCGGCTCGTGGAGGCCGATCTGCTGGTCGCCCACGATGGCGAGGCCGAAGGCGGGATCGCGCTTGTCACCGGTCTGCGTGAAGTACACCGGCCAGTCCTTCTTCACGGGCTCGGTGCCGAGCTGCTTGCCGATCGCCTCGGCCTCGGCGTCGCTCAGGGTGACGCGCTTGAAGGTGATGCGGCTCTCCTTGCTCGCGCCGGTGAAGAAGCTCCCGAGGACGGCCCGCGGGGTCCAGTACTCCACGGCGGCGGCCGGGAGAGCCAGGCCGAGGACGCAGCCGAGGGCTGCAAGAGCGAGCTCGGCGCGGGGCCGGCGCCGCGGGTTGGACCGGGGAGGCTGTGCGAGGATGGTCATGAAGCGCTGTTTCATCGTTCTCATTGTTGAAAATGAAAGTCAAGAGTACCCATCCCTTGGACGGGGGAGCGTGCGCTTCGAATCAATCCCGGACGCGGATATCGAGGAATCCTTCGGCCCGGGCGAGCCAGCCGTCGAGGTCGCCTCCGCCCGTGACGTGCGCCACGCACTGCTCGGCGATGTCCGCGCAGTGGTCGAGGTTGACGTGGAGGAAGAGCGCCTGCCGGCCCATCGGGAAGACCGTGCGGAGCGACGCGACGCGATTCATGGCGGCTCGCCACTCGGCGCGCCAGCCGCGCCGGTAGAGCGGATACACGCCCGGGATGAAGCGCTGCTGCACCTCGATGGGCGGCTTGCCCTCGGGCAGGAGGCCGGCGCCGGCGAGCTGGGCGAGGAGCGCGTCACCGCGGGGGCCGCGGGTGAAGTTTTCGTTTGAGCCCCAACGACCCTCGGGGATCTCGACACAGAGGATGGTCTCGCCGGGGCTCCTGAGCGCGGGCGAGTAGTTCTGCAGCTCGGAGACGCGGCCGAAGTAGTGCCTGGCGTCGGGGGAGTAGTAGGTCTCGTCGTGGCCGAGGCGAGGCGCGTCGAAGGCCATCCACACGAGGTAGAGGCCGCGGTGGGCGAGGGGCGTGGGGACGAGATCGCGGAGATCGCCGGCGTAGAGCGTGACGCGATCGCGCGCGTCGTCCGGGGTGAAGGCGCGGCCTTGCTCGACGGTCACCCCCAACGCGCGGAGCTCGGCGAGGAGGAAGTCGATGATCGAGGCGATGCCTTGCGGCGGGTAGACGAAGCGGCTCGATCGATCGGCGGAGGTTCGCTCGCCGTCGATGCGCGCGGCGAGCTTGCCGAGCAGATCGCGGGCGAGGGCCCAGGGGCGGCTCGTGCTGACGCGCTTCTTGGCGACGCTCTGGGAGAGCTCGGCCGGGTGGAGGCCCCAGACCTTCTCCGCGTACGGGCGGTAGAACGAGGCGTAGGCGCGCTCGCCCACGCGATCCTTCACGAAGCGCTCGAAGCCGAGATCGTCGCCACCGTCGCCGGGGCGATCGGCCTCCCAGGTCGAGAGCGCGCGGCGGCGTGCGGCGCTCCCGGCGAGGCCGAGGCCGAGGGCGAGCGCGGCCGTGGGGCCGAGGGCGCGGAGCATGGGGAGCGCGGCGGGCGGGTAGGGGAGGCGGCGCCCCTCGAAGAGGAGGACGCCCCTGCGCGGGCGCTCGGCGAAGGGCGCGGCGGCGTGGATCTCCCGGAAGAGCGGGCGCGAGAGGGCCTCCGGGTGGAGGCGGTGCGAGCCGAGATCGCACGGAACACCGCGGAAGCGCTCGGCGCCCGCGAGGCCGCCCGGGCGCGCGCTCCGGTCGATGATCCGCACGGCGCGGCCGGCGCGTGCCAGGAGGAGCGCGGCCCACAGGCCCGAGATGCCCGCCCCCACCACGAGGAATTCGTTGCTGCTCAAACGAATGCCCGCCGCTCAGTACATGAAGCCGATGCCGAAGTTGATCTGCCGCTCGTCGAGGCCGAGCCTGCGGTTCCGGAGCTGGTAGTCGCCCTTGAGCACCACCTGGCGGATGGGCCGGTACGAAGCGCCGAAGGTGTACTCGCGCACGCTCAGGGTGGGGTTCGGCGTCTCGCCCTCCGGCACCTCGGCCTGCGTGTCGTAGAACTCCACGCGCGCGAAGGGCAGGAGCTGGTGGGAGACACCGAGGGGGCGGAGGACGTCGTACGCGCCCTCGACGTAGCCGCCGCGCATCACGGTCGGGAGCGGGTGCGAGCGATCGGGGAAGTAGGGGGTGCCCGCGGCGTCGTAGGTGTGCATCAGCGCGCCGGATTGCGGGAGGCGCCACTCGGCGTAGAGCGCCTTCCACTCGAGGCCGGAGCGGCGGAAGCGGAGGTCGATGTCCCAGCCGACGAGGGGCACGCTCACGTCGGCCTCTTGATGATCGCGCAGGTACATGTGCGCGTTCTTGCCCGCGTCGCCCGCGTAGAACGAGGCGCCGATCACCGCGCCGAGCAGGGGCTCGACCTCGACGCGACCGACGCCGGACCAGGCCTTGGCCGAGGCGAGCGCGCCTTGCTGCCGCGCCGCCGACAGGCCTCCCGCGTTGATGGCGAGCGGGTCGAAGCCGGTCATCGCGTAGAGCTCGTAGCGCAGCCACTCCGTCGGGCGGCCGAAGACGCCGACCGCGACCTCGCGCCACGTGGAGGGGATGATCACCGTCTCGACCTTGGGCCGCACCACGCCGTGGAAGATCGGCGGCTCGTGCCACTGGTTGATGATGCCCATCGGGACGAGCACGAGGCCGGCGCGCGCGCCGATGCGATCGCCCCAGAACTTGTAGTCGAGGTAGGCCTGCTCGAGCTCGACGGCGCCGGGGCAGCTACTGCACGAGACGGAGTGCTCGACCTCCAGCTCGGTGTACGCGCGGATCTCCTCGGTGAACGAGTGCGCGACGAAGAGGACGAGGCGCGCGACGTCGGCGGTCCACTCCGTCTCGCCCTCGCGCCCCCTGGCGAGGCCGCGCACCTGGATCTCGCCGTAGCCGCCGACCGAGGTGTTGGTGAGGCTCTCCAGGGCCTTCCGGAAGCGCTGCTCGGTGAGGCCGCGCACGAGGTCGGTGTCCTGGGCCGGCGCCGCGCCCAGGCCGACGAGCGGCGCGCTCTTGGCGGGCGGCGGGGGAGGCGGGGCCTCGTGCTCGGGAGCGAGGTCGATGGCCGGCCCTTCGTCGGCGTGGGCCGGTGCGCCGAGCAGGCCGAGGCCCAGGAGGAGGCCCAGGGCCTGGAGCGACGGCAGGAGGCGACGGTGCATGGCGGACGGAGCCTGGGTCTTATTGAAAACGGGAGTCAATATCAATTTGTCGCCGGCCCCGGCTTACCGAAGGGCTCATCGAAGCGCCGGGCGCGCCTCGACCAACCCGAGCTCGCTCCATAGCGAATCGACGTACCGATCGCGAGGGCGCTGGAAGGCGATGGAGAGCGAAAATCCTGGATTCGAGGGCCCGCCGCGCCGGCCGTCAGCGCCTCGCTGCTGATGAGGGCGCCCTCCGGGCCCGCGGCGAGGACGGCCTCGATCAGCGCGGCCTCGTCCGGGGCCCAGCGGATCGTCCGTCCGGGCGCTCCCTCGGTGTAGAGGCGCGCTGCATCGCCGGCGATCACCGGGCGCGCATCGCGGCCCGTCCGCTCTGCGAGGAAGCGCGCGGCCGCCGCGACCGGCGAAGGCTCGCGGTGCGCAGAGACGAGGCGGGTTCCGTCGATCGCCCAGATCGCGGCGAGCAGCGCGGGCAAGGCGATCGCGGCGCGCGCGCGCTGGACGAGCGCGTCCGCGCCCGCGGCGAGGGCGATGATCAAGAGCGGCAGGAGCGGGAGCAAGTGGCGCGGCTTGCTCGCGATGTTCTGGCCGAGCATGACCCACACGACGTACGCGAGCATGGAGATCGCGAGCTCGGGCTGGCGCTTGCACGCCTCGAAGACAGGGCGAATCGAGGCGATCGCCGCGCCGAGGAGCACGAGGAGGATCGGCGCGAGGGGCCAGCGATACGCGGGCGCGTCGGGCCATGGGCCGGCGAGCAGGTTCGGCCACAGGCCCGAGGCGAGACCGCCGAGGCGCGCGGAGGGAGACGAGACGGTGAGGGCCGAGCCGCCCCAGCGACCGAAGTGACCGAGCCCCTGCGTGAGCGTGGCGGCGACGAGGGGGCGCGCGCCTGCGAGGAGGATGAGCGGGGCGAGCCAGATCGCGATCCCGGCGCCGAGATCGCGGGCGCGCGCGAGCCAGGCGCGCGTGGCGCCTTCGCTGCGCGCGACGATCAGCGTGCAGGCGATCGCGTACGGGAAGCAGGAGAGGCGGACGCCGAGGCTCAGCCCGAGCACGATGATCGCGGCGGTGCGCAGGGGAAGCGCGCGGGGAGGAGGCGGCGGGCGCGCGCGAGCCAGAGGGCCGCGACGATGAAGGCCGCGCCGGGCGTGTCGCTGCCGAGCTTGTCGGCGGCGAGCCAGAGGAAGGGCGACGCGAGCGCGAGGATCGCCGTGACGATCGCGACGCGGCGGCCGGCGATCTCGAAGGCGAGCAAGGTCGTGAAGACGACGAGCGCGGCGCCGGTGAGCGCGCAGACGAGGCCGAGGGCGAGGCGAGGGGAGGCGCCGAGCAACGCGAAGAGCTTCGCGATGCCGAGGTAGAGCGGGTAGAAGGGCGCGTGCGGGCGAACCTCGGGCGACGCTGAAGCGCTCGATCGCGAGGCGGAAGCGGAGGGTGTCGAGATCCTCGTCGTAGGCCGGGAGGAAGGGGAGGCGGAGGGCCAGCGAGAGGGCGCCGAGCGCGCCGAGCTGGAGAACGTCGCGGGCGCGGCTCACCTCACGGGGTGGCCGATCCGGAGCCGGATCCCGAGCCGATCACGGTGCCGCCGTCTGCGCCGCTCGGGGCGCCGCAGTCGGCGGGGACGGCGGCCGTGCCATCGCCGGAGCCGGCGCCCGCGTCGGCGGAAGGGCAGGTCCCGTAGTCTTCCCCCGCGTAGTCGAGGCACGCGTTGCCGAGCGCGATGGCCGCGAAGCCGAGGCCGGCGATCGCGATCGTCGAGCGGGCGGCGGCCCAGGGTGAGGCGGTCATGGAAGGGAGGCCTAGCACCGCCCGGGGGTCGGGCTCAACCCCGGCCGGTGCGGACGGCCCGCGGCAAGGCGCTCCAGCGGCCCCTGGTCTCGGCGGCGGCAGGCGTGATACCGGTAGGTTCCACCGAGAGAACGCCGGGTTTCCGATGTCCGACATGGCCTACGCCGTCCACACGCGGACGTGCACTTACCTGCTCGATGAAGAGGGCATCTGCCGGTGGACGCTCGCGCCGAGCGGCACCGCGGCGCCCGGGACCGATCGCTGCGTGGGCGCGCAGTTCGTGGCGAGCCTCGATCTGACCGAGGCCGGCGGCCTGGTGGGCGAGCTGCGGATCGGCGCGGCGGCGCTCTTCGCGCGCGTGGAGGGCGGGCGCTTCGTGCTGCTCCGCACGCTGCCGATCGAGCATGTGGAGTTCCGCAACGGCGCGGTGGACGAGCCGCCCGCGCCCGAGCCGCGCAAGGTCGCGGCGGCCCTGCAGCACGGTGCGCTGATGGAGCCGCCGCTGCCGCAGCCCTCGTTCCCGCACATCGATCGCCCGGCCATGCCCGCTCGCACGCACGAGGCCGTCCCTGCGCCGCCGCCGATCCCGCGCCCGTCTGCGCCGCCGCCCTCGACGTCCCGCGCGGCGCCGCCGAGCGTGCCCGCGCCGCCGACGCGCCCTCCGCCTGCGCCGAGCCGGCCACCTCCGCCCGCGCCGGTGATCCCGCCGCTTCGCGCGGCGATGCCGAGCGCCGAGGAGATCGACATCGACGAGGTGCAGGAGCTGAGCGTGGAGGATCTGGTGACCTTCAGCGAGGTGACGCTGACCATCCCGCTCTTTCGCCCGGGCGAGCCGCCGGACAGGCCTCCGCCGCCGCGCAAGGGGATCGTCGGCCCGGGCAAGCGCCTGCGCTGATCGAGCGCATGACGCTCGCGGCGGCGCTCGCGATCAGCCGAAGCGGCGCCGGAGGGAGGCCGGATCTCGGCCGAACGACGCGCGCACCTGCTCTGTGTAACCTTGTTGCACACCGGGACACATCTGCGCCACGCTGACGCAGAGGTGCTCGGACTCGCCCTGGCTGCCCGTCGGCTGGGTGAGGATCTGCCCCCCGTCGGTGCCGATGTTGGAGGCCCACACCGTCCAGCTCCCGGCGCCGCGGCTGATCACCCGGGTCTGCTTGATGAAGGTCCAGACCACGCCCTCCGGCCGGCGCTCGAGGATCCAGAGGAAAGGGTTGTGGCGCCTGAGGAGCAGCGCCCAGCCCACGAGCACGATGTCGAGGCAGATGAGGTCGGCGATCTTCGTGGAGAATGGGTTCTCGTCGGGGGGGCCGAAGATCGCGAGCAGCAGGAAGGCCGTGGCGAAGAAGCCGATGAAGCCGGGGAAGAAGAGCAGGCCCTGCGGCGGGACGGCGAGCTTGCCGAGCGACGCGGCGCCGGGGTTCTTCACGGGGTAGGCCTGATCGACGAGCAAGGTGAGGCCGGCGATCGTCGCGCATGCAGTCGCGGTCGTGAGCACCACGCCCGGCAGGAGGTTGAGCGACGCCACCGCGGCGACGAGGTGGAGCGCGCCGATGCCGAGGCCGCCGGCGATCAGCGCGCCGGGGCCGGGGAACCGCTGGAAGAGGGTGCCGGGATCGAGGCCCGCGGCGCCGAGGACCGCGAGGGCGGTGAGCGCGAGCCCCGCGAGGAAGAGCAGGTTGAAGCCGAGCACCATGTACTTGTAGAGGCCCGGCCCGAACATCGACAGGACGTACAGGGCGCCGACGAGCGACACGCCGATCAACGCGGGACCTACCGCGGCGAGGGCGAGCGGCATCGTGATCTTCGGGGTCGAGAGCGAGAGGAACGGGCGCGCCACGAAGAAGAGCGCGACGGCGAGCGTGAGGTAATAGACGATCGCGGAGGTCGGCATGAACATGACGCCGGCATCTTACACGGAGGGGCCGGGAGACTGAACGCCGTCGCGCGGTCGCGCGCAGAGAACGGCCAGGATCTCGGGGCGGCTTGTGCTAGCTTGGCGCCCGCCGCGGCGCGGGCTCCGTCCTCGCCGTCGCGGACAATCCGATCCATGAGCGACGCGCACCAGCAACAGCGTTACCGGGTGATCGAGCGCCTCGCCTCGGGCGGGATGGCCGAGGTCTTCCTCGCCGAGAGCGCGGGCATCGAGGGCTTCAAGAAGCTCGTGGCGATCAAGCGCGTGCTGCCGCACCTCAGCGAGAAGAAGCGCTTCATCGCGATGTTCCTCGACGAGGCCCGGCTCTCGGCCCACCTCTCGCACTCGAACGTGGCGCAGGTGTTCGACATCGGCGTCGGCGACAACGCGTACTTCATCGTGATGGAGTACGTCGACGGCTCCGATCTCAAGGCCGTCATCGAGTACGTGCAGCGGAACGGGCGGACGATCCCGATCGAGGCGGCGTGCTTCATCGCCGCGAAGATCTGCGAGGGCCTCACCTACGCGCACGAGCTCTCGGGCCGAGACGGGCACCCGCTGCACATCGTGCACCGCGACATGTCGCCGCCCAACGTGCTCATCACCAAGCACGGCGAGATCAAGATCGTGGACTTTGGCCTCGCCAAGGCGACGAGCCAGCTCGAGAAGAGCGAGGCGGGCATCATCAAGGGGAAGTTCGGCTACCTCTCGCCCGAGGCGGCGCTCGGCCAGGAGGTCGATCTGCGCACCGACATCTTCGCGGTGGGGATCATCCTCTGGGAGCTGCTCTCGGGGAAGCGGCTCTTCGTCGGCGAGACGGATTTCGCCACGGTGAAGATGGTGCAGGCCGCGCATGTCGCGTCGCCGCGCGCGTTCAACCCCGCCGTGCCGCAGGAGCTCGAGGCGATCCTCGCGCGGGCCCTCGCGCGCGATCCGGCCGCGCGCTACGCGTCGGCCCGCGATCTCGGGCGTGACCTCACCGCGTTCCTCTACCGCTTCGGGCGGCCGGTGAGCGCCTACGACATCGCCGAGCTCGTGCGCGGCGCGGTCGCGCACCGCAAGAAGCAGAGCCCGGACAAGGCCTCGATCATCGAGAAGCTGATCGACGAGGCGCTGCTCGAGTTCACCTCGCTCCAGGACGACAAGGGCGCGCCCGCGCCGGCCCGCCCCAACGAGGCGAGCGCGCTGAGCGGCTTCGAGGACATCGGCAAGTGGGCCGACGAGATCAACGGCGGGGCGCCGATCTCGCTCGAAGGCCGCGATCTCGTGCGAAATTCGCTCCCGAAGGGCGCGTTCGAGGAGGGCAACCTCGCGGCGCTCGAGGACGACGAGCCCATGCCGAGCGCAGGGAGCGCGCCATCGCCCACCGCGCCGCGCGAGGGCATGGTGGTGCTCTCCGACGACGCGCTGCCGGCCGCGCCCGCGCCCGGTCCGGCGGACGCGCTCGCCGCGCCTCGCCGATCGAACGCCGCGCTCGGCGCCGTCGCGGTGGCCGTGCTGCTCGCGCTCGGCGTGGGCGCGTGGATGGCCGGTCTCTTCGGGAAGTAGCGCGGAAGGACGCCGCGCGCGGGACCGGCGGGCTCCGCGGAGGGACGCGCGCCGCGCGGGAGCTCCCGGGTGGAGAGCTCCCGTGCTCGGCGCGGGATCGGTCAGCGCTTTTGCTGGGGCCGGGCGCCCTGGGGAGGCTTGCCCGCGGGGGCGGGCGCGGGCTTCGCGGCGGCGACGGGCGCGGGCTTCACGGCGACCGGCTCGGGCTTCGCGGGCGGGGCGGCCGCCTCGTCCTCGTCGTCGTCGTCGTCGTCGTCCTCGTCGTCGAGCTGCTGCTCGAGCTTCTCGAGCTCCTCGTCGTGGGCCTCGGGCGGCGGCGCGGCGCGGCCTTCCTGGATCGCCTTCTGGCGGGCCTTCTCGGCGGCGGCGCGGGCCTGCGCGACCTTCTGCATCACCGCCGGCTTGGGCGCCATGAGCAGGGTCATCGTCCGCTGCTCCATCGCGGGGCGCACCTCGACGTTGGCGATCTCCTCGCACTGCTGCACGATCCAGTCGAGCTGCTCCTGCGCCTTCTCGGGGTGGGTGATCTCGCGGCCGCGGAAGCGCACGGTGAACTTCACCTTGTGGCCGGCCTCGAGGAACCGGTGCGCCGCGCGGGTCTTGAACTCGAGATCGTGATCGTCCGTCTTCGGCCGGAGCTTGATCTCCTTGATCTCCACCACCGTCTGCTTGCGCTTCGCCTCGCGGGCCTTCTTCTTCTCGTCGTACTTGAACTTGCCGAAATCGAGGATCTTGCAGACCGGCGGCTCGGCCTTGGGGTTGACCTCGACCAGGTCGAGGCCTCGCTCCTGCGCGCGGCGCAGCGCCTCTTGCGTCTGCATCACGCCGAGCATCTCGCCGGCCTCTCCGATCACCCGGACCTCGGGGACGCGGATGCGCTGGTTGATTCGGATCTGCGGCCCTCGCTGGGCCTGTCGCGGGTCGAAGCGTCTCATCGCCATGTGATGTTCCTGTGCCTCCTCGTGCCCGGAGCGCATGAGCCCGCGTGATCAGCGGGGGTCCCGAGCCCTCTTCGTGGTGTCTCGCTGGGAAGAAAGCCGGCGCGGGAAGCGCTCCTTGGGCGCGCTCCAGGCAGCGGCGGCGCCACTTTCGCCCAAGGTTGTGCCACACGCAACGGCCTCCGCGCCCTCCTCGGTCATAAAATGGCCGATTTCGGGGAACGTGAGGGGGCGCGCGCCGGCCCGACGGGCGGGTTCAGGGCCCGGCGGGCAGGCGGGGCGGGCGAGCCTCGGCGGCGAGGCGCTCGATGAACGCGTCGAGCGGCATCGCCCCGAGATCGGCCCCGGTGTCCCGCGACCAGGGGGCGACCTGGCTCTCCTGCGCCTCGCGATCGCCGACCACCACGATGTACGGCACCCGGGTGAGCCGGGCCGTGCGCTTCTTGGCGCCGAGCTTGTCGTTGCTCAGATCGGCCCGGGCGCGCAAGCCCTTGTCGACCATCGCCGCCACCACCTTGCGCGCGTACTCGTCCTGCTTCTCGCTCACGGTGATCACCACCGCGTGCTCGGGGGCGAGCCAGGTCGGGAAGGCCCCGGCCGTGTGCTCGATGTAGATCGCGAAGAAGCGCTCGAGCGAGCCGAGGATCGCGCGGTGGAGCATGACCGGACGGTGGTCTTTGCCGTCCTGCCCGGTGTAGGTGAGGTCGAAGCGCTCGGGGAGGTTGTAGTCGAGCTGGAAGGTGCCGAGCTGCCAGCTCCGCCGGAGCGCGTCCTCGATGTGGAACTCGAGCTTGGGCCCGTAGAAGGCGCCCTCGCCGGGCGAGACCTCGTACGGCAGGCCGGCCGCCTCGAGCGCGTCGGCGAGGGCCTTCTCCGAGATGTCCCACAGCTCGTCGCGGCCCATCCGGTGGTCGGGGCGCGTGGCCAGCTTGATGTCGATCTTCTTGAAGCCGAAGAGCGAGTAGACGCCGTAAAACAGCTTCAAAAAGCGGGTGATTTCGCTCGTGAGCTGGTCTTCGGTGCAGAAGATGTGCGAGTCGTCCTGGCAGAAGGTGCGGACGCGGGCCATGCCGTGCACCACACCGCCGCGCTCGTAGCGGTGCAGCCGGCCGAAGTCGGCGACGCGCCAGGGCAGCTCGCGGTAGCTCCGGCGACGCTGCCCGAAGATGAGGCAGTGCGACGGGCAGTTCATCGGCTTCTGGCCGAATTTCTCGAGCTCGCCGAGCTTCGCGGCGAGGGCCTGGGCCGGGGTCACCGACGGATCGCTCGGCGCCTCGCCCTTGCGCAGATCCTCGCGCGTCTGGTCGAGGAGATCGGCCGTCACCGCGAAGTACATGTTCTCGCGGTAGTTCGGGAGGTGGCCGCTCGTCTCGAAGAGGCGCTTGTCGAAGATCTGCGGGGTGATGACCTCCTCGTAGCCGTGCTCGAAGTACAGGCCGCGCACGAACGACTCGAGGCCGGTGTAGACCTGCGCGCCGCGCGGGAGGAGGAAGGGCATCGCCGGCGCGAGCTCGTGGAACATGAAGAGATCGAGCTCTTTGCCGAGCTTCCGGTGATCGCGCGCCTTGGCCTCTTCGAGGAGCTTCAGGTGGGCGTCGAGCGCCTTCTGGCTCGGGAAGGCCGTGCCGTAGATGCGCTGGAGCATGGGGTTACGCTCGTCGCCGCGCCAGTAGGCGCCGGCCACGCTGATGAGCTTCACCGCGCCGAGGTGCTTCGTCGTCGGGACATGCGGGCCCTCGCAGAGATCGACCCAGGCGCTGTCGCCGTCGCCGTGGGTGTAGAGCGAGATCTCTTCCCCGGCGGGGATCGCGTCGATGAGCTGCTTCTTGTACGTCTCGCCGAGCTTGGCGAAGCGCTCCTGCGCGGCCTCGCGCGTCACGACCTCGCGGCGGAAGGGGCGCGCCGCGGCGATGATCTCCTTCATCGCCGCCTCGATCTTGCCGAGGTCCTCGTCGGTGAAGGGGCCGGAGGGCTTGTCGAAGTCGTAGTAGAAGCCGGCGTCCGTCGCGGGGCCGATGGTGACCTTCGTGCCCGGGAAGAGACGCTGGACGGCGTCGGCCATCACGTGCGCGGCCGAGTGGCGGAGGATGCGCAGGCCGTGCTCGTCCGACGTGCGGGCGGGCTCGATCTTCGTCGCCTCGGTGCGCGTGATGGGGGTGTGCAGATCGACGAGCTTGCCGTCGACGCGGGCACCGACGATGGTGGCGTCCTTCGCGAGGACGTCGGCGAGGATTTCCCGTAGCGTGACCTTCACGGGAACGGCTTGATTTTCCATAAACCCGAGATTCGTTTTGTAGGCGCGATTGGTTTCGAACCAACGACCCCTACCGTGTCAAGGTAGTGCTCTACCACTGAGCTACGCGCCTGTCTGGAAGCGCCGGGGGGCCCTTCCGTCCTCCGTCTGCGGCCTGCTCGGCTGGAGCTCCGGCCTGCTCGGCTGGAGCCCGGGCTGGTCAGGCCCGGGGGAGGTCTCGCGCCCGGTGCGCGCCC
>JAXLYT010000118.1:0-20602 GCA_046351295.1 Byssovorax sp.
CCGGCGGCGAGTCGGGCTACGGGCTCGGCGGCTGGTACCACACCACGATGGAGCGGATCCTCCCCGTGCGCATGGACAACGAGCGCAAGAAGGAGATGCCGAGCGTCGCCATGAGCGTCGTCATCGATCGCTCGGGCTCGATGACGGGCCTCCCGCTCGAGATGGCCAAGGCCGCCGCCAAGGCCACGGTGGGCGTGCTCTCGTCCGACGACCTCGTGGAGGTGATCGCCTTCGACTCCTCGCCCGTGCGCTACGTGAAGATGCAGCCGGCCCGCAACCGCTCGCGGATCAGCGGCGAGATCGCGCGGATCCAGCCCGGCGGCGGCACCGAGATCTTCCCCGCCCTCGACGCGGCTTATCAGGACATGACCGTCACGCAGGCGCGCAAGAAGCACGTCATCCTGCTGACCGACGGGCGCGCGCCGACCACGGGCATCCGCGACCTCGTGACGGCGATGATCGCCGAGTCGATCACCGTCACCACCGTGGGCCTCGGCGGCGACGTCGACGAGCAGCTCCTCAAGATGATCGCCGACATCGGCGGCGGCCGGTACCACGCGGTGCAGGACCCCAACAACCTGCCGCGGATCTTCACCAAGGAGACCGAGATGATCGCCCGGGCCGCGGCGGTCGAGGAGTGGTTCCAGGTGACGCAGGTGGGCGACGCGGCCTTCCTCCGCGGCCTCGACATCCGCACCGCGCCCTTCCTCCACGGCTACGTGTCGACCAAGATGAAGGCCCCGCCGGCCCAGGAGCTGCTCACGAGCGACAGCCAGGAGCCGATCCTCGCGCGCATGCACGTGGGCCTCGGCTGGACGCTGGCGTGGACGAGCGACGTGAAGTCGCAGTGGGCGGTCGAGTGGCTGCGCTGGCCGGGCTGGGAGAAGTTCTGGGGGCAGCTCGTCCACGAGCACATGCGGCAGAAGCACCGGCGCGAGCTCGACATGAAGGCGAGCATCGACAACGGCGTGCTCCACGCGTCGGTCGACGCCTTCGCCCCCGACGAGCGCTTCGAGAACAACCTGATCTCCAAGCTCAGCATCATCGGCCCCGAGCCCGGCGGCGAGACGAAGGTCGTCGACTTCCGGCAGACCGCGCCCGGCCGCTACGAGGTGAGCCTGCCGATCGACAAGTACGGCTCGTTCCTGCTCAAGGCCGACCACATGCACGAGGACAAGGACGGCCAGAAGAAGAGCGTGGCCGTGAGCTCGGGCCATGTGTCGAACCCGTACCCGCGCGAGTACGCGAGCTTCGAGCCCGACCTGACCACGCTGCAAAAGGCGGCCGCGGCCACCGGGGGCACGGTCGATCCGCCCACGGTCGCGGCCGTCTTCGACGCGGCCGGCGAGAAGGTGACCTTCCACGAGGAGCTCTGGTCGCGCTTCATCTACGCGGCGATCGCCGTCTTCCTCCTCGACCTGCTCGTGCGCCGGGTCCGCTTCTTCGACCGCAAGTTCGTCCCCCGCTCCGGCCCGCGGAGCCGGGGCCCGTCGAGCCTGCGCGCTGTCTAATCTTCGCCGCGGGTCACCTTCCCGGGCCTCCCGAAATTTCTCGCCCAATCGCCCGCCGGATAGAGGTAGCCTCCCCGGCCCGGGCGCGCGCTGCGCCCGGACGGCCCCGTGAGCGATTCACTCCCGCTTCTGTCCCGCCTCGGCTCGGGACGTCCGCTCCTCGTGAGCATGGACGCCGAGGCATGCATGCGCGCGATGGGGGTCTCGCTCCATGGTCCGGCGGCGATCGGCCGGCTGCTCCGGGAGCACCCGGCGGTGGTCGCCGAGCACTACCACCGCGAGATCGGCTGCGGCGTCGACGTCCTCGCGGCGCTGACCGCCGACACCATCCCCCGCGCCCTCGCCCAGATCGGGATGACCTTCCGGGCCGCGGCGCTCACGGGCTGCGCGGTGGATCTCGCGCTCGACGCCGCGGACGCCGCCCCGCGGCCGATCCTGGTCGCCGGTGTGCTCGGCCACCCCACCGTGGCCTCGCCCCCGCTCGCTCGCGTGGCGGAGGAGCTGGCGATGCATGCGACCCGCCTCGCCGCCGCCGGCTGCGAGCTGATCCTCGCGCGCGGCTTCGGCCCCACGGCCGAGCCCGGCCTCGCCCGGCTCGCCCGGCGCGCCTCGGTGATCAGCGCCGGCACCACCGAGCTCCCGACCTGGGCGGTGCTCTCCGTGAGCGACGCGGGCTTCACCGACGACGGCGAGTCCCTCGAAGACGCCGCGCGCGCCGCGGTGGACGGCGGTGCGCAGCTCATCCTCCTCGAGATCGAGCGCGCCTCGGCCGCGCTCCCGCTCCTCGATCGCCTGCGCCACGCCGTCCCGACCGTGTGGCTCGGCGCCGCGCCCGCGGCCGACGCCGCGCAGCCGGTGGACACCTGGGTCGCCGAGGCGCTCGTCCTCCTCGACGCCGGGATCGCCGTTCTGGGCGGCGGTCCGGGCACCACCGGCCGGCACCTGGCCGCCCTCGCCCGGATGATCGAGCCGCGCCATCCGCCGCCGCAGCGCCCGGAGGCCGGGTAGCCGCCGGTGCCCTTTCCCCCCCGGGGCGGCCGGATCTGGTCTATGAACGCCCGTCGCGGCCACGCCTGACCTATCGGAACATTCTCCCCGACCCGGGGTGAAGCCTCCACGCGACCCCTGACCCTCGCCCCTCACCCCGACCGTCTCCGACCCCCGAGGCATCGATCGATGGCACAGAGCCCGGACGACCCCAAAGCAGCGCCCGTCACCACCTTCGACGACCTCTTGATCCCCTTTCACCAGGCGATCAAGCCGGAGAGCGAGTTCCGGATCGGCGCCGAGGCCGAGAAATTCGGCGTCGACTCGGCGACCGGCGCGCCCATCCCCTACGAGGGCGACAAGGGCGTGCTCGCGGTGCTCGAAGCGCTGGTCGAGCGCCACGGGTGGACACCCGACCACGAGACCCCGGGCGGGCCGCTCATCGCCCTCGTGCGCGCCGGCGCGTCCGTCACCCTGGAGCCGGGCGCCCAGCTCGAGCTCTCCGGCGCGCCGCTCCGCACGATCCACCAGATCGCGGCCGAGACGAGCGGCCATTTCGCCGAGCTGCGCGACATCTCCAGCGAGCTCGGGATCACCTGGCTCGGCGTCGGCTTCCACCCCTTCGCCGCGCAGCGCGACCTGCCCTGGGTCCCCAAGCAGCGCTACGGGATCATGCGCCGCTACCTGCCGACCCGCGGCGAGCACGGCCTCGACATGATGCGCCGCACCGCCACCGTGCAGGCCAACTTCGACTACTCGAGCGAGGCGTGGGCGATGCGCGCGCTGCGCCTCTCGCTCCGCCTCTCGCCCCTCATCACGGCGATCTTCGCCAACTCGCCCTTCTACGAGGGCGGCCTCTTCGGCGGCAAGAGCTACCGGGCCAAGGTGTGGCTGAGCGTCGATCCCGATCGCCAGGGCCTGATCCCGTCGGTGATCGACAACAAGAACGCCCGATTCTCGGATTACGTCGAGTGGGCCCTCGACGCGCCGATGTTCCTGATCAAGCGCGGCACCGAGGTGCTCGAGAACACCGGCCAGTCCTTCCGCAGCTTCATGAAGCACGGCTATAGCGGCGAGCGTCCCACGCAGAAGGACTGGGAAACGCACCTCAACACCCTCTTCCCCGAGGTGCGCCTCAAGCGCACGCTCGAGGTGCGCGGCGGCGACTCGCTCCCGGGGAGCCTCATCTCCGCGCTCCCGGCGCTCTGGACGGGCCTGCTCTACGATCCGAAGGCCTTCGACGAGGTCGACGCGCTCACCGAGAGCTTCACCTTCGCCGAGCTCCAGGCGCTCCGCCCGGCCATCTCGCAGAGCGCGCTCGCGGCCACCTGGCGCGGCGCCCCGCTCGCCGATCTCGCCGAGCAGGTGGTCGACATCGCCCTCGGCGGCCTCTCGCGCCGCGCATGCCTCGACAAGCACGGCCGCGACGAGCGCATGTACCTCGCCAAGATCGTGGCCCTCGTCGAGACGGGCCGCTGCCCCGCCGACGCCCTCCTCGACGGACTCCGCGACGACGACGCCGATCTGCGCCGCGAGATCCTGGCCCGCGCCGCGATCTGAACGCGCCCGCCCGGGCCGCGCTCTCCCGGTTGATCCCGATCGATCGCCCGCCGGCACGCCGATGACCACGCTCCTCTACCTGCTCCTCACGCTCCTCCTGGTGCTGCTCAACGCCTTCTTCGTGGCGGTCGAGTTCGCGCTCGTGAAGATGCGCCCCACGCGCCTGGAGCAGCTCGTCCGCGAGGGGAGCTCGACGGCCAAGCTCGCGCTGCGCATGTCGCACCAGCTCGACGCCTACCTCTCCGCGACACAGCTCGGCGTCACGCTGGCCTCGCTCGGCCTCGGCTGGATCGGCGAGCCCGCGATCGCCGATTTCCTCGCCCCGCGCATCGCGGGCCTCGGCCCCTGGGCGATCCCCGCGTCGCACGGCGTCGCCGCGGTGATCGCGTTCTTCCTCATCACCTCGCTGCACACCATCCTCGGCGAGCTCGCCCCGAAATCCCTCGCGATCCAGCACACCGAGCAGGTCACGCTCCACGCGGTGCGCGTCCTCCACGTCTTCTACTTCCTGGCGTGGCCGGCCATCCGCTTCCTCAACGTGAGCGCCAACGCGTTCATCCGCCTGCTCGGGATGAAGCCGGCCGGCAAGGAGGAGATGAAGCACACCTCCGACGAGCTGCGCATGCTCCTCGCCCAGAGCGCAGGCGGCCTCGACAGCGATCTGCGCAGCATGCTCGTGCGCATCTTCGATCTGCGCCGGCGCACGGCCCGGCACGTCATGTCCCTCCGCAGCGACGCCGCCACGCTGCGCGGGGGTATGACCATCGACGAGGCCGTGAAGATCGCGGGCGAGGCCGGCTACTCCCGCTACCCGGTGCTCGACGAGGCCGGCAACGTGCTCGGCTACCTGCACCTGCGCGACCTCTTCGACGTCCTGAGCGGCCGGCGCAAGGCGAGCCGCGTGGCCGAGCTGCTCCGCAAGCCCATCTTCGCCAAGGAGGCCACCTCGGTCGAGCGCCTGCGCGACGAGATGCAGCGCCGGCAGATCCCGGTCGCGATCATCACCTCCGCCGACAACGAGTTCGTGGGGCTCGTCACGATGGAGGACCTGCTCGAGGAGATCGTCGGCGAGATCCGCGACGAGAACGACGAGGAGGTGCCGCCCATCCACCGGCGCGGCGGCGGCATCGTCGACGTCGACGGCCGCCTCTTGCTCATCGACCTCGAGCGCGACCTCGGCATCGTGCTGCGCCCCGAGGTGAAGACCGTGGAGACGCTGGGCGGCTACATCATCGCTCGCCTGGAGCACCCCGCGGGCATGGGCGAGCGCGTCGAATGCGAAGGGGCACACGCTCGTCGTGACCGACGTCGCCGGCCGCCGGATCCGCCGCGTGCGCATCGTCCCGAACGACGGCGCCGAGTAGCGCGCGCGACCTCCTGCCGAGCCTCCCGAACAGCGACCGTGAGGGAGCGGATCTCCTTGTTTTCAGGGGTCGATCGTGTCGATCGTGGCGGCTCTTCTTGTCCGCTTGGCGACGCGCCAGACCTCGATCGGCGCGGGCGCCTCGCCCGTCTTCGGATCGAAATCGAGGTGCCCGCTCGTCCCCTCTACGTTGATCTGACCGGCCGTGACGAGCTCCCCCTTCGCGGTCTGCCAGGTGGTCGGGGCGATGTTGGTGAGCGTGCCCTTCGACAGGTGGGTGAGCGCCGCGGCCACGTCGATCCCGTCGAATTTCGCTTGGGTCTTGGCGGCGAGGACGACGCCGTACGACCCGACATAGGTTGCGTCGTACGCCTGGGCGAGGAACGAGAACGCGCTCGCGTCGAGCTTGAACTCGGCGAGCAGGTTGGTCTTGAACAGCTCGTAGTTGGGGCCCGCGGGGCTCGCGGGCGCCGTGCCCCTGGCCAAGCCGAGGATCTTCTTCACCCCTTCGGGCAGCGCCGGATCGAGCAGCGCCGTCGCGTCCTTCGCGCCGTCGGTGAAGTAGAACGGCGTGCCGTTCGTCCCCACGTTCTTCGTCGAGATCGCGGTGAGGATCTGGATCAGCACCCCGCCGTGCAGCGCGATCACCACGACCGCGTTCGGCGCGTCGTCGTCGATCCCCTTCACCACCGCGTCGAGCTTGCCCGCGTCCTTCAGGTCGTCGTCGGTGTACGGGTGGAGCTTCACCTTGTCGCTCCCGAACGTCGTCTGGAACACCGTCGCCAGGCCCTCGCCGTACGCGTCCTGGATGTAGGTGACCGCGACCTTGGCCGCCGCGGCATCGACCACGTGCTGCGCGAGCACCTTGCCCTGGAGCAGATCGCTCGGCGCCGTCCGCCAGAAGAGCCCGGGGTCGCTCGGGTGCAGGCGATCGTCGATGTCGGTGAGCTGGGGGCTCGTCGCCGAGGGGGAGATCAAGACCGTCGGGTAGCTCTTCTCCTTGATCCGGTTGATCAGCCGGATCGAGTCGCTCGACGTGAGCGGACCCACCACCACCGGCGCGCCCAGCGTCCCCGAGAGGTAGTCGATCGCGTGGTTGTTGAGCGGGATCCGGTCGTCCCCGGTGGCCGCGTTCTTCGGCCCGCCGTTGTCGCAGACCACCACCGCGAGCTTCTGCCCGTCGGTGAGACCGCCGCTCCGGTCGACCTCGCGCACCGCGAGGCGCACGGCCTTGGTGATCGCCTCGTTCTTGCTCTCGTCGGTCGAGAAGATGGCGCCGATGATCAAGGGCGCGCCGGGCCCGCCGGGCGTGGTGAAGAGATCGTCCGGATCGAAGAGCGTCTTGCACGCGTCGTCGGTCGGGATGGTCGCGGTGCACAGCCCGTTCACGCAGGCGCCGCCGCCGAGCTGCTTGCGGCAGTCGTGCCCCGTCTGGCACGCCGCCCCGTCGGTGCAGTAGCCCTCCTGGCATGCGCTGCCGAGGCCGAACGCGGCGGCGCACTCACCGTCGGACTGGCAATCGGCGTGGTGGATCGCCGAGAGCGAGCAGCCGCTCGCCCAGGTCCCCAGGGCGCCGAGCAGCAAGGTGAACGCGCTCCCTCGGGCGAGGAGGCGGCGCGCGGTGTCGGGGAGGGCTCGCGGAGGCATGGAATCGGAGGCCGGAGAGCGGCGTCCGTTCGAGCATATCAGCTTTTGTCGAGGGGCCTCTTTCGCCGTTGTCCCCGCGGCTCAGCGGCCGTTCCGCGCTCCCGGCGGCTTGCACCCGATCCGCGCCCCGAGGCGCGCCGCCGTCTTGTGGGCCTCGGCGAGCGCGTCGCGCAGCCGCGCCCGGTTGGCCTCGGGGATGGCCGGCTGCCCGAGGTCGCTCCCCAGCCGCTCGAGCAATTCGAGCTGCGAATCATAGGCTTTTTGCAGCTCGCGCGCCTTCGAGTCCGGGTCCTGCCCAGGCGTCCCGGCCCGGGCCTCGGCCTCGCTCACCGCCGCGTACAGGGTCGAGGCGGCCTGGGGCGGATCATGCGAGTACAGGCCCTGGCAGCGATCGGCGCGCGGCCCCACGAGCACGTTCGTCTGCCGCGCCGACGCCGCCTCCCGGCGCTTCGCCGAGGCGTCGACGAACGCGATCCGGAACGATCGCACCGGCAGATCGCTGTCCGTCGAGAAGCCCGGGCCGTCGCTGTCCGGCGACGTCGGGAGCACCGACTCGTCGAGCGCGGCCTCCACGCACGCCGAGAAGGCCGCCTTGCGCTCGGCGGGCCAGAGGGCCTCCTCCGGCGGCGGACCATCGTCGCCCGCGATCGGCACGAGCGCGCGGACCTTCGCGTCGCGCAGCTTCGCGCCGGGCGCGATCACGAAGTCCACGGTGGCGAGGTAGCCCGTCTGCACCGGGCTCTCCGCGAACTCCTTCTCCCAGCAGGCCACCACCTTGGGCATCCGCGAGGGGCGCGCCGCGTTGGCGAGGCTCGCGGCCAGCGCCGGATCTCCCGCGCAGCCGCCGAGCGCGCCGGTGATCGGCAAGAGCAGCGCCCCGAGGACGATCGAGACGCGCGTCACGGCTTGCCCTTTCGCGGGGCCGATCCCTTGCCGGTGGGCGGAGGTGCGGGCTCGTCCACCAGGATGCTCCCCCCGATCGAGCCGTAGTCCGGGTATTGCCGGAGCTCTTCGCGCACGCCGGTGTACGGGATGGTGAGCGCGGGCCGCGCGGCGTCGTAGGCCGTCGCCATGTCCAGCGCCGGGTGGCAGCCGAGCGCGCCGAAGACAGGCAAAAGCAGCCCGAGGGCGCGCAGGGGCGCAGCAGAAGACAGGGAGAACCTACCGCAACGGGAGGGGGACGATGAGCGCCGTCGAGCCAAGGGCCCACTCATACCGAGCGCGAAGGCTCCGATCAACGCCGTCGAGCCTCCTCGACGCGCTCTCCCGCGCCCGCATTGCGCCGGTGAAATGCCGGTGGGCCGGCTCCTGCTGGTCAGGAGACTGACCAGGTAGACGCGGAGCGCCCTCGGGCACTAGTCTGGGGGCCTTCCGTGCAAACGCTCGCCGATCGAATCTCGCGGGATGGACCCATCAAAGAGCTCGACGCGGTGGGGTGGGCCATCCGCCTCGCCAAGCGCCTCGAAGCCCTCCACGCGCTCGGCGTGGCCCACGGGAGCGTGTCGACCCACTGCATCATGACCGCCGGCGTGGAGCGCACCGCCAAGGCCCATATCGTCGACGTGCAGCACTCGACGACCGTGGCCTCGTTCCACTCGCCCGAGCGGATCATGGGCGGCGACATCTCCACGGCCGACGACACCTGGGCCGTCGCCGTCACGCTCTACACCGCGCTCACCGGCACCAACCCCTTCGGCGCCCCCAAAGATCAGGAGCTGCGCCACCGCATCCTCGCCGCCGCGCCCACGCCCCTCGCCGTCTTCGACGTGGGCGACGACGACCTGCAGCACATCCTCGATCGCGCCTTCGCCCGCGAGCTCAACCGCCGCTCCACGTCGATCACCGCGCTGCGCCAGGCCCTCGAAGAGTGGCACCCCGATCCGGGCGTGGGCGATCTGCCGCCGCTCGACGACGAGGACGCCGACGACGACGGCGAGGACGACAACGTCCGCACCGTCATGCGCGCCTCGCCGATCTTCCTCGATCGCAAGCCCGCGGCGGCCCCTGCGCCCGCCGCGCCGCCCGACGACGATGACGACGACGAGGACAACGCGCGCACGATGATGCGCGATCCCGCGGCGGCCCTCGCCGCGCTCACGGGCGGCGCGCCGGCCTCCGGTCCGGCCACGCCTGCCCCCGGTCTGGCCGCGCCCTTCGGCAACCCGAGCGCGGGCTTCCGGCCCCTCGGCGCCGGCCGCCCCGTCGCGCCCGCGCGCCCTGCCGCGGGCCGCCCCGCCGAGCCCGCCGCGCCCCCGATCTCGGGCCGGATGCCGCCGCCGCGCATGCCGCCGCCCGCCGCGCCGAAGCCCGCGCCCGCGCCTGCGGTCGACGACGACGACGACGACGACGTGCGCACGCGGATGATCGCGCCGTCGATCGACGACGAGGACAGCAGCGACGTCCGCACCAAGATGCGCGATCCGGGCGCCTGGCTCGCGGGCCTCGGCCGCCCCGCCGCGCCGCCGGTGGGCGGTGATGCGCCTCCTCCGGCCGCCGAGCCGCCGGCCGCGCCGATCGCGCCCGCGCCCGCGTGGTCGCCTCCCGAAGAGGTCGGGACGGCCAAGACGGTGGCGTTCCCGGGCGGGTTCGACGGCGCGCCCGATCTCCCGCCCGAGCAGCCTGAAAAGCCGGGCGGGCTCAACCTCTTCGCCGCCACCAAGGGCCCGCAGCTCGGCCCGCGCGGGGCCATGGAGAGCGGCTCCTACGGTCGCGTCGCGCTCGACGCGCCGCCGATGCCCGCGGCCGCGCCGCCCATGCACGACGCCATGGCGCCTGCGCCGATGGCGCCTCCGTTCGGCGCGCCGCTCGGACCGCAGGCCGCGCCCACCGGCGCTCACGCCGCGCCGTTCGGATCGCCCGCGGCGCCCGTCGGCCCGCAAGCGGCCCCGGCGTTCCGCCCGCAGCCCCAGGGCCGCTCCGCGCTGCGAGGCCTCCTGATCGGCGCGCTCCTCGCCATGCTCGTCGTCGCCGCCCTGACCTTCGTCTTCCTGCGCTATCGCGGTCTCCTCGGCGCCGGCTGAGCGCGTCTTCTCATCCTTTGCACATCTTCAGCGTGCGATATTTCGATTTTTTTCGTACCCTTGCACGGGTGCGGACGGCCGGAGGAGCAGGCGCTCCCTCGGTTTGGTGGCCACCCTTTTCGCGCCGACGCGCGAACCTAACGCAAGTGAAGTGAAACAATGAGAAAGTCACCCTGGATTCTTTTTGCATTTGCAGCCGTCGCGATCACCCTCCCCGCGGCCTGCGGCGGCGGGAGCAGCAGCAGCAGCACGACGAGCACCACCACGAGCAGCACCACCGGTTCGGGGGGCGCCGGCGGAGGCTCGACCACCACCACGACCACCACGACCACCGCGACCGGCATGGGCGGCATGGGCGGCATGGGCGGGTCCCCGGTCGACTGCACCGGCATCCTGACCGGCGACTGCGGCACCTGCGCCGAGGCCAACTGCTGCCAGGAGCTCTCGGACTGCAACAACGTCGACGGCTGCCTCGACTGCCTGGGCGACAACACCCAGTGCACGGCGGACAACCAGGACGCGGCCCAGGCCGTCATCGACTGCGCGCAGACGAGCTGCATGAACGAGTGCTTCCCGCCGCCGCCGCCCCCGCCCGACTCGACCTGCGCCGTGCCGGCCGGCGGCAAGGGCGCCTGCGTCGTCATGAGCGCCGACGTCACCTGCAACCCGATCACCAACGAGCCGTGCAACACGGCCATGGGCCAGGCCTGCGACACCAACGGCGCGGGCTTCCAGTGCTACGACCCGCCGAACGACAAGAAGCTCTGCGAGACCTGCGGCTCGCAGGACGGCTTCTGCGCGGGCGGTCTCACCTGCCTCGGCACCTGCGCGCGCTTCTGCTGTGACAACGCCGACTGCGGCGCCGGCACGTGCGACATGAGCTTCGGCTTCGCCTCCAACGTCGGCGTCTGCATCGGCGGCAACGGCGCCGGCGGCGCGGGCGGCGGCGGTGGCGCGGGCGGCGCCGGCGGCGCTCCCTGATCGCGGCGCGTCGTAAGCGCTTGGCCGGGCGAGAGCCCTGAGCCAGCATGCGGGCCAGCCGGCAGTCGGCTGGCCCGTGTGCTTTTGTCTGGGTCAGAACGGCCGCGACGCCATGAGACGCACCTCGATTGCCCTCGCCTTGATCTTCGCCGGAGCGCTCCTGCCCGGCGCCTGCGGGGGCACGTCCCGCATCCGCAACCCGACGACCAGCGGCACGCCCGCCGGCACCACCACCACCGGGACGACCACGGCCGCGGGGACGGGCGGAGCAGGCGGCACGAGCAGCATCGCCGCGTGCGATGCCCCGGCGAGCCCAGCCTCGAAGGGGAGCTGCTTCCAGGCGATCTCGACCGGCACCGGCGGATCTCCGGGCACCGGCGGATCCGCGGGGACGGGCGGCGCAGGAGGCCTCGGCGGCGCCGGAGGATCAGGCGGCGCAGGCGGTCTCGGCGGCGCAGGTGGTCTCGGCGGCGCGGGTGGATCCGGCGGCGCAGCGACGACCACGACGAGCGCGACCACGAGCGCCGGCGGCCCGCCCCCGAGCTGCTCGATGATCCTCGCCCCGGGCGAGTGCGCCACCTGCCTCACCGCGCACTGCTGCGCCGCGCTCGCCGCGTGCGACGGCGCGCCGAGCTGTCTCGCCTGCGTGCTCGGCGCGGAGACCAACCCCGCCAAGTGTCAGGCCGAGCCGACCCAGTCGGCCGCGGCGGCGCTCGTCACGTGCCTCACCACGGCCTGCCCGGGCCCCTGCGTGCCCCCGCAGTGCAACCCCCTCACCAACGAGGGGTGCGACGCGGCCGCCGGCGAGGCCTGCGATCTCGGCCCGACCGGCTTTCACTGCTTCCCCGCGCCCAACGAGCAGCCCGTGTGCGCGCCCTGCGATCCCAACGCCGGACCGTTCTGCGCGCCCGGCATGCACTGCTTGAAAGACGGCGCGTGCGCCCGCTACTGCTGCGACGACGGCGATTGCGGGAGCGGCGCATGCGACCGCGCGATCCTCGGCCACCCGGCGGTCGGCGTCTGCGTCGAGAAGAAGTGACCCTTCAGCCCGGCTTGCGAAACGCCTGGAGGCGCGCCGAAAATCCGCCGAGATCGACGTCGAGGCCCACGTACGCTTCGAGCCCGGCGCGCCTCGCGACCTTGTCGCTCTGATCCGGGAAGGGCGCGATCCACACGAGGCGGCCGCCCGGGCTGAGGTTCTTGGCTGCGTTGGCGATGAAGCGATCGAGCATGGGCGCGAGCTCGGCGCTCCGGCTCACGCGCCGGCCGAGCGGCGGGTTCGTGATGATCAGCGAGGGCCTGGCGGGCGGCACCATCGTCGTCGCGTCGCCGGGGAGCAGCCGGATCTTGTCCTCCGGGACCTTCGCCGAGGCGAGGTTCTTCGCGGCCACGCGCAGCGCCTCCGGATCGCGATCCGAGCCGATCAGCAGGCGATACGGCCCGCCCAGCGCGCGCTCGCACAGCTCGAGCCCCGAGCCCACGAACGGATCCCACACCACGTCGCCCGCGCGCGCACCCGCCACCCGGCACAGCGCCGCCGCGATCGTCGGGTGCGAGGCCGCGGGCACGTCGCCGACGCGGTAGGCGAAGCGAGGGTCGTCGAGCTTCGGCGACAGCTCGACGCGCACCATCCCGTCCGCCTCCGCGACCGTGGCCTCCCACGGGCTCTCGGTCGGATCGTTGATCAGCGCGGGCTCGATCGCCGCCACCTCGGCCGCCGCCTTCCAGATCGCCGCCCGCCGCTTGCCGCCGCTCGCCCACCCGAGCCGGTAACGGATCGGCCCCTCCGTGAGCCCACGCAGGAGCCCGAGCGCCTCCTTCGACGTCAGCGATCGCGCGATCGCGCCCGGCAGATCGTCCTCGTTCTTCATCCGGATCGGCGGCAAGACGAAGCCGAACGAGAGCATCAACCGCGATCGAAAGAGGCCCTCGATCGGACCGTCGAGCGTCGCCTCCACCCGCGTCCCGCCGAGCGCGTCACGCAGCAGCCGAGGTTGAAAGCTCTTCGGCAGCTCGCTCGCCATCAGCTCTTCGAGGCCCGCGCGGCAGCGCAGCGCCACCCGGAGCGGCGCGGGCGGCGCACGCCCCGGATCGACCTTCGACGGCTCCGTCCGCGCCGCCGTCCTCGTGGCGATCAGCCTCGCCTTCTCCGCAGGCGCGCCCGCGCCCGCCTGCTCCGCCACGCGCCCGAGCACCGGGATCGCCCGCGCGCCGCCCACCTTGCCGAGCGCCTCGATCATCGCCCGCCGCGCCGGCGTCTCCCCCTCGCGCCCGAGCGCCGCCACGAGCGCGTCCGCGCGTGTGTCCGCGAGGGAGCCATCGTCCACGGTGAGACACAGCTTGCCGAGCGCCGTGGCCGCCGCCCGCCGTCCGGGCTCGTTCTCGCTCCCGAGCGCCGCGATCAGCGCCGGAACCAGCACCTCGCCATGCTCCCGCGACGCCACCTTCCCCGCGAAGCGCAACAGCCGCGGCTTCGCCTCCCGCGAGGCGCCCTCGATCTGCCGCGCCGTCTCCTCCGCCGCGAGCCTCGCCACCCGGAGCAGCGCCTTCTCGGCCTTCTCGGCGGCCTCTCCGCCCTGCGCGAGCCGGGCGACCAGGGCCGGCACATCCGCCGCGCGCGGCGTGAAGCCCGGCGCGGCCATCGCCTGATCGAGATCGAACCCGGGGAGCCTTTTGGCAGTCACGCGCGGAGGGTCGTCGCCGGGCGCGCCTCCGTCAAGAAATCATGCTTGGCGGCGCGGTAAATCAGCTCCGTGCCCCCAGGTTTCGCGTTAGCGCAGCGGCCGGGATCTCCTTGCATCCGCTCGTATTTTGCCCGGCCCACAGGGGCGAGAAATCGCCGCTGCCCAGGCCCTCGGCCTTGGCGCGCAGGGGCGCGATCGCCGCCCCCGCGAGCGGGAAGGCAGGCGCCGCGGGGCTCATGGGCCCGAGCTCGCGCATCAGGCGGTTCACGATGCCGCGCGCCGGCCTCCCGGAGAACAGGTTGGTGATCGCCGTGACCCGGGCCGCGTCGCTCTTCAAGGCCGCCCGATGCACCGCGCTGGTCGTGGCCTCGGGGCAGAGGAGATACGCTGTCCCGATCTGCACGCCTGCCGCCCCGAGCGCGAGCGCGGCCGCCACGCCCGCGGCGTCGGCGATCCCTCCCGCCGCGATGACAGGGACGCTCACCGCGTCGACGATCTGCGGTACGAGCGCGAACGTGCCGACCTGGGTGGCGAGATCATCGGACCGGAAGAGACCGCGGTGCCCACCCGCTTCGAGCCCCTGGGCGATGACCGCATCGACTCCCTTCGCCTCCAGCCAGCGCGCCTCGTCCACCGTGGTCGCCGACGAGAGGACCTTCGCGCCCCACGCCCGCACCCGCGCGAGGAGCGCCGGCGCCGGCAGGCCGAAGTGAAAGCTCACCACGGGCGGCCTGAATTCCTCCAGCACGTCGGCCATTTCGGCGCTGAACGGCCGGCGCGCCGGCCCCGCCGCGACGGCGCCAGGATCGACGCCAAGCTCGTTGAAATAAGGTAATAGCAGCGCTCGCCACCCGTCCTCGCGTGCGATGTCGGGCGCGGTCTCGGCGTGGCAGAAGAAATTGACGTTGTACGGCCTCGTCGTGCGCGCCTCGATCGCCGCGATCTCGGCGCGCAAGGCATCCGCGCCGAGCATGGCGCAGGGGAGGGACCCGAGCCCCCCGGCGGTCGACACCGCCACGGCGAGCGCGTGCCCCTGCACGCCCGCCATCGGCGCCTGAATGATGGGGAGCTCGATGCCGAAGAGCTCTTGCACTGTCGCCGGGTGAGAAGTTGTCTTCATGCGCCCACTCCATCCGTCGGAATACGACACGAGCTTAGCGCATGGCCGGCGCGCTGCGGGGGCGCGCCTCTTGTCAACGCTCATGTCCTCGCCGGAAAACAGGCGGGCAAGATCGAGGGCTTACCGGCCCTGCGCGCTCCTCGTGGGCGCGATGGGCAGCGCCGACAACCACGCCACCAGGGCGCGCGCGAGGGTGATCCGCTTCTCCGTGAAGCCATGGTCCGTGTCGAGCACCAGGGCCTTCACCTTCGCACCCGGCTCGCGCTCCAGCGCGGCCACCAGGGGCGCGTGGTACGCCGCCGGGGGTGTCACGCGGTCCCGCGTTGCCGCGACGAGAAACAAGGGCCTTCCGGCCAGCCGAGGCGACTGCGTCACCACGTCCCACTCCGCGCCGCGGTCCTGCACCTCGTGGGCCACGGCTGCACCAGAGGTGCCTCGCAGCGGCAGCATGGCCTGCTCGTTGTCCTTGATGGCGGCCGCGAGCTCCGCCGGATCGTCGAGCTCCCTGGCGGCAGGCCCGCTGTTCCAGCCCGCGAGCGTCGCGACGGCCCGTATCCCGTCGTCGCTCGCCGCCGCGCTCAGGGCGGCCCAGCCGCCCATGCTGTGGCCCATCAGCACGATGTCGTCCGGCGAGCTGCGCCCGGCCCGCCCCGCTGGACCCCGAATGAACGCGACCGCCGCCGTCGCGTCCTCGAGAACATGCGCGAGCGAGAAGTCACCCTCGCTGCCCCACATGCCCCGATACTGGAACGTGAGGACATTCCAGCCCGCGCGTCGGATGGCCTCGGCGATGTCGCGCATGCCGGCGTGCCCGGGGAAGCCATGGAGCAAGATGACCGTCGGGTGCGGCCCGGCGCCCGACGCGACGAAGAGCACGCCGCTCATCCGCACGCCGCCGCTCGGGATCTCGACCATCCGGTTCACCGCAGGGCTCACAGGATCGACGACCGCCGGGTCCTCCGTCACCGGATCGGCTGCCGCGCGAGGCGGGGGCGCTCCGGCGCATGCCACCATGATCGTGGCGCCGAGGCAGATGGCCAATCTCTTCAGGAACATGCGCGCCTCCTCGACGCTCGCTCATGCATTTCCGAGCGCGACGCCCTCACCCGACCGTCGCCTCCGGTGAGCCGACCAGGCCGTCGCTCACCCGAAGAAGCGCGTCGCGTCGAGCGCGCTGGCGACGAGATGGGCTACTGCTGCCGCTGGGACGCGCTCATGGACCTGAACTCGCTCTTGCACTTGTTTCTGAGGATCTTGCCGAGCGTCTCGTCCTTCGTGGCCATGCGCAGGTGACCTCGCCGGAGCCCCTCCAGGTACTCTTCCCGCGCCACCTGCTCCAGCCTGCGGACCTTGCTATCGTACTTCGCCTCGTTGAGGCACTCGGCCAGGCACGCGAGGTCGGCGGCGCATTTTCCGCCGTCGGCAACGCCGTCTTGGTAGGGGCTCTCGCAGTAGTTGCCGCTGCCGCAGTCGGAATAGGGGACTGGATAGGCCACGAAGCAGCCTCGCTTGCTGACCACGCGACCAGCGTAGTTCTCGGCCTTGAGCTCTCCGCTCACCCCGACGTCCCAGGCGTCGATTTTCAGGCCGCCGTTCGCGTCGAAGGCGGTGCTCTTGACCGAGTTGATGGTCAGATCTCCGCACTTGATGATGGCCACGTAGGAGTTGCCACAGCTGTTGTCGCCGCAGGAGCTCGGGGAGACCGTCGCGATCGACTGGCCGAAAGAGCCGAGCCCCGAGCTCATCAGGGTGAAGGTCTTCTTCACGTCGAGCCGATAGAAGTACGCGGTCTCGCTGCTTCCGCCGACCTCTCCGCCCACGGAGACCCCCTGGAGCTTGAGCAGGTTGACGCCGGCGTTACCCTTGGCCCCGCGCTTGATGACGTCGTAATACGATTCGCCGACGTTCTCGCTCTTCGAGATGGCACCCGTGGGGACAGGGCTGTCGAGGAGCTTCCATTCCCCCTCTGACTGGTACGAGAGGCATGTCCGACTGATGTTGACGCCATCGTCCTTGATCCCTCGGCCGAGGTATCGAGGCACCTCTGCCTCGTCGATGGCGTTGATGAACGTCAACCCTTGATCGAGCGGCCGGCTGAGATCGCGCGGCGGAGGCGGCGGTGGCAATAGGGCGTCTCCCGACTCGATCTTCGGGGCCCCGCACGCACCGATCGACAGGGCGACAAACCAGACCCCGAGCGTCGCGAACGATCGTGTGTTCATGTCCTGGAAACTCGCAATGAACATGCCATCGAATTACCCGGACGCCGGGGCGATCCATCGCCCTCGACGCTGCAATTCTTTCAGCGATCGGGCAGGTTTTTCGCGCTGTGTCGCCGGCCCTCGGAGCGTGGCTGTGGGCGCGCGCCCAGGCGACGCCCGGGGGCGCAAACATTGCTGGTCGGTCTGTCCGCGCTACCCCCGGGCGCCGCCGCACGCCCAGGTCGCGCCTCCGGCGCATCCGGCGCGCGCCGTCAGGGCACGGGCGCGTAATCGAACGTGGCCGTCGAGGCCCCGTCGCCGTAGGAGTCGCTCACGAGGCGCAGCCGGTAAAGCTCGCCGTGGTCGGCGTCGCGGACGAGGATGCCGAGGCCCTCGATCATCGACTCTTCGGTCGTGTGCAAGCTCGTCGCGCTCAGATACACGATCTGGGTCCATGACCCGGTGGGCGAGCCCGGACAGCTCCCCTCGTCCGCGGGGATGTCGTCGAGCGCATCGAAGGTGCCCTTCTCGCAGATGGACGCCGGCGTCGCCGCGCCGAGCGAGAGCACCTTGGACTGATGGAGCGTGAGGTCACCCGCCTCGCCGTCGATGGTCACTCCATCGGCGAGCTTCACGCTCGGCTTCGAGCCGTCGCCGTCTGAGAACGAGGCAGTGAGCGTGGCGCGCTTCGGCCACATCGCCTCGGGCGCCGTCGTGCCGGGGGCGGGCACCACCTCCACGTTTCCACAGGCGGCGAGGAAGGGGAAGAGCAGGCACCCGGCGAGGCTGAACGAAGCGAAGCGCATCCATGCTACTATACCCGGGCTTAGGCCCCGGGCTACTACCGCCCGCCGTCGCCCACATCGAGACCGGCTCGGCAGGCCGCCCACGACGGTCCCTTGACACCCCCACCGCCGCTCGACTCCCCTGACCGGATGCTCGACAGCTATCTCACCCGCTTCCGCGCCGCGGTCGACGCGCTCGCCGCCGAGCCCGCCGTGAAGATCGTCCGCTTCTCCCCGGGCGCGCCCTGCGCCGCGAAGCAGATCGCGGCCTGGGAGAAGGCCCGGGGCCTCCGCCTCGATCCGGCGCTGCGCGCTTTTTACCAGCAGTGCGACGGCCTGATGCTCCGCTGGATCCGCGAGGACGACGAGGACCAGCGGGCCGCGCTCGCACGCACGCCCGCCGCCGGGATGAGCTGGGACTACCTGATCGGCGACTACAGCCAGGATCAAGGCCGTGCCCTGATTCGCCCCCTCGAAGAGCTCACCCCCGAGGGCTTCTGGAGCGAGGGCGAGGACCCCGACGACGACCAAGACGAGACCGAGATCGACGGCTATTCCATCATCACCGCCGATCTCCGGCGGCGAGCGCTGTCCTTCGATCTCTTCAGCTACTCGACCTTCGCCGTGCTCCTCCCGCGCCCGGACAAGCCCTGGATCGTGCTCCACGGGAGCGATCACGGCGTCTGCTTCGACGATGACCCACCCCTCGATGTCGAGACCTACCTGGAGCTCGTGCTGGCCTGCGTCGGTCACCTCCGCGCGCGCTACGCGACCCTGCGCGGTCACCGCGCGCCTCACCTGCCCCAAGGGAGCCTCGTCCACGCGCCCGCGTCGTACTGGGCAACTCACCCCTTCTCGAAGGCGAGGTTGCTCGGCAACGGCGGCGAGAGCGATGAGGAAGAAGACGAGGACTCGTGAGCCGTCAGAGAGGGGCGGGCTCCATCAAATCACTCTCGCTGATCGTGTACGTGATCCGCGGATAGCTGAAACCGAGCTCCTGGTTCTCCCGGCGCCGCAGACCGTAAAACTCCCGCCTCTGCGCGTCATCGGCGATCGTCAGGCGCGTATCGTCCACCAGATAGGCGCCGTCGTCGCGAAACCGCACGAAGGTCTTCGACGTCCGAAAGGTGATGCCGAGCCATGGGTTTTCAGGGGTCCGGGCCGAAGGATCGAGCACGATCTTGTGCCTGAGCCGCCGGTTCTCGGCCATCGAGAGCACCACGAGGCCGCCGGGCGCCAGGGGGACCTCGAAGCCCTCCCCGCCCGGCTCCTTCGACTCGAAGACGAGCTTCCTCGGCGGGCGTCTGATCACCGGATGTCTGTAGCAGGAGAAGATCGCGATGAACGACTCCTCCTCCAGATCCAGCGCCTGGTCCGAGTGAGCGCCCATGGTCGTATAGGCGTTGTCGTAGCGCTCGATGAGGGCATTGTTGAAGCCGCCCGGGAGCGACGCGCGCTCCTCGATCTGTCGCGCCAGCCGCTCGTGCACCGGCCGGAAGCGCTGCGCCGGAGCGCCGTACCGGGTGGTCGTTCGCACGATGGGTGTGCCGCGGCTCTCATCGACCTTCGTGAGCACACCGCCGAGCCGGCCCTTCCCGGTCGCCTCGAATCGCACCGACGCGAACAGCTCCTCGAAAATATCGACCTCGATGGACAAGGGGTACGAACGGACCCCGTCGCTCCCTTCACATCTCTGGAGCAAGGTAATCCCCCGCGTTCATGCTGAAGAGGATGTTGTCTCCGTAGTCGACGACGGCATACGACCTGTTCTCCTCGGCGTAGAGCCTGCGCAGCTCGCTCATCCCCTCGGGCGTGGGGGGCGCGAGCTCCACCAGCCCTCCGTTCATCTTGAGGAACGTCTGCCCCTCCTTGTGGACGGCCTCCGCGTTCGAGCAGCGGACCACGTAGCCGAGGCGGGTCGGGATCATCTCCGCGTTCAGGGTGGAGGAACGGATCTCGTGCGTGTAGAGCCGGTTCGTGGAGAGCGGCATGAAGAAGACCGAGCCCGGGTACAAGGTCAACGTGAACTGAGGGGGGAGGCCGCGCCCCGCCCCTCCTATCGCCGACTCCTTGAGGCGAAAGTGAAGCCTGGTGAGCCCGCTCGTCCCCTTGTGGCCGAGATCGAAGGCATCGTTGGCCATGGGACGTAGCCTGTCGAGCTTATCGTAGAAGGTGCAGAAGGCCATGATGCCATTTCCGGGCATGTCCTTGGTCTTGTCCGCGTGGGCCGAGATCTTGGCCTTGGACTGCTTCTGCTCCGCGCCGGCCGGCGTGTTGGTGTAGATCTGCGCGAGCACGTGGTTCAAGGGCGCGTGATCGCGGAAGACGAAGGCCGCCTCCTGGTTCAACGCATCGACGATGCGCCTGTCGTTCTCGCGAAACCCCTCGGTCGGGCCCGAGAGGTTCGTGGAGCAACGGAGCAGCCGGAAGTGCAGCTCTTCTCCCCGCTGCTCGACGGGGGTGAGGTAGATCCCGGTGCGCCGGGCCTTCTCGGGCTTGGTGGACTCCGTGAGAGACTGGAAGGTGTGCTCCGTAGAGATGCGTTTGAAATGATCGAGCCCTGGGTCGAAGAAGCGCCGGTAATACACGCCGGCGCCGTGCACGAGGATCGGGACCCGGCCCACGCCGATGAGCGTCCAGGCCTTGCCGTCCTCCGCTTCATCGTAGCCGCGCGAGAGCTCCCGGATGACGAAGACCCGCTCGGCTGCCCGGAGATCGATGGGACGGAGCCTCTCGATGTCGC
>JAXLYT010000119.1:0-20276 GCA_046351295.1 Byssovorax sp.
CGCAAAAAAGAAGAAGAGAAACGGGGCTCTTCTTCATCTTCTTGCGTCTTTGCGTCTTTGCGCCTTTGCGTTAAATTTAAACTACCCTCGTCAGCAAGACGCCTTGCTCGGCAAGTCGCTTCTCCGCGATCGAGATCGCCAGCTCGCTCCGGTCTCCCCCGGCAAATCGCCGTCCGAGCCGAGCCGCCACGGCCAGCGTCGTCCCGCTCCCGCACATCAAATCAGCCACCACCATCCCCTCGTGCGACGAAGCCCGGATGATCCGCTCCAAGAGCTTCTCCGGCTTCTGCGTCGGATAGCCCGTCCCCTCCTTGCGGAGCGGCGTATTGGCCACCATCGCCGGGATGTCGGTCCACACGCTCCCGAGCCTCCTCCCCTCGTCTGCGTAATAACGATAGTGCTTGCCGTTCACCACGCGCTCGCGGTAGCGGCGGCCTTCGCCGTCGACCTGGGTGAAGTGCATGGCGAGGCTCGTCTCGGCGAAGGGCTCGCGCAGGCTCGGGTCATCGCCGTTGTAAACCACGCTCCCGCGCTCGCTCGGGCGGCGGGCGTAGAGCAAGATCGTCTGGTGGGTGACGGAAAAGCCTTTGCGGGCGCCGCGGCTGCCGTTGCCGGGGCACCAGATCACCTCGCCGAGGAAGGCGCCGCGGCCGAAGATATGGTCGCAGGCCACCTTGGCCTCGTGCACCGCCCGGTGATCGAGGTGCAGGTAGAGCGTGGCCGAGGGGGCCATTCGCTCGCGGATCGCGGCGAGGCGGGGGGAGAGCAGGGCCACGAGCGCGTCGCCGTCGTCGCGATCGGCGTAGGCATCGGGGCCGCTCGAGGCGGTCTTCTTGCCGCGGGACTGGCCCTTTTCGAGGCGCGCGGACATCGTCGTCCCGACGCCGTAGGGAGGGTCGAGGTAGACGAGATCGAAGCGCAGATCGGCGGGGAGCTTCGCGCAGAGATCGAGCGCGTCGAGGTGGCCGAGATAGCCTCTCTCCGCGGCTTCGCGCGGCGGCTCGCTCATGGCGCGGCGGGCGCCGAGGAGGGCTGCGCGGCCGGGAGCAGATCGTCGATCAAGGTGCGCGCGAGCTCGGCGTCCGGGGGCGTGGCGAGCTGGGGGAGGGCCGGGAGCCAGGGCCAGTTCGGGCCGCCGCTGAGGCAGCCGGCGATGGCCTCGTCCGGCGTGCATGCGAGGCGCAGGTGGAGGTGATCGTCGTGCGAGAGGCTGTCGCCCGGCTGGAGCAGGACGCTCTCGGCGTACCAGATGAGCTCGGGATCTTCACCGCGGGCGCGGGCATACTCGATGACGAGCGCCTCGAGCCAGCGGGCGAAGAAGAGCCACTGCACATGGGCCTCGGGCGAGCGGATCAGGGCCTTGATCAAGAGCCATTCGCGCTCGACATCCATGCGGTAGAGCTTGCCCTTCTTGCCGTCGCCCTGGGCCAGGCCGTCGGGGCCGAAGCGGAGGAAACCCGGGGACACGATGGGGACGCCCGCGGGGGTCGTCGTGTAGATCAGCAGGTCGGCGTCGCGCCCGGTGCGGTGGGAGTGATGGCCGCTCGACTCGCCGCCCCAGCGGGGCGAGATGTCGCCGACCATGAGCCTGGGGCCGCCGGGGCGCATCTCGGCGACCTCGCGGGCGGCGTGCTGGATGGCCGCGACGAGGCGCGGGTTGCCCCAGTCGCGATCGTTCTGGCGGAGCATCGCGTAGCCCGGACCCTTCTTGGGGATGCGCACGGCGTTGGAGATCATCCCGTGGTGGGGGAGGCCGATGGAGCCGCGGATCGCAGGGGCGAGGGGCGTGGGCGTGGCGCATGCCGTCGCGAGCGACGCGAAGGCGAGCAGGAGCGCCGCGAGGACGAGCCGGGAGAGGAGGGAGGAGCGCGGGGGCATGGGCGATCGGCTGCTCTGGATCTACACAGCCGGTCCCCGAGGCGCGACGCAAAAGTGGAGGGGCGCGGCCGGGCTCCCTCAGGGCAGGTTGCAGGTGACGGTGACGCCTCCGCCCATCAGGACGCACGAGCAGAAGGGCTCGTTGAGGCATGCGCACGAGGGATCGGAGGCGCAGGCCGGAGGAATGGGCTCGCAGTGGCTGGCAGCGGGATCGGGCGGGCAGTCGGGCTCCGGCGGAGGCCCGGGCTTGGACGGGACGCCAGCGTGGACGATCTTGCAGTAGTGTGTCGCCCCGTCACAGAGGCAGCCTTCGCAGTCGAAGGGGCCGGGCGCCTGGCCGCCGCCTGTGCCGGCTGTGCTGCCACTGCCCCCGGTCCCTCCTGCGCCCCCGGTGGAGGAGCTGCTCGCGGTCGTCGACGAGCTCGAGCTCGTCGTGCCGGTCGTCGAGGTCCCGCCGCTGGTCGAGGTGGTCGTCGTCGAGGCGGCACCGCCGGTGCCGGTCGTGCTCCCGCTCGTTGTTCCCGAGCGGGAGGATGGTGTCGCGACGGAGCCACAGGCGATGGGCATGACAAGCAAGGAGGCGATTGCGATTCCGGCACGACGATTCTGCATGGGCAGATCTTACCGCGGCGGTCCGGCCAGCAGGCCAGCCACGGTCCACGCGTCGCCGACCAGATCGACGAATCGATCCCCTCCAGCCGCAGATCGACGCGGAGGCCCGGGTGCGCGGCGAACAGCGAGGGCAGGAGCGGCGAGATCCGCGCGAGCCCGAGCGTCACGGGCGCGCTCACGGTGAGCAGCCCCTCGATTTTTCCCGGTGGATCGCCCGAGCGATGATTGCGCCTCGTCGATGTCCCGGAGGATGGCGGTGCAGCGCTCGTAGTAGCGGCGACCGAGGTCGGTGACGTAGCGCCGGGTGGTACGGACGAGGAGGGGGCGCCCCCAGTGACGCTTCGAGCGCCGCGCCAGCGACTCGACGGCGGCCGTCGACAGGTGGAGTTGCCGGGCCGCGAGGGACAGTGAACCCGGCCTCGACGATCCGCACGAAGGTCGTCATCTGTTCGAGGAGGTTCACCTGCCGATTATCGTCCCTCGTCGTGCCTCGGGGGCGCAAAGTGCGCCGGGCGGCTCGGTGCCCTGGGCGCGACCTCACCTGCAAGCGCTGCCCGCCGGGCAGCGTCGCGGTGTAGCGAGGGGTCCGTACGTGCCACTGGGCAAGCTCCGGCGACGAGCCGGTACAGCCCCATGACCCAGAATCGCACGGCGTCTCCGTGGCGGTGGAGGAGGCGTGCCCCGGCGGCGTCCAGGGCGGCGACGGTTTCTTCGTGCAACACCTCCGCGGCGGCGAAGGCGGCGGCGATCGAGATCCCCTTCTCGGCCGCGAGCGAGAGCACCGCGTTGGGCCAGCCGCGCGCCGCGTCCTTGTCGAACCCGGCGATGTCGTTCTGGAACACGACGCGCGCGCGGCGAGCTGCTCGACGAGCAACGTCCGGGTCCGCGAGGACGTGAGCGTCGAGCCTGCGCCCCGCGGCGTATTCGATCCAGCACCGGTCGGCAGAAGGCCGATGTTGACATCGCGCACGTCCAGGTACGTGGAGAGCGCGGCGGGCGTCGCGGCGCGCGCGAGGCGCGCCTCGCCTTCGAGCGTGACGCCAGCCAGTCGACGAACCGCGCGGAGAACCGCGACAGCCAGCGGGGCTCATCGTCGCCTGGCGCCCGAGCTGCCACCACCCGCGGACGAAGGGGCTCCCTGTCCGGCACCGCGCGGGCATCCCCACGACCGTCCTCGAGCACCGGCGCGTCCGCGCCCAGGCCCTCGAGGACCCCGTCGTGCAAGATCCAGAGCGTGAAGAAGCGCATGATGGTGGCGAGCTCCTCGGGCCGCGCCTCGGGAAGGGCGCGCCGCCGTACCAGCCCACGTTCATGGCAGCGAGGGGCGCGGCGAGCAGCGCTGGAGTCGGCGACGCTGAGGTCGCGGAGCCAGAGCAAGTGTCCCGCCGCGTGGCTTCGTGCGACGGGTTCACGTCGCGGATCCAGCTCGGCGGATAGCGGAGGGTGATCAGAGGGTGACCGAGGAGGCTCGACATGGGCGTTCTCCTGGCCTCAGCTCGACGCATGATCCCAGGGCAGGGGGATACGCGCGCCGTCGGGCGCCATGGTCGACCGGTGTGGCGCTCAGCGCCGCGAGGAGGCGCATCTCGTCCGTCCCCGTGTTGGTGAGGCGGTGCACAGGGCGCCGGGAGGCACGACGATGGTGGTCCTGGCGCCGAAATCGACCGCTTGATCGTCGATCTCGCAGGTGCCCGCGACCGCCAGCACGATGATGATCTCCTCGCACTCGTGCCGGTGTGGAGGCGTCCTGGCGCCGGGCGCCACGGACTGCATCCACTTCCATCTTCGTGGCGCCATGGCCCGGGCCGGCGATGGTCCGATGGATGAAGCCTCGGCAGGCTCACTGCTTCGATCGTGGCGTGGTGAATGATCGGCATGACAATCCCTCTCTTGGCTGAACGCAGGTGGGCCGGAGCCAGTCACGCCGCGGCGGATTCAGCGCGTCGCCGTCCTCGGCTCCGCAGTCGAACGTGCCCGACCGCCGGGCGCGCGACTCGACGCCTGCTCCCTGTACGCAGGCCTGCGCCGGAGGTTTCCAGCGATTGTTGCGCCCGACGCAAGAGACCTTCACGCCCGGCGCCGAGGAAGAGGCACGCAGCGGCGCGGCGACGCCATCCGCGAACAGCGACGGCCGCGAAACGGTGACGGGGGTGAGGGCTCCGGCCGGGAATGCACCGCAGGCCGATCAGTGCAGGTGGGCGCGGCCGGAGGTCTCGAGGAGCATGGCGAGGACGAGGGGATCGCCGAGGCCGTTCGTCTCGCTCGTGTGGCCGCGGAGCGAGGCCAGGCGGTCGGCGTCGCGGAGCAGGAGGGGCTCGTGCAGGCTCTCGGACGCGCGGCGGAGGATCAGCTCGCGCTCGGCGAGCAGTGACGCGGCGCCCGATCGATCGCCCCGCGCGATGCGGGTCGAGGCCTCGGCGAGGCTCTCGCCCGCGGCGAACCCCTGCACGGCGCGCGACACGGAGGCGTCGATCGTCGAGGCGCTCTTCCCGTCGCTGTCCGCGAAGCTCGTGGTGATCGGGATCTCGTCGACCACGTTGCGGCGGTGGAGGCGGTCCTTGTACTTGAGCTCGATGCCCGCGATGCGCCGCCCGCCGAGGCCGGCCGGAACGTCGACTTGCAAGAGCAGCGCGTGCGCGTCGTCGCGCGCGAACGCCGGCATGAAGAAGCGCATCCCGCCCTCGCGATCCTCCTGCCGGTCCTGCTTGATGTGATCGCGCTTCTGCGCCTGCTGATCGGAGGCGATCTCGGCGCTGCGGACGCGGGCGGCCTCGGCCTCGTTGAGGCGGCGCGAGCCGTAGACGTGGAGGAGCTTGATGTCGGGCTCGAGGCGCACGCGCAGCTCGACGGCGGTGGCCACCGGATCGAGGCGGCGATCGAGCTCCATGGCGAGCGCGGGGGCGATCTGGGCGGCGTCGCGCAGGTAGTAGTAACCGCCGGCGCCCTCGGCCGCGATGGAGCTCATCAGCGCGCCGTCGTAGTCGGCGCCGAGGCCGAAGGAGCTCGTCTGCACGCCGCGCTGGAAGGCGGCCTCCGCGAGGCGGGAGAGGCTCTCGGTGCGGGTGATGCCGGCGTTGGCGTGGCCGTCGGAGACGAGGAGCACCACGCGCACGGCGTCGTCCGGGATGGTCGGCGCGCTGGCCTCCGCGTAGCCGAGCTCGAGGCCCGCGCCGATGTTGGTGCCGCCGTCCTCGTGGATGCCGCGGATGACCTGGTGGATCGAGGCGCGCCGCGGGCCGACCGGGCCGTCGGGCACGAGGAGGTCGGCGTCGCTGGAGAACGTGACGAGCGAGAAATCGTCGGTGGGGGCGAGCCGGTCGACGAGGGCGTCGGCGGCGCTGCGGGCGCGGGCGATCGACTCGCCTTGCATGGAGCCGCTCACGTCGAGCACGAGGTGCACGGAGAGGTGGGGCCGCGCCGCGGGGTGATCGGCGCTCCCGCGCAGGGCGAGGCGCAGGTGCAAGGGGCCGCCGCCCGGGGGCAGCTCGCGGCGCTCGAGATCGGCGCGCAGGCCGAGCGCGCGCGAAGGGGGCACAGTGGTGTCCGGCGTGTACCGTGCGCCCACATCGTTGACGAGCTCGCGCGCGGCCGGCGCGATGATGCCGCGGGAGACGGCCGACTCGAAGGCGGCGAGGTGGCCTCCGCCGGGGCGGTAGGTGGTGGCGAAGCGCCCGTTGGGATCGAGGGGCTCGGACGCGGCGGCCGGGGGCGCGACACGCGCGGCCGGGGGTGGAGGCGACGCGGATGGCGGGGGGGACGCGCCGATGGGATCGCCGCCCGCGCCCGAGGAGAGCAGGCCGATCATCCCGTACTCGGCTGCGTCGCGGAGGGCCGCGGCGCGCGCGATATGCGGGTCGGGGTTGTCGGCCGGGCCGGCGACGCCGTAGCGCGATCCGGAGGAGCGGATCGCAGGGTTGCCCATCGACGCTTCTTCGCCCCTGGCGCGCGTGCCGGTGCCGCCCTCCTTGTTGTCGGCGCGATCGCGCGCGCTCTCCGCGGCGTCGATCGCCGCCTGCTCCTCGGCGAGCCGGTCCTGCTGCTTCTCCTCGACCTCCTGGAGGGCGGCCTGGATCGCGTAGATCTGCGCGGCCGATCGCTCCTCGGGGTCGATCGGCGGCGCCGTGGCGAAGGCGCCGAGCAAACCGACCTGGGTGAGCGCGGAGAGACCGAGGAAGACGAGGGTCGCCGGCGCAGGCCGGGTGCGGCCGATCTCGCAGGGCACCGCGGGCGTCGCGGCGATCTCGATCGTCACCTCGCCGAGCGCGATCTCGGCCTCGGAGCCGAGCGGGAAGGGAACGAGGATGGCGCCGGGGATCGCCGCATGGGGACGGCCGGTGAGGCGCGCGCGGTGCTTGTCGATCGTGGCGGTGTCCTCGTCTTCACCGAGGCGCAAGGTGCCTTCCATGGCAGCGAGGAGCACGAGCGAGACGACGCCGTCCTCGACGACGATCAACGGCGCGCGCGGGACGCCCAGCGTGCTCTCGGGGAGGAAGATGTCGCAGTCGCCGTCGTGGCCGCGCTCGCCGAGGTGGAAGGCGCGCGGCGGGGTGAGGTGCGCCACGCCGAGGATCGAGGCGCCGAAGCGGACGGTCAGCGCGATGGTCACGTCGGCGGCGGTGCGGCGCGGGCTCGTGGAGACGGAGGTCGGGGCGTGCATGGGCGCGTGGGCCTTTCCGCGCGGAGGCGGTCCTTGGGTTCGCTTCCATGGCGCGCGCGGCCCGGGCAGGGGCGCGCGCACATCACGCGCGCGCCCGCCGCCCTGCGCTCACGCGAGCTCAGGTACATGCACGGACAGCGGACGAGAGCCCGCGTTCCCGGAATGGTGCGCGAGCTCAGCCGTGCGGGCCGGTGGTGCCCGTCGTGTCGGCCGGCGGGCGTTCGAGCAGGGGCGGGCCGGCCACGGGGAGCGTGATCTCGAAGACGGCGCCGCCCTTCTGGCCCTTGCGGTAGGCGATCTCGCCGCCGTGCTCGAAGACGATGCGCTGCACGATCGCGAGGCCGAGGCCGGTGCCCTTCTCCTTGGTGGTGGCGTACGGCTCGAACAGGCGCGGGAGCATGGCGTCCGGCACCCCGGGGCCGTTGTCGCGCACCACGATCCGCACCTTCTCCTTGGGCAGCGGGCCGATGCTCACCACCACGCGCGGGTCCTCGCGGACGGCGGAGGCCGCGTCGAGGCCGTTCTGGATGAGGTTCGTGAGCACCTGGATCATCTGGTCGCGATCGGCCGACACCTGGGGGATGGGCTCGGCCACGAGCTCGACGCGCGGGCCGCCGGTAGGCTCGGCGCCGTCGGGCGTGGAGGCGTGGAGCGTGACGACGCCGCGGGCCACCTGGCAGAGATCGATCGGCTCCGGGTTCGGCGCGGGCAGGCGCGCGAAGCGGGTGAACTCGGTGACGATGTTGGCGATGCGGTGGACCTCGCCGAGCACGGTGGCGGTGGCCTCCTCGAAGTACTCGTCGAAGGCCGGATCGTCGCGCATGCGCAGGCGGCGCAAGGTCTCCACGGCGGCGCGGATCGGGGCGAGGGGGTTCTTGATCTCGTGCGCGATCTGCCGGGCAACCTCGCGGCGGGCGTGGATGCGCTCGGTGGCGGCGAGGCGCTTGCGCATCGACGTGAGCTCGTCGAGCGTCCGGTTGAAGGCCTCCGCGAGCATGGCGATCTCCTTGCCGCCGCGGCCCTTCACCAGGCGCGGCTCGCCGCTCACCACCTCGCGCGTCTCGCGGGCCAGGGCGACGATGGGCCGGGACAGGCTGCGCGCGAGGATGATCGCGACCACCAGGGCGAAGAAGATGGCCGTGGCGCCCGTGTAGAAGATCGAGCGATCGAGGGTGAGCAGGGCGCGCTTGAGCTCGTCGCGGGGGACGGAGGCGATGACGGTGAGCCCGGTGACGACGCTGATGTCGAGCCTGCGCACCACCCGGTCGTCGTCGCTCAGGGGCGGCGCGACCTTTGGATCGAGGGGGAGGAGCTCGACCCGGTAGGCGTGGCCGATGCGATCGAGGATGGGGGTGATCTTGCGCGCGCCCACCAGGCCGAGGGCGATCCCGTTGCTGGAGCGCGAGCACTGGACCTCCATCAGGGCGCTCGCCTCGCCGGCCGCGCCCGGGCGGAGCTGGGGGTCGCCCGCCTTCTTCTTGATGAGGCCCGCGAGCCGGGTGTCCTTGGCCCCCACCCGCGCCGGATCCAGGGCCCCGAGGACGGTGCCGTCGGCGGTCACGAGCAAAAGGTCGTCGAGGCGGAGGGCGTGGGCCTGCTCGGGGACGAGGTGATGGAGGGCGATCCACAGGCCTGGATCCAGGGCCTTCACGTCGCCCCGGGCCCGGTCGAGCTCGAGCTGGGTCTTGTCGACGAAGGTGTCGTGCTCGCAGAGGGGGACGAGCAGGCCGCGCAGCCCCTGGGCCTCCCAGGTGAGCTCCTCCTGCACACCGGCCGCGGCCGCGTCGATCCGGGCGTTGAAGTCGCCCTCGATGATCTCGCGGGCGTCCCTGCGCACCGAGGCGCCGACGAGGGCGGTCGTCAGGACGGCCACGATGCCGAAGGCGAGCAGGAGGCGGGCGGCGAGGGTCAAGGGGCTCGGCCTCGGACTATAGCGGCAGCGACCCTCGAAAACGCCGGCCTCGGATCAAGTGCTTCCCGACCTTGGATGATTTCCGGAGGAGCCCCGTCCAATCGGTAGGAGCCCTCGATGAACCTGAAGCTCGGTCTGGTGTCGCTCGCTTTCCTGGGAATCCTCTCCGGTTGTGCCTTCCGCAGCCAGCTCCCGGCCGCGCCCGTGGCCTTCCAGGCCCCCGAGCCCCAGGTGTTCGACGCGCCCTTCGCGCCTTCCCCGAGCTACGCGGCGACCCTGGAAGGTGGGCCGCATTACACCGACGGCCCCGAGCTGAACCGCTACGTGCCCAAGGACGAGTCGATCCGGGGCGCGCGCGGGCGAGGCCTGCCCTCGGCGGTCAACGCCAAGGAAGACGGCGCGGCCGCCGAGGGTGAAGCGGCGGCCGACAAGGGGGCCCCCGTCGTCAACCCGCCGCCCGCTGCCCCTCCGCCCCCGAAGCGCCCCACCGTGGCGAAGCAGTCGATGCCCCCGAACGGCTCCTGGGGCAACCAGACGACCGGCCGGCCCGGCGATCCGGCCACCGCGTCTTCTTTCTAGCTGGCTCCGAACGAGCGCTCGGATCGCCTCCCGCACATCCTGCGCGGTGTAGGCAAGGTCCGGACCGCTTCCGATTCTTGCGCTCTCCCCCACAAGGCTTCTAGGCTGCGCTCCGGTGGCCTCCGGCCCGCCTGCCCCTCCGGTGGGACGCCGGGGCCGATCGCCGGTCTTCGCCGGCGAGATCGTCGCTCTTCGCTCGGAAGCCGTCCGCGATATGAACCCCAGGCAGCTCGGCGCTCCCGCGGCCCTCTTGCTGATGGCCATCGTCTTCGGGCTGGTGGCCCAGGCGATCCCGGCCACGTACCTCTCGTACCTGTTCTTCACGATCGGGATCGTGTCGGCGGGCGCGGTGCTCGCCTTCGCCGGTCAGAAGGGCAGCGCGCTCGCGCTCGGGCCGCTCGTGCGCGCCCTGCGCAACGCGGCACAGGGCAAAGCGCCGAAGGTGCCGGCCGACGCGCCGGAGGAGCTGCTCGAGGTCTACGAGGAGGTCGGCAAGCTCGCCGCCGCGCAGGGCGAGCTCGGCGAGCAGGTGAAGCTCCTGGAGCAGAGCGCGGGGACGGGCGAGGCCGACCTCGGCGAGCTGCTCGACGCGGCCTCGCGCGTGGCGCAGGGCGAGCGCGTGCGGGCCCCCAAGGGCGCGTCGAAGGACGCGGCGCAGATGTACGCCGAGCTCTCGGCCCTGGGCGAGCGGATCGCCGAGGCCGAGCGGCGCGAGAAGGCCGCGCGCGTCGATCTGCCGGCGATCATCGACGCGATCGGCAGGGTCGCCGCGGGCGAGCGGGTGCGCGCCCCGGCCGGCGCCACGGGCGAGGTCGCCGAGCTGTACGCCGAGCTCTCGTCCCTCGTGGAGAAGGTCTCCGAGGGCGAGCAGCGCGACAAGCAGCGCCAGAAGGAGCTCGCGCAGGCGGCGAGCGCGCTCGACGACGTGCTGCCCCGCCTCTCCGACGGCGTCGCGAGCGTGCTCCAGGCGAGCGAGCAGTCGACCGGCTACATCCGGGAGATGACGACCGCGCTCTCCAACATCGCCCAGTCGATCGAGACGCTCGCGTCGAGCGCGGAGGAGTCGAGCTCGAGCATCCTCGAGATGACGGCCACCAACGACGAGACCGCCGAGCAGGTCGGCGAGCTCGCCTCCAGCGTGCGCGAGACGGTCAGCTCGATCGAGGAGATGGCCTACTCGATCCGCGAGGTCGCCAAGAACGTCGACGCCCTCTCGCTCACCGCCGAGGAGACGAGCTCCTCGATGAACGAGATGGACGTGTCGATCGACCAGGTGCAGTCGAACGCCAACGAGACGGCGCGCCTCTCCGAGGAGGTGGCGACCGACGCCGAGAAGGGCGCCGAGGCCATCCTCAAGACGATCGGCGAGATCTACCGCATCAAGGAGTCGAGCCAGGAGGCCGTGGCCGTCATCTCGAACCTGGGCTTCCGGATCGAGCAGATCGGCCAGATCCTCCAGGTCATCGACGACGTCGCCGAGCAGACCAACCTCCTCGCCCTCAACGCGGCGATCATCGCGGCCCAGGCCGGCGAGCACGGCAAGGGCTTCGCCGTCGTCGCCGACGAGATCAAGGACCTGGCCGAGCGCGCCGGCGGCAGCACGAAGGAGATCGCCGACCTCATCAAGACCATCCAGAGCGAGTCGCGCAACGCGATCGCCGCCGTGGAGCGCGGCGCCCACAACGTCGACCGCGGCGTCGAGGTCTCCAACGAGGCCGAGCGCGCGCTCAAGAAGATCCTCGAGAGCTCGCAGAAGTCGACGAACATGGTGCGCGCCATCGCCCGCGCCACGGTGGAGCAGGCCAAGGGCTCGCGCCAGGTGACGGACGCGATCGGCCGGATCGCCGAGACGGTGCAGCAGATCGCCGCTGCCACGGCCGAGCAGGCGCGCGGCTCCGAGCTCATCATGAAGAGCGCCGAGAAGATGCGCACCATCACCCAGCACGTGGAGCGGTCGAGCCAGGAGCAGGCGCGCGGCGGGCGGCAGATCACCGGCGCGATCGAGCAGATCTCCAACATGGTCAACAGCCTGAACGGCGCGCAGCGGACGCAGATCCGGGGGAGCGAGTCGCTCGTCGAGGTGTCGCGCCGGATCGACGAGAGCGCGAAGGCCCAGGAGCAGGCGGTGCGTCAGCTCGTGCAGGCGAGCGAGCGCGTGCGGAGGGCCGTCGCGTGAACGGCGCCCCCGCCTTGACGATGATCCCCACGGTGCAATGAATCCCCAGTCGTGGCGCTGACCCTGGTGGTTGTCTCGGCGGAGCGCGGCGGCGAAGGCCGCGAGCTCTCGCTCACCCTCGACGCGCCGCTCCTGGTGATCGGCCGCGGCGAGGGCTGCGATCTGCGCCTGCCCGACCCGAGCGTGAGCCAGCGCCACGCGACGATCCGCCAGCGCGGCGGCGAGCACCTGCTCGTCGACGAGGGCAGCGTCAACGGCACCTTCCACGCCGCCGTGCGCCTCCCCCCGCAGACGCCGCGGGCCCTTCGATCCGGGGACAAAGTGCGCCTCGGTCGCGTGTGGATCGAGGTGCGGATCGAGCCCGCGCTGGTGAAGGGGAGCACCGCCGCCGCGGCCAAGGAGCTCGCGCTCACGCTCGTGGCGCAGGGCCTCGCCGCCGCGGGAGAAGACCCGTGGCCGACGATCACCGTGCTGGAAGGCCCGGACGCGGGCAAGGCGCTCGTGCTGCGCGATCCCGGCCGGCAATACGTGATCGGGCGCGCCAAGGACATCGATCTCTCCCTCGACGATATGTCGGTCGCGCGCCGCCACGCCGGTGTGGAGCGCAAGGGCGATGGTGCGGCGGTGCAGGATCTCGGCTCTCCCTCGGGCACCTGGCTCGACGATCGACACCTCGGCGATCGGGAGAGCCTGTGGCGCCCCGGGCAGGTGCTCCGCGTCGGGGCGACGCGGCTCGGGCTGACCTACCCGGCCGCCGAGGCCCTCGCCGAGCTCGCCCGCAGCCCCGAGGAGAAGATGCGCCCGGGCGAAATCCCCGCGCTCCCCGTCGATCCAGGCGATCCCGCAGGCGACGGCGCCACCCCCGACCCCGATGAGACGCCGGCCACCCCGGGCGCGTCCGCCGTGATCGACAAAGACTTCACCCCCACACCCACCCCGATCTCCGAGGCCCTGGAAGGCCCTCGCCGCGGCCCGAAGCCCAAGAAGCGCGCCGAAGGGAGCTTCGGCCTCGCGGACGCGGTGGTCGTCCTGCTCGCCCTCGGGGTGCTCGCCGCCAGCGCCGTGGCGGCGTGGTGGCTCTTCGGCCGGTAGCGTCGCGCGGCTCCACCCCCTCGCGAGGGCTGACGCGCCCGCCCGTTCTGGAGTAGGTTCCGCCGCCATGTCCCCAGCGACGAGCGACCTCCTCTTCGAAATCGGCGTCGAAGAGCTCCCCTCCTCCTTCGTCGAGGCGGCCCTGCGCGCCCTCCCGGACCTCGCGCAGAAGCGCCTCGGCGAGCTGCGCCTCGACCGGAAAGCCGTGCGCGCCTATGGCACCCCGCGGCGCCTCACCCTCTTCGTCGAGGGCCTCGCCCACCGCCAGGCCGACCTCGAAGAAGAGGTGATGGGCCCCCCGGTGCGCGCCGCCTTCAAGGACGGCGTGCCCACCAAGGCCGCCGAGGCCTTCGCCGCCAAGCTCGGCTGCGCGATGGCCGATCTGCGCCGCGTCGACACACCCAAGGGCGAGTACCTCGCGGGCACCCGCCGCGAGGCCGGCCGGCCCGCCAAGGACCTGCTCCCCGCCGCGCTCACCGAGATCACCTCGGCCATCCCCTTCCGCAAGTCGATGCGCTGGGGCGCGGGCGATTTCGCCTTCGGCCGCCCGATCCACTGGATCGTCGCGCTCCTCGGCGACGACGTGCTCGACCTCACCATCGCCGGCATCCCGAGCGGCCGCACCACGCGCGGGCACCGCTTCCTCGGCAAGAGCGCCGTCGAGCTCCCCTCGGCCGCGCGCTACCTCGATGTCCTCCGCGCCGAGCATGTGCTCGCCGACCCTGAGGAGCGCGCCAGCGTCATGCGCGACCGCCTCGCGAAGGGCGCGCAGGGCGCGGGCGGCGCGCTCATCGACGACGACTTCCTCGTCCACGAGAACCTCTCGATGGTCGAGGAGCCGCTCGTCGTGGTCGGCGGCTACGCCGAGGAGATGCTCGAGCTCCCCGAGCAGGTCATCCTCGCGGTCGCGAAGGGCCACCAGCGTTACTTCGGCATGCGCCGGGCCGACGGCAAGCTCATGCCCCGCTACCTCGCCGTGGTGAACACCGCGCAGAACGAGGAGAACATCCGCAAGGGCAACGACCGGGTGATGCGCGCCCGCCTCGCCGACGCCCGCTTCTTCTACCGCGAGGATTTGAAGATCCCCCTCGCCGATCGCCGCGCCAAGCTGAGCGGCATCGTCTTCCAGAAGCGCCTCGGCACCGTGCTCGGCAAGGCCGAGCGCATCGAGCGCCTCGCCCGCGAGCTCGGCCTCCTCCTCCAGCTCCCCGAGGCCACCATCATGGCCGCGGCCTCCGGCGCCCACCTCGCCAAATGCGACCTCGTCTCGCTGATGGTCGGCGAGTTCCCCGAGCTCGAAGGCGTGATGGGCCGCGCCTACGCCCTCGCCCAGGGCGTGAGCCCCGACGTGGCCGAGGTGATCCGCGAGCACTACGCCCCCAAAGGCGCGGGCGACGCCACCGCCGCGAGCGACGCTGGCGCCCTCGTGGCCATGGCCGATCGGCTCGACACCCTGGTCGGCTGCTTCGGCATCGGCCTCACCCCGACCGGCGCGGCCGACCCCTACGGCCTGCGCCGCGCATGCCTCGGCGTGCTCCGCACCATGCTCGATCGAGGCTTCGATCTCCGCCTCGCCGACGCCTTCCGCGCCGCGTACGACGGCTACCACCACGTGAAGCTCGACCTCGGCGCCGACGAGCTCGTCCAGAAGCTCGGCGACTTCTTCGCCGACCGCCTCCGCGGCCTGCTCGCCGACAAGCTCCCGACCGATGCGGTGCAAGCGTGCCTCGCCGTCGCCGCGGGCCGCCCCCTCGACGTGCGCGCCCGGGCCGAGGCCATCGCGCGGCTCGACGCGACCACCCGCGCCGGCATGGGCGAGGTCTTCAAGCGCGCGACCAACATCGCCGGAGGCGCCCGCGGCAACAGCCCCGTCGCTCCCCCGGGCGACGCGCACCCCACCGAGGTCGCGCTGTTTCAGGGCTACGCAGCGCTTCGCGAGACGCTCGCCCAGCGCAGCCAGGCCGGTGACTACGCCGGCGCCTTCCGCGAGGTCGCGGCCTTCGCGCCGCTGCTCGCGCGCTACTTCACCGACATCTTCGTGATGACCGACGACCTCGCCGTCCGCGAGAACCGCCTCGACCTGATGCGCGCCATCTCGGAGACCTGCGGCACCCTCGCCCGCTTCGAGCTCCTCGGCGCCGCCGCCTCGGCCTGATCCAGCCGACAAAACGACCGCGCCCGCTGCCCCTCGAACAGGGGAGCGGGCGCGATCTGCTTGTCCTTACCGGGGCGCGCTACCGATCAGACATCGGCGCCCTTCTTCTCGTGCTTGTGGCCGCCCTTGTGGCCACCGAGCCGCTCGCGCAGCTCACCGAGCTTCTCGCGGAGCTGCTTGGCCAGCGTGCGCACCTGCTTGGCCTCTTCCTTCGTCACCACGCCGTCCTGCGCGGCCCTGTCCACCGCGCCGCGCACTTCCTTCTCGGCCCCCTCGACCGCCTTCTGCACCTCGGCGCGCTTGTCGGACGGCACCTTGTGCTTGTCGAGCGCCTTCTCGATCCGCGCCTTCACGTGATCGATCCGCGCCTCGACCCGCTTGCGGAACTCGTCGGCCTTCATCGGAAAGCTGGGCTTGTCCTTGCCATCGTGGGCGCGGTGGCCGCCCTTGTGCTCGTGCTGAGCCGCCGGCGCCTTCCCCTCGTCGGCCGAGGCGGCCAGGGGAGCGGCGAGGAGCGAGCCGGACACCACGAGCGCGGAGAAGAGACGGGACACGGTGTTCATGGAAACGAACCTCCAAACTTCTGGGGCAAAGGGGGGTGCGGGGGAACCTACGACCTGAGCGGCTCTCCGGAGCTTTGCTCCATCATGCCGCTCGTGGGGTATGACGGGGTGGGATAGGCGCGCATTCTATCCTCCACGTCGATTTCGTGCTCCGGGTGACGAAAGAACCGTCGCGAGCAGCCCGAGGCTAGGGAGGACGACCGAGGAATCCTCAGCGATTTCGAGGGAGTCCGACCGACGAATCGGGCTGCGTAGCAGGTTTTTTCGTCACCCTCAGCCCACGGCCGGCTCCCGGTAAGGGCTCCCGTTGGGCCGATTCTTCGTGAAAAGGCCGGCTCCCCGGGTCAGGGCCACCGTCCCGATGCCCGCCAGCACGGCCGCGCCCTTCACGAAGCCGCCCACGAAGGGGATGGCGCCCAGCACCAGGAAGAGCGCGCACCCCAGGGCCAGGTGCGCGTACGGGTTCCTCGTCCGGTGGGCGAGCAGGGCCCCGCCCAGCGTTTCGAGGGCGCTCGTCAGGCCGGCGGCCACCGCCACGAAGGCCATGAAGAGGCCGATCAGCGCGAAGGGGATGCCCACGATCGTCACGCACAGCGCCAGGAAGACGGCGATCGCGGTGACCACCGCCACGATGCCCGCGGCGATCGAGCGCATCGGCCGGGCCGCGAGCTCGGCCCGCAGCTTCTCCATCCGCTCCGTGGTGAACGAGATCAGGATCGCGCCGAACACGAAGAGCAGCGCCGTGAGGGTGATGGCGTTGCCCGCCTCCTCGGCGAGGCGGCTCGCGGTGGAGGGCCCCTGCCCGTCGCTCTGCCCGCGCCTGCGCTGATCGATCTTCACGTCGCCGTGGATCTCGGCGTTCTTGCTGCGGTTGAGCGTGCCGCCGATCGCGTCGACGTCGCCGTCGATCCGGCCGTGATCGTCGACGGTGATGGAGCCGCCCATGGCCGTCACGTCGCCGTGGACCCGCGCCCCGGGGTGGACATGCGCGTTGCCGCCCGTGACCATCAGATCGCCGGTCACCTCGCCGTACACATCGGCGTTGCCGCCCACGACGTTGACATCGTTGACGACCTCGCCCTTCTCGATCCGGAGGCTCGCCCCGAGCACCTCGCGATCGTGCCCGCGCGCCCCTTGCTCGCCGTCGCCGTCCTGCTCGTCGTCCGCGTCCGCGTCGGCGTCCCCGTGCCCCGGCTCGTGCGGGTGCGCGACATGCGCCGGGTGATCCGGGTGCGCAGGCGGCTCGACCTGTCCGGGGATCGGCGGGATCGGGGGGATTGGCGGGATCGGAGGGATCGCCGGGATCGGAGGGACCGGCGAGATCGGTGCCCCCGGCGGCGAGGGAGGCACAGGCGGCACAGGCGGGGCCGCGCCCTCCTCGTCATCGTCCGGCGGTGCGGCCGGTGCGGCCGGGGCGTCGCGCTTGATCACCAGCATCGTGCCGTCGAGGGTCGCCGTGTAGCGCCCGTCGCGCAGCAAGAGCTCGATCACCTTGGCCGCGGGCTGCGCGCGCAGGTGCATGTCGACCGGGTCGCCCACGGGGACGTTGTCGAGCAGCACGCTCCAGCCGGCCTTCTCGGCCACGCGCTTCACCGCGTCGGCGCGGGGCACCTGATCGAGATCGATCGACACGCGCGGGCCATCGTTCCAGGGGCCCGTGTGGCGCACCTCGGCCGCGGCCGTGCGGGCCACGACGGCCGACGCCACCGACGAGGCGATCACCGCCGCGCCCAGGGTCCGCCCGATCTCCTTCATCCAACGCCCGCTCATCGCACGCCTCCTTGCACCATCTGCCTGCGCGTCATCACCTTCGCCATCACCGCGCCGATCACGATCAAGAGCGCCGCCGCGGCCCAGCGCAGCGCGATCGCCCGGACGCCGAAGCTCCCCGGCGCGCTCCGCAGCGTCATCGCCGCCATCTTGGCCAGCACCGAGATCGCGTGGGTCGACCCGCTCACCACGCTCTTCCACTCCGCCATCAGCCCGAGCCACGCGGGCGCCGAGCCCACCGCGGCCACGAGGAGCGCCGCGACGATCGCCGCGCGCGGCAAGGGCCGGCGACCGCGCGCGATCGGCGTGACCTTCGCGGCGGCGGGCGCGGGGCTCTCCCTGCGCTCGACCTTCACCGCGGCGGCCTGCTTCGCCGCGATCGCCGTCACCGCGGCGATCTCGGCCGCCACGTCCTCCGCGCGCAGGGCCTCGCCCACGCCGAGGGAGAGCAGCGCCACCGAGCCGAGGCGCGCCGTGCACTGATCGCAGCCCTCCGCATGCGCGAGGGCCGCGGCCGGCAGGATCGTGACCTCGCCGTCGGCCAGGCAGGTCAGCCCGACCTCGCTCAGGTGCCCGTCCGGCTCGAACACCAGGTCGTCCGGCAGCTTTTCCGGATCGCGCGTCGTCATTGCTCCACCGCTCCTCCGAGCGCGCCCGAGAGGATCTTCCTCCCGCGAGCGAGCCAGGTTGCCACCGTCCCCATCGGCACGCCGAGCCGCTCGGCGATCCGCTGGTAGTTCTCTCCTTCGACGTGAAAGAGGATCATCGCTTGCCGCTGCGCCTCGCCGAGCTCCTGCATGGCGAGGGAGATCTTGCGCGCCTGCTCGGCCGTCGCCGCCCGCTCGTCGGGCATGGCGAGCGGATCGACCACGAGATCCACGGGCTCGTCGCCGTCGCCGGCCGGCTGGGCCAGCCGCAACCGATCGCGCTTCCTGCTCCGGCGCGCGTCGAGCGCCACATGCCGGGCGATCCCCAGCACCCAGGGCCGCAGCGCCTCGCCCTCGCGCAGGCGCCCCTGCCCCTCGAGCGCGCGGCGCAGCGTCTCGTGGGTGCAGTCCTCCACATCGGGGTGGTCCTTCCCTTCACCGAGCACGCACGCGATCACCGCGCGCACGGCCGGCCGGAGCGCGGCCGTCTCCCGCGAGACGGCCCCGCTCACCACGAAGGCCGGGGCCCTACCTCCGCGCTCCGATCCGGGCATCGCTCCTTGCAACATCCTCGCACCCCTCCCTTCGTGGGAGGCCCCCTGCTTCTTTCAATTCCCGGGACGATTTTGTAACCCACCGAATTCATTGCTCATTTTTCATCCGCTCCCGGAGCACGGGGCCGGCGCACGCCCGCGTTCACCTCCCGCCGCGCCCGCTCTATGCTGCCTCCATGCGAGGGCAGCGCGGCCGGTTCCCGCTCCTTTCCACCCTGTCGATCCTCGGCGCGCTCGCGTCGATCACCCCGGCGCTCCCCGCCCGCGCCCAGGTCCCCGGCGACCAGGTGCGCATCGACACCGACGCCGGCCCGATCACCGGCCTCCTGGTCGATCGCCTCCCCGCCGGCTACCTGATCCGCACCGCCCAGAACACCCAGATCGTGCCTTATGCGAGCGTGAGGGTCATCGCGAAGCTCGACGCCGCGCCCCCACCTCCACCGGCCGCATTGCCTCCCGCTCCGCCGGCCGTGCCGCCGCCGGTCGCGCAGCCCGCGCCCCTGCCCTCCGCGCCCGTGGTCGTGATGGTGCCCCAGGCGCCTCCGCCCGCACCCCCGGCGCCACCCACCTGGCCCGAGCGCCCGCAGCCCGTCACCCTCGGTATTCCCGAGCTGGTCGACGGAGGGCGGGTGATCCTCGCGGCGGGCGTGCTCGGCCTGATCACCGGCGCGGTGCTCGCCCCCGTCGGCGCGGCCCTCAAGAGCAGCAACGGTTGCCACGACGTGACCGACACCGTGCATTTCAAGTGCGAATACGGTAGTGGCAGCACCCTGCTCGAAGCCGGCCTCATCACCCTCGGCGCGAGCTCCGCCCTCACCGTGGGCGGCATCGTGATGGTCGTCACCGGCAAATCCACCCGGAGCTCCGCCTCCCTCACCGATCCGAAGGTGAGCTTCACCGCCCGGAGCGCCTCCCTCACCTGGTCGTTCTGAAAGGGCCTCGACCATGCGCCGCGCTCTCTTTCCGGCCTTCGTCGTCCTCCCCGGCGCGCTTTTTCTCGCCGGCTGCACCGGCGACAAGTGCCCGTCGAGCGATGTCGACTGCCTCGTCGATCACCTCACCTTGATGCAGCCGGTCGACGACGGCGCCGCTGTCCCGCTCGTGAAGATCGAGCAGAGCCGCATTGCCCCCCTCCTCCCCGAGCCCGCCTGCGCAGGCACCCGCTGCGCCGGAAAATGCGTGGTCACCTCGGTCGATCCGAAGAACTGCGGCGGCTGCGGCACCGCATGCGCGTTCGGCCAGGTGTGCTCCGGCGGACAGTGCCTCTGCCCGGGCGGAAAGACCCTCTGCAACGGCGCATGCGTCGATGTAGAGACCGATTTTTCGAACTGCGGTATGTGCAACCATGCATGCCAGTTCGGCACCTCCAGCAGCTCTTCGAGCTCCAGCAGCTCTTCGAGCTCCAGCTCTTCCACGAGCTCCTCCAGCTCATCGAGCGGCGCAGGCGGCGCAGGAGGCATGAGCGGTACCGGCGGCGCAGGAGGCACAGGCGGCGCCACCGGCGCAGGCGGCGCAGGAGGCATGAGCGGCACCGGCGGCGCGCCCCCCACCGAGGGTGGATATTGCTCCGCCGGACAGTGCATCTCCGGCTGCTCCCCGATGCAGGACGCATGCGGCCTCGCCTGCGTCGATCTCGCCTCGGACGCGAACCACTGCGGCAACTGCAACACCGCATGCAAGC
>JAXLYT010000120.1:0-20058 GCA_046351295.1 Byssovorax sp.
TCGTGGCCATGGATCCAACTGTCAACGAGATCGCAGATCTGCCTCTGGGCTGGGTCGCGTTCCGAAGTCGCGTGGGCGAAAAATGGACCCGGGAGCCGCAATGAGTTTTTCTTGCGATGCCGTTGTGACTGCCCGAGCCGTTGGCTGCCCGTTCTGTCGCGGTGCCGTTCGGCCGGCCCTGCTCAGTTCGGCAGCCCCGGGTCTTCCCGCGGGCCGAAGATGGCCTCCCAGTTGGCCCGGTAGGTGTCGTTCGCGACGCGGGCCGGGCCCGGGTGCGACCGCGCGGGCGCGGGCTTCGGCGGCTCGGCGCGCGGCACGAGCACCTCGACGTTGAAGAGCCGCTCGTGCTCCGGGCGCGGGGAGAGCTTGATCACGTCGCCGTGGATCGGCTTGCCCTCCTGCACGGCGCGCAGCTCGCCCACCTCGATGGAGTCTTCGCGCTTGCGGATGACGCGCACGCCGTCGCCGCCCTCGGTGGGGCTGTGGACGAAGAGCACGTCTTCTTTCGGGGGCGGCGCGTCGTCGGTGCTCATCGCGGAGGCCCTGGATAGTGTCACGCTTCGGGGCCGTCGCGCCAGGATTGGCGGGGCGGAAAGAGATGGGTGGGTGCGGATCGAGCCGCATCAATCTCCGCGCTGCCCGCTCCCGCTCCCGTTCCCGCGGCCCTCCGCCCGATCCGGAGAGGGCCGCGGGAGGGGGAAACGGGAGCGGGAGCGGGAGGGGTCAGACGGTTTCGTTGCCGATCGCCGATGGAGGGCGGCGCGCAAAATTTGGCCGGATCGCCCGGGCTCCCGTACTGGCGACGAGACGGGCCCCGCCACGCGAGGCCGTCCGGCCCTCCCGGGGAGAGGTGCGCCTCGTCGCGCGCCTCGCCCAAGGGATCGGGCAGATCCGCGTTCGCTCGGAGGAAAACGGCAATGAATGTTCGAGGCGCAGAGGGCGCCGGCGCGGCCGGCTCGGATGCAAAGGAGCGGCGTCGGGCGAGTGGACAGCGTGTCCACTTCGAGGCGCTCGTCGCGGTGGGCGAGGCGGCGGGCGGCGGCTTCGAGGCCGAGTCCGTCGACATGTCGCCCGAGGGCATGCGCTTGCGCACCGCCTACCTCCCGGAGATCGGCGACAAGCTGCTCTGCCGCTTCGACGGCCTCGGCACCGAGGTGGTCGTCGAGGGCGAGGTGGCGTGGAGCAACCCGGAGTCGCGCGGCGGCGAGTTCGGCCTGCGCTTCGTGGGGCTCGACGCGGCGACCGCGGAGGCCGTGAAGGCCATGTGCCGCGAGCTCGACGAGGGCCTCGCCGAGCCGGCCAAGGAGGAGCAGCCGGCGGTGGCCCGCGGGGCCCGCGTGCGCCTGCACATCGAGGGGCTCGGCTCGCCGATGAAGGCGCGCGTCCGCGAGGGCGGATCGAAGGAGATCGAGGTCGGATCCAACCTCGAGTTCCTCAAGGTCGGCCGCTCGCTCGAGGTCGAGGACGTCGACGGGAGCACGCGCCGCGAGGCGATGATCGAGCACGTGAAGGTCGACGTCGATCCGCAGACGAACGTGCCGCAGCTCGTCGTCGCGCTCCGCTACGACAGGCCCTCGGCCGAGGCGGCCGCGCCCGCGCGCCCGCAGAGCAAGAGCGTGCGGCCCCCGGCGAGCCCGGCGTCGATCGCGGCGCCCGAGACCCGCCGCGCAAAGGAGCCCGAGGCCCCGTCGGGCCGCAGCGCGCGCGCCGAGACGAAGAAGGCCGAGGCCGAGAAGACCAGCGCGCCGAAGGAAGAGATCGAGGCGCAGGGCGAGGAGCAGGACGGCGACGACGCCGCGACGCCCGTGAAGGAGGGCATGGGCGAGAAGGCCGCCGTGGCCGGTCGCGCCGTGGCCGACAAGCTCGCCAAGGGCTTCGCCGGCGTGAGCGCGGGCGCCCAGAAGGCGATGGCCGGCGTGATGGCCAACCTCAAGAAGCGCCGCGCCGAGAAGGCCGAGGCCGAGAAGGCCAGCGCGCCGCGTCGCACCACCGCGCCCGCGCCGGGCGGCGGGCTGAAGGCCGAGGGCCGGCGCCTCGTGCGCGGCGACGACGGCGAGATGGAGGACGACGACATCCCGGCGCCGCCGATGCGCAGCAACAAGCGCGCGGCGGTGATCGGCGGCGGGCTCGGCCTGCTCGCGGTGCTCGCGGTCTTCGCGGCCACCAAGATCTCCGGCTCGCGCGCCGCCGCCGCCGCAGCGGCCGACGCGGCGCAGGCGCCCACCGCGGTCGCCGCGGCGCTCCCCGCGCCCGGTGACGCGGCCGGCGCGCCGAGCGGCACGCCCACCGCCAACATCCCGCTCTTCGGGGCCACGCCGCTCTCGACGACCGAGACGGTGCCCGTGGCTCCATCGGCCTCTGCGGTGGCCTCGGCCGCGCCTGCGGCCGGCGACGCGGAGGAGGGCGCCGGCGCGAGCGACGACGAGGGCGCGCCCGGTGACGCCAAGGGGAGCCCGGCGCTCAAGGAGTGGGGCCAGGGCACGGTGACGCACCCGGTGGTGCTGCGGATCAAGATGGACGGGCCCGTGGAGAAGCTCTCCGGTGCGTCCGGGGCGATGGGCTTCACCATCACCGTCCCCGATCGCCGCTCGCTCTCGACGACCTCCGAGCTGACCAAGAAGGACAAGCGGCTCGCCTCCGTCAACGTCGTCAACACCTCGCACGGGGCCGAGGTCACCGTGCAGTTCAAGGACGGCGTGCCCCCGTACCTCGCCAAGGCGAAGGGCGATCGGCTGGAGATCGCGCTCGGCAGCGAGGGCCACGCGAGCAAGAAGGTCGCCAAGAAGAAGGGCGAGGGCAAGCCCGCCGCCGGCAACAAGAAGAAGAAGCACAAGTAACCCCGGAGGCGGCCCGCGATCGCTGGATCTCGGGCCGCTCTCGGCGCTACATTCCGGCCTCCCATGCCCGATCGCGCGAGGCCATCTCCTGTCCGCCGGGGCGCTCGCCTCGCTGCTCTCTCCCTCGCCTTCGCGTCGCTGTTCGGCTGCGTCGGCTCCTCCACCGGCATCGTCCCCCCTGCGGGCCCCGTGCCCAAGGCGCCTGCTCCCACGAGCAAGACGACCACCGAGGCGCTGATCGCCGAGATCGGCTACCACGAGCGGCAGGTCTACGAGCAGCAGCGCTCGCTCAGCCTGAGCTTCGCCTGTGTGCCCGAGGACATGTGGGCGCCTCCCGAGGGGAACGACCTGCGCGCCCCCGTGGCGCTCCGCGGCGCGGCGGCCGATCCGGCGATCATCGCGGCGATCCGCGCGACCTTCGCCTTCTTCGACGACGGGATGCGCTCGCTCGAGGTGCTGCACGGTCGCTTCCTCGATCTGCGCCGCCTCTTCGACGCCTCGCGCACCGACGACGAGCTGCTCCGCCTGGTGATCCAGGAGGGCCTCTCCACCATGTACCAGGCGCGCCGCCTCCTCGATCTCCAGCGGGGGATGGAGGTGAACGGCTGCTCGCTCGCGCCCCTCCGGCCGCCGCTCAAGGCCGTGGCCGAGCTGCTCACGAGCGTCGGTGAGGTCGAGCTCCCGGCCCTGCTCAAGCTCTACGAGAAGGGCGCGAACCCCTGGGTGATGACGCTCCTCAAGGTGCAGCACGACGTGCTCCTCGATCACGACATCTCCGACGTGTGCGCGAAGATCGTGGCCCAGCTCCAGGATCCGACGCCCCCCGAGGACACGGCGATCCTCGCGTGGTGCGGCTACGCGGTGGCCGCGGTGGACGACACCTCGTTCGCCAAGAAGTACCTCCGGCAGGCCGGGCGCGCCGTGCACGACCCCGAGTCGGCGGCCTACGCCCTCGCCCGGCTGAAAGAGCTGCAGGAGCTGCCGCCGATGCTCGTCCGCGGCAAGGGCGTGCGGGTGATGCGATGAGCGCGCGATCCTCGGCAAAACAGGCGCTCTTCGCGGCGTCGATCCTGCTCGGCGGGTGCCTGCCGGAGGCCTCGCGGGTCACGGTGGTGCCGCGCCCGCTGCCGCCGCTCTTCGGCGCCTCGCAGATGAAGGTGGTCAAGACGCTCCAGCCGCGCTCGCAGAAGTTCGGGCTGGCGGTGCTGTCGTTCGTCGATCAGACGGGCAAGGCCGAGGAGGCCGAGGTGCTGATCGGCAACCTGCTCGCCGCCGAGCTCAAGGAGACGGGGCGCTTCGAGCTCTTCGATCGGCAGAGGCTCGTCGACGTGACGCCGCCAGGCGCGGGCCCGGCCGAGTCGGCGCGCAGGGTGGCCGCGCACTACGCCGAGCTCGCCGGCAAGGTCGACGGGATCTTGCTCGGGTACGTGACCTCGATGCGCTTCGACACGGCGCCCCCGCCCGCGCCGATCTCGCCCAAGGGCGCGAAGAAAGAGCCGGCCCCCGCCCCGCCGATCGCGGCGCTTCCCGACGCGACGCCCACCGACGGAGAGCTGACGCTGGAGCTGCGCGTCGTCGACACGCTCGCCCAGAACAACACGGGCGTCGCGCAGGTGAAGGAGATCGTCGTGCTCGCGCAGGGGGCCAAGGTGCGCTTCCACCTCGATCCCAAGAGCCGCCCGGGCATCGTGCTCGATCACGACGACGTGGCGAAGATCGCCGCCGACATCCGCGACAAGATCCCCTCGTTCGGGGACACGACCCTGAGCGTGACCGATGTGAAGGGCGACTTCCTGACGCTGAGCCTCGGCGAGCAGGCCGGCGTGCGCCGCGGGATGTCGGGCTACGTGGTGGAGAAGAACCCGCACACGCAGGTGATCCGCTACCTGGGCGAGCTGGTGATCGTGAACACCTTCCCCGGGGCGAGCACGGCCGTCTTGCTGCGCGATCAAGGCTTCGATCCGACGCCCAACGTGCGGCTCGGCGCGACGGTGATCCTCAAATAAGCAACGGGTCGCAACTCCCCAAGAGCCGGCTTTAGCCCGGGGCGGCAGGCCGCGCCGTCCACGCGGCCGCGAGGGCGAGGGTGCGCGCGTTCTCGCGCACATGCTCGAGGAAGCTCGCGCGCCGCGCGGGATCGGCGATCCTGCCGGCCTGCTCGGTCAGCCGATCGCGCGCGTCGAGGATCGCCGAGACGGCGCGCGGATCGCCCTCGGCGCGCAGGGCCTCGGCGTAGACGAGGCGGAGCAGGGCCTCGCCCTCCTCGATGGTGCCGAGCGCGTCGAGCAGGCTCATGGCCTCGGCGGAGGCGGCGAGCGCCTCGGCGCTGCGCCCGCCGGCGAGCAGCACCTCGCCGAGCGCGGCGAGCGCATACGCGCGCAGCGGCGGCGGGAGCTCCACGGCGAGGGCGGCGCGCGCCTCCTGCTCGGCGGCGGCCGTCTTGCCGGAGGCGTTGAGCATCCGCGCGAGGTAGATGCGGCCGCCGACCTCCATCCGCCGGCTCCCCTGGGCCTGGAAGGCGAGGACGGCCTCGCGGGTGAGGGCCTCGGCCTCGTCCCAGCGGCCGAGGCCCGCGAGCGCCTGGCCGAGGTTCTCCTTGGCGCTCGGCGCGAGGCCGGCGAGCCCCAGGCGATCGGCGGACGCGAGCGCCTCGCGCAGGGTGTGCTCGGCCTCGGCGTAGGCCCCGAGCTGCAGGTCGGCGTAGCCCACGCTCACGCGGAGCGTGCACGCGGTGCGCAGGTTGCTGACGCGCTCGAAGCCCTCGAGCGCGAGCGTCGCCAGGCGGAGGAACTCGCCGAGATCGCCGAGGCTCAGCGCGCGGCGCGCGTGGGCGTCCTGGGCGCGCGCGAGGACCGCGGGGCTCTTCACCGCGTGCTTCGCGATCAGCGCGTCGCTCGTGGCGCGGAACGCGTCCGCCATCTCGTAGCGGCCGGCGGTGAGCAGCTCGGCGTTGGCGCGGGCGAGCGCGACGATCTTCGCCTCGACGGCCTCGTTGCCCTCGCCCTCGAGCGGCGCCTGGGCGAGCATCACCTCGGCGGCCTGCACCATCAGGTCGACGTGGCCGAGGCGCCCGCCGGCCATCAGCGTCTCGCTCGCGGCGCGGTACCAGAGCGGGCTGCCGCTCGGCAGGGCGGCCATCGCTTCCAGGCTCGATTGCTCGGCGTCGGCGAGCTTGCCCCGCCATCGGTGCGCCTCGGCGAGGAGCAGGTGGAGCGGCCCTGCCTCGGCCTGCTCCGATCCGGGCGGGTGCGGGACGCGCAGCGACAGGGCCGAGAGCTCCAGCGTCAGCCGCGTGTCGATCGTGGTGCGCGCGCTCGGGCCCATCGACGCGGCCGCGGAGATGCACCCGAGGCCTCGCCCCGCGCGGATCACCGCGGCGTCGAGGTCGTTGCCTTCGAGCGCCTCCTCGGCCGCGCGGCGGTACCAGCGCGCCGCCCGCGCCGGCGAGGCGCCGCGCTCCAGGTGCTCGGCGAGGAGCATGGCGTCGCTCTCGCCGGCCTGCTCCAGCCAGCGCCCGGCGAGCCGGTGACCCAGCGTGCGATCGGCCTCGGTGAGCATCGCGTACGCGGCCTCGCGGAAGAGCGCGTGGCGGAAGCGGTACTCCGGCTCGTCGGGGAAGCGGCTCTCCCCGCTCCGCGCGATCACCTCGCGCTCTTCGAGCACGGCCAGCCACTCGCCCACGGTGGCGGCCTGCGACGCGCCGCCGAGCAGGGCCACGAGCCCGCCTCGCCAGAAGGTCTGCCCGAAGATCGCGCCCGCGCGGAGCAGCCGGCGCGCCTCGGTCTCGAAGCCTTCGAGGCGCGCCTCGACCATGGCGAGCACGGTCTCCGGCAAGGTCCCGGTGTTGCCGCTCGCGGCCGTGCGGATCAGCTCCTCCAGGTAGAACGCGTTCCCGTCGGCCCGTTCGAGGAGCACGCCCATCACCTCCGGGCTCACGTCGGGCCCGAGGATCTGCCGGACGAGCCGCTCGCTCGCCTTGCGGGTCAGCGCACCGAGGCGGATCTCGTACAGGTTCCGCTCGCCCCACAGGTTGGGGAAGAGCGCGTGCACCTCCGGTCGCCCGAAGGCCACCACCATCAGCGGCTGCTCCTTCAGCCGACGGAGGGCCGCGTCGACCAGCTTGACGGTGGGCAGATCGCCCCAGTGCAGGTCCTCGAGGAGCAGGATCACCGGCTGGGCCAGCGTCTCGGCGGCGAGCAGATCTTCCCAGGCGCGGCGCATCTGATCGCCCATCAGGATCGCGTCGCGACGCGCGGCTTGCAGGGCCACGCTCTGCCCGTCGGGGAAGGGCGTCCCGCACATCTCGCCGAGGAACTCGCTGATCCGCCCGACCTCGCTCGCCGGCACTTGCCGCGCCACGCGGGCCCGGAGCTTCTTCTGCCGCGTGTCGATCGGCTCGCCGGCCTGGATGCCCGCCGCGCTGCGGAGCGCCTCGCCGAGCAGCCCGAAGGCGGAGCCGGCGCCCATCGGATCGCCGCGGGCGATCCAGATCTCCACGGGCCCGGAGCGCTTGCGGATCCCCTGGAGAAATTCATCGCGCACGCGGGATTTGCCGATGCCCGGCGGTCCGGTCACGAGCACGGGCCGGGCGATCCCCTCCTCCTCGCACTCGGCGAAGATGCTGCTCAGGGTCGACAGCTCGCGATCGCGGCCCACGCAGATCGTGGGCTTGCCGAGCACGGTGCGCGACGCTTCCATCACCGCGCGCTCGCCCCACAGCTCGAGGCCCGCGCTGCCGCCCCGCACCTCGAAGCGCGCGTCGAGGAGGCCCGCGGTGACCTCGTCCACCGCGACCGGGCGCCTGCGAGGCTCGCCCGTGGATCCAGGCGCGGAGAGCCCCGCGTTCGAGCCGGGGAGAGCCTTGCCGAGCGTGTCGCGGTGGGCGTGGATCAGGCGCGCGGCGCGATCGATCGCCTCGCCCACGGGCAGGCGGCCCGCCACCTCGCCGCGGCCCGTGGCGAGCGCCACCTGGGCCTGCGGCACCGCGTCGCGCAGCCCGAGGGCGCAGAGGGCGGCCTGCGCGGCCTGATCGGTCGCGATCCCCGTGCCCGTGAGCGTCGCCACGATGATCCCGCCGGGGAGCGCTTCGGCGCGACCGCCGCGGGCCTCCACCACGGCCCTGCACGGCGCGAGCGCGGCGGTCGCCTCGGCCACGGTGAGCGTCGGGGCCGTGGCGGCCGACGGATCGGGACCGAAGAAGAGGTCCATCGCCGGAGTGCGCTCGCCGGGCGCGCTCGTGCCCGCCAGCATCACCACGCTCAGCAGGCGCTGCTCCCTGCGCGTCAGCGACTCGGGGCCGGTCGGGACGGCGAAGGTGCGCGCCGCGTCCATCGCCCCGAGCGAGCCCAGCTCGGCCACCACCGCCGCGCCGTCCCGGGGGCGGCCGTCGCGCTCCTTGGACATCATCCGCGCGACCAGGTCGTCGAGCGAGGCCGGGACCTCGGGGGCGAGCTCGCTCACCCGCGGCACCTCGTCGAGCAGGATCTTGGCGAGCAGGCCCATCACATGCTCGGCCACGAAGGCGGGCCGACCGGTCAGGCACTCGAAGAGCACGCAGCCGAGCGAGAAAACATCGGTGCGCGCGTCGATCTCCGGATCGCCGCGGGCCTGCTCCGGGGCCATGTACCCGGGCGTGCCCATGAGCTGCCCGGCCGCGGTCGCCGTGCGCGCCGCCTGGCCCACCCGCGCGATGCCGAAATCGAGGATCTTGCAGCGCCCGACCTCGCCCCCGCTCAGGTACAGGTTGCCCGGCTTGATGTCGCGGTGGACGATGCCCCGCCCGTGCGCCACCGCGAGGGCCTCGGCCACCGATCGGCACAGATCCAGGCTCTCGCCGACCCCGAGCGGCGCGCGGACGAGCCGATCACCGAGCTCTTCCCCGTCCAGCCACTCCATCACGAGGTACGGCCGGCCGGTCGCTCCGACGCCATGCGCCACATAGCGCACGATGCCCGGGTGGCGCAGCCCGGAGAGCAGCTCGGCCTCGCGGGTGAAGCGGGCCGTGTCGAGGGCGGCGTTGCCCTGGAGGGCCTTGAGCGCCACCGCCTCGCCGGTGCGCTCGTCGACCGCGCGGTACACGTTGCCCATGCCGCCCGAGCGGGCGAGGCGTTCGATCCGGAAGCGTTCGCCGACGACCTCGCCCGGCTGCATGGGAGCAGTCGGCTAGTACGGCAAGCCACATCCGCTGGCAACCCTGGGCATCGAGGGGGTCCCCGGGATACCGCGCGACGCATCCCCGGCCGCCGGAGCGTCGTCGAGGCACCCTCGCAAGACGCGCCTGCCGCGCGCCCATTGCGTCGATTTTTCGACGAGCCTGCCTGTGCGCCCTGTTGCAAATCACACCCAGGATTGCATCGTTCGTCCCCCGCCGGCGTCCAATGCTAGCGTCGGGCCTCCGCTGACCGTCGAGCGACGCGGAACGCTTGAAGGGCTCCATTTTTTTCGCCAGTGAGGGCAGAACATGACCAACGAATCGCGTGAATCGAGCATGTCCCGGGGCTTCGGACGGGGGCGCTCCGCGCGCCTACCTGCGGCGCTGGGGCTGGCGGGCATCGCCTTCCTCTCCACCGTCGGCATCGGCGCCACCTCCGCGCAGACGCCCCTCCCGCCGTCCCGGGTCGAGAGCACGAGCTACGTCGTCGAGCTGTCCCCCAATGGCACCTACCAGTCGGGTCTCCCCTCCAGCGCCATCCTCAAGATCGCCTCCAAGACGCCCTACCAGATCAGCAAGGACTTCCCCTGGACGATCAACCTGCTGAACCCGCCCACCGACAAGGTGCTCTACACCAAGAAGAGCCTCACCCGCGCCGACGGGGTCTTCACCGACTCGACCGCCACATTCAAGGTCGGCTTCGTCCCCGGCGCGGTCGGCAAGCAGACGCTGGTCGCCGCGGTCAACCTGCAGGTCTGCGCCCCCGGCGGCGAGAAGCCCGTCTGCGTGACCAACTGGGTCAACGTCTCGCTCACCGTCGACATCATCGCGCGCCAGCCCAAGGTCAACGACGAGGCCAAGCCCCAGTGACCTCCGCGTGAGCGCGCGTGGACGTCTCGTCGCGCGCGTTCATTCGACCTCCGGCCCGGAACCGGCTATGAGCCGGCCATGTCTCCCATCGAGGAAGCGGGTCTGACGGCCCTGCGCGAGATCCGGAGGAACCTCCGGAGCACGAAGGGCATCGCCATGTTCGCGCTCTTCTTCCTCGGAGGAGCCGTCCCCAGCGTCATCCAGGTCCTCCTCCAGCGCAGCGCCGACGGCCGCCGCTTCGCCGAGCTGCCCGACGACCTCAAGCGCGAGGCCTTCCAGGTCCTGCTCGAGCGGCTCACCTACGATCCGGCGACCGCCGCCCACCTCTCCCACTGCCCGCCGGCCCTCTTCCTCATCCTCTACAAGGGCACGATCCTCTTCGTCCCGCTCCTGATCCTCCTCGTCGGCTTCGAGCAGATCGCGGGCGACATCCAGCACCGGGGCATCCGCTACCTCGCCGGGCGCGCCCGACGATCCTCGATCGTCACCGGCAAGGCCCTCGGCACCTGGGCCGTCATCGCGGTGATGGTCCTCGTCCTCCACCTCACGGTGTGGATCTCCATGCTCGTCTTCGGCACCGATCGCATCGGGCCGATCCTCGCGTGGGGCCCACGTCTATGGCTCTTCTCGTCGGTCTACGCCGCGGCGTGGGTCGGCGTGAGCGCCCTCGTCAGCTCCTTCTTCCGCACCCCGATCGTCTCGCTCTTCGTGGGCAGCGCGGTCTTCTTCGGACTGTGGATCACCCACAAGATCTTCAACTTCGTCGACGCGCTCCACGGCGCCACCTGGGCCTACCCCTTCGCCTACGTCGACCTGCTCGAGTCGCCCGAGCCCCTCCGCGTGCTCGGCGGCGTGGCCGCGCTCGTCGCGTGGGGCGCGGTCATGGTCCTCGGCGCTGCGGCCGTCATGAACCGGAGGGACATCTGATGAGCACGCAAGATCCCTCCTCCCCTGCCTCATCCACGCCGTCCGATCTCGCCGTGGGGGCGCCCGCGTCGGCCCCCAAATCGAAGCTCAAGCTCTCGCAGGACGGGCCGCCGGCCATCGATCTCAAGGGTGTGATCAAGCGGTTCGGGGCGGTCACCGCCGTCAACGATGTGACCTTCGAGGTCCCGGACGGCAGCGTCTTCGGCCTGATCGGGCCGAACGGCGCCGGCAAGACCACCACCTTCTCGATGCTCGCGGGCTACCTCGCCCCCTCGGCCGGCGAGGTCTATGTCCTCGATCACGCGCCCACCGCCGTCGAGGCGCTCAAGGGCAAGGTCGGCGTGCTCCCGCAGGACGCGCTCTTGCCCGCCGCCGAGAAGGTCGGCGAGTTCCTCGTCTACCTCGGGCGCCTCCAGGGGATGAGCGCGGAGGCCGCGGAGAAGGGCGTCAAGAGCGTCCTCGCCGAGGTCGAGGGCATCGACTGGTGGAACGTGAAATGCGGCGCCCTCTCGCACGGCATGGCCAAGCGCGTCGGCCTGGCGCAGGCGCTCCTCGGCGACCCCAAGGTCGTCCTGCTCGACGAGCCCACGGCCGGCCTCGATCCGCGCGTCGCCTACGGCGTGCGGCAGATCGTCAAATCGCGCAAGGGCCGCTGCACGCTCGTCATCTCCAGCCACAACCTCCAGGAGCTCGAGGAGATCTGCGATCACGCGGCGATCCTCGACCATGGCCAGCTCGTCGCCCACGGCACGATGGCCGAGCTCACCGCCTCGGCCTCGGAGATCCGCGTCGAGCTCTCCCGCGGTCCCGTGCCGGAAGAGGCGGTGCGCGTCATCGAGGGCGTCAAGACCGTCAGCTTCGACAAGGCCCGGCGCGTGCTGGAGATCACCTTCGATCGGCAGATGCTCGACGCCGAGGAGATGATCCGCCGCGCGACGTACGTGCTCTACCAGCACAGCGCGCGCATCAGCGGGATCAGCAAGGGCCGCGGCCTCGAGCAGCGGGTGATCGAGCTCACCGAGTAACGTAATCGCCGCGCGATCAGCGCCCGGCGAGCTTGTCCTTTGCTTCCTTCATGCCCCCGAGCAGGGAGGCCGGGTTGCGCTCGTCGAAGAAGTACAGGTACCGATCGCGGGTCGCGTGGATCTCCCGCGCCAGGGTGCCGTCCGGCGCCAGGAACATCGTGCGCGGCAGGTACGACCCGTCGGGCGCGTAGCGCTTGTTGGTGGCGTTGTCCTCGTCGGCGTTGACCAGGATCATCACGAAATCGCGCGCCTTCTCGACCACCTTCGGATCGTCGAAGACATGGCTGTAGCTCTTGCAGTGCGGGCACCAGTCGGCGTGGAACACCAGGCACACCGGCTTGTTCTCGGCCTTCGCGCGGCGCAGCCCCTCGTCGATCGGCTGCCAGGCGATGGCGCCGCCGTTCCACTCGGCGTCCGCGCGCGGCCCGAGGTGGAGATCGACCTCGGCCGGCGCGCCCTCTTCTTTCGAGGGCTCGGGCGCGTCCTTCTTGCAGGCGGGGAGCGCGAGCGCGCACGCGGAGAGGAGGATGAGCCGTCGAAGCAAGGACACGCGCGCGGAGCCTACCTCGCCGCGCGCACCCTCGCCAGCGGAGACCCTCATCCCGTGGGCGGCGGGACGCTCCACTCACCGCTCTGCGACGATCGCGGGGCGCCGTCGTCCGCCGGGCTGCCGAAGAACTCGCTGAGCTCGTGCCGCCGCGCCTCGGCGTCGGCCCGGCCGAGATCGATCAGCTTCTGGGCGAAGGCCCCGTCGAAGAGCAGGTAGCTCGCGAGATCGCTCTCCGTGGCCTCGCCGACGTCGATCAGCGACAGCACCCTGCGCGTCAGCATGCTCCCGCCGCGGAACTGGCCCTTGCGCATGTGCGCCGCCGCGAGCCGGCCGATGTCCTCGCTCGGGCGCACCACCAGCGATTGCACGCGGCGGTAAGGCAAGTCGCCGCGGTGCACGACGCGCTGGTTGACCTTGGGCAAGAACTCGTCGCCGAAGCAGTCCTCGCCGTCCTGGATCATCTTGTTGACGCGGGTGAGCACCTCGTAGTCGCTCGTGATGTGATCGAGCAGGAAGGCGTTGAGCACCTTGCCGAGCACCATCGCCGCGCCGGGCGGCTTCTGATCGGCCCCGCCCGTCTCCACGCCGTGCGCGTCGCGCGAGAGGCCGACCGCGAACACATGCGTGGCCCCGAGGCGGAGGGCCGGCGCGATCGGCGTGTTCTGCCGCACGCCGCCGTCCATGAACAGCTCGCGGCCGATGCGCACGGGCGGGAAGAGCAGCGGGATCGCCGCGGAGGCGAGGGCGTGGTGCGGGCCGATGTGCGCGCCGCGGATGACGGTGCGCGGCGGCGCCGTGGTGGGCAGCGTGCCGTCCGGCCCCGTCTGCATGAAGGTCACCGTGCGGCCCGAGGTGACCTCCGTCGCCGAGACGCTGAGCGCGGAGAGGTGCCCGTGCCGGAGCGTGCGAGAGATCGCGCGCCAGGGGATCTCCCGCTCGATGAGGTGCGTCATCGGCGTCACGTCGAAGATGCCCGCCGCGTCGCTCCCGCCCCCGAGCAGCACGCGGTGAAGACCCATGGCCTGCCGGACGCTGAACCCGAGCACCCGGCCGAGCTCGATCTCCGTCCACAGGTCGACGAGGCGCCGGATGCCCACCGTGGGATCGGCCAGGTGGGCCGCGAGGAAGCACGAGTTGATGGCCCCGACCGAGGTGCCGCAGAGGATGTCGATGCGCGGCGCTGCCCCGCGGATGCGCGCGAAGCTGTCGAGCACGTAGGAGAGGACGCCGACCTCGTACGCGCCGCGCGCCCCGCCGCCGGAGAGGATGACCGCGACCTTGCGTTTGCGGGGGAGGTGGTGGCGCCGAGGAGTCACTCCCGCGAAGGATGCGGGAGGGAGCGCGCCTCCGCAACAAAGATGGTGATCAGCGCGCCGTCGCGTGTCGCGCCTTGCTCCGCGAGCGCGCCGGCCGCCGCAGCGCGAGATCGAGCTGCATGCGGCGATAGAGCCAGGAGAGCTCGATGACGATCTCGATCGTCAGGAGGAGGGCCAGGCCGAGCCCGAGCGCCGCCACGCCGGTGCTGATCGGCGCGGCGACATGCGGCACGTCGAGCAGCGGGCCCGGGCCGCGCGGGGTGACGACCGGCGGGGGGCTCATGGCCATGAAGGCCGCCGATCCAGCCATGTCGAGCGCGTCGGCGACGACGAGCAAGCCGAGCTTGGCCGGGGGCCTCGGGAGATCGCCGATTCGCGCGCGGAGCACCTGGAGGAGGGAAGGTCTGGCCATGGGTTGCGCGCTTTGCGCTCGAGCCTCGACGGATAAGGCTCCTTCCGCGCATGCGCAAGGGACGAGCGCCCCGACGCGCGGGTGATAGGCTGCGCGCCCATGCAGACGCGATGGCTCCCGGTCGTGCTCGTCGCTGCCCTCGGCGCAGCGCTCCCCTCGCGTGCGGGCAAGTGGCACACCGGCGACGAGCGCGACCACGACGAGTTCTCGGCGGGACCGCGGCGCACCTGGTACGTCAGCAAGCGCCTCGACGACCACGAGCAGGAGCTCGTCCGCGAGCACCGGAGGAGGCGGCGCCGGGGGCACGAGCACGACCGGGACGGGCGGCAGCCCGCCGATCGACGCAGGGCCCGCATGCTCCCCCGAGATCCCGCGCACCGTGCCCCTCCAGGCCTGGGCCGAGCCCGACGCCGGGCAAACCCCCTTCGTCGACGCCTTGATGACCGCCCAGAGCTCGATTCGGGTGATGGTCTACGAGATGGGCTTCGGGCAGATCTTCGACACGTTGAAGCAAAAGGCAGCGGACGGCCTGTCCGTGCGAATCATCCTCGATGTGTCGCAGCAGGGGACGAACCAGAAGTACTTCGATCAACTGACCGCCGCAGGCGCCGAGGTGATCTGGAGCGATCCGCAATTTACCTACATGCACGCCAAGGCGATCGTCGTCGACGACTCCATCGCCATCATCTCCACCGGCAATTACCTCGCCTCGCAGATGGCCAAGGAGCGCAACTACGTCGTCCGCGACGAGGACCCGGCCGATCTCGCGTCGCTCGCCGCGCTCTTCGACGCCGACTGGCAGCGGAAGAGCCCGGATCTGTCGTGCACGCGCCTCCTGGTGTCGCCCGTCAACTCCCGGGAGCGCCTCTTGACCTTGATCGAGAGCGCCAACGAGACGATGGATATCGAGTCGATGCAGCTCGCCGACACGCAGGTGCGGTCCGCCATACTCGAACGGAAGAACGCCGGTGTGGCCATCCGCGTGATCCTGGCCGACACCGGGTGGATCGACGCGAACGCATCCGCCGCGACGTTTCTGAAGGACAACGGGATCCCGGTGAAATACCTGCTGTCACCGAAGGTGCACGTGAAGGCGCTGAGCGTGGATGGGCAGCGGGCTTATCTCGGGTCGGAGAATTTCTCGTACACGTCGCTCTCGAAGAACCGTGAGGTGGGGGTGATCGCCTACGAATCGTCGATCCTGACGCTGATGGGGACGACCTTCGATACGGACTGGGCCGTCGCGACGGCGTTCTGAGCGGCGGGGGCGCCGGGGCATCCTCTCGTTTTCTGGAGAGATTCGAGGGGATGCCCCAGCGATGATCGATCAGAGCACCAGGATGCTCACGGCCTGGCTCCATTCGCCGGGGCCCTCGCCGTTGGTCATGCTGACGCGGACGCCGACCATGGTGAGGGGCGTGAGGCCCTCGACGAGGGTCGTGCCCTTGCTGGTCGGCGGCAGGGCGATGAACGAGCCGCTGCCGTTCACCGTGTACTGCCAGTTGAAGAACCGGTGTTGCGTCGGGTGCTTGCCTCCGGCGCCCACGAGCAGGCCGACGTTCGCGTCGCAGAGCACGCTGCCCGGCTGCTTGCCGTTCCGGAGGATGAGCGGGGCCTTGGTGTGCGTGGGGATCGCGGCCACGACGAGGCCGGCGTTGGTGATCAGCGCGGCGGCCTGCGCGGGGTCGGCGTCGGCGAGGGACTGGACGAAGGTCCGCTCGATCTCCATGCCCGTGAACAGGAGGCCGCGCTTGGCGTCGCGCTTCTCCCGCGCGCCGAGCACGCGCGTCTTGACGGCCTGCTGGGCCAGGGCGAGGTCCTGGATCAGGGCCTTGAAGGCGGGGAGAGGGAGCGTGGGTTTGGGATAAGTCACCGGGTCCGCGGCCAGGCCGTCGTACATGGCCTGCGCCCGGGCTTGCACTTCGGTGATCTTGTGGATGTTGACGCCGTAGATGGCACGAAGCCTTCCGATGCTCATGACCTTGCTCCTCGAGGTGAATGCCCGCCGGCGCGATGGAGAGGTGCGGCCCGAAGCACTCGGTGCAGCGCGCCCCATCCACAGCTCTTCTGCGGGATCCGCGGTTTCTACCGCGTTCGAGACCCCTTATTGCAGCGGCCATGCCAGGGTCGAGGAGGAGGCGCTCCGAGCTTGTCCAGCGAGAAAAGGCGCGCGATGTCCATCCCGAGGCCGGGTAGGACATCCAACCACTTGAGCATTTATGCTCATCGCACATCCAACCACTTGAGCATTTATGCTCATTGCACATCGAGCCCCTGAGCATAAATACTCATCGCACATCTGGCCACCTGGCATCTGTGCCACGATCACCCTCACCCGGGTGGGCACGGGCACCTCTCTCTTGCGCGACGTAGCCTTCTACCAGCGCGACGCGGCCGTCGATCAATCTGGAGGCGCCTTCGGTGTGCCCGAACCTACCTTCGAGGTGCGCGAACCTACCTTCGAGGTGCGCGAACCTGCCGTCGACGTGCGTGAAGCACCCGTCGACGTGCGCGAACCTGCGGTCGACATGGGCGGCGATAGGTTCGGGGTGAGCCGAGGCGCCCTCGAGGTGTCCGACGGCGCCTTCCGGGTGCGCGAACCTGCCGTCGACATGGACGACGGCAGGTTCCGGATGCGCGAACCTACCTTCGATGTTCTCGAACCTGCCGTCGATGTACTCGAAGGTGCCGTCCACGTGGGCGACGGCACCTTCGAGGTATACGAAGGCGCCTTCCGGGCGAGCCAAGGCGCCTTCGATGTGCGCGACGGCGCCTTCGATGTGCGCGACGGCGCCTTCGGCTTGCTCGACGGAGCCTTTCAGGTGCGCGATTGCGCCTTCGGTGTGCGCGACGGCTGCGTCGAAATGCGCAAACGTACCTTCGGTGTGCGCGACGGCGCCTCCGGGGTGGCCCGAGGCTACGTCGATGTGCTCGAAGGCTGCGTCACGACCTGATGGGCGATTTCGGGCGCTTCAGCAGCTTGGCCACGGTTCGCCAGTTGAGCCTGGTTCGCCTCGCGGTCTCGGCGATGTTCTCGCCGCTCATCGCATGCACACGCTTGACGAGGGATCGGGTGAGATCCTCGGCGGAGACCTCTCCCGTCTTGGCCCTCGGGCCGAGGAGGCCGCTGCTCGGCAAGGCGGTGCTCGGCAAGGCGATGCTCGGCGGCGCGCGCACGGCCTGGGGTGCCGGCACGTCGTCCGGCTCCTCCACGGGCGGCGCCGGCTCGTACGGCACAGGCCCGAAGCCGAGCATGGTGCGCTCGGTGAAGTTCCGGAGCTCCCGGAGGTTGCGCGGCCACAGGTAGCCCCGCCGGGTCTCGTGGATCGTCGTGAGGACATTCGCCGTCCAGGTGTCGATCAGCGCCGAGCCCGGGATCTTCGCGGCGATGAAGGCGCGGACGAAGTGCTCGAGATCCTCGGGCGCCTCGGCGAGGAGCTGCCGGAGCGAGGTCATGTGGATGTGGACGCCGTTCATCCGTTCGAGGAGATCCGAACGGAACTTGCCCTCACGGCACATGGCCTCGATGTCGCGGTTCGTCGCGAAGACGAGGCGGCCCAGCAGCGGGCGCGGCTCGGTCTCGCCGAGAGGAATGTACGCGCGGTTCTGGAGCGGGCGCAGGAGCTTGGCCTGGACATGCTCGGGGAGCTCGCCGATCTCGTCGAGGAAGAGAGTCCCATGGCGCCCCGGGAGGGCGAAGTATCCGGGGACGTCGGCCGTGGCGCCGGTGAAGCTGCCGCGCTTGTGGCCAAAGAGGGCGGAGGGCTGCAAATCGACCGGGACCTCGCAGAGGCTGCGGGCATGGAAGTCATCGGTGTACCGGCGGGCAAAACGGCGCGCCGCAGGGTCGAAGGGGATGTAGCGCGACCAGGCGATGCACTGGGCTGCGAGCTCTTTGCCGGTGCCGGTCTCGCCGGTGATGAGGACCGGGACGTCGTCCATGCGGTCATAGAGAGAGGCGGCGTAGGTGCAGATGTCGCCGCCGAGGTTGGCATGCCAGAGGGCCTGTCGGGTCGCCGCGGTGTAGAAGGATCGGCCAAGGAGGTTGGTGGAGGCGAAATGCCATGTGCGCCGCACCTGGTAAAAGAGGGCGAGGAGGTGCGCCGGCCCAGGCACCGTGAGGGCAGGGTGTCCGAAGAGGACACGGTGGCGCTCGACGAAGGTGTCATAAAAGGGGACATCGACGAGGTTTTCGTCGATGAGGCGCTGGAGGCGGGCGGCGTGCTCTTCCCAGAGGAGGAAGAGGGCGGCGCCCTGGTATTCTTTGATCTGGTCCGGCGACGCCGCGGTGCCCGCCGCGAGGGCGGCCGCAAAGGCAGTGACGCCCTGGCGGAGGCCGGGGAGGATGAGGTCGAGCTTGGTGCCGGGGGTGCCTCCGAGAGACCAGGCGAGGTCGTGCTGCGGGAGGGCGCTGTCGTGGAGGGCAAAACGGAGGAGGCCTCCCCACCGAGGAGCGAAGGGGCAAGTGGCGTAGAGCTGCGCGGCGTAGGCGATGCCAGGAGGGCTGAAGAGGGGACCTCCTGTCCAGGGTCGGCTCATGCGGGATCTCCGGGAGGGGTAGGGTGCATCAAGGACCGGCCTCGTATGGACGGAGCGCCCCGCGTTCTCATTCTAGGCGGCGGGTCGACCCGGGGAGAGGGCCGGGGGTCGATCCCGGGCATCGGGGCTTGACGCGTCGCCGGGGGGCTCCGTTATGCTGGGCCGATGCGGCGGGCACGGCGGGAGATCGAGTGGGCTGACGAAGGGGACGGGAGCGGCGCCCGCCGCGAGGTGGGCATGGCGGCGGGTGCTGCGGCGGTCCTTGTGACCAAGCACGGTCTGGACGGCCTGGAGGTGATGACCTGCTTCGAGCAGGCGGCGCGCGAAGCTGTTCCGGAGGGTTCCGGGCGTGACGCGGGTCGGGATGTCGGCGGCGCGCGCCGCGCAGGTGATCGCTTTGAGGACGGTCGACGGGTGAAGAGGCGCTCGATGCAGGTGGCCCGTCGCGGGCTCGGTGGTGGGGCGCGGCGCCGGAAAAAGATAGAGGTCGGAGAGGTCCGCCGGCGAGGGCGGGGCGTCCACCGCGAGACGGGTCACTTGGTCGACCTGGGCCCGGAGGCGGTCGAGGCTTCGCGCGGGCAGCGGGGCGATGCGCGCGAGGGGGCTCGCCGGCCCGTGGATCCGGATGACGCGGGCGCGAAGGTCGAGGTCGGCGAGGCGAAGGGCCAGGCATTCGCGGAGGTGGAGGCCGCTTCCGTACAGGAGCTCGGCGATGAGGCGAAAGGGCGGCGGAAGGCGGTCGAGGAGAGCGTCGACTTGCTCGGGCGAGAGGACAGGCGGGGGGTGATCCGGGGAGCGGCGAAGCGTGAGGGGCGCGAAGGCCGGGAGGCTCTGGCCGAGGACGCGTTTGTAGAGGAAGAGGAGGGCGTGATGGGCCTGCTTCCGGGTCGGCGCGGCGGCGCGATGTTCGTTCGCGAGGTGGGCGAGGAAGGCGGAGACCTCGGCGGCGCCGAGCTCGCGGGGGTGGCGGGTGCCGTGGAAGCGGATGTAGGCGCGGATCCAGCGAAGGTAGGCGAGCTCGGTGCGGCGGGCGTAATCGTCCCGGCGGAGAGCGGCGCGGATGGCTTCGATGAGGGTCATGGTGCCCGGGGCTCTGGGGTTGGAGGTTCGACGAGGGCTGCCAATGGATATCGGCGCGAGAGGGCGCGACGTTGCGTGAGGCAGGACGATTTTTGGGGGAAGATGGAGGTGCCCGTGGCACGGGATGTGCGTCGGCGAGGGAGCATGCGCGGGCTTGCGGATCTCGGCGCGCAAGATCTCCCGGTGGCGAGGGATCTCGGCGCGGGAGATGTCCTCAGATGGGGGATCTCGAGGCGGGAGATCTCCTGGGATGAGGGATCTGGCGGCGGGAGATCTCCTGGGAGCAGGGATCTCGGCGCAGGAGATCTCCCAGTGGCGCGGGATCTTGGCGAAATTGGCCGTATAATGATA
>JAXLYT010000121.1:0-20022 GCA_046351295.1 Byssovorax sp.
GGCTCGCATGGTGCGCGCTGGCGGTGTGGATGGCGGCGCGGCCCTTCCTGGTGGCGAGCGGGGCTTGCCACCGAGGAGCCCTTCCTCGCGGCGCGTGGTAACGTTTCGCCCGTGAAGCTCGACGAATGGGCCGAAAAACACCTGGTCGTCACCCTGCCTCGTGATTTCTCCGTGTGGCACTGGACGCGATCGCCCGAGACGGTGAGAAAGCTTCGCGCGCTCATCGACGCCGGCGGCGATCTCTCGGCCTCGAGCACCTCCGACATGGGCGCCGTGGGCCACGGTCTCTACCTCACCACCTCGGCGATCGACCTCATGGAGCGCGGAGAAGAGGTGCTCGCGGCCACGGTCGTGCAAGGCACGCGCGCGCTCATGGTGCATCCGGACCTCTTCGGGGTGGGTTTCCCGGAGCTGTTCGAGATCGGCCTCTCCCGCGTGGGCTGGTCGTGGGAGCTCCCGTCATTCGCGCGGAAGATCAACCCGGCCGAGGCGAGGCCCGCACCGCAGGTGCTCGACGGCCTGCTCGCGCGCCTCGATCTGCCGTGCTGCGTGTACATCTACGGGATGCACCTCGCGTTCATGGTCCGGGACGCGCGCTGTCTGCGCCTCGTGCCGGAGATGGATCAAGCGCGGACCGTGGCAGACTATGTCAAGGCCAATCCCAAGGACCGGTCCATGCTCGTCCCGCACGAGGTCGTCACCCGCTGGATCGCGCGGCGCGCTTCCTGACGTCCGGGATGCCCAGGGGACGTGTGGAGCGGAGTCAGTGCGTGGCTTCTCGAAGGCGCTTCTTGATCTGTTCCTGGGCTTCGCTGGGGAGCGAGCGCAAGTACTCCTCCGGGAGCATTCGCAAGATCTCCACCGGCAACGCCACGATCAAGGTCTCGGCGGGGAGCCCGGCAAGCCGCTGCTCAGGGGCGAGCCCGGCGAGTCGCTGCTCGGGGGCGTAGGCGCCGAGGACTTGCTCGGGGGCGAGGCCGGCGAGTCGCTTCTCGAGCGGCATCGCCTCGACCAGCTTCTGGAACAGCTCGTCGTAGCCGGGGAGCTCCTCGATGTGGGGCTGCTTCATCCTCGTGGTCCTCATGAACTGGCTGAGCCACCGGAGGGCCTCGCCTTGCTCGGTCCGGCGGTGGCTGAAGAGCCGCAGGTACTCGTCTCGCTCGGTCTCGGTCAACCGCGAGCCACGCGCAGAGCGCGTGGCCTGACGGCTGTAGTGTGGAGTTGGGCGGCTTCCAGCATCATCGGTCGGCCCCGCCCGGCCTGGTTTGCCCCTGAAATTGGCTGTCGTTTCGCAGCGGGACACCGACCACTTCTTCGATAATGAGCTGACAGATGTAGGTGCCAGGATAGAGTAGGATGGGGATCGGTCCCAGGTTGATGATCTCCAGCGTGATGCGTCCTCGGAAACCGGCGTGGATCGTCGGGGCGGTGAAGTGAACAAGGAGCCCGCAGCGGGCGAACGAGCTCCGCCCTTCCACGCGCGCTGCCAGCGACGGCTGCCCCGGAGTGATGGGCAGCTCGACGCGCTCCAACGTGTTCGCAAGGACGAGCTTCCCAGGCATGAGCGAATACGGTTGATCGGCCGTGATCTTCCTGCTGCTCGAGTTGGGGCCAAAGAGATTGGCGAACTTGCCGCGACGTAGATCGATGTTGACGGCAAGACCCTCATTGAACCACGAGACCTCGTCGCCAAGACGGAGGTTGACCGCGGTGGTCGAATAGGGCCACTCCGAAGCGCCGGTAGAGGCTTCCGCCGGATCCCGAGGTGAGGGCTCCGGATCGATGATGAGGCGCTTCTCGTCCAGAGCGGCAAAGATGGCGCTGTTCGAGAGAATCATAACAACGCGACGCGCGACTTCTGGACAGGAATGGTCACCTGGTCCGACGTCGGAAGCGTCGCCCAGACGAGCGCCCCAGCCTCCTGGAGCCCGACCCGGACGCGCCCGCGCTCCCGATCCACATCTTCAGCCGGGACGAAGTACGACTCCTCCGCCCCGTTGCTCCGCGCAACGACAACCGCGAGCTCGTCGCTGAACATGCCGCGCACGACGCTCTCGCACTGGAGCCAGCCAAATTTTGTCATAGGGATGGCATATCCGATCGCATGTTCAGTGTCAAGGCCTCGGTCGTCGAGCACCCCGCCAGCCTGTGCCTCGATAGGCCGGCGGGCGTCTTACGGCCTGGCGCATCACCACGGCGATCCAGCCTTTTCGCAAGCGTCCACGATGGCACTCACGAAAGCCGCTGGGCTGTCATACTTTTCAGCGAGATCTTTCGCAGAGATGCCCCAGAGGAGCTTACCCATTTGCGCCCCGGAGGAGTGTCCGAGTGGGTGCTCCGTGATCTTCGTGGCGGAAGCGGTCGGATCATCTGCCCGAGCAGGTCTCGCCTGCACGCCGGGAAGCGTGCTGTGGATCTCTTCGACGGCGACTGATGCGTTGTACCGTTCTATAACCACTTGATGTCTGCCATTCGGTCCCTTGATCCGAACGTAGCCCCAAGGCGCACCTGCCATCGATACGCGAATGGATCGCTGCACGTCGTCGGCGTTCTCGATAAAAGCCCAGAGGAGAGTGTCCACAGAAATTGTCTTTTTCATAATTACTTGCTTCATTATGCGTTCCGCCGGCGCGTTCCCGCGCGCACAACGCTTTGGCGCTGTGCCGCGGGGACGCGCGAAGCGCGGCACCGTCGCGCACCAGCGCCGGGTTGGGCCGTCCATCGTCCACCAGCTTTTAGCTCCGCTTTAATTCGTCGACTGCGACATCTGTGCCTGGAGGAAGATATTTCCCATGCAACGCGCGAAGTCTGTCCAGCACTCCAGGCTGCGCAATAGAGATAGCGAGGTCATCCTTAAATAACGTCAATCGCTGTTTGCAGTCGTCAATGATCTGGCGCCACGGAAGCGCATAGTAGCTAATGCGGAGCGTCGGATCGACACTGAGAAGCCCACGAGGCTTTTCGGGCTGCGACGCCAATGCCTCAATTTCGGAATCCAAAGCGTTCGAGACCGCCCAAAATGTCCACTTCGCCGTGGGAAGATTAAACCGCTCATCGGTTGCGATCGCCCGACCATATTTCATAATCTGCGAATATACCTTCATGGTGATAGGAACCTTTGGGCGTTTTAACTCTACGATGAGGTAGTCCTGCTCTTTGCTTCGCGATGTAGACACCTTTCTGCCAAGCGCAATGTCGACGATACCCCTCCCACCATCGGGCGTAAGCACAGGCTTCTTACTTGGCTTCCTCCCCATAAGACCTTCGTGCTTACGCAGAACTTGCGTCAATCCACTATCGCTGCCTGTAAGATGAAATTCTTCCCCGAACAACCATGTATTCCCTTCCACTAGCTTGTGCAAATTTGGCCGCTCTCGGAACGATCTTCGGGTTTCTGGATTAAAGAGAATGGTCTCAAGCAGCTCAAGAAAGAGAAGGCGATCTGCAACCTTTTTGGCGGCACTGATCATGCCAGCAAGTTGCGATAGGTCGACCAAGTCGCGCAGATCATCTTGGCGGTCCTTGGGCAACCGAAGAATCTCTGAAAATATTGCTCGAATATCGCCTGGATTTTGTTCGATTGCGAGTCGAAGAAGATGAAAGGAAAGTTTTTTTGCCTTCTGCTCAGCCGCCTGAAATCCGGGCGCAAAGTCGTGTATTTGAAGTGCGCATATGTCGAAAACATCGCGCTCGGCCAGCTCAATTGGAGAAGCCGGTGGTCCATCAAATGGGTAAAGATCCTGCTTTTTCCAGTCGTCTAGCACTTGAGAAGCTCGCTCAAGCGTTCGCTGTCTAAAGTGATCGCGTAACTTATCTCGCGCTTGATCCAAAAATTTGCGCAACTCGGGGTGAAGCGATTCCAAGCTGAGCGCGTTCGTCTCGTGAAGCTGCGCAAAGTATTCGCTTTTCAAATAAACGGTAAAGTTGTAGCCTTTGGCTTGAATTGAAGGTGGCACTTGTAAGAGAGAAAATCCTCTGTTGTCGCAGAGATGCATGGTGCGCTCGACAGACATTTTCCACTCGATGATGATGAGAGTGGCAAAATGACTCACGCCGCCAACGTCGATTGGTGGAAGCTCGTATGATCGGTAATGATTCTGTGCGGCTTCGGGATCGATGCGCTCGCCATTGTAGGTGATGCGGACATCGTTAAAGTCGTGAAGATAGAGCGCAAACTGCTCAGTAAGTTGCTGTCGGGCCTGATCTGTCGTCAAACTCTCAAGGGGTCTACTTATTCCGCTGACCGTGACTTCGGTGCCGGTAAGGTCGAGACACTTGGTGCTGTCATCGATCGTAAAGGCGCCCCAATCTGCCGTGTCGCCTGATATAGAATACTGAAGAATCTGGTGGTCTTCTTGCTCGTAGCGAGTGGTCCACTTGACGCGATCGCCCAATGCGAACGCAAGGAATCTTCCCTTTCCTACTTTCCCATGCAGGGAGCGTTTACGCCGCGGAGTTCTATCTGCATGCTGCTTCCAAGATCCACCGAGTTTTCCAAATGCATTGGACGCATGCGTCCGAGGGATGCCGTTTCCGTCGTCAATTACTCGCACGGCTTCCACGGCACCTAATAATGAACATTGAAACTCGACATGGACCTGCGTTGCATCTTCGTCGAGGCCGTTCCAGATTAGTTCCGCGAGGGCAGGCAATGGCCGCCCGGCCGCAACTCGCTGGAGGTAATCCTTTTCAACGCTAACCGAAATTCGTTCCATACTTGAAAAATTCCCCAGTTGCCGCTACGCTTAGTACACCATGTTTGTAAACAATGTCAAGCTCGTGCTCTCTCTCACGTGGAGAGGCCCCATAGCTTGGGAGCCCTGAGCGCTCACCGGCCGCCGGGTAAGCCCGGGGCCCTTGCGGGCCCCAGGCTCCCCTAAGAACCGGACTTGCGAGTTTCCCAGCATCCGGCTCAAGCCTTTCGTGGAGCCGGTGTCACCCGACCCGGCCGAGGTTGTCGTGTCCGCCGGCGAGCCGGCGATGCCTGGAACGAGCCCACCTGGTCGGCTGCCTTCGCCCGCTCCCGGGACTTCCGAAGCTCTCGGAAGTATTCCCGGTACGCGGGGTCGAAGGCCGTCGCGGCCTGCTGCACCTTGACGTGCCGCCGGATGAGCACGCGGCTGGCCTGGAAGAGATCGATGTGGCCCATGGGGCCACCCGCCTTCCTGGTCGCCGCGGTGATGATCCAGTGCCGATATCCCGAGCTCCGGCAGTAGCGTGCCCGGAGCCAGGAGAGCGGCTTTCTGGGGTGCCTCCTTCGCATCCACCGCACCATGGCATCGAAGATGGCTGCATCGACCTTCGTGAAGACCCGGCTGGAGACGAGATGACGGTAGTAGTTCGCCCAGCCTCGAATCCGAGGGTTTAGCAGGCGAATCAGCTCCCGCAGCGCGCCTCCAGCGTGCGCTCGGATGGTCCTCCGGATGCTGCCCAGAAAACCCTTCACGCTCGCGCGCGAGGGGCCCATGAGCAGCTTGCCATCATACTTGCGGATGGTGGCGCCGAGGAAATCGAAGCCGGTCTCGATATCGGTGACCTTGGACTTCTCTTGCGAGAGCTCCAGGCCGCGCTCCGCGAGGAAGGCCGCGATGGCCGGGATGAGCTTCTCCTTCAGCAGCTCGGGCGTCCGAGCCGTGACGAGAAAGTCATCTGCATAGCGCACCACGTTGATCTGCGAGCGCCCGAGGCGGCCGGGGGCCGCCGTGTGCGCCGCGCGCTCCAGGCCGTCCAGGGCCAGGTTGGCCAAGACGGGGGAGATGATCCCTCCCTGGGGCGTGCCTTCTTCGGTTGGATACAAGACCGTGGCCTCCACGTAACCGGCGGCGAGCCACTTGCGGAGGATCGCCTTGTCCATCGGGACGTTGGCGAGCAACCACGCGTGGCTGATCCGGTCGAAACAGGATTTGATGTCCGCGTCGAAAACGACCTTGGGCGAATTCTTCTTCGCGAAGACGCAGAAGCACTGCCCAAGTGCGTCCGCCGTCGAGCGATACGGGCGGAACCCATACGAGTTGGGGTCGGCCCGCACCTCCGCGACCGGGTTCAGGGCGAGCAGGTAGAGGGCCTGCATCGCTCGATCGGTCATCGTCGGGATGCTCAACGGTCTCAGCTTACCGTTTTTCTTCGGGATGTAAATCCTCCTGAGGGGGCGGGGAGAGTATCCCCGCGTCATCAGCGACCGTGCCGCGAGCCATCTCTCCTCCGGGGTCTTCCAGAGAACGCCGTCGACCCCGGGGGAACGTTTCCCTTTGTTCACGACAACACGACGAACCGCCCACAGCTTCGCGGAGAAGCTGCGGGTGAGGAGGCGCTGCAAGGCCTTGACCTTGCCCCGCCGCCCCTGTTTCTCGGCCTGCGCGATACGCATCTGGAGCCGCCGTACCTGCCACCCGACCCGGCGCCAGTTGACGGCGCCCCATCGAGCAGAAGCAGAGAGCGCACCAGGCACCCCGGAGGGCCCCGTCATCTGCATTCTCTCTTGCTGGTGGTTGTTCAGACTCTCTCGCGCAGAAAGACCCGTCGGACGTGGGCTCGCTTTCGCGCCCGGTGATGTTGCAACCGGTATCCGCGCGGTTACAGCGCGGCGTTTGCTTCTTCCGACATCCCAATCCTGCACGCCGGTCAGCGCGCCTTGCGGCTCACTCACTCGCCCGCGTCTTCGCGCGGGCGGGAGGCGTACGGGGTTTCCACGTTCCGCAGATGGAGTATGCGTGAGGGTAGGCACCTGCTGTCGACCGGTGGGGCTCATCGTCCACGAGGCGGCAGCGTTAAAGCCGCGCTCCGACCCACGTTACCTTTTGGCTTGAGCCTCATTTCCCGGCGGGAAGCCGACGGGACAACCACTTTGGCTCGTTCGCCCATGACGATCTTTATCGCAGGTTCACATGTGTTTGCCATACTCACTACCTAGCCGTTACCCAGACTGTGGTTTCCAGGAAGGAGACCTTCTTACGATCGTCTCCCCGCCCGCCGGAGCGGGCTTCCGTACATTGTCCCGGCCGCTCTTGATTCAGGCCGGTAGGTTCACCTGGTGGAACAGGTGGTCTCCGCTAGATTAACCTTCCTTTCTCCATGGGAGACAACTCTAATCTGCGACTTCGTGTCGCAACAACGCCTTGCCGCTCACCCGCGGGGCGACCGGCCGCGCGAAGCGCGGACGGGCGCACCGTCGGTGTGCAGCGGCGGGTTCGGCGGCTCTCCTGTACAAAGCGTTCATGATGTGGACGACACCTCCGAAAGCCTTTCAAACTGTAACAATCCAGCGCCGATTGTACCAATTCGTGTGTCGCCTAGTTGTGTGAGTGCCGAAGGCAATAGAATGACACCCAGTTGAGGGCCGTCGGGAAAGGTTTCCAATCGGGGCGACTCTCTCACAGCGCGACGGAGGGTGGTCTCCAAGCTGCCAAGGCGATGCGCCGGTGCACAGGCAATAAACAGGCGTTTGGGCGCAGATGTGTAGAGGAGCTTGACGAAATCACAAAGGTAGTCGCTGCGCTGATCTCCCTCGTAGTGATATTCCGCTGCGTGATTCGGCGACGCCTCTATTTCAGCGACCAGAAGTGGACACGAGAGCCTTTGCTTGGCGTTCCAGCGTTCGATATATATGTCTGTGAGGAACTCGTATTTATGGATCTTGGCGCCCGAGGCCACGACAGAATCTTCAACCTTATCCCAATGGGAGCCCCGCCGACAATTGTGAGATGAGGCGTAAACGTGCAAGTTCGATCGTGGACCGTGAAGGCCCGCGGTGGCCCAAGCCCACGCGATATGAATACCAATCGCATTGGTCTTAAGCTGGTCGCGACCGGGCAATCGTCGCTCGTTGAGCGCGGACATTGCATCCAAGAGATACCCGCACAGTGCTAGCTGATGACTCATGGCGTTGAATGGTTGAGGGATGTAAGAAGCCGATTGGATGGAAGTCGTGATTTTGTGAGCACCTCCTTGTAAGCCCTTTGTGCAAGTGATAGCGAAGGGCTCAGGAGAAGGAAGCTTGCGTGAGATACATAAGCAAAGCCGAATAGGCCAGTGCGATGAAAGTGTTCCAGCTTGTGCAGCAGAGTCACCTGTTCGTGCCCGCGCCTCGTGCTCTGGTCAAAAACGAGCGTGAGTGCATCCTCTCGTCTTTTTGTCAAGCAGATGAGCTCATCGGCAAGCAGGTAGTCGGCTACATTCTTGGGCCTCCGATGTGAGAGGAGAACGCCAGTGTTGGGGTCGAGGAAGAGATGGCCTTGACGGACCGCGGAGGCGAAGTATCTTTTGCGGTTTGTAGTTAGAGACAACTTGTGACGCGAGATGACTGCTGCACCGAGAAGAGTCTCGAGACGAACGACATCAGCCGGAGACCACCGCTCCGTGAACATCGGGTGAATCGACCACTCACCGAACGGTCGTAACCATCGAAGCAGGGCCTGCTTCACGAGGTCATACGAGTCCCCGAAGTAGTGCATCTTCATCGTTCACCATTCCGCCCGCCGAACTACCATTCGACGGCCAATTCCGACGAGATCCCGCGCCACCAGGAGATCTCCCGTGCTGAGATCCCCGTTTCCAGGAGATCTCCCGCCGCCAGATCCCCCGTCCCAGGAGATCTCCCGCGCCGAGATCCCGGGCCGCCGGAGGATCTCCCGCGCCGAGATCTTCAACCCTGGGAATCTTCCTCGTCCGTGCACACCTCGTGCCGCGCACCTCCATCCTCTCCCCGGGCTGTGCGCCCGACCATCGAGCACACGACGGACCCCATGCGTCTGACTCCTCCTCACCCGCAGACGGTCCTCGAAGCGTGCGCCGGCGCGGCGTTCGAGGCCGCGCATCCGGCCCGTGTCACCTCGGAGACCCTCCGCAACAGCTTCGGGCGCCGCCTGATCCGGGCAGGTCATCACCTCCAGGTTCTCAAGGCCGTGCTTGGCCACAAGGGGCGCCGGTCTGCCGACCGCCATCCCGACGTCGCGGCCGGCGGTGCTCCCGCGCCCGTCGTCCGCCCGCTCGATCTTGCGCCATACCCGCCGCACCAGGCCAGGATAGCGGAGCCTCCCAGCAGCAGGTCAAGCCCCGAAAATGCGGAAAAATCGCCCACCGAGCCATGACGGAGCCTCCGCGCACCTCGAAGGCGCCGTCGCGCACCTCGAAGGCAGGCTCGCGCATCTCGAAGGCAGGTTCGCGTTCCCCGAAGGCGCCTTCGCGCACCCCGAGGGTGCTGTCGCGCATCTCGAAGGCAGGTTCGCGCATCTCGAAGGCGCCTTCACGCACCTCGAAGGCGCCTTCGTCCACGTCGACGGGAGGTTCACGCACCTCGAAGGTAGGACCGCGCACCCCGAAGGCGCCCTCGTCCATGTCGACGGGAGGTTCGCGCACCTCGAAGGCAGGTTCGCGGTCCCCGAAGGCACCTTCGCGCACCTCGAGGGCAGGTTCGCGTTCCCCGAAGGCACCTTCGCGCACCCCGAGGGTGCCGTCGCCCATGTCGAAGGCAGGTTCGGATACCTCGAAGGCTAGCTCGCGCACCTCGAAGGTAGGACTGCGCACCCCGAAGGCGCCTTCGTCCATGTCGAAGGCAGGTTTGCGCATCCCGAAGGTAGGTTCGAGCACACCGAAGGGAGGACCGCGTACCTCGAAGGCGCCTCCGGATTGATCGAAGGCTCCGTCACGCAAAGGAGAGGTGCCCGTACCCTTCCGGCAGCGATTCCGGCCCCGTACTGCGCGACAAAGACGGGACAAAGTGCCCCTCCCCTGAGCCGGCAACGCCGGCGATTGGGGAGGGCGGGCGGCGCGCAGGCGCAGCGCGCCGAGCACCGACCGGGGGTGGGCAGCTCCTCTTCCGACCCCTCGTCCTGCCCCACGGTTCGTCACGCGCGGTTCGAAGAACCCCGGCCCGTTCCTCAGCTCTCTTCCTCGTTCTTATCCGCCTGCGGCATCCACCAGCCCTCCACCGCAAACTCCACGTCGAACGGAGGCAGCACCACCCGCTCGCTCGCCTGCGCGGTGGCGGTGAGCGCCGGCCTCCCGCCCACCGTCTCGAACACCTCCACCAGCCGCCGCATCGGATCCACGATCCAGCACCAGCTCACCCCGGAGCGCGCGTAGAGCGGCAGCTTCACCGACAGATCTTCGTTGGCCGTCCGCGGCGACAGCACCTCGCAGCACCAGTCGGGCAGGATCGTGAGCGGATTGTCCTCCGGCAGCTCGGGGACGCGCTCCACGCGAAACCCGCACAGATCCGGCACGGCCAGCCGCCCCGCCGGCAACCGGATCTCCGCCTCCACCTCGATCCACCATCCACGCCCGCCCACGTTGGCGTCGAAGTCGTCCAGGCTTCGCAGGCATGCTCGCGCCGCGCGCCGGTGGCGGCGCCCCGGGCGCGACATCGTCCGGAGCACCCCCTCTTCGAGGATCTCCCCGGTCAGTCGTTCGGGAAGCGCCCGGATCTGGGCGTAGAGCTCGTCGAAGGTGGGGAGAGCTCCTGCGGGGCGGCCCATTCGTCGAGCGTATCGCAGCCCGTGGTGAAGGGCGAGCGCCCCCTCAGAGCCGCAGCACCCGCGCCCGCTTCCCCGCGCCGAGCTGCGTACCGAGCATCCCCCCGCGACGCTACCGTTCCTCCCCTACTGCGGCCCGAGCGGCGTGTCCTGCGGCACCTCGTCCACGTGCACGAGCGCCTTGTCGTTCACCCCTTGCTCCCCGCCGAACAGGTAGTTGTTCGTCGGGTACGACAGATCGATCAGCGCGTGCGACACCTTCTTCTCCAGCGTGCACGAAGGACCGTAGTCGAGCGCCACCACCACCACGCTCTTGCCGTTCTTCGGGTTCGTCACCTTCAGCCGCGCGAGGCAGCCGAAGCGCGCCCCGTCGGCGGCGAACCATTGCGTCGCCTCCTCGCACGCGGGCCCGCTCATCCCCGCGCAGAGGCCGGACGACTTCGCCTGTTGCAGGCACGTCGGGATGCAGTTGTCGCCCGGGTCCTGGTGCGTGTTGCCCTGGCCATCGACCCAGCAGCCGAAGGCCGTCGCGTAGTATTGCCCGTCGGCCATCTTGGTCGTCCCGTAGCTCCCGTCGCACGACCAGGTCTGCGCCCCGCCGCTCGACGAGCTGCTCGACGACGAGCTGCTGCTCGACGAGCTCGATCCGCCGCCTCCGCCGCAGCTCGCCTTGCACACCGTGGCGACCTCGCCGACGCACGTGCTGTCCCAGTTGGTGTTGCAGCAGTACGGGTCGCTCGCGCAGATCGACTGCGCGCAGGGATCACAGCCTGCGGTGAGCGCGCCGCCCGCGGTGCACAGGCTGTGGGCGCATGCGGGGCCGCCGCTCGACGAGCTCGAGCCGGACGAGCTGCTCGATGACGAGCTCGATCCGCCCTGCGGAGGGCCGTTGCAGTCGGCGCCGATCGGGAAACCCTTGGCGGGCGACTTCTTCAAGCGCGCCTCGGTGTTCGGGCCCCACACCCCGTCCTCGCTGATCTGATCGTTCGGGTTGTTGAGGTTCCAGAGGTGCTGGAAGGCCTCGACGTCCACGCCCTTGTAGCTCTTGGCGCCCGAGCCCGTGTAGTCGAAGTGCACCGGATCGCCGCTCCCGTACCAGGTGAAGCCGTAGCTCTTGAGGGTCGATTTCCACGCGCTCGCCTCGTTGGTGTCGAAGGCGAGGCCCGTCTCGTGGTTGCTGTTGCCGGGCTTGGCGGCGAGGCCGATGCCGCAGCTCCCGTTCTGGTACCAGCGGTAGAGCAGGTACTGCTGCGCCACCGTGCGGAGCATCGAGTTCATGCTCATCGACTGGCCCGGCTTGGCCTTGAGGGCGGCGACGAGCTTGTCGCGGGCGGGGGTCTCCAGGAAGGGGAAGACGTTGGGCCCGAAGGTGAGGTTCGGCTGCGGGGGCACCTCGGCGTAGGCCTCGGGGTGCAGGCACTGGCCGGCGGCGATGATCTGCTGGGACAGGCCCTTCACGCTCGACGTCTCGCAGCTCCCGCTCACGGCCTCGGCCACGGTCCCGTTGCCGATGGCGTCGTCGCGCTTCCCGGTCGGCTCCGGCCCGTCGGCCTCGGTGACCACCTCGCCTTCGCTCTCGGTGGTCCCGGGGGCGCAGCTCGCCGCGAGGGCGGGCACGGCGGAGATGGCGAGGGCGAGGAGGATGCGGGGGGCGAGGGTGGTCGACGCTCGGGGCATGGCGCTCTCTTTGCGGGGGTGGAGGGCGGCAAGCCTCAAGCAAGAGGTGTGCTGGCCGTTAAATCGCCTATGTCAGCCGAATTTTCTTGGGCCGGGCGGGTGGTTTGGACAAGATCCATGGGGGTCGCCGATTGCTCGGTGCAAACGTGCGCACCTGTGCGACAATGAAGCCAAGGTAAGCTTGTGGACCACATCCGGCGCATCGTGATCGGGCTGGGCTCGAACCTGGGCGACAGGCAGGCGAACATCGTCGCCGCGGTCGACCAGCTCCGCACCGATCGAGATCTCCACGTGCTGCGCCGCTCGCCGCTCTACGAGACGCCCCCCGCCGGCGGCCCGCCCCAGGGCGACTACCTGAACGGCGCCGTGCTCATCGTCACCGCCCTCGACGCGCGCGAGCTGCTCGACCGGCTGCTCGTGATCGAGCGCTCCCTCGGCCGGACGCGGCCCGACGCCGAGCGCTGGGGCCCGCGGACCATCGACCTCGACGTGCTGTGGATCGAGGGCGAGGCCGTGGACGAGGCCGATCTCCACGTGCCGCACCCGCGCCTGCGCGAGCGCGTCTTCGCCCTGCGCCCGCTGCTCGACGTGGCCCCGGACGCGACCGATTTCGTGACCGGCAAGCCCTTCGCCGACGAGCCCGTGGCGAAGGAGCCGATCCGCCGCTTCGCCGACGGCACGCGCTGACGGCGGCGTCGATCAGGGCTTTCGCGCGCGCACGCCGAGCGCGCCGCCGAGCCGCGCCGCGCCCGCGCCGACCGCGGCGAGGAGCAAGAGCAGGAGCGCCGCGATCGCGGGGCCCGCATGCGCGCCGGTGACGCCGAGGATCCAGGCGAGGGTGGCTGCCGCGGCGCCGCTTACCATGGCCTCGCGCGGGCCGGCCTTGGCCCCGAAGCGGCCGACGAGGAGGCCGCCGCCGAGGCAGGCGAGGGCGAAGCCGAGGAGGTTTCCGCCGACGAGGAGAGCCTGCGTCGAGCGGGGCACGGTCGCGGGATCGGCGGCGGGCGCGAGGCGGGCGAGGGCCGCGTTGATCAGCGCGGCGAGGGGCAACCAGAGGAGGAAGATCGCCGCCACGCCGATGGCCGACCAGTGCCAGGGCGGGCGATCCTCGTCGCCCTCGTCGCCCACCTCGACCTTGGGCAACAGCGGGAGACGACGTTTCCCATCGGGTCCCTTCGTCTCCGGGGTGGGCACGGTGGCTCCTAGCGCCGCTTGGGGCAAATTCGTCGCCGGTCCTCGGCGAAAGGATTTGCTTGAATCGAAGGGGTAGCGACCATCGGGAGCGTAGGGGGCGGAGCCCCCTGAATTGCCGTACGCAGTACTAGCTCGGCTTGCGCCAGAGCTTCCGGGCCTCGTCCTGCTGGCGCATCAGGCGCCGCTGCTCTTGCATCAGGCTGCCGTAGGCCTTGGGGACGCGCGGGTCCTTGGCGAAGGTGTAGAGCACCTTGAGCGCGGCCTCGGCGTCGTCCGTCGCGCGGTGGGCGTTGACGAGCTCGATGCCGAGCCGCGCGGCCATGTCGCCGAGGGCGCGGCTCTGCTCGTCCTTGTAAAGCTCGCGGGCGAAGGCGAGCGGGTCGATCCAGTCCACCTCGCGGCGCATGGCGGGCGGCGGGTTGTCGGGCCGGACGCCGGCGCGCTCGAGCTCGGCGAGGAGGAAGGAGCGATCGAAGGCGGCGTTGTACGCGGCGGGGATGGCGCCCGCGAGGATGGCCACGATCTCGTGCGCCACCTCGGCGAAGGGCGGCTTGCCCTCGACATCGGCGTCGGTGATGCCGTGCACCGCGGTGGTGGCCGGGGGGATGGGGCGGCCCGGGTGGATGAGCCAGCTCTTGCGATCGATCACCTCGCCGCGCAGGCCGAGGACGACGCCGACCTCGATCAGCCGATCGTTGGTCGCGTCGCGTCCGGTGGTTTCGGTGTCGATGAAGGCGATGGGGTGGTCGACCCAGGGCGTGCCCGCGTCGAGCTCGGCGGCCACGCCGACGCCGCGCACCTTGATGAGGTGGGCGATGCCCGGGTAGTGCCGGCCGGTGGGGAAGCAGCCGCAGGGGTCGGCGAGCTTCATTTCTTGCCCGGGGGGCTCTGGGCGGGCTTGCCGGCGCCGGCCGAGGCCGAGGCTGCGGGCGCCGCCGAGGCGCTGCCGGAGGGAGGAGGCGCGACGGGCGCCGCGGAGGGGCCGGCCGAGGCGCTGCTCGCCGGGAGCATCTTCGGCACCTTGCCCGCGAGCTCGATGTCGAGCTTCACCCACTCGACCATGTCGTCGTACGGGTTCACGAGGAGCTGGAGGTTCACGTAGCGGCCGTTGATGAAGAGGAACGGCGTGCCCTCGAGGCCGATGCCGTCGGCCTGGTCCTTGTCTTTCTTGATGCGCTCGCCGGTCTCCTTCGAGACCAGATCGGCCCGGAACTTTTGCAGGTCGAGGCCGATGCCCTTGGCGTACCGATCGAGATCGGCCTGCTCCAGGCTCTCCTGGTGATCGAAGAGCGTGTGGTGCATCTCCCAGAATTTCCCCTGGTTCAGCGCGGCCACGCCGGCCCGCGCGGCGATCTCCCCGTGGGGGTGGGCGCTCAGCGGGTAGAACTTGTAGACGAGGCGCACCTGGTCGGGGAAGCGACGGACGATGTCTTCGAGGATCGGGTAGACGAGGCGGCAGAAGGGGCACTCGAAGTCGGCCCACTCGACGATGGTGACGGGCGCGTCGGGCGGGCCCACGTCGGGCGAGCCCTCGATCGAGAGCGTCTTGACCTTGCTCGGGTCGAAGCGGTCGTGGAACGCGTCCTCGCGCTCTTTCTTCGGGCGGCCGGCCTGGACCTGCTTCAAGAGCATCTGCGCGGCGGGCAGGCAGGCCTTGCAGGGGCGGGACTCCTGCACGCACTTGGCGATGTTGACCGCCACGTCGGGGCAGGGGGCGAGCAGCTCGGTGATCTGCGCGGACCACTCGCGCCGCTCCCGGGAGGTCGCGGTCGAGGTGTCCACCCCCTTCAGGGTCACCTCCTGCGCGGTGGTGACGGGGGGCTTGGACTCTCCCGGGTCGGGCTTGTTGCAGGTGCTGGCGTTGAAGACCAGGCCGGTGAGCGCGGCGGAGAGCAGCGGCATGAAGCGCAGGAGGGCCATCGCGTCGCAAGCCTATAGTCGGACCCTTTGCGGGGCGCTAGCGCGCGGTGTAGCGTGCCCGCGTGCGAAGCATCCTCTACCGCTTCCCCGACCTGAACGAGCTCGAAGGGATGATGGGCAGCTCGGACGAGGGCGAGTGCGAGCTCGGCCTCCCCAAGGGGGAGAGCGTGGACGACGGGGAGTGGATCCTGGCGATCTTCGAGCTCGGGGCGACCCGCAGGGCCACCTCGGCTGCGGCCCGGGCGGTGGTCTCCCCGGACGGCGCCCGGCTGGTCTTCGAGCTTCGCGACTGGAGCCGCCTCGTCCAGTTCGCCCGGACCGAGGCTCGATCCGCGCCGTTGCCCGCGATTTCCATCGGCATCGGCTCGCTGCTCGAAGGTCCGCCCCCGACGCTCGACGCGCCCCCCGCCGAGGCTCCTGCGGCGGCGGCGCCGGCCGAGAGCGCTGCGGCCGATACACCCCCCGACACCGCGCGCTCCCCGGCGGCGCACAGGCCGGCGAGGCCCTCCGGCGCCGGCTCCCGCATCCTGATCATCGACGACGACCCCGACATCCGGGACGTGGTCTCCGTCATGCTCGAGGCGGTGGGACTTGTCGTGGCCCAGGCCGCGAGCGCGGAAGAAGCGCTCGAGCGCCTGCGGATCGAGGCCTACGACCTGCTCGTGCTCGACTGGAACCTGCCGAAGATGACGGGGCTCGACTTCTGCCGGCTGATCCGCCGCGAGCCCGCGCTCCAGGCGCTGCCGGTGCTCTTCTTGACGGCGAACGCCTCGTCGCAGGACATGGTCGAGGCCTTCGCGTGCGGCGGCGACGACTACGTGGTCAAGCCCTTCCGCGCCCCGGAGCTCGGCGCGCGCATCTTCAGCCTGCTCCGGCGCACGCGGGCGGCCGGATAGCGCATGAACGCGATGCGCGAGGGCGCGATCGTCCATCTCCGCCGCTACCAGCCCGGGGACGAGCATGCGCTCTTCGAGGCGCTCAACGCCTCCCGCGCCGACGTGAGCCGGTGGATGCCCGACTTCGCGGCGCCCCTCTCGCTCGACCACCTGCGCGCGTGGGTGCGCGATCTCGCGAGCATCGAGGCGAAGTCGTCCGAGGAGAACCGGGCGATCGTCCGGCCGGAGGACGGCGCGTTCCTCGGGAGCGTCGGTCTGTCCCGGATCAGCCCGACCCACCGCGCGGCCGGGATGTTCTACTGGGTGCACAGCGCGCACGCAGGCAAGGGCGTGGCCACCGCGGCGATCCGGGCGATGGCGCGCCTCGCCTTCGAGGAGCTCGGCCTCGCGCGGGTGGAGATGCTCGTGGCGGTAGAGAACGCGGCGAGCCTGCGGGCCGCAGAGAAGGCCGGCGCGGTGCGCGAGGGCGTGCTCCGGAGCCGCTTCTTGCTCGCGGACGGGCGCCACGACGCCGTGGTGCTCTCGATCGTGCCGGAGGATCTCCGGCGTGTCACACCGTGAAGCGATGGGACACGCCGTTGTCCGCTGTGGCCGGGAGCGCTAGTAGCAGTACGGGAAGGTGGCGCAGGGCGGGACGCACACGCCCCAGCAGTCGGGGCCGATGCAGTCGTTGTTCGGGTGATCGACGCAGAAGAGGCCGTCCGGACAGATGTCGTAGCTCGGCCCGCCGCACCAGTACGTCGGGTTGACGCAGGTGCCGGGGCAGCTCGTCCCGGCGGAGGGCGCGCACGCGTCGGCCGCGTCGTCGTGGCAGACCTGGCTGATCGGGCAGCTCGGGTTGTTCGGCCCGGTGCAGCTCGGGGGCGGCGCCGAGCACACGCCCACGCAGTCGATGCCGCCCTGCGCGGGATCGCAGCCGTCGCACGGGAGATCGCTGCACACGGAGCCCTGGGGGCAGGTCGCGCCGGCGGCGCCGCCGCAGAGCGTGGGCGCCGGGTCGAAGAGCGAGGTGCACCGCCCGGGGCAGTTCGGGTTGACCGCGCCGTTGCAGTTGTCCGTCGGGTCGTCCGAGCAGACCTGATCCCACGAGGGGCAACTGAAGCTCCCGATGCCGCTGCAGCTCGCGGGCGGCATGCAGAGGCCGCCGCAGTCGCTCACGTCGGGGCCGCAGGCGGGGTTGAAGCCGCAGCTCAGGCCGGCCGGGCAGGTGAAGCCGCCGAGCCCGCCGCAGCCGTAGGGGCAATCGCTGGCCGGGGGCGTGGGCACGCAGGTGCCGATGCAGTTGACGCCGCCGTGCGCAGGATCGCACCCGTCGCAGGGGACATCCTGGCAATAGCTGTCACCCGAGCAGGCCTGGTGCGAGGGCCCGCCGCAGAACTGCGGGAAGACATCGAACCAGGACACGCAGCGGCCCGGGCAGCCGATGTTGAGCCCGGAGTCGCAGTTGTCCGTCGGGTCGTCCCAGCAGATGTCGTTGGGGTTCGGGCAGTTGAAGTAGCCGACCCCGGAGCAGACCGTCGGGGCGCTGCAGGTGCCCGCGCCCTCCCAGGGCGCCGAGCTGCACGAGAGGCCATCCGGGCAGGCCACGCCGCCGAGCCCGTCGCACGACATCGGACAGCCCGGGCCGTACGCGGCCGGGGGCACGCAGATGCCCTGGCAGTCGTTGCCGCCGTTGTACGGATCGCACCCGTCGTTGGGCCTGTCGATGCAGTCCTGCCCGGCCGGGCAGGTGAGGCCGATGAACCCGCCGCACTCGCCGCAGGTGACGCCGCATGCGCCGCAGGTGGTGCTGTTCGGGGCGATGGCCAGGCTCGCCTCGCAGCCGTTGGCGGGGTCGCCGTCGCAGTCGCCCCAGCCCGGGTCGCACACGGCGATGCCGCAGGCGCCCGCGGTGCAGCTCGGCGTCGCGTGGGCCGCGGCGCACACATGCCCGCATGCGCCGCAGGACGCGGGCGAGGAGAGGTCGGCCTCGCAGCCGTCGGCGGCCTTGCCATCGCAGTCGGCGAAGCCCGCCGCGCAGTTGACCTTGTAGCAAACGTTGAAGACCGGCCGCTGGGACGAGACGCTGTACTCGCCCGACTTGTACTTGGTCTGGAGCGTCGAGCCGTCTTGCTCGATGAGGATGCCCCGGTTCGAGGTGGGGTCGTTGACCCACGCCTGCGCCTGCGGGAGCACGTCGAAGGTCACCGCGGTGCTCGTCAGCTTGAGCGTGGTGAAGGGGACGGGGTTGTACGCGGCCCCGAAGGCGTCCCAGGTGAGCCCCGTCTCGACCCAGTAGCCGGTGACGAGGTGCACGCCGGGCTTGGCCGTGCTCGTGGCGACCGTGTTGAGGGTGATCTTGGCGCTCGTGAGGGTGGCCGCGACGGGGATGCTCTTGATGTCGAAGCGGAAGAGCGCGCGGAACTGGGTGGGGACGCCGGTCGCGGAGGCCCCGGAGAAGACGAAGCTGCTGTTACCGTAGTTGTCGAAGGGCTTCTCGGCGCTCAGGTGGGTGTCGGCGGATCCGAGCTTGAGGCAGGTGATCGCCGTGCTCAGCGCGTCCCTGGCCTCCCCTGTCGCCGCGGGCTCGTCCGTTTGCTCGAAGGGCTCGCTGTCCGGGGCGCCGCTGCACCCGACCGCGAGCCCGAGCGCGCCCGCCGCGCCCGCGATGACCAGGCCCGTCGCGGCCCGGGTGAGGCCTCGCCGGCCCCGCGGGCTGCGCTGCTCCTCGACCCGCGCCCGCGCGCGGATTCCCCCGCCTCCCTCCTCGATGTCTCGTCGCTTCATCTCACCCTCCGATGGTTCTCGCGGTGTCGCGCTCTGCGCGCGAATCGCCACGCTATTTCGAGCCATACGTGGCCGCCACGATCGCGTCAATCGGCGCAAGGGTGCGCGGGTGTGCGTGACGCGACGCGTGGCGTGTGGCCGTGTGCGCAGGGCGCGTATGGCGCGTGACGAGCGGAGCCTTTTGGCGCTGGACCCGCTACCCTCGGGCCCATCCCGCCATGACCGACCTCAAGCTCTTCTTCGATTTCTCGAGCCCCTTCGCCTACCTCGCGTCGACGCAGGTCGAGGCCCTGGCTCGCCGCAACGGCGTCGTCCTTCGATACCGGCCCTTCCTCCTCGGCGCGCTCTTCAAGGCCGTCGGCACCCCGGACGTGCCGCTCTTCGCCATGCCCGAGCCCAAGCGGCGCCACGCCGGGCTCGACATGATGCGCTGGGCCGATCACTACGGCGTCCCGCTCCGCTTCCCCTCGCGCTTCCCGATGAACACGGTCAAGCCCCTCCGGATGACCCTCGCCCTCGCGGAAGAGGCGCGCGGGCCCTTCGTCGACGCGGTGTACCGCGCCTACTGGGCCGAAGATCGGGACATCTCCGCGGACGCCGAGCTCGCCGCGATCGCGTCCTCGGTGGGCCTCGACGGCGCGGCCATGGTCGCCGCCACGCGGGAAGACGCAGCCAAGGCGCAGCTCAAGGCGGCGACGGACGAGGCCGTGCGCCTCGGGGTCTTCGGGGCGCCCACCTTCGCCGTGAACGACCTGCTCTTCTGGGGTCAGGATCGCCTGGTCTTCGTGGAAAAAGCGCTCCAGGGCTGGCGTCCCAAGGGAGAATGATCGTCCGGGCCAACATTTGGGCGTGACAGCCCTGTCATGCCATGCGTATCCTCGTACGCATGGGTCGTCTCTCCCGGCTCCTCGCGCTGATCGCGCTGGCTGCACCGCTCCCGTCGATCGCCGAGGCCACCCTGGTGGAGAGCCCCGCCTTCGCCGAGGAAGAGAACGACGCCATCGCCGTGGGCACGGCCCTCGTCGCCACGGCCGATGTCACGCTCCACAAGGCCGACATCGCCAAGGGCTCGCGGGTCAGCGTCACCAAGCTCCTGATGC
>JAXLYT010000122.1:0-19807 GCA_046351295.1 Byssovorax sp.
CGGCTTCACCCTTCGTCTCGAGCGCGGCCTTCACCGCTGCGTCGTCGGCGAACGCGGCCGGTTGCTGGGAGAGGTTGAAGCGCTCCACCGAGACGCCCTGGCCCTCGAGCCAGTCGATGTCCGCTGCGAAGCGAACGAGCTGCGGGTCGACCGAAGGGCCACAGATTCCGGTGGAGCAGCGCATGGCGGGGTCGAAGACGCGAACAGCGATCATTGGGGCTTCTGTTCGTTTATCGGCGATGAGCGATGGATAAGGCGCACGAACATCCTCACATCCCAGCCACGAGCACCTTGAGGCGGCGCAGGGCACGAGGCTCGATGCAGTAACAGACGCGCGGCCCGTCCACTTCGCCGCGGATGAGCCCGGCTTCCTTGAGCACCTTGAGGTGCTGGGAGACGGTCGACTGCGCCAGCGGAAGCTCGTCCACGATGTCCCCGCAGACGCACGCTGTCTTCCTCACGAGGATGCGCAGGATCTGGACGCGGGCCGGGTGCGCGATCGCCTTCGCGAGCGCCGCCAGTTCCTCGTCCGCCTCCTTGCCCTCGACGGGGCGCAGGTCGGGCTCGGCGCTCGGCGCAGGACAGCACTCCGCGGAAGACCGTTCGTTCATCGTAGATATACGATTGCGTGTCACTCAGCCTCTGTCAAGCTCGTCCCACTCAGCCCACGGGCGTGGCCGAGACGAGGACCAGCCCGACCTCGTGGACCAGGCCCTTCACGGTCTCAAGGAACGCGAAGCGCTCGGACATCGTGGTGGCCTGGATGCATCACGCGGAAGGAAGCGACCGATGCCCATCACGTTGACCGAGAACGCTGAGAGTATTGCAGAGGTCTGCCGCAAGACGGAAGCCGCGTGCGCTGCGCTCACCACGGTGCATGCGTGGCCGGTCGTCCTGCTCGACCACTTCAGAGATCTTCCCGAGGCCGAGGCCGCTTCCTCGTACGCGTCGACCCCCGCTGGGTACCGAAAGTCCGACGCGACGGTGTACGTGAACGCGGAGGCCTTCTTCGCGATGGCCATGAGCGAGCAACTCGCCGTGCTCGTTCACGAGGTGGGGCACGCCGTGACCGATGGCGATTGCTTCGAGGCGGACTTGTTCGCGTGCGAGCACGGACAGGAGGCCACGCTCGTTGCGGAGAGGACGAAGCACTACGGCGGCGCGGCCGGAGCCGAGTACGCGACCGCGCTCCAGCAGTGGCGGGACCCCGAGCGCGCGCGGTCAGCGTTCGCGGCTTGGCGCACGAAGAGACTGATCGGCTCATTCTGAACGATGCGAGCGCGCAGTGGACCAAGCCTCGGCGTTCAACGGTCCCGTGCCCGGCGCGCACAAGGCGCCCACGTGCGCTCGACCGGCGACCGCGCCTACGCCCAGGACCACCGCGCTCGGCGCACCACGCGCCAACGTGGGCGCCCGTTCGGCGCTCGCGCGGGACAGCACCCCGTTGGTCAGCGGTCCCACCCCCGCGCGGGACAGTTGATCGCCCGGTCACGGTCCCGGAAACGGAAGGTCGGCTGTAACCGCGTCTCGGCTTCTCTCTCCCCCGGGACCGAGATGAGCGCGCGAACGCCGTCCCGCGCACGCTCGACGCGCTCGTCTTCCCGCTCGCGGCGCTCTCAGTGCGATCGCCATCCCGGCGAACGCGACGCTCGCCGACGCGCAAACCCTCGGAGAATCAGGGGACAAAAGGCAACGGCCCCGAGGATCGCTCCTGGGGGCCACTGTTTACTGACGCCTCTCGCGATGTTCACGAGGAGGAAGAAATGGCTCCAGCTGCTGGACTCGAACCAGCGACCCGGCGGTTAACAGCCGCCTGCTCTACCGACTGAGCTAAGCTGGAAAATCGCGACCGCGTACAGCGGGCGAGGACCGGCAGCATAGTCAGACAACTTCCCAGGTCAAGACCTCCGTCGAGGCTCGACCGTTCATTTCTGTCCGCGCTCCTTGGGCCCCTTGCTCCCCTTCAACGCCTCGCGCTCCCATCGGCCGGGGAGCAGCATCGACGAGAGCTGTGCGGGGGACGCGGCTCCTTGCTCCTGCATCCACTGCTCGGCCTCCTCGGCCATCGCGTGGCCTGCCTCACCACGCAGGACCCCGAGCTTGTGCCGCGCCACGGCGGCGTGGAGCGCCATCTCGGCGGCCTCGAAGCCGGCCACGGCGCGCTCGAGCTCCGGCGCGGCGGCCTCGGCTTGCCCGCGGCGCGCGGCGATCGCCCCGCGAAGGCAGGCGGCCATCGCGCTCGCGCCGGGGAGCGCGTCGGCCGACAGCAGGCTCGCGGCGCGCTCCACCTCGGCGAGGAGCTCGCCGGCGAGCGCGCGATCGGGCGCGGCGGCGAGGGCGGTGCGCGCGCGCAGGAACGTCAGGTGCACGCGCATCAGCGGCAGGCGCAGGGCCTGGGCGCCCTCGATCTCGTGCCAGCGGGCGAGCAGCGTGCGGCGCGCGGAGGCGCCCTCGCCGCGGTAGAGGGCGGCCTCGACGCGGCAGAGGAACGCCTGGATCTGCTGCATGGAGAGGCCCCCGGCCCAGAAATTCAGGGTGGCGTCCTCGGCCTCGCGCTCGGCGCGCTCGGGCTCGCCTCGCACGAGCCAGTAGGCGTTGCCGAAGCCCGTGCGCAGCGTCACCTCGAGGTACCGATCGCCGCGGCTGTCAGCCTCGCGCAGGACGATCGGGAAGCGGCGGCACAGCTCGCGCAAGTCGCCGAGGAACCACAGGCAGGACATCGCGAAGCAGAGGGTGGTCGCCCGCTCCCAGGGCACGCCGGTGCAGCGCTCGCGCAGGAGCACCTCGGCCTCGTCGAGGGCGGCGAGGCTCGACGCGAAGCGCCCCTGGAAGAAGAGCGAGGCGCCGGTGCACGCCGGCAGCAAGGCGAGGGCGTGGGGGCTCTCGGCGTTCACCGCGGCCGTGCGGGCCTGCTCGAGCAGGTTGCTCGCCCGCAGCCGCGGCGCGCCGCTCGCGGACGCGAAGACGGCCTCGAGCGCGAGGGCGCGGGCCGCGCGGTAGGAGTCGCCCGCGCGCAGGGCGAGGAGCAGGTGCTGCGCCTGAAAGCATGCCGCGCGCAGCGGATCGACCAGCGCGAGGCCGAGCGTCGCCGTCCAGCCGATGTCGACCTTCGCGAGCTCGGCCGGATCGATCTCCGCGGGGCGCCGCGCCTCGAAGCGCAGGCCGCGCAGCCGCAGCTCCACCCTCCGCAGCGCGAGCAGGCCGAGCGCGTGCGCCGCGTTGCGGGGCAGATCCATGCTCACCGCGGAGAGCACCTCGCGGAGCCGCGCGAGCCCCTCGTCGACGTGGCCGGAGCGCAGGAGGTTCTCGGCGGCGCGGCGGCGCAGATCGAGCGCCTCGTCGGGCGGCGCCGCGCGGGCCGCGCCGAGGTAGGTCTCGGCGGCCTCGGCGCTCCGGCCGGCGTTGGCGAGCGCGTCGCCTCGCTGCGCGTAGAGCCGCATCCGCTCGGCCCGATCGCGCGGGTGCAGATCGAGCGCCATCCGGAAGAGGCGCGCCGCGTGATCGAACGCGAGGGCCGCGGCGGCATGCTCACCCGCGCGGGCGGCGTAGAACGCGGCCTTCTCCGGGTCGCCCGCGTCGCGGAAATGAAAGGCCAGGGCCTCCGGATCGCCGCGGCCGCTCGCCTCCAGGGCCTCGCCGAGGCGCCGGTAGATCGCGCGCTTGGACGGCGGATCGAGCCGGGCCATCAGCGTCTCGCGGATGCGGTTGTGGAAGACCTCGGCGGTCTCACCCGGGCCCGCGCCGGCGGTGCGGCCGAGGTTGGCCATCCGGAGCGAGGCGATCCTCCGCGCGAGATCGTCGGGATCGGTCCCGAGCGCGCGCAGCGCCACCTCTTCGAGGAGCGGTCGCCCGCTCGCGGCGAGCAGCTCGAGCAGCGCGCGCGCGGGGGCGGAGAGCCGCTCGATCCGGGCCCAGAGCGCGTCGTCGAGCTTCACCGGCCCTTCGGCGCTCTCCCGCGCGAGCCGGTGGCGCACCAGCGTGTCGAGGAAGAGCGGGTGGCCGGAGCCCTCGGCGACCACCGCCTCGACGTCGATCGACGGGCGCACGTCCGAGCGCGGCGTCCCGTCGACCTCGCTCTGCTGCGAGGCGCTCTGGAGCAGCACGGTCACCAGCTCCTCGGCCTCGTGCGCGGGCAGGCGGCCGAGCTCGAGGCGGCGCACGGCCTCGGGGGCGAGGAACGATCGGAGCGGCGGCTCTTCGTCGCCCGGGCTCCGGCGCACGGTGGCGACGAGCAGGAGGCGGGGCGCGCCGGGCGGGCGCATCACCTCGGTGAGCAGCGCGAGGCTGTCGGCGTCGGACCACTGGAGATCGTCGATCCCGAGGACGAGCGGCTGCGCCACGGACAGGCGGCAGAGCAGCTCCCGCAGGGCCCCGAACATCAGCCCGCGCAGCTCGTGCGGGTTGACGAGATCCGGCGGAGGGCCGGGCGCCGCGGCGAGCGCCTCGATCTTCTTCAGCACCGGGAAGGCCGCGCCGAGGAGCGAGGCGTTCGGGGGGAGCAGCACGGCGAGCTCGCGCGGCGCGCGGCGCGACAGCTCGGCGCCGAGCGCGTCGATCAGCTCGTCCACCGCCTTGTAGGGCACCGACTCGCGCTCGTAGCAGCGCCCGGCGATGGCGAGCGCGCCCTTGCCCGCGGACTCCAGGAAGCGCCGCATCAGCGCGCTCTTGCCGAGCCCGCTCTCGCCCTCGATGAGCACCGCCAGCGCGGCGCCGCTCCGCGCCTCGCCGAGCGCGGCGCCCAGCGCGTCGAGCTCTTGCCGGCGGCCGATGAAGGCGCGCCCCTGCGGCGAGATCGGCGCGGCCTCGATCTCGAGCGGCGCGTTCAGCCGCGCGAGCACCTCCCTCGCCTTCGGCCGCTCGGCGGGATCGAGGCGGAGCAGATCGATGCAGAGCTCCTCGAGATCGGCTGGCAGCCCTTCGGCCATCATGCTCGGCGGGGGCGGCTCGATCTGCTGCTTGAACTCCATCGCCACCTCGGGCGCGAACTGGAACGGGTAGTAGCCCGTGAGCGCGATGTAGAGCATGACCCCCATGCTGTACCAGTCGGCCTCCGGGCCGATCGGCTGCGCCGCCGCCTGCTCGGGCGCCATGAAGTGCGCCGTCCCCACGATGGCCGTGTCGCGCCGGCTCGGCTCGCGCGCCATGTCGACCACGAGACCGAAGTCGAGGATCACCACGCGCCCCTCGGGCGTCACCAGCACGTTGGAGGGCTTGATGTCGCGGTGGACCTTGTGCGCCGCGTGGATCGCCGCGAGCCCCGACGCGAGCTGCGCGAAGGCCGCGCGAAGGCGCGCCTCGTCGTAGCGCTCGCCGTGGCGGGAGAGCCAGTGCCAGCCCCCGCGCCGCTCGCCCGAGCCTCCGCCGGGCTCCGTCAGCGGCCCCGGCGCGGCCGTCTTGCTCCGGTCTCCTCCGGCCGTCGCGCTCGGCCGCACATGCTCGAGGAACTCGACACCTCGCACGAGCTCCATCGTGAAGAAGAGCTGCCCGTCTTCTTCGAGCAGCTCTCCGAGGGAGACCAGGTTCGGGTGCTGGATGTCCTGGAGGCTCCTGAACTCGTTCTTGAAGCGGAGGATGGCGTCCGCGTCGAGGGCGTTCAGCGTCTTGAGCGCGACCTTGCGGCGGCGATCGCGATCGATCGCCTCGTAGACCACACCCATCCCTCCGGATCCGAGAACCGACAGGATCTCGAAGCGCCGGCCGCCGGGACGGGGAGGAGCGCGCTTCCCTGGCTCTAGCACGGGTGATCTTCGAGCAGACCACCAAACGCCGCCCTCAACAAGGGGCAGCCGGCGGGCTGCGCGTGAGGTGCCCCACGCTCGTTCTGCCTGATCCGATCGTCCAGACGCTATTGCTTCTTGCGGATCCCGAAGGCCGTGATCACCGGCAAACCACCGCCGTCCACCGTCGAGACCGTCTTGCCGTCGGCGCTCACCTTCCCGTCGCTGACCTTCTGCCACTTGCCGTAGGCCGCCCACTCCTGCGACACGTCGACGCCGTGGATCACGAACTCCACGTCGGTGCCGGCGGGCCAATTCGCGTCGTTCGGCACCGTCACCTTGGCCGCGGGGCAGATGATCGTCTCGATCGGCGACACGCCGTAGAGCAGCTCGAGCTTGAGCGTCGGGTCGACGTCGAGCACGGGGCCCTCTTGATCGACCGGGATGGCGGCGGCGCGGAAGAGCTGCTTGTCGTCGGTGTCGTAGGTGAGATCGTCGACGATGATCGTGCCGCCCGCGGCGACGTTGAGGGTCACCGGGCCGGAGGTCAGATCCTTGCCGACCTCGAGCTTCACGCCGCTCGCGGGGAGCTTGGCCGTCACCAGCTTGGGGAAGGTCACGACCGGATCGCTCACCGGGATGGCCAGCTTGGCGTAGAGCAGCGCGTCGCCGAACTTGAAGGCCGGGGCGAGCAGCTCTTTGTTGACGTTGAGGAGCACGTGGCCGTTCTTGTCGGTGACGCCGGTGATGCAGATGTCGATCCCGCAGACCTGGGCGGAGGTGTCGGGCATCGGCGCGCCGTCGAGGTCGACGACGGTGGCCTCGATCGAGGTGATGTTGATCTTCTGCTCGCCGCCCGCGTAGCCCGGCCCGGCAGGGCACTCGCCGCTGCCTCCGCCGCCTCCGCTGCCCGTCGCGCCCGCGGTGCCGGTGCTGGTGGTGGCGCCGGTGGTGGTGCCGCTGCCGCCCGTGCCGCTCGTCGTCCCCGACGTGGTCGAGGTGGACGAAGACGAGGACGAGGAGCAAGCGCCGAGGAGGGCGAAGGTTCCGAGCAAAGCGAGGGAAAGGGCGGAGCGGTTGTGCATGGGGATGGAGGGTACCGAGGGGGTACGGGGCCCGCAAGCCAGGTCGCGCGCTTGCTTTCCCGGCCCGCGATCTTCGTGCTAAGCCGCGCCCGCGATGGATCCTGCGGCCGCCGTGGAGCGGAAGGGCTTGCCCGACGGCGAGGACGCGGCGGCGCTGGCGCAAGGGGCCGCCGAGGCGCCCATCCCCACCGCGGGCGGGGCGCGCGCCGCGCTCAAGCGGCACGGGCCGAAGCTCCTGCTCTCGATCCTGCTCGGCGGGGGCCTCGCCTGGGTGCTCTCCCGCGGGGGCTTGCCCCTCGTGCCCTCGGCCGCGAGCTTCGCGTCGCTGCGGCCCTGGACGGTGCCGGTCTACGTGCTCTCGCTCGCGCTCGTCCATTTTCTGCGCGCGATCCGCTGGCGCCACCTGCTCCGCCCGATCGCCCCCGCCTCGGCCCGCGCGATCGTGGCCGTGTCGTTCATCGGCTTCGGCGCGATCGTGCTCTCTCCGCTGCGCGCCGGCGAGATCGTGCGGCCCTACCTCATCACGCGCCGGAGCCGCGTGCGGCTCTGGGAGGCCGCGGGCACCGTGGGCGCCGAGCGCGTGATCGACGGCCTGTTGCTGAGCCTGATCCTCCTCGGAGCGATGCTCCTCTCGACCCCGCTCGATCCGCTCCCCGATCACGTGGGCGCCCTCCCCGTCCCCGCCGCCGCGGTGCGCCCCGCGATCTACACCGCGCTCGCGCTCTTCTTCTCGGCCTTCGCGGCGATGGCGCTCTTCTACTTCGCGCGCGATCTCGCGCGGCGCCTCACCCACGCCGTGGTCGGCGTCGTCTCCCACGAGCTCGCCGACCGGCTCGCGACCGTCGTCGAGCGCGTGGCCGAGGGGATCCGCTTCCTCCCCTCGCCGGGCCACGTGCTGCCCTTCCTCGGCGAGACGCTCGCGTACTGGGGCGTCAACGCCGCGGGCATCTGGCTCATCGCCTGGGGCGCCGGGCTCTCCGGCATCAGCCTCGCCGAGTCGGCCGTCACCATGGGCTGCATCGGCATCGGCATCCTCGTGCCCTCGGGCCCCGGCTATTTCGGTGCTTTCCAGCTCTCCGCGTACATGGCGCTCGCCCTGTATTTCCCGGCTCGGGTGCTCGAAGGGCCCGGCGCGGCGCTCGTGTTCCTGCTCTACGTCTCGCAGGTGGGCTTCCACCTCGTGGGCATCCTCATCGGCCTCGCGCTCGATCGCGCGCCTGCCGCGGTGCCCGAGCCGGCCGCGGCGCCCGCGCCTTGACGCGCGACGGCGCGCTCGTCGTCTCTTGGGCTTATACTGCTCACCGGCCACGGCGGGCGGGGACGCATGCCGTCCGCTCGGACCTTTCACCTTCCGGAGGCACCATGACGGACACCACCCCCTCGTTGCAGGTCGCGCCCAACCTCTACCAGCTCCAGGGCTCGAACCTGCACATCACCTACTCCACCTCGGGCATCGACGGGAAGGCGCACTTCACCTACCAGGACGCCCACCAGACCCTCTCCTTCCGCGGCGACGAGATCCGCACGCAGGAGACCGAGATCGGCATGCTCGTCTCGGTCTCTCTCCGCCGCACCGTCGACACCGGGTCGACCACCTTCACCGTGCTCATCCCGACGGTCCGGCTCGATCAGGGGCACAGCGCGCCGGTGAGCACCGAAGGCATCACCACCATCCACCGCTTCTCGGTGATCCCGGCCTTCAACAAGGGCCAGACCGAGCTCTACAACGTGGCCGGCCTCCGCGGCACCGCGCAGTTCGTCGTGTTCTGAAGGGCTAGGCCGCTCCCTTCTTGGGAGGCGGCGCGGGCACCCAGGCGAGGGCGATCGCCGCGAGCAGCGCGATCGCCCCCGTGCCCGCGAACGCGGCGAACGGGCTGAGGCGCGCGTAGGCCATCCCGAAGAGCACGTTGGCCGGGAGCACCACCGCGCCTTCGAGCGCGAGCTGGACGCCGAAGGCCCTCCCCCGCGACGAGGCCGGTACGTACTCGACGAGCAAGGCCCGCTGGCCTCCCTCGGCGAGGCCATAGTGTATCGCGTACACCCCCAGCAGGAGCCAGGCGATCGGCCACGAGCGCGCGAGGCCGAAGCCCACGTAGGTCAGCGCGTAGAGCACCCAGCCGAGCGCGAGGACGCGCTTTCTTCCGTAGCGATCGGAGGCCCGGCCGCCTGCGACGTTCAGCAGCCCTTTGCCGAGCTGGAGGGAGATCCACGCGAGGGGGATGAGTGCCTTGTCGAGGCCGAGATCGGCCATGCGGTTGATGAGGAAGAGGTCGCCCGACGAGGCCAGGGCGAAGAGGGTGAGCACGACGAGGTAACGGCGCGCCGCGGAGGGCAGAGGGCCGGGCGCGTCGCCCTTCGGCGCGGCCTTGCCCGACGCCCGGTGGGGCACCTCCTTCACCGCGAGGAGGATGACCGCGACCGACGCGAGGCCCGGGATCACCGAGAGCGCGAAGACGGTGCGGAGCGGTAGATCGAGGCCGCGCAGCAGCAGGAACGCGAGGATGGGGCCGACCACGCCGCCGAAGTTGTCCATCATGCGGTGGAAGCCGAAGGCGTTGCCTCGGTCGGCGTCGGGCACGGCGTCGGCGACCATCGCGTCGCGGGGGGGCCCGCGCAGGCCCTTGCCCACGCGATCGAGGGAGCGGATCACCACCGCGTGGAAGGGGATCGCCGCGAGCGCGTAGAGCGGTCGCGCGAGCGCGGAGATCCCGTAGCCCACCGCGATCATCCGCTTGCGGTGGTGGATCCGGTCGCTGAACCGCCCGGCCCCGATCTTGAGCAGCGCGGCGATGAGCTCGGCGATGCCCTCCAGCCAGCCGAGGGACTCGGCGCCGCCGCCGAGGGCGATCAGGAAGGCCGGCACCAGCGGGTAGATCATGTCCGAGGCGGCGTCGGTCAGGAGCGAGACCCAGCCGAGGGCGATCACGGCGCGCGGGAGCGGGTGGCGTGCGGGTTTTTCTTCGGGATCGGACACGAGCGAGGGCTCCTTGGAGAGGTGCGGGGCCGGCGAGCCGCGAGCAAGAACGACGTTACGCGATTGACCGGCCCGGGGGGTGGCCCCATGATTACTGGGCCGAGGAGGGTCGACCTCCCCGGCAGGCTCGTAGGGCCCATCCCGAGCAGGGTAGGCCCACCACCCCCGCGAGCCGGGACCCTGGCCGGCGCTCACCGGCGAGGGCTCATCATTGCCTCGGTCCGACCTTGTCGAACAACACGAACTCGTCGAACAACCCGCCCAAGGAGAGCGAGATGCACGTCCCCGCCACGGAGATCCGGCCTCGGCTCGAAGTCGTCGCCCAGGCCCCGGTGCCCACCCGCTTCGGGACCTTTCAGATGTCGGTCTTTCACTGGGGGGCGTCGGATCCGGCGCTCGGCCTGTCCCCCGATCACGTCGCCCTGGTGATGGGGGAGCTCAAGGGTCGAGAGGACGTGCTGCTCCGGGTCCACTCGGAGTGCCTGACGAGCGAGGTGTTCGGCTCGCTGAAGTGCGACTGCCGCGAGCAGCTCGAGGCGGCCCAGGCCGAGATCGGGCGGCGCGGGCAAGGGGTGGTGCTCTACCTGCGCCAGGAGGGCCGCGGCATCGGCCTGACCAACAAGATCCGCGCCTACGAGCTCCAGTCCAACGGGCACGACACGGTCGACGCCAACCGCATGCTCGGGCTCCCCGACGACGCGCGCGACTACGCGCCCGCCGCCGCGATGATCCAGCACCTCGGCATCGGCTCGATCCAGCTCATGACGAACAACCCCGCCAAGGTGAACGCGCTGCGGGCCCTCGGGGTGAGCATCTCCGGCCGCCGCGGGGTCGTCGTCGGGCACAACCCCTTCTCCGCCGGCTACCTCGAGGCCAAGCGCCTGCGCATGGGCCACGCCCTCCCGAAGCGCGCGAACGGCACCTCGCACGAGAGCTGATCGGTCCCTCCGACCCCCTCCCGCTCCCGTCCCCGATTCTCTCTCCCGGTACCCCCGATCGGATCGGGAGGGGGCAGCGGCAGCGGGAGCGGAAACGGCTGAGCAGGCCCTCAGGGCAAACCGTCATTTCTTCGCGGCGGCCTTGAGGCGGGCCTTGAGCCGGTCGGCGTAGCCCTCTTTGTTCTCCTGCTTGACGCGGGCGATCGCGAGCGCGCCGGCCGGCACGTCCTTCGTCACGGTCGTCCCGGTGGCGACGTAGGCGCCTGCGCCGATCGTCACGGGGGCGACGAGCTGCGAGTCGCTCCCGATGAAGGCCCCCGCGCCGATCTCGGTGCGGTGCTTCTTGAAGCCGTCGTAGTTGCAGAAGATCGTCCCGGCGCCGACGTTGGCGCCCTCGCCCACCTCTCCGTCGCCGAGGTAGGCGAGGTGGTTCGCCTTCGATCCGCGGCGCATCACCGTCTTCTTGGTCTCGACGAAGTTGCCGACATGGGCGTCGGCCTCGATCGTCGACTCCGGGCGCAGGTGCGAGAACGGCCCGATCTGGGCGCGCTCGCCGATGATCGCGCTCTGCGCCACCGTGTAGGGCTTCACGAGCGCGGCCGGCTCCACGAGCACGTCGGTCAGCACCGAGCCCACGTCGATGCGCGCGCCGGCCCCGACCCGCGTCGTGCCACGGAGGACAACGTTGTGCTCCAGCGTGGCCTCGGGCTCCACGACGACGCCCGCGTCGACACGCGCGCTCGCCCGGATGGTCACCCCGCTCCTGCGCAGGCCGTCGGCGATCCGGGCGTAGAGCACCTCCTCCGCGGCCGAGAGCTGCGCCCGGTCGTTGATGCCGGAGAACGACACCGGGTCGCGCGCGAGGAACGAGCTGACGCCGCCGGCCTTCGCCGCGGCCTCGACGATGTCGGTGAGGTAGAGCTCGTTCTGCGCGTTGTTGGGCTGGAGGGCCGCCACGGCCTCGCGGAGGAAGGCGGCCCGCGCGAGGTACACGCCGGGGTTCACCTCGTCGATCTCGCGCTGCTCGGGCGAGGCGTCCTTGTGCTCGCGGATCGAGGTGATGCTCCCCGCGGCGTCGCGGAGGATGCGCCCGTAACCCGTCGGATCGGCCACCTTGAAGGTGATCATCGCGAGCGGCAGGCTCCCTTGCCCCGCCACCGCGAGCGCCTTCAGATCGGCCGCGTCGAGCAGGGGCGTGTCGCCGTAGAGCAGGAAGACCTGCTCGGCCTCGGGCGAGAGCGCGGGCAGCGCGCAGCGCACCGCATGCCCGGTGCCGAGCTGCTGGTCCTGCACGGCGATCTTCACCCGCGATCCGAAGGTCTTGTCGAGGTAGGCGCTCACCTCCTCGCGCCCGTGCCCCACCACCACGATGACCTCGCCCGCACCCGCCGCGAACGCCGCCTCGACCACGAAATGCACCATCGGCCGCCCGCACAGCTCGTGCAGCACCTTCGGCCGCGCGCTCTTCATCCGTGTGCCCTGGCCGGCCGCGAGCAAGATGGCGCTGAACGGAATCGTCTCGGTCGTCATGGGCCCGGCAGCCTAGACCAGCACCCCTCTCGCTGAAAATCTGCAATAGCGACCATGACGCCCTCGCCGGCAAGACGGCCTCCACCGTTGCCGTTGCCGTCGCCGTCACCGTCGCCGATCCGCCCCCGCCCCCACAGCGCAATCTCCCAGGACTTACGCAACCGCGTTTGTTAGGCTGATCACGTCACGAGGTCGCCATGGCTCTTCGCCGCATGCCCCGGATCCGTTCTCGCCTCTCCCCTGCCCTGCGCGCCGCCGGGTGCATCGCCGCCGTCTGGTCGGCCGCGTCGTGCCAGGAGCTCGACACGACCCGCATAGCGCCGCCCAAGGCCACGCTCGGCGACGACATGTACGGCACGCTCTGCGATCGCGTGGGGGCGAGCTCGTTCTCGGAAGATCTGAGCGGCGCGTCGTACCAGGCGATTTGCCATTTCGACGCGTCGGGCAAGTACGGCGACAAGGTCGACGAGAGCGTCCTCTCGCCGCCGCCGAGCGCCGCGGCCAAGCGGGCCCGCCAGCTCTCCGTCGCCAAGCTCGAGGCGATGGCGCGGCACCGGACCAAGCTGATCAAGGCCTTCAACGCGGCCATGCCCTCCAAGGCGGAGCTCGACGATCTCGTCAAGAACGACGGCAGCAAGATCAGCCTCCACGACGCGCTCTTCGATCTCACGCAGCAGCTCATCCCGCTCTACGAATCGAACCCCTTCGACAAGGCGGGCGAGCCGCTCCTCCCCTCGCAGACGCGCTCGCTCGCGCGCCTCGTGGGCTCGCTCGCGGCCCAGGGCTCCTGCGCGAACGGCAAGGCATGCTCGTTCTCCGAGGACTGCGCGGACAAGTCGGCATGCTCGATGCCCGCGCGCGACGCGCTCGCGCGCATGTGGGGGCGGCAAGGCTACCGGCCGAGCGATGTCGCGCTCGGGGCGATCCGGCCGGCGCTCGCTTACCCGAAGCTCAGGCCGTTCTCGAAGGCCTCGCTCTCGGTGCTCGGGCCGGGCGGCGCGGGCGAGCCGGCGCTCCAGCAGCTCTTCAAGGTGGTCAAGCAGGAGCTCTTGACGGCGAAGGCCACGGTGGCCGGATCGCCGAGGTACACCGTCAACGCCGCGACGCTCCAGCCGAACCGGCCGCGCTCCACCATCGAGGTGGTGCAGGCGATCATGCTCGCCGAGGATCCGAGCTTCGGCGCGAACGACGCCGATCCGCCGATGTACATCGCGAAGCGCGATCTCCGCGGCTTCGCGCTCACCGATCTGAAGGCGCCCTTCGCCGACCAGAACGCCGACGGCTTCGCCGATGTCGATCCGATGGGCCGCTTCCTCGACGCGAGCGGCAAGCCCGTGACGCTGAGCCCGCCCTTCCAGATCCCGGGCGTGACGACCGGCGACGCGGACGCCTTCGGCCGGCCGCTCGACAGCAAGGATCACTTCGTCTACCTCGACACGTCGCGCACCTTGCTGGCGGGCGCGGCGCGCCACCTCGTGCCGCTGCTCGACTCGACCGAGACGGCGGGCGGCGATCCGGACGCGTGGAAGCAGGAGCACGAGACGCTGATGTACGCGCTCGCCGGGGCCTACGCGCTCTACGGCGGGCGCGAGGACGCGCAGTACGACTACGCGACGGACACGATCCTCGCCCCGGGCGGGGCCTGCAAGACCTGCGTGCCGTACCGCCGCTTCCGCGCCGAGGACTCGCCGCTGCCCGATTTCCTCCACGCCCTCGGGCAGGTGCTCGCCGATCCGGACTCGGACGCGCTGCTCGCGTCGCTGCTCGATCTGGTGGAGAACCACACGCAGATCGTCGCGCGCCTGCTCGGCGCGGCGCTGAAGATCCAGGACATCGCGACGGCCCACGATCAGAAGGCCGCGCAGGGCACGGAGCCCAAGGCGAGCCTCGACTACAAGGTGCCGATCTGGGACGAGATGGCGCAGGTGGTGAACACCATCAGCGTCGAGCACCCGGGCCTGTTGACGAAGCTCATCGAGGCGCTGGCCGACGACGCGATCCTCGAGGCGCACGGCTCGTCGAAGCACATGGGCGAGACGGTCGCGACGATGGTGCAGAACCGCGACGAGCTCGGCTACGACCCGAACAACGTCAACGGGCCGGCGGTCAACTACACGGTGGGCGCGCCCTCGACGGCCGATCCGAAGACGCCGGTCGACCAGAACAAGCCGAAGACGGGGAAGAACCGGTCGTGCCTCCAGCGCTCGCTCCAGCTCATCCACGACTCGGCGGGCGGGCCGGCGTGCAACAAGCAGGGCGCGGAGATCCCGCTCTTCGGCGCCATCACCTGGCCGCTCATCGGCACCTACGACCAGTGCGAGCTCTTCGAGTTCAAGAACCTGGCCGCTTTCTACCTCGACTCGCTCCTCGACGCCGATCACCCGAAGCGCGCCGAGCTGAAGATCAAGGACGGGACGCTCAACGACATCATGGACTTCCTCGGGAACTTCACGGACCCGAACGACCTGTTCCAGAGCCTCGCCGGCATCGACGGGCTGACGCTCCACCCCGAGCCCGCCGCGCTGAACCGCCTGGTCTTCTTCGGCGCCGACTCGGCCATGTACCCCGGCCTGCTCGACCTCGATCCGTTCGGCGCGAAGAACCAGAAGAACTACACGATCAACCACTTCGTCTCGAGCACCATCGAGCCCGTCTCGCTCGCCTCCTGCCCGCCGGTCGGCCCGAACCAGGTGCCCACGTGCGCGGACAAGGGCGGCACCCTGCGGGTGGCCGACGCGAACACGATCTTCCTCTGGGAGCGCCTCGGCTTCACCGACTACCTCCGCCCCGTGGTCACGGCCTTCGCCAACACCGCGTGCACCCCGGATCTCTCGTTCTGCGACACCGACAACATGAAGGGCGAGCTGCTCTTCATCGAGGTGATCGACATCCTGAACCGGCACTGGCCGGGCAAGGATCACGGCGCGGAGTGCAGCGCCGACGGCAGCGCGAAGACCAACAAGAAGTACTGCTCCGAGGCCGGGGTCAACCGCTACGAGCCGATCATGATCGAGGCCTTCCGCACCGACATCATCCCGGCCTTGCACGAGTTCGCCAAGGTCGCGCGCGACCTGTCGAAGGTGACCGTCAAGCGCGGGCCGAAGGCCGGCCAGGTGTGGACGGGCGCCGAGGTGCTGGAGAAGATGACGCGCATCCTCTTCGACCAGAAGTACGCGGCCGACGCGAAGATGGTCGATCGCAAGGGGAACAAGGGCGCCGTCTGGGTCGACGGCACCGCGCAGTCGCAGCTCACGGTGTTCACCCTCTTCGCCGACGCCCTGCACAAGATCGACACGCGCTGGGAGAAGGCCTGCGACGGGCTCGGCGGGCAGGAGCTCACCGATTGCCAGCAGATGACGCCGATCCGCAAGGGGCAGTGGAAGCGGGCGCGCTCGCAGCTCGTCGACGAGTTCCTCGCGGTCGACGGCAGCGGCCCGACGGCGAAGTTCCACAACCCGGCCCTGCCCGCGACGCTGGCCACGACGCTCAAGGTGATCCGCGAGCAGCTCAACGCCAACTGCCCCGACCGCGAGAAGGGCGTCTCCTGCGCGTGGGCCAAGAAGGACCTCGCGGACAAGTTCGCCACCACGCTGAGCGGGCCGCTCTTCGCCGGGCTGATGGACGTACAGGAGGAGCTGCGCCGCGACGAGACGGCGCGGCGCGAGACGGAGCGCCTGCTCACCTACCTGCTCACGCCCTCGTCGCCCGACGACGCCTTCGCGGGCGCGCTGGCCTCGTTCAGCGATCTGCTCCAGGTCGTCGCCGACGACGGCAACCTGACCCCGATCCTCCAGGCGATCGCGGTCGCCGCGAACACCGCCTCCGACCCCGACGGCGACGGCGCGGCCGACACCGGCCTCAAGGTGCTCAAGGCCGTGACGGGCGACAAGTACGACCGCCACCACGCGCTCGACATCGTGCTGCCGAAGCTCGTGACGCCGACCGACGGCGGCGAGTCGCCGATCGAGGTGATCCTCGACACGATCGCCGAGGTGAACCGGATCGACGCCGCGGCCTCGGTGGACACCGTCCCGCTCGACGACGACGACTACCGGGCGATGATGGGCACCGTGGAGGACTTCTTGACCAGCAACACCCGCGGCCTCGAGCAGTTCTACTTCATCGTCCAGAACCGACCCCAAGAGTGATCTGCGTGCGAAACCACCGCTCCTTTCCCCTCGCGATCGCCCTCGCGGGCGCCGCGATCGCCTCCTCTGCCACCGCCCACGCCGCAGGCCTCTACTACGCCGATCGCGGCGTGCGCGCGCTCGGTCGCGGCGGCGCCTACGTGGCCGGCGGCGACGACCTCGGCGCCCTTGGCTACAACCCCGCGGGCATCTACGACGCCGGCACCCAGTTCTTCTTCGACGCGAGCTGGCTGCATTTCACGAGCGATTACACGCGCCAGGCGACGCTTTTGCAGACCGATCCCAACACCGGCAAGGTCGTCGACGGCCCGGTGCAGACCTTCCCCACCGTGCAGGGATCGACGCCGTTCTTGCCGATCCCGACCATCGCCGGATCGGTCCAGGTGCACCGCAAGGTGGTGATCGCGCTCAGCGCCTACGCCCCCTACGCGGCGCTGAGCAGCTACCCCGATCCGGACACCTACCAGGGCCGCCCCTACAAGGAGGTCCAGGACGCGACGCCCCAGCGCTACTCGCTCATCACGCTCGACGGATCGGCCCTGCTCCTCGCCGGCGCGACCGTCGCCTTCGCGCCCATCAAGGAGCTGCGGATCGGCGCGACCGGCGGCGTGCTGACCGGCAAGTTCACCACCACCGTGGCCTTCTCCGGCTGCATCCCCGAGCGCTTCCTCTGCGCGCAGGAGAGCCCCGCGTGGGACGTAAAGAGCCAGCTCTCGGTGGGCCAGATCGTCGCGCCCTACGGGCAGTTCGGCGCGGTCATCGTGCCCACGCCCAAGTGGCGCATCGGCGTCTCCTCGCAGCTCCCGATCTTCGTCCGCTCCGGCGCCACGATCGACACGCGCCTGCCGTCCACGCCCGTCTTCGAGAAGGCCTCGCAGGAGGGCAACGTGGCCGACGTCGCCTTCGATCTCCCCTGGAACGTGAAATTCGGCGTCGAGACGCGGATGGTCGACAACCTGCGCCTCGAAGCGGGCTTCGGCTTCGAGCGGTGGAGCATGCACGACTCCATCAAGGTCACGCCCGATCACATCGCGCTCAAGAACGTCGCGCTGCTCCCCGAGACGATCTACGTGCCGCCGCTGACGTTACCGCGCGGCTTCCAGGACGCGTGGTCCGTGCACCTCGGCGGCGAGTATGCGATCCCGGTGAAAGACTTCCTCTTCGACGTCCGCGCCGGCGCCTCCTTCGAGACGAGCGCGGTGCCACCCGAGTACCTCACCGTGCTCACCATCGACTCCGCCAAGGTGACGGCGGCCCTCGGCGGCAGCTTCCACGTCGGCAAGTGGCGCTTCGACGCGACGTACGCGCATGTCTTCGGCTTCAGCGAGACGGCCGATCCGAAGACGGCGAAGATCACGCAGATCAGCCCGGTGAACACGAACCCGCCCGCGCACCCCGACATCATCAACGGCGGCACCTACAGCGCGCGCGCCGATGTAGTGGGCCTCGGCCTCACCTACAACTTCGACTTCGGCCGCGTCGTCGAAGAGCCCGCGCCTGTAGAGCAAAAGGTCGAGAAGAAGCCCGAACGCGCGTTGCCCCCGAATTTTTAACGCCAAGGCGCAAAGGCGCAAAGGCGCAAGAAGAAGAGAACTAACTCTTCTTTGTTTTTTTGCGTCTTTGCGCCTTGGCGACTTTGCGTTGAAATTGAGCCGTTCAACTCAGAAGACGGCTCCCCGGGGTACCCGACGATCAGCGCGTCACGCCGCCTTCTGGAACGAGGGCTCGTGGTGCTCGATCTCGGCGGCGAAGCTCAGGATGCTGTCGGCCACCATGTCGGGGGTCTCGAGGTAGGGGCTGTGGCCGAAGTTCTTCGGCTCCACGATGCGCGCGTGGCGGGGCAGGTTCTTCCGGAAGAACTGGAGGTTCTCGGAGGGGAGGATCCGCTCGTCGCGGCCCCACATGAGCAGCACCGGCATCGCGAGCGATCGCAGGTCCTGCGGGCGGAGGAGGTCCTCCGGGGTGATGGACTCGAGCAGGCCGCGCATCGCGGGGTGGCTGAACTTCTTGCGCACGCCCCACGCGAGGATCTGGCGGAGCGGCGTCGGGCGCACCAGCAGGCGATCGACGAAATCGAGCGCGTCCTCGTGGCTGTCCATCCGGAAGGACTCGACGAAGCGGGCGAGCGCCTCGCGCGTCATCGGCGCGCCCGTGGGCGAGCAAAGGAAGAGGCCGCGCACCTTGTTCGGCCGCGCGAGCGCGTAGTGCACCGCGCCCACGCCGCCCATGGAGTTGCCGAAGACGATCGCGGGCTCGTCGATCACCGCGTCGAGCGCCTCGATGAGGCCGCAACGCAGCGTGCCGGTGCGCAGCCCGCCCTCGGGCGTGTCGCTGAAGCCATGCGCGGGAAGATCGGGGAGAATCAGCCTTCGCACCCGCGGGCGGAGGTTACGCAGCATGGGCGTATAGTGCACCGCAGCGGACGTGAAGCCGTGGAGCAGGACGACCGGGGGCAAACGCCCGCTCCCCGCCGCGTCGAGCACGTGCATCCCGCCCACCGAGGTCTCGATCCGCCGGCTGCGGTAGCCCTGGAGCTGAAGCGAGGTGAGCGCGAGGCGATCGGTCAAGGCGAGCACGGTGAACGAGTCCTTCCTCGCCGGCGCACGACGAGACGCGCCGGGCTTGATCCAAAGGTAAAGCATCCGTCACGCCAAGCCCAAGAAACAAGCCGCTGACGTTGCTCAGTGACACTACTTGTCGGGCAGCCGCACAACGCCGTTCCATGTCACCATCTGTTTCCGATGGGCCGCTTCTTCCCGCCTCTTCTCCCCCTGCTCACCGCCGCGCTCGTGCTCGCGGGTTGTCCGAACGAGGCGCCGCCTCCGCGGTTGCCCGAGGTCGTCAAGGAGACGCCGAAGCCCGCGCCTCCTCCGCCCGAGCCACCGCCGGCGTATGTGCTGGCCGATCCCGACGCACAGCCCAAGGGCACGGCGATCGCGCTCGACGACGGCGCGATCGGCCTGCTCGTGGAGAACGCGCGCATGTCGGTGAAGGGCGGGGCGATCCGCGCCGCGCCCGATCTCGCGGGATCGAGCTTCAGCGGCGTCGATCGCGTCCCTCCGTACCTCGGCGGCGGCTTCCTCTTCCGCACGCGCGACGCGCTCTACCGCGCCGAGGTCTTCGATGGACCGCTCTCGCCGATCGTCGGCATCCCGAGCGGGATCTCGCGCCTCTCCTTCGGGCCGGGCGGCGCGCTCGTGCGATCGAACGGAGGGCAGCGGTGGCTCGTCGAGATCCCTTCGGGCAAGCCCCTGCCGATCGCGCCGCTCGGGCTGCTCGATCTCGCCTCGCTCCCCGACGGGCGCGTGGCTGCGCTCACCGAGGGGCCTCGCCTCTCCATCTCGACCGACAAGGGCGAGCACTACCGCGATCGCACGGGCGAGCTCGGCGGGCCGCCCACGGGCGTCTCGGTGAT
>JAXLYT010000123.1:0-19726 GCA_046351295.1 Byssovorax sp.
CGTGCGTCGTCCCGGGGCCGGGCGTCGCGCTCCCGGCCGTCGCGCCTTGCCCCGAGGGCGCGACGCGCGCCTGCTACGCCGATCTGCCCGCCCAGGGCGCGATCCTCAACTGCTACTACGGCGAGGAGACGTGCAAGGACGGCGTCTGGGGGCCCTGCATGAACGGCGCGATCGAGAGCAGCGCGAGCGCGCCGGGCGCAGGCGAAGCCGGCGAGGGCCCTCCGGCCGTTCCACAGAGCCTCAGCCAGCCCGCGCCTTGCATCGACGATCCGTGCAACCCGAGCTGCCAGCGCTACGACGAGATCCCCCTCGGCGGGGTGATCCTCCCGGGCCAGGCGATCCCGCCCTGGAACAGCGGGAGCATGGCCAGCATCTCCTCGCTCCCCGGCTTCTCCACGCGCGCCCAGCGCACCCCCTGCGGCTCCGCCGCGGACTGCCAGGTCAACGCGCAGTGCTCGCTCCCCATCACGAACGGCAGCGTCCACGACAAGTGCGCGCCCGGCGTCGCGCTCGCCGACACCGCGGGCGCCGACGCATGCGTCGACGCGATCTGCGCGCGCTACCCCACCTGCTGCGCCACCCCGAGCGGGAGCTGCGCGCACAACCGCTGCGCCACCGGCGCCCCCCTGACGATCGGGTGCGACCTCTGCGTCGGGCAGATCTGCGCCGCGCGACCCTCGTGCTGCGCCCCCGGCGGCGCCTGGGACAGCACCTGCGTCGACCTCGTGGGCACGAGCTGTGGTTTGAGCTGCAACCAGTGGAGCCCCTTCTGCGTGGCCCAGGTGCACGACACCTGCGGCGCCTTCTGCGCGGCCCTGCCCGCCGAGGGCCCGCCCGCCGGGTGCGCGCACGACAAGTGCTACACGGGCAGCGCGCTCTCCGCCGGCTGCGCGGACGGCTGCGTCGCCTCCATCTGCGCGAGCGCGCCCTTCGCGTACTGCTGCGCCTCCGGCGGCGTCTGGGATCAAGGCTGCGTCAACGCCGTCAACACCGTGTGCGGGCAGACCTGCCCGCTCAAGGGACAGTGCGTCCCCTGGCTCGGCGCGCAGACCGACCCCTTCTGCCCGGACAGCCCCGACCTCACCCTGGGCGTCCCCTGCGGGAGCAAGATCCCGGTGTGCAACGTCGGCGGCGTGACCGCGCATGGGCCGATCGAGGTGCTCTCCGCGCCCGCGGGCGCCATGAGCATGCCGGGGTGCGCGCCGAGCCCGCTCGCCCAGGCATGCCCGCCGCTGCAAGGCGACGTGGCCCCCGGGCAGTGCGTGGAGCTCGACTGCCCCGGGCTCGCCACCGGCGCGGGCGAGGAGCTGATGGTCAACGCCCACGGCGCGATCACCGAGTGCCTCTCCACCCCGGGGACGAGCGCGTGCAACGCGGCCAACGGCAACAACTTCACGCTCAGCGGCGGGCCGAGCGTCTGCGAGCCGCCGATCTGCACCGGGTCGCAGCAGCCCTTCCAGATCAAGTCGCCGAACCTCCATTTCCTGATCGAGCGCTCGAGCGCGTCGGCGCTCCCGGGCGGCAAGTGGGCGGGGATCATCCAGGGCGTCGGCAATTTCCTGGCGAGCGCGGGCGCCGCCGGCACGCGGGCCGCGGTGCAGCTCTTCCCCGACGGGCCGCCGGCGATCCCCTGGAGCTGCGACGCCGGGACCTGCTTCTGGGGCGCGACGCCGGCCGCGCCCTACGGCCCGACGGGCAACTGCGCGGTGCGCTCTTTCCCGAATTTCGGCCTGCAAAACCTGCCGAGCGCGGTCTTCTCCGCCAACGTCAAGGCCGTCCCGGCGGCCCTCGGCTTCGCGCCCACGCCGATGGCGTACGCCGCCGCGGTCAACATCGCCAAGGGCTACGGCGGCGACCGGAACATCGTCCTCGTGCTCGCGAGCGACATCACCACCTGCAACGCGCAGATCTTCACCTCGGTGAGCTCGCTCGCGGGGCAGGCGGCGATCGCGCTCGTCAACAGCAAGATCAAGACCTGGGTGATCACGGTGGGCCTCGTGAGCCCGCTCTTCGATCCCATCGCGCGGTCCGGCGGCACGGGCGCGGCCATCGCCGTCCCCGTCGGCGACGACGCGGCGCTGACCGCGGCGCTCCTCGGGATCAAGGCCAACTACTTCGGCTGCTCGTTCACGCTCCCGCCGCTCGCGCTCTTCGACCCGCACAACCCCAAGGTCGAGCTGAAGAACGCCGTCGGCGCGGTGGTCCAGACCTTCATCCAGGTGCCCTCGGCGGCGAGCTGCGGGCCTGGATCCACCGGGCATTTCTACTACGACGACGCCCTCGCTCCGACCAAGGTCATCCTCTGCCCGGCGACGTGCAGCGCCGTGCGCCAGGACATCGGCTACGCGGTCAAGCTCACCCTGAGCTGCCCGGGCACGTACACCGACGGCGAGCACAGCGAGACCTACGCCGGGGCCTGCCCGCTCGACACCCGGGTGAGCTGGGGGTTCTTGACCTACGACAGCAGCGAGCCCCCGGGGACATCGACGACCTTCCGGGTGCGCGCCGCGCCCACGATCGACGAGCTCGCCGCGGCCCCGATCCACCCGCTCATCACCGCGTCGATAGGCCCGCCGGACACCCAGAGCTGCCAGGTGGGCGGCCCCGCGCCCTGCCCGATCGATCTGTACGCGGGCCTCGGGGGCCCGCCCGAGGCGCGGCACGAGCAGCTCGAGCTGCTCCTCTCGATGAAGACCAACACGCCGCACAGCAAGACGCCCACCGTCCACCGCTGGCAGATCACCTACGCCTGCCTCGACGACGAATAGCGCCCCTTGCGCCGCGCCCCCGCACAGGGGACGCTCCGGAGCGATGGCCCGCTCCGCCCTGCCCGCGCTGATCCGCCGCCGCCTCGCCGCCGAGGTGGGCCGGATCGACAAGCAGGCGCCCTTCCGGATCGCGCTCGCCTACCCCTCGCCCTACCGCGCGGGGATGAGCTCGCTCGGGTACTTGCAGATCTACAAGAACATCCAGGCCGAGGAGGGTATGGCCTGCGAGCGCGCCTTCCTCGGCGACGACGCGGCGTCGGAGGGGCTCACGCCGCTCACCTACGAGGGCCAGCGCCCGCTCTCGGATTACCCGGTGATCGCCCTCTCGGTCGCGTACGAGCTCGAGCTCGCCGGCGTGGTCAAGCTCCTCGAAGCGGCGGGCCTCCCGTCGCTCCGCGAGGAGCGCGACGCGCGTTCGCCGATCATCCTCGCGGGCGGGCCGCTCACCTTCTCGAACCCGCTCCCGCTCGCCGCCTTCGCCGACGTGATCGTCATGGGCGAGGCCGACACGCTCGCGATCGAGGTCCTCCGCGTGCTCCGCGAGACGCCCGATCGCGACGAGGCGCTCCGCGCGCTCGCGGCCATGCCCCATGTCTTCGTGCCCGCGCACCACGGCGACGCCATGCCCACCGTCGCCCAGTGCGACGACGACCTCCTGCCCGCGTGGGCCCCGATCCGCACGCCCGAGGCCGAGCTGTCGGACATGTTCCTGATCGAGACCGAGCGCGGCTGCTCGCGCGGCTGCACCTACTGCGTCATGCGCCGCTCGACCAACGGCGGCATGCGCGTCGTCGATCACCACAAGGTCCTCTCGCTCGTGCCGGACGAGGCGCGCAAGGTCGGCCTCGTCGGCGCCGCGGTCAGCGATCACCCGAAGATCGTCGAGATCGTCCGCGCCCTCGCCGAGCAGAAGAAGACGGTCGGCCTCTCCAGCCTGCGCCCCGATCGGCTGAGCGACGACTTCGTGGGCGCGCTCGCGCTCGCCGGCTACAAGACGCTCACGACCGCGATGGACGGGGCGAGCGAGCGGCTGCGCGACACGCTCGAGCGGCGCGCGCGGCCGCGGCACCTGGAGAAGGCCGCCGCCCTCGCCCGGGCCCACGGGATGAACCGCCTCAAGCTCTACCTGATGATCGGCGTCCCCACCGAGACCGACGCGGACATCGACGAGTGCGTGGCCTTCACGACCGCCCTCTCCAAGGTCATCCCCGTCGCCCTCGGCATCGCCCCCTTCTGCCCGAAGCGCAACACACCGCTCGCCGGGGCTTCGTTTGCCGGCGTTGACGTTGTGTCCCACCGCCTCGACCGCCTGCGCAAGGGCCTCCGCGGCCGGGTCGAGGTGCGCTCCACCAGCGCCCGCTGGGCCTGGATCGAGGCCGTGCTGGCCCAGGGCGGGCTCGCCGAGGGCCGCGCCGTGCGCGAGGCCGTCCACCGCGGAGGCTCCTTCGCCGCCTACGAAAAAGCCTTCCTCGCCCTCGCCGCCCCCGGCGCCCGCGCGACCAAGGCCCGGCGCGCGCTGCCGCTCGTGAGCCCGCCCGACGAGCTGGAGGCGCCGTGAGCCCCGCGCAGGTGACGATCTACTCCCGCGAGCGCTGCCACCTCTGCGACGAGGCCCACGAGGCCCTCCTCCGCGTGCAGAAGGACCACCCCTTCGACCTCGCCGTCATCGACCTCGACCGCGAGGCCCCGGAAGACAAGCGCAAGGCCTACGACTGGGAAGTCCCCGTCGTCGAGCTCGACGGGCGCAAGGTCATGAAATACCGGGTGGACGAAGCCCGTCTCGCGCGGCTGCTCTCGTCCCGGGGTTGAGCTGGACGCTGGATCGCGGCGGTCATGGCCGGCGCCCGCCCCCTTTGGTATACGGACCCCGTGGAGTCGAAACAGCTCGGATCGATCGCCCAGATCGGGTTCATCCTCGTCGCCGCGGCGGCGGTGTTCGGGTTCGTCCGATCGGCGCAGAGCGACGAGCGGCGAGGGAGCTGCACCGCGCTCTGCTCGCTCGGGCCCGCCTACGCCGGCCGCAACCGGATCGCCCCCGACTTCGAGCTGCCCGACATGGACGGCAAGATGGTCCGCCTCTCGTCCTTCCGCGGCAAGACGGTGTTCCTCAACTTCTGGACGCAGACCTGCGACCCCTGCAAAAAAGAGATGCCCTCCGTCGCCGAGCTCGCCAAGGTCGCCAAGACCCGCGACGACATGGTGGTGATCACCGTCTCCACCGACGAGGGCCCGAGCGCCGTCAAGGACACGCTCACCGTGCTGCTCAACGAGCCACCTCCCTTCCCCGTGCTCTTCGATCCCGACGCCAACATCGTCCGGGATCGCTACGGCACGCGCCTCTACCCGGAGACGTGGATCATCGACCCCAAGGGGATCATCCGCGCCCGCTTCGACGGCGCGCGCGACTGGTCGTCGGCGATGGCGATCGAGATCGGCGAGATGGTCAAGAAGCCCGCCGGATGCCCGATCGATTTCTTCAAGGGCATGCCCCGCGGCGACTTCGCCGGCCTCTGCGGCGACGACTCCTGACGAGCCCGCGCCGGAGCGCCCGAGGCTAACGATGGATCTTCCGGCGATTCCGAACTAGTTTCGGCGCCGATGAGCACCCGTGGCTCGCTGCCGCCCCAGAGCGAAGATCCCCGCGTCGGCGCCGCGCGTCAGGCCCTGCTCGAAGGCGTGGGCGCGGAGATCGCCGCGTCGTTCCCCGGGATCACCCGCCTCGGCGGACAGGTGGTGGCCGCCCTGTACCTCGCCGACGGCCCCCGCTCGATGGACGAGCTCTGCCTCTTGCTCGGCCGCTCGAAGAGCAACATCTTCGCGAACCTGCGCGGGCTCGAGGCGGCGGGCATCATCGAGCGACGGCGCGAGGCGGGCGCGCGGCACGACTCGTACACGCTGCGCGGCAAGTACCCGGACGTGATCATCGGCGCCTACATCGCGCGCCTGCGCCGGGTGGTGCACGACAAGCAGCTCCTCTCCCGCCGCGCCCTCTCCCTGCTCGGCGACGCCTCCGGCCCCGAGGCCGACGCGCTGCGCCTGAGGCTCGGCGATCTCTCCCGCAAGTACGACGTCTTCGCCGAGCTGATGGAGCGCTACATCCCGCCCTTCGACGGCCCGGTCGATCTGGAGCAGCTCATCACCAAGGTGCCCGAGCCCGTGCTGAAGACGCTCAACGCCGCGGCCCGCGCCGCCTGGTCCGTCGGCAGCGCCGTGAGCGCGCAGGTCGAGAAGCTCAAGAAGAAGCGCTGACGCACCGATCCGGTTAAATACGCTGAAAAACAAGCGTTTCCGAACCGCGCGCGTCAGCGAGCGGACCCTATCCGCGCGCGTCAGCGAGCGGCATCGCGAGCGTTGGCAAGCGGCATCGCGAGCGTTGGCGAGCGGCATCGCGAGCGTTGGCGAGCGCCCGGGCCCAAGGCACGGGCTGCGGCCTTACGGCCGCAGCGGCCGCCCTTGCGGTCGCGGATAGGGTCCCCTCCTTGCGGTCGGGGTTCGGGAGGTTGTCGTTATTGTTGGCGTTTCGAGCTGTCTGTCGCGCTGGCGTGGGAGAGGCTTCGCTCCAGCCGGTCGCGCGCGATGCGGGCGGCGGAGAGCCGCTCCAGATCGCCTTGATCTGCCGGCAAGAGCGAGATCCCCAGCGACGCCGTGTCGACGGCCTCGGTGCCCGCCGGGGCGCCGCCGGGCAGCCGCGCGATCGGCGGGACGGACGCGCCGATCTCGGCGAGCGCCGCCGCCACCTCCGGCGGCACATGGACCGCCTTGGCCGTGGTCAGCGCGAGCGCGTCTTTCTTTCCGAGGAGGTGGGCCACGCCGGTCGCGAGGGCGGCGAGGCCCCCGCCGCAGTCGTCGACGAAGCAGAGCGGCCTGTGGGCAGCGGCCATGCGGTCAGTTGGTGTTGAGCTCGACGCGGAGCAGCTTCCGGCCGATGAACACGTAGTCGCCGTGGGTCAGGTCGCGCTCGCTCTTGATCCGCACGTAGGTGCCGTTCCGGCTGTTGAGATCGGTCAGCGTGAACTTGCCGCCGGCCTCTTCGAGCCGGCAGTGCGAGCCGGACATGTAGAGGTCGCCGGGGAAGTTCAGGTCGCCGCCCTCGCGACCGATCTGGAGCGACGAGCCGCGCGCCACCACCGTCATCCCCGGGGCGCCGCCCTGGAGGATCTGCACGAGCCGGAAGGCGCTCGGGTGCTTCGGCGACGAGTAGAAGTAGGTGCCGTCCGGGTCTTGCCCGTCGGTCGCGCGGGGCGGCAGATCGAGGCGGAAGAGCTGCTCGCCGGCGAGGAAGGTGTCGCCCGGGGTGATGTCCACCGTGCCGCGCACGCGGATGTACACGCCGTTGAGCGAGCCCTCGTCGCGCACGACGAGCTTGCCCTCTCGGTAGAAGAAGTTCGCATGCTTCGGCGACACGAACGGGTCGTCCGGGAAGACGAGCTGACCGTTGCGGCCGACGACGTGCTGCTCCGCCTTGAGGTGGAACGAGAGCCCGTCCATCCCCTCGCCGCGGATGAGGATGAGCTTCGCCTTCGCCGGGTTCTGCATGTCGCCGAAGAAGAGCGTCTGCGCGTTCAGGATCTCCAGCGGAACGGCGGTGCCGCACCTCCCGCAGAACTTGTGCCCGTGGGGCACTCCGCTCGAACAGGAACGGCAGACGTAATTCCGGGCTTGCTCCATGAGCTCCTCCTGCGACAGATCGGCGAACTCGCTCCGCGCAGGGAACGAGTAGGCCCCCGAGCGGGCGGGGGCGGGTTTGGACGCGTGGGCTTTGATCTCGACGGCGGCGGGGATGGTGGCGACGGGGACGGCCGGGGGCTTGCCCGGCGCGATCGGGGCCATCGGCGCGGTGCCGGGGCGCGGCGCGGGGCGCGGCGCCGCGGCCGGCGGCGGCGGTGCGGAAGAGCGCCGCGGGCCCACGAGATCGAGCTCGTTCTCGCACACTGCGCACACCTTCGTCCCGAGCGCACTGAAGGTGTCGCACTGGCCACAGACGACGCCGATTTCGAGCTGCGGGTTCTGCAACGTCTCCTCGCGATCCTGGGCAACCGTCGCCCAGGCATCCCGGTAGGGTTCTAGACGGCAGACGCGAGAACGGTCAAGCTGCCGAGGTGGCCCTGCGCATTTCTCGGCTCCTCGCCGTCCTCGTCCTCGCTGCCGGGTGCTCCAACCCAGGGAGCCCCGAGCGCGTCGCCGACGGCTTCGCCGACGCGTACTTCCGGCAGATCGACCAGGAAAAGGCCAAGGAGTTCACCGCGCTCGGCGCCACCGAGATGCTCGAGGCCGAGCTCAAGGCCGTCGCCGAGGTTCGTAAGGGAGGTTACAGCGCCGCCGAGGCCGCCGACCAGGAGGTGACGCTCCGCCGCGGCGAGCCGACCCACCGCGACCAGCGGCTGCGCTACCCCTACGAGGTGGTGCTGCGCTCGCGCGACGGCGTGGAGACGGTGCGCGAGGCCGACGTGGAGCTCGCCCAGATCCAGGGCGCGTGGAAGGTCGTGCGCCTCGGCGTGCACGCGCGCACGCCCTGATCATCGCGCTGCGATCGAGCCACGATCGCGCCTCGATCGAGAGCCGATCGCGCACGCTCTCAAGGCGCGCCGCCGTCGGCCACCGCATCGGCCGGACCGGGCCCGCGCAGGCAGGCCGGCGACGCGTTCGGCGCCGTGCAGGAGGCCGCCGTCTTCACGGCCGTCGCGCCGAACACGACCGCGCCCACGGCCGTCGCGATGCCGCCCGCGATCGGGTTGCCGTGCGACCCCGGCGAGCCCCCGGGCCCTTGCCCCGCGGGCCCCGATCCGAGGACATCGAGCCCGCCGGTGTGGAGCGGCGCCGGATCTGCCATCGGTGATGCGTACGGCGAGGGCTCGCGCGCGCCCTGCGGCGTGAAGACGTTGAGGAAGCGCTTGCAGCTCAGCGTCGGCGCCGCGAGAGCCAGCGCGATCAAGATCGCCCGGGCGTGATGGCCGTTCGCGCTCATGCCGCCAACATAACCCTCGCCGGCGGGCGCGCCCGCGACGCTCGCGTGCCTGGATCGTGCTCTGGGCCTTTGATGGGGTTGCTTCCGTGGAGGTAAAGCCTGCTCGGTCCGCTCCCTACCGGTCGCGGTACTGTTCCTGGTGGCCGCCTTGACGGCTGAGGCGTCGGGTTGCTCGGGCGGGCGGATGGGGACTGCTCGCTCCCGGTCGCGGTTCGGACTGCATCATCCTGCCCTCTCGCCAAATCGCCCAGTGGAAGCTCTGTTCTTCTTGCATCTTTGCGCCTTTGCGCCTTTGCGCCTTTGCGTTAAATCTGGAGTGAAACACAATCCATCCCCCGCCCAAACCATCCCTCATGAGCACCCCGCCCAGCCATCCCACCCTCCCCTTCGCCCCTCCTTTCGCCTTTGCCCTCGCCCTCCTCTCCACGGCGGCCTGCTCCCGCCACAGCGAGCAAATCAGCCCCAAGGCCCTCTCCTCCGGCGGTCGATGGCGTGAAGCCTACGTCACCGTCGAATACCATCCTTCGTTCTACCAGACGGGCAAGAGCCACTCCGCCGAGGTCACCCACGAGCTCTTCATCGAAGAAGCGCCCCCCAACCGCGCCATGGTCATCCTCTCCATGCGCCGCGAAGACGAGCTCGACGCCGCGGACTTCCGCGCCCTCCGCAACACCGCCTACACCCTCCGCTTCTCCCCGGACGGCAAAGCCGTCGCCGCCTCCACCGACGAAGGCCATACCTTCACCGTCCTCGACCTCGCCCCCCTCGAAGTCCCCATGTCGTGGGCCCACCCCTTCTGGTGCCGCCACCATTCCTTCACCACCCTTGCCCCGTGGCCCAGCCTCCACCCTTTGGCCATCGAAATCCTCTCGTCCGTCGACCCGTCCTCCCCCGCCGCCAAGATCCACCGCACCCCCGCCGCCGTCTGGCCCGGCCCCGTCCCCCCTCCCCGCGGCAACGCCGACTGGCACGAAGAGCTCGACGGCGCCTCCCAGATCGCCTGTCTGCACACCGACGACCCCGCCCTCCGCAAAGCCCTCGTCGAAGCCGCCCTCCACCCCGATTACCCCGTGACGGCCCACACCTGCCTCCGCGAAATCTTCGCCGCCGACCCCGCCCTCAAACAGCGTGTCATCACCGCGCTCCCGACCGCGAGCCCGGCCGTCCGCATGCGGATGGAGCAGAGCCTGGAGCCCTCCAAACCAGGCCGCTGACGGCCACCCGACGTCTCAAGAGGCGACGATAAAAGCTGTTCGGTCCGCGAATCGTTACGTGCGGCCTCCCTCAAAATCGCCGAGGATTCCTCGGTCGACCTCCCTGGCTTCGCGGCCCTCTCGACGCTTTTATCGTCACCCCTTCAGCCCTCGAGGCGCCCGGTGGCTGCGCGCTCGTCAGCGCTTTGCCTTCTTCTTGCGCGACCACCGCACGGCGCCTGCGAGCGCTGCCCCGAGCGCGCCGAGCCAGCCCATGGTCGTACTCTCGCTCGCGCCGATCTCGCACCCTGCGCACCCCCCCGCGGGCGGGGGCACGGGCGGCGGCCCCTCGCCTGGGCCGGGGCCGGCCACCGTCCCCATCGGCGGTGCCTCCGGCGCCGGACCGAACATCCCCACGGCGGGCACGAGCGGGCTCGTGTCGATGGATGTCTCGTCGCTGTCCCGCGCCACCAGGGCCGGCAGCGAGATACCCCCGCGCGGTGCAAAGGCGATCTTCTGGGCGGCCGCGACGCCCTTCGACGCCTGTCCGGCCGGCGGACCGCCCCAGATGCCGCGGCGCGGATTCTGGCAATTCACCGGCCCCGTCCACGGGTGGCGGATCGCGTAGCGCGCCTGGAAATTGTTGATCGGCGCGGGCACGGCCCCTGTTTCGAGCTGCTTACCGTCTCGCAGGAACTCCCGCCCTCCGGCGATGGCGGGGGCCGCCCGGAACACCAGATCTTCCCCGAGCGAGCTCTTCCCGTAACGCAGGTGCAAGCGCGTCAGCACGAACCCGCTCGGCCCCCGCCAGGGCCGCACCATCCGCGGGCGCGGAGGCGCGACCGGCCCGCCGGCGGGGCCGCCGGGGCCGCTCCCGGGCGGGCCCAGGGTGGGCGACATGGGCAAGGTCGGCGGAGGCTTTTGCGGTTGCGCCGCGACCGCCACGTTGTCGATCACGTCGGCGCCCAGCGTCCCCAGATCCGAAGGCGTGAGCGTCGGCCCGGGGCACGGATCGCAGCTCCCGGCGTCCCACGAATACTCCGTGATGGACGCCCCTGGGTGCTTGGCCATCGTCCGATCGAAGAGCGCCGCGTAGAACGCCCCGAACTGCTGCCGCACCTCGTCTTTGACATCGAGGTTGGTCGGGATGGCCACGTTGGCGAAGTTCGAGGTCTCGTACCGCGTCCCCCGCGCCAGGATGTGCACGATCAAATCCTGCGTCCCGGCGGAGTTGACCATCCCGAGGCGCACGGGCAGGGCAAACGTGTCGGTATCGTAATGGAAGCGGAGCGGCGAGAGCTGCGCCATCCCATTTTCGAACCGCACCTTCTTCACGTCCACCTTGGCCACGAAGAACTTGCTCCCGCCGGCCACATAGGGCCGCAATAACGGCTCGGACCCGGCGGGGATGTTGTATTTCTCCTGGCGCAGCCACGTGTCGAGACCGAGCGAGTCCTTGGCGCTCAAGATCACGATCTGATACTCCCCCACCGTGAACTCGGCCTCGATCGTCACCCCGAGATCCTCGGCGTTGGCCTTCTTGGCCATGGGCGCCGCGGTGCCCGAGGCGCGCATCGGCATCCGCCTCTCCATCTCGACCTCCTCGGGGGCGCAGGGGTCTTGCTCCCAGTACTCGACGAGGCGCGGCGAGGCGAGCTTGTCCACCTTGTCGAAGATCGCGGCCGGCAAGGTCTTCACGTTCTCCTCGCTCAGCACGATCAGGTCGGGCACCACCATCGCGGAATTCTCCGGGCGGACCCTGGTAGTTGTTCGCCATGGGAGAGCACGGTGCGGGTGCCCTCGCGCATGAGCACGACCATGGTGGCGTTGTTGTAGAGCTTGGCGTCGCTCCCGAGACGTAGAAGCCGCAGAAGGCCGGCGCGTCGGAGGCCGTGAGCGCGGCGGCGAGCGCGAGGGGAGCGGCGAGGCAGAGGGCACGGAGGGAGCGAGCGGCGCGAGACATCGGGCGATTGTCGGCGACATTTCCTGGGTCGACAAGGCTCGCCGCGCCCTGCCTTGACCCCGCGCGGGTTCCGGGCTCCGATATCGCGGCCTCACTCATGTTCGCAGCCGGACAGATCCTCGCCGGGCGCTACCGGCTCCTCCGCCTCCTCGGCGGTGGTGGAATGGGCGCCGTCTGGGCCGCCAGGAACGAGGCGATCGACCGGGAGGTGGCCATCAAGGTCATGCTCCCGCAGATCGCCAGCGACCCGGTGGCGCTCCAGCGCTTCTTCAACGAGGCGAAGATCTGCGGCTCCATCCGGCACCCGGGCATCGTCGACGTGCTCGACCTCGGCACCGCGGAGGACGGCTCGCCCTTCCTCGTGATGGAGGTGCTCCACGGCGAGTCGCTCGAGACGCTGCTCTTCCGCAAGCGACGGCTCTTGCCGAGCCAGATTCTGGAGATCGTGCGCGACGTGGCCCGCACCATCGCCCTCGCCCACCAGAAGGACGTGGTGCACCGCGATCTGAAGCCCGCCAACCTCTTCCTTCACCGCCTCGCGACCGGCCAGGAGGTGGTGAAGGTGCTCGACTTCGGGATCAGCAAGGTGCTGACGCCGGGCGGGAACGTGAAGACCACGCAGACCGGCGCGGTGGTCGGATCGCCCGCGTACATGAGCCCCGAGCAGGCCCTCGGCAAGGTGGCGATCGATCACCGGACGGACATCTACGCGCTCGGCGTCATCCTCTACGAGGCGATGAGCGGGCGGCTCCCCTTCGAGGGCGAGAACTACAACGCCCTCATCGTCGACATCGCCACGAGCGATCCGCCCGACCTCGCCGCGCTCGTCCCCGGCCTCCCCGGGCCGGTGATCTCGCTCGTCCGCGACGCGATGGCCAAGGACCGGAACAAGCGGATCCAGACGATGAACGAGCTCGCCGAGCGGATCGAGGCGCTGCTCCCCGGCGCGGCGGGGGCCGATCAAGCGGTGGCGGCGCGCTCGGGCGAGGTGGTGATCACCGGCGAGCAGGTCGTGATCGGCGAGGCGGTCACGCAGGCGATGGCGCTGCAAAAGACGGCGAGCTCGCTCACGACCAGCGTGACCTTGCCGAAGAGCCCGCGGCGCTTCCTGCCCCTCGGCGTGGCCGGCGTCATCGTGGCCGGCATCGGCGTCGCGGCGCTCGTTCGCAAGCCGTCAACATCGTCTCCCGTCGTGGCCCATGTCCCCTCGACGGCCGTGGTGGTCTCCTCGATCCCGCCTAGCTCGGCTGCGCCGCAGGCCGCGTCCCCGGCCTCCGCCGCGAGCCCTCCCGGCGGCGAAGCCTCGGGCCCCCTGGTGAGCCCCGGCCCGCCCGTCTCGGCCACCGCGCCGCCTCCCCCCGCGTCCGCGAGCGCGCCTCCCGCGCGCTCGGCGAAGGTCCCGCCGCCCACCAAACCGCCGGTCAAAGGCGGGGGCGTATGGGGCTACGACTGAGCCCAGTGTTTTGATCCGGGGCTAACGCTACTTCTTCAGCTCCGCGCCCAGATCGCGCCCGAGCGCCTCCGCGTCCTTCTCGTTCGACGGCCAGGCCATGCTCCGCTCGCCGCGGCGGAGGTTGCTTCCATCCGGATCGGCGAGCAATCCGCGCAGGCGCAGCGTGTCGCCCTCGCGCACGGCGTGGGCGGCCACGGGCAGGTGGCAGTTGCCGTCGACGGCGGCCATCACGGCGCGCTCGGCGGCCACGCAGAGGGAGGTCTCGGCGTCGGCCATCACGGCGAGGGCGGCCTTCGTCACCTCGTCATCGGTGCGGCACTCGATACCGAGCGCGCCCTGGCCGATCGCGGGGAGCGAGAGATCGACGGAGAGGATCTCGGTCGCCTTGTCGGCCCAGCCGAGGCGCTTGAGGCCGGCGAGCGCGAGGACGATCGCGTCGTACTGCCCTTCTTGCACCTTGCGCAGGCGCGTGTCGACGTTGCCGCGCACGGGCTCGATCACGAGGTCGGGCCGCGCGGCCTTGAGGGCCACCGCGCGGCGCAGGCTCGACGTGCCGACCTTCGCGCCCGCGGGCAGCGCGGCGAGCGGGGCGCCGCTCCGCGTGACGAGCGCGTCGCGCGGATCTTCGCGGGCGGGGATGCATGCGATGGTGAGGCCGGCGAGCAGCTCGGCGGGCACGTCCTTGATCGAGTGGACGGCGAAGTGGGCGCGGCCGTCGAGGAGCGCCTCCTCGAGCTCCTTGATGAACAGGCCCTTGCCGCCGATGTCCTGGAGCGGCTTGTCCTGGGTCTTGTCGCCGGAGGTGACGAGGAGCAGCTCGTCGATCGCGAGATCGTGGCTCTTCTGTTCGAGCGCGCGGGCGAAGGCGCGGGTCTGGGCGAGGGCGAGCTGCGAGCGGCGGGTGGCGAGGGTCAGGCGCATCGGCGTCGGTCCTACTCTTCACCCGCCGCCCTGCAAAGGGCGTTGTTCAGCGGGCCGCCTTCCGGCGGCGCGAGACCCACATCCCGAGCGGGACGAGCAGCCCGGCGAGCAGGGCGAGGTTGCCCTCCGTGTCGCCGCCGGGCGCGTCGCCGATGGCGCAGCTCCCGGCGCGCGGCTGCTCTCCGTTGCCGCCGCTCCCGTCGCCAGGGAAGAAGCCGCCCATGCCCGTGGTCGAGCCCGAGGAGCTCGACGTGGTGTCGGGGCAAGGCGGATACATCGGGCAGGGAGGCCCGTTGCCGACCGCGGTGGGCGCGGTGATGTAGCGGTTGATCGGCGTCTGATCGGCGGAGGCGCTCACCGTGAGATCGCTCGCGAGCGCCTCGCGGGACAGCTCTCCGCGCATGCGCGAGACCCAGATCGACGCCGGCGGGATGCCGGCGAAGAGCGCGGCAAGATCGGCGTTGCACGCGTCGACGGCGCCGTTGCCCATGTCGTCGGCGTAGCCGCTCCCGACCGGATCGCTCATGGCGAGGTAGGTGAGCGAGTCGGTGAGCGGGTACATCGAGAAGGGCTCGGCCACATCGAGGAGCCAGCCCTTGTTCATCGTCGCGGTATAGCCCGCCTGCACGAGGTCGTCGTAGTTGCTCTTGCTCGTGTCCCAGTTCCAGACGACATCGCTCTCCTTGACCGAAAAGAACGGGAAATTGGCCGGCTGATAGCGCCCTTCGCCGAAGACCCAGAGGGCGATGCCGACCTTGGCCCCCGTGCCCGCTGCGACCATGCGGAGCGGGAGCGCGACGTTGCCGCCCGGGGTCGTGACGCGCACCGGGCGCATCGCCTTCACGTCCCCGCCGGCCTTGAGCTTCATCGCGAGGAAGTCGAACTGCTCGGCCACGTACGCGTTGATGATCGGGGAGATGTCGGGCGGGATGGCGTAGCCGTGATCGAGGAGCCAGGTCTGGAGCGCCATCGGATCTTGCGACGAGAGCTGCACGATCTCGTAGGGGCCCGCGACCTTCTCCGACACGACGACGACGGGCGGCCCACCGCCTCCGCCGCCGGCCCCGCTGCTCCCGCTCGAGCTCGACGTGCCGGTGGAGCCGAACCCGCCGCAGTTGGGCGGAGGAGGGCAGGTGTACGGCGGCGAATTGACCGTGACCTGGGTGAGCTGCCCGAGGTTCTCGAAGAGCGCGTCCGACGACAGCTCGAGGTCGGCCACGCCCTTGACGGGCAGCACCCACGCGAACGTGTCCGGGCTCCCGACGTAGCTGATCTGATCCCACAGGGTGCTCGATGTCGCGGACACGGAGAAGATCATCCGGTGGCCGGAGACCTGCGTGCCTTGCATGTCCTGCATCTCGTGGAAGCAGCCGCCGCATGCGGCGACATCGCGCGCAGGCGCAGCCGCGAGGGCCGCGAGCGAGGCCGCGAGCAAGATCGAGGGGAATCGGCGCATGGGACGCTCCTTGTGACGGGCCAAGAAAGGATGGAGCGCGCCCGGACGGCGGTGCCCCGAGCGATCGAGGATACGCGGGCCGCGTGCCGCCGCAATGGTGCGCGGCGCATACCGCAACGGAAGGAATCCTTCAGCGGAAGGAGTCTTTGGCGCGCCGCACGGCGGCGAAGGTCTCGGTCGCGTTCGACCCGGGAAAATGCTTCTGGAGGGACGCGCGCTCGCAGCGGAGGAAGGGGTTATGGCCGAGCTCGGCGCCGATGGTGGAGGGCACCGTGGGGCGGCCCGCTTCGCGCTCGCTCATCGCCCAGTCGAGCTTGTCCGCGACGGCCTGGTTGTCGGGCTCGGCGAAGGCCGCGAACCGGAGATTTTGCACGGTGTACTCGTGCCCGCAGAACACCCGTGTCTCGGGCGGGAGCTTGCCGAGCTTGCCGGAGAGCGAGGTGTGCATCTGCTCCGGCGTGCCCTCGAAGAGGCGCCCGCAGCCCGCGACGAAGAGCGTGTCGCCGGTGAAGACCGCGTCCTCGATCACGTAGGCGACCGCGCCCAGGGTGTGCCCGGGTACGTGCATCGGCTCGACCTCGAAGCCCGCCACCGAGAAGCGCTTGCCCTCTTCCACCTGCACGGTCTGCGCGGGGACGCGGCCGACATCGCTCACATGGGCATAGACGGGCAGCGGCCCGAGCTTCTCGCGGAGCTCCTCGTTGCCGCCCACGTGATCGAAGTGATGGTGGGTGTTGAGGATCGCCACGAGGACGAGCCCTTCCTGCTCGAGGGCCGCGAGCACCGGCGCGGCCTCGGAGGGATCGATCACGATGGCCTCTTTCGCGCCGTCGCGGACGGCGAGGTAGGCGTAGTTGTCGCTCAGGCAGGGGACGGGGATGACGCGCATCCCGAGCTTCTACCCCAAGCGCCCCCACGCGGACAGTGGCCCCCGCCCGTCCGACCCGCGTATCCTCGCGCGATGCGCGCCCCGCTCGTGCCCTTCTCCTCGCTCTCTCGCTCGCTGGCTCTCCCGCTCGCCCTCACGGCCCTCGCCGCCTGCTCCACCGAGGAGCCGGTGAGCCCCCTGCCGCCCTCCGTCGAGGCGCTCTACGGCCCCGCCGAGACGACGAACCTCGTCCCGTACCCCTCCGATCGTTACACGGTGGCCGACCCGTCCACGAAGACGGGCCTGCGCGTCAACGTGACGAGCAAGACCTCGGGTGATCCCTTCGTCGCCTCCTTCGGCACGGTGCTCGACGAGATCGACGCGCTCGACGGCTTCTCCACCGCCGGCGGCGTGGCCGTGAGCTTCGCCGGCCCGATCGACATCCGCGGCATCACCACGGACGACACGGCCGACCCTCCCATCGACGATCCCGTCCGCGACGCCGCCGAGTACACGAAGAAGGGCTCTCCCCTCTTGCTCATCGACATCGACCCTGCGTCGCCCGAGAAGGGCAAGGCGCGCGGGCTCATCCCCCGTTACTGGGCCCAGGGCAAAGACGATTATTATCCGACCGACGAATACACCCTCGTCGCCCAGCCCTCCGAGCCTCTCCTGCCCGGGACAAGGTATCTCTTCGCCGTCACGAACAGCCTGAAGGCCAGGAGCGGAGGCGCGGTGAGCCGCTCGGCCGAGAGCGAGAAGCTCCTCGGCGGCGCCGGGGAGACCCCCTACGAGCAAGAGGTGCAAGCCGGTTTGCAAGTGCTCGAGTCGAGCCTCGGTGTCCCGAAGAGCGATCTCGTCCTCGTCACCGCCTTCACCACGGCCTCCATCCTCGACGAGACGCTCGGTCTTGCCAAGCGCGCCCGCGGCGAGCCCGCGCCGGCCCTGCTGGAGCCGTGGACGGTCGAGACGCCGATCGCCGCCCCCGACAAGCGCATCCGCTTCCGGGCCGTCTACGAGGCGCCCGAGTACCGAAAGCCTTTGCCCGACGGCAAATGGCAGATCGAGGAGGGTTTGCCCGTCGTGCAAAAGAAGGTCGGCCTCGAGGTCTTCCTCGCCTTCTCCGACGCCACCGTCTCGGGCCCTCGCCCGGTGGTGATCTTCGCCCACGGCCTCGGCGGCACGAAGGACGGCAACTGGGGCACCGCCGAGCGCCTCGCCAAGCTCGGCTGCGCAGTATTCGCCATCGACTCTCCCGAGCACGGCTCGCGCGCGCCCGACATGACCAACCCGGTGACGAGCTCCTTCAGCTTCTTCGGCGTCGACCCGAAGACCCAGACCTTCGATATGGGCCGGGCTCGCGACAACTTCCGCCAGATGACCTCGGATCAGCTCGAGCTCGTGCGCTTCATCGGCTCTCTCTCGAACCTGGATCTCTTGCCCATAGGCGCCCCCGACGGGATCCCCGATCTCGATGTCTCCCGCATGCTCTACATCGGCCACTCCTTCGGCTCGGTGCAAGGCCCCGCCATCTTCGCCCTGGCCCCGGAGATCCGCCAGGCCGTGTGGAACGTCGGCGGCGATGGATTGACCACCTTGATCCGCGACTCCGGCACCTTCCACCTCCTCGTGGACGCCCTCCGCCCGCCGCACACGCCGGACGGCGCCATCGGCCGCTTCTTCGCCGTGAGCCAGGCCATCATCGACCCCGGCGATCCGCTCAACTACGCGCGCTTCGGCGCCCGCGAAGCCCCGGACGGCGTCCCCGGCTGGACCGCCCGCGACATGCTGTTACAGGAGGTGATCGACGACACCATCGTCCCCAACTCGACGAGCGAAGCCCTGGCGCGCGCCGCCGGATTGACCTTGATGGACCCGATCCGCCCCATCTCCGGGCTCACCTCGGGCGGCTCACCCCTGACTGGCAATCTCCCGGGCGGCGCGACGGGCGCCATCTCGCAATTCGACGTCATCGAGGGGGGCATGCTGGCCGTCCACGGCGAGCTGATCTTCTCCCCCGAAGCTCAGAATCAATACGTGAGCTTCTTCGAGAGCGGTTTGAAGAACGGACATGCGACGATACCGGGCGCGTATCCCAAGAAGTGACCGTCAGAGCGGATCTTCCCTCTTATCCACCGGGTGATACGCAGCCAGCCCAGGCGGGATCGGGAGATCCTTGTTCTTCTCCACCCGCTTGGCCACCGCCCGGGCCAGCGCATCCCCCTCGCTCTGCATCACCCGCTTCACCGAGTAGAAGATGGCATAGCGCCCCACCACCATGGGCGGCGTGGGGCCCTGATCGTCGTTGAGCGCGATCAGCACCTCGATCCTCCCGCGGCCCTTCTGGGGCGCGAAGATCAGGTGGATCGCGCCCTCGTCGACGGCGGAGAGCTCCTTGAGCTGCCAGGTGTCGATCTCGCTCCCTGCGGTGAGCGGCGCCACCACCGCCAGCTCGGCCGGCCCGGCTGGGGGCAGCACGCGGGGCGGCGGGTTCGAGCTCACCGGCTCGGCGAGGGACGAGTGGGCGGGCGGTGGGCCGGAAAAGAGCCTGGATCGCGCGGCGAAGGCGCCTGCGCCGACCGCGACAACGAGCACGAGGGCGGCGCCGATCTTCGTCTTGGTGTCTGCCATCGAGGCCCGAGCTTACTCTTCCACGGCGCCGAGCAGCGCGGTGAGGATCTCGGCCTGGGCGCGGAGCGCCGGATCGTGCGAAGCGGCGTCCATCGCGAAGAGGGAGCGGGCCTGCATCTGCACCATCGGGCGCAGGCCGCCCAGGCGGTCGACCTCGCTGCCGAGGAAGGCGCGGTGCAGGCGGCGCACCATGGCGAGGGCCGAGGCGTAGGCGATCACGTCTCCGTGGCGGGCCTCGGCGATCTCCTCGACATCGGCCGAGTAGTGGCAGACGAGCAAGGCCCGCGCCTCCTGCGGCTGGCCCGAGGCCACGTCGAGGTAGCGCGCGCTCACGGTGATCTCCATCGGCTCGCCGGGCACCCAGGGGGGCAATGCCAGGCGCAGCATTTCGGTGCGCGCCTCGCCGGCGTACATCTCGCCGAGGATCAGGCGATCGGCGTCGAGGCCGAGCGAGCTCTGTCCGCCCGAGGCTTCGATCACCCGGGCGGGGGCGGGCACCGAGGAGAGG
>JAXLYT010000124.1:0-18534 GCA_046351295.1 Byssovorax sp.
CCCCAAGAAGTAGCGCCGTCCACGGCGAGGTGCCGGCGCGCGCCGCGGGCACCTCGCCGCCTCGCTCCCCTCTCCTTCTCAAGCAGGTCCACGAAGGCCAAGCTGTCGTAGGCCTCCGAGACGAAGCCGAACAGTTTGCCACGTCGAACGTCGAGGGCGCCCATCAGCGTCAGCGTGCCGTGACGGATGTACTCGAACTCGCGACGGACGGGCTGCCCGGGGCGCATCGGAGCATCGGGATAGCGACGCTCGAGGGCCTGCATGCTGGTCTTTTCGTCGAGGCAGATCAGGTGCTCATCCGCCGGGGCGTCGTAGTACAGGTGCAGGACATCGTCGCGCTTGGCGCGGAACTCCTCGTCGTGCGACGTAAGCCACATCTTCTGCCGGTGCGGCCGAAGTCGAGCCTGCTGAAGGATGCGACGAACGGTCGTCTCGCTCGCCTCGATGCCGCTGCACCCCAGGTGCGCGCTGAGCAACGCACAGGACCACTGCGTCACGGGGATGCCGACCTCTCGCGGAGGTCGGCAGGCTTCGGCTTCTATCCGTGCGCAGACCGCGGCCGAGAGAGAGCGCCTACAGGTGCGCGTGCACATGCGGTCGACGGGATCGCACGCCAAGGTGCTCCTCAGCGATGCGCCGAACGACGAGTGGGTCGCGGTCGCTGGATCTTGCAACTGGCTCCTGTCGCCGTTCCAAGCGGTCGAGCTCTCCGCCGTCCTTCGCGACCCGCGCGCCGTTGCCGGCGTCGCGAAGGCGCTCAGCCGTCTGGTAGCTCGAAGGGGGGCGGCCTTCGACGAGCTCGCGAGCGAGCTCGGCCTGCTTGCGCACCTGCTCGAGGAGCGACCGACGGTGGGGGTGCCCAACGGCGAGGTCACCATCCTCGAAGGCGAGGCGCACGAGCGGATCGCCCGCTCCGCGAGCGGAGCGGCCACCCGGCGCATTGTCTTCGGAAGCCACCGACTCGGTGCGACCGCGCGGCCGGGGGCTCTGCTCCAGAGCGCGGCGGCGGCGCTGCGAGCAGAGATCGACGCGACGGTCATCTACACGAGGGCGTCGGGGCCGCTCCGAAACTCAGATGTGCGGGCGCTCGAAGAGGAGATGACGAAGCTTGGCGTGCGCCTGGTTCGGGCGTCGCCGACCAAGCTCCACGGAAAGTTTCTCGCCTGGGACGATGACGACGTCGTGGTCACGAGCTTCAACTGGGCCTCGGCTTCCGTCGACACAGCGTTCCCGCAGGCGGAGCTAGGAGTTCACGTCCGCGCGAAGGGCATCGCCGCCGACGTGCTTCGGCGCGTGGAGGAGCTGCTGCCCCTGGCGCGGACGGACCCGAGCGAGGACAAGCGGGATACCTGAGGCGGAAGGCATCAAGATCGAACGCCTGCGGCGCGAGCTCGGCGAGGCCGTGAAGCAGCTTCACCGCCAGGCGGCGAGCTTCGAGCGGTGGTCGCGCGAAAATTTTCCGGAGCCAATGCGCGACGCCCTAGAAATCATGTCCCCATGAGCAAAGCCCAGTCCCTTCAAGGAGGAGACCTCAGCCGCGAGTGCGGGCACCCCGCTCCCTTCGTTCTCGGAGCAAAACGATCCACTCGTTGTCACTCTCCGGGATTGCATCAAGCGGCGCACCACCGGGCGCAGATTCTATTCGGTGTAACAGCGTCCAGGCCAAACCGTAGCAGTCATCCGTGCCGAAAATCCCCATGAGAAGCTTGGCCTCCTCATCCGTGATGGGCTTGCCGATTTGGTGCAAATAGCGCTGATGCGCAGCGACGATTCCCTCGCTTGCTACCTCGCCCGGCAGAGGTCCTAGCGCGACAAGCTCTTCAACCTCTTTTCGTACGCTCAGAACGACTCCTCGATTACTTCCGAAAAGCGTCGCAGATCTACCAGTCGGCCTCCCACCTCAAATTTGACGGTTTGATGCCACCATTTGTACAGAACTCATGGGCCGCCTCAGTTGCCACCGCAACAGGAACAGCCATCTCGGCCAAAAAATCGTCCAGTTGGTCGCGACACCAAAATCTCAAGATACCGCCGCGTTCAAGATCTCCAACGCTGTGGTAACTAGCGCCGGAGGTGTCCACATAAGCGAGCACCGACTCCGGAGCCCCTAAGCCCAGCGCCAACGTCGTTCCATCGTCTTGCTCAACAAAGAGTATGGTCGGCTCACCCAGCGCACGCACGTCGTCGATCACGCTATCAAGCTCGGCTGCCGAGCCGATTTGTCTTTGATTCTTCTCTGTCCAGTATGCTTTCATCTCGAGCTCATCATGGGTAGGTAGGAGGATCGGGTAGCCCGACAAATGTCTGATCGTACCCCTCGGGACCAATCACTCTGAGTTGGGCTCCTTCGGGAAGCATATAAGGCAAGTTGTTCGCGCAACCAGGCCCGACGCCGCAAGGCACCTTGTTGATATAGAGCGTGGCATCCGAAATACCCTCGACTCGCATTGTCTGTGCGGCATGAGCCTCTACGTGGAAGAAGTTGGTATTGTTCCGGCCAGGCATGGGCAGAGCCGCAGGACCGCCCGATTCTCCGCTCCAGAGCTCGATCTGTGCCCGGCCTGTATCCAGCCAACCTCGCGTCGGCTGGCCCTTTGCCCATAATGGTAGCTCAGGATTTGCGCTTGCTGCCATCGCCTCCGCTTCCCCACCCTCCGCCGCCCCCGCGCGTCCGGTCACGGCTACGATCGAGGCCATGCCGAGTACATTGCCCCCGATCTCAGCCACCTTCTCGTAGTTCCCTGCCCCCATCGCCAGGTACGCATCCGCCCCCATCTTCCCCAGGTGGTATAGCGGATTGATCCCATTGAACGCGCCGAGCACCCCGTCCGACTTGTACCCGTCCCACATGCTGCTGAGCATCGAAAAGGTCGAGTACCCGCCGAACGTCACCGCGTTCAGCACCGTCATCTTCCCGAAGCCGAACCAGGCGTTCCCGAAGCCCTGCAGCGTCTTGATCGCGATCCGCTCGGCCATCCGCCCTGCCGACATCTTCGCTCCATGCGGGGACGCATTCGGTCCCCCACGCGTCGACCCGGCGGCGGTCGGCCCCACGGGCATCCCCACGGCTCGCTGTCCCTCGATGGCGAGCACGGCGCCCATCGTCCAGCGCTTCGGTGACGACATGCCCGCGCTGAAGCTCGGCACGGAATGCCACTCCCAGTTGACGCCGTTCTCGATCCACTGCGAATCGCCGAGGATCGTCCCATCCCAGCCGCCACCGCCGATGCACTCCAGGCCTATGCAGCCGGACTCTCCGCTCCATGCGTCGAAGCCGGTTGGATCGCTCAGGTTGATCGGGTCGTTCGCCGCGTAGCTGTAGCGGTTGTACGCCTGGCCGGAGAAGGGAGAGCTGACGTGGGGATCGGGCGTCAAGAAGCGGCGCGTCGATGGGTCGTAGACCCTGCCTTTCATATCGATCAGGCCGAGGTCGCCGTCGTTGTGATGGCCGGTGAAGCCCAGGGGAAGGCTGGGATCGACCGGGGTGAGCGGCGCCCCGTCCTGATCTCGGAGAGCGCCGAACGGCTCGTAGTAGCGCCTAGGGCCGACGGTTCCGTTCTTATCCGAGATCGCGCCGATGCTCCCCAGTGGATCGCGATGGAGGTACTCCGTCTTGCGAGGACCGCCATCCTCGATGATCTGGAGCGCCGCGCCTTCTCCACCCTCGACCGTGAAGATATGCTGCGTCTTCCCCGCGATCGTCCGGCGTTCATACAGACCGCCGAACGTCAGGACCGTCCCACCCGGCCCGGTCTTTCTGACCCGGTTGCCCATCGCATCATACGTGAAGTGCGTCTCGCCCTCGGCGGTGAAGACGCTCTTCGGGCGGTCATGCTCCGCGAAGATGACCGTCCGATCCGGTGCCTTCTTCTGCCGGCCGCGGTCATCGTACACGAAGCTCCCCTTCGAGTTGCTCGTCAGGGTATGAGGCCGACCGTCCTCCCCGTAGGTGTTCTTCTCGACCACCATCTGGTCGCGGACCACATCGGTCAGGTTGCCGAGATCGTCGTAACTGTAGACCGTATCGTGCAGGGTCGGCGTCTGCTCGGGGAAGCCCGGCGCGCCCGGGAGCACGGTGGATAAGGTCCAGCGCGTGAGCCGGTGGAGCGCGTCATAGTCATAGGTCTCGACCCGGTTGGCGAGCAGATCGCGCTTGTGGTGGACCTGGCCATCGAAGGTGTAGTCATACGTCACGGAGAGCGCCGCGCCTTCGTCCACCGCCGAAAGCCGCCCGGTCTCCTCCTCATAGGCCCGCTTGACCAAGAGCCCGTTGCCGAGGCTTGCCTGGAGCAACTGACCATCCTCGTTCCGGGCCTCCGCCTTCCAGAGCGGATCGGTTCCACCCACCTCGAAGACCCGGGCGAGCTGCCCATTCTGCCCGTACGCTCGACCGATCTTCAGCGGAGCTTTGCCCGGCACGGCCGGATAGCGGAGCTCATTCGGACGCCCGAGTGCGTCATAGCCCTGCCCGAAGCTCAGCGTCTCTCCGTCGACCGTGAGGCTTTGCTCCACCGGACGGCCGAAGTCGTCATATCCGAAATCCTCGACGATCCCATTCGGGCTCGCCCGGTGGGAGAGCCGCCCAATCCCGTGCGGCCCCTTGTCCCAGGCGAACGAGCGCACACCGTCATCATCCTCGATCTGGACGACCCTGCCGAGCACATCGACGGCATAGGTCGTAAAGCTCGCGCCGTTCTTCACCTCGGCCCGTGTATCGCCGAGGCCGTTGTAGAAGGTGAACGTGGTCCCTGCATCGGGATCGCTCAGCGCCGCCCGCCGCCCGCGCCGGTCGTAGGCGGCGACCACCTGGTTGCCCAGCGGATCGGTCACCGCGAGCACCCGATCGAAGTCCCCGTAATCGACCTTCGTGGTCAGCTTCTTCCCGTCGATGATCTCCGTGCTCTCGACCACCCGATCGTCCACATCCCGCAGGATCGCCCGTGCATGAAGCATCGGGTCGGCCTCGTGGGTCTCGAAGAAGCTGTGGGTGAACAAGACCTCCGCCCCACCCGGCTGCACCTCCTTCGTCACCCGGTCGAGGTTGTCATAGGTATACGTCGCCCCACTGCTCGCAGGCGCGCCGAAGCCTGGACGGGAGCGCATGGATACCCGGCCAAGCGCATCATACGTCACGCTCGATTCGATGAACGTCCCATCGAAGCCGAGGCCGCTCTGCCGGACAATCCGACCACGAGCATCATACTCACTCCGGCTCACGGCCCCGGTGTCGCTCGTGGCCACCACCCGGAAGCCCGCCAGGGCCCCGGTCTCACTGATCCGCGGCTCATACGAGAACGCCGCTGCCGCGCCCCCCTCCGGCTCCACCGAGAGCGGCCGCCCCAGATCGTCGAGCCGCGTCCGAGTGTGCTTGCCGTTCATGTCCTCGGCATCGATCACCGCGCCGAACGCCTGATCGTAGACCATCCACTGCGCATGTCCGAGGTCGTTCCACCGCTCGCTGGGGAACACCCGATCGGGCCCCCCGTAGGCGATATGCGTGGTGCGCGCCGAGACGCCCGCGGCCGAGAGCGTGACCGCGCGCACGAGACCTTCCTGGTCGTGCGCATAGCTCGTCACCATGGGAACGTCGGGATCGATGTCGTCCTTCTCGACATAGGCCCGGCACAGGTAGCCTCGCAGATCATAGTCATATGCAAGGTGCGAGGCCGTCGTGCCCGAGCTCGCCGTCACCGTCTTGGGCAGTGCGATGAGCCAGTCGTCCTCCCGGACCTCATACGTCGTGACTGTCTTCTCCGTATTGCCGTGGACCGTGCTCGCCGTCACCTCCAGCGGATTGCCATACCCGTCATATGTCGACGTTCCGTGGCGTACCCGAAGCGCATTATGCTCGTCGGTCCCGTCGATCCCGGAAATATGGACCTTGGCACCCTCGCTCGCGTCAACCGTTACCTCTTCCTCCCATTCGAGCGTCGTGACCGCCGACGGATGAGCGAACCAGGTCTTGTCACCATGGAGGTGCTCGGTCTTATCTTCATAAGTGGTCCGCACGACGCGGGCGAGCCCCGACTTGCCTTGGATGGCCACGGCACGCTGCGCGGTCGCCGGGCGGAATGCATGCGGGTAACGCCCACCGTCCGAGGTCACGTTGTCATAGGTCGTCACCGTCTCCGCAGCGCGACCCGGCTCCCAGGAGCGCACGGTGCCAAACCCGAGGAACCCGCGCCCGTGTACGTCGAAGCGCGGCGCCTCGTAGCGGTACAGAACGCTCTCATATCCCTGGCCCTCCCGCACGTCGTGCCTGCTTGCCACGGTGAAGGCCTGGCGGGGGCAACGAAGCGGGTGGGCGCAGGACGACGGATCGCCAGGCGGAGCGAAGCGCTCCGCGGTGTATGTCACCTTCTCGCGTGGGACGCCGTCGCCTTCATCGGTGACCGCGACGAGCCGATCCGCCGTCTCCGCGGTACCCCGCTCCACCAGGAAGAAGGGGATGCCCGTCCATGAGGCGATGTCGAGCAGACCGTTGCCATCGAAGTCACCGATCTGGGCCCGCTTGAAGGGCACATCGAGCGGTGTCGGGTGGAGCTTCCGATCGGCGCCGAGGCGCACCAGGGTGAGCAGGTTGCCCCGGGCGAGGAGCACGTCTTCCTTTCCATCGGCGTCGAGATCGGCCACGAGCATCCGGGCGATCCCGGCGGCTCCGAGATCGAGGCACGAGCTGAGCTCGGCGTCGAAGAGCGGAGAGGCGGTCGGCGCGGGCAAGTACGAGAGCTGTGTCTGTCCTCCGGTGGTGAAGTACACGCAGAGGCGGCTCTGACCCTTCTCGACCCCCTTGCGAAGGCTCAGGTAATCACGCAGCCCATCCCCGTTCATGTCCGCGTACGAGCTCGGGAAGTCCTGCGCGTTGGGCGCGCTCGCGGGCGGAAAAACCACGCGCGCCACATCGCCCTTCGTGTCGAGCATCACGCCGTCGAGACCGGGCATGAGGTCCGATGCGTCGTTGTAATAGAACAGAGCCGCGCGGTGCTCGCCGAAGGGATCGAGCGCGAGCGTCCAGAAAGCCCCTGTCCAGGGATCGGGGTTGATGTCAGGCGAATGAGTCAACGGTTGGGGCTCTCCGAACGTCCCGCCGTCGTTGTGCTCGTACGTGAAATCCCAGCAGCGCCCCGTCTTGCTGGAGCACAAGAACGGGTAGCCCGTGACGAGATCGGCGAGCCCGTCCCCGTCGAGATCGAGGAGCGCGAGCGGGTTCTGTACGCCGTTCTTCGTCGTGATCGGCGTGAGCACCGGCCCGCCGAGCGAGAATGTGTGATTCTCCGGCTCCCAGCGGTAGACGCGATAAGCATCCTGAAGATCCCCGACGATCTCGAACGCCCCATCCCCGTCGATGTCCACCGGCCGGCTGTTCCGCCCGAACGTGCTCACCATGGGTGTACGCTCGGCGAGCGGCTCCTTCGGGTGGACCGTGCGACGCAGGTAGAGCTGACCGCCGTTGTCGCGGGAGACGACTTCATCCATCCCGTCGCCGTCGGCGTCGAGCACCATCGCATCCAGGCCGTCATCGACGTCGAGCCCGAGCGTGCTCTCCTCGAACACCGGCCCCTCGGTGCTGTGCCAGCCAAACTGCTTGGCCGGGAGGCACCCGCCGAGCGCACCGCAGCGCCTCACCTCCTGGAGCAGGGAGTACCCCGTGGCAGGGCTCTTCTCGTAGAACAGCTCGTACGTCCACGCCGGTGTCCCGAACGAGTGCGGCCCTTCCACCGCGATCTTCCGGAGCCGCTTCGTCGTCTCGATCCGATACCCTGCCTGGAACTGAAAGAGCTTGTCGGGCCGATCCTCGTACTCGAACTGCACATGACGGAGCGCCCCGGCGTCGTCCGAGCGCCGGCTGACGTGATAAGTGTAGTCGATCGAGGCTGGATAGTACTCGATGCTCAACATCGATGACCCGAGCGCGATCCGGTCGTACCGCGGGTCGTCATAAACATCATGGCTCGTCGAATCGACTTGATAAGTATAGCGCACGGCGTTCCCCGCCCGATCCCGCTCCTCGCTCATCACCCAGGCAAAGACATACCGATTCCAGTCGAGCTCTCCGCATGCCTTGTTCGAGCAATCGGGCAGCTCGCCCCAGACAGCCGTATACTCGCGGATCCTTCCGCCCTTGGTCCAGACGGTGAAGCTCTCCGTGACCTTCTTGTCGCCATCGTGCCCGACGACCTTGGCAAAGCTGTCCTCCTCGGTCCGGTACTCGGTGCCGTCCTCTCCATATACTCCCTCGATGGCCACGAGCTTCTTTCCGTCGAGGCAGAAGGCGTCGTTCTTGTCGAAGTGGACTCCATCCGCCACCCCTTCGGTCGCGATCGTCTTCGGGCAGCGGTTGATCTCGCTCAACCCTTCGAGCCGGAAGCCGGCGCCGAGGTGGCCATTGGCCGCCCGGCTCCCGTAGGCGAGCGCGAGCGAAGGCTCCATCCCCGCGCGCCCGGGGGGCACCTCGATGGGGAGTTGAACCTGGTACTCTCCGGTTGGATCGACGCTGCCCTGCGCCGGGAGATAACCAGCCCTCGACGCCGGCAGCAGCGGCGACGCAGGCTTGTCGAGCGGAGTAAGAGGAGGGGGCGCCTCGGCGAGACCGGGAATTTCCCCGCAGCCCGGCAAATCGAGCGATGCGCTCGGTTTGGCGTCGGGGGCGCAGCCGGCCGTGAGCCCCTGGAAGAGGACGATAAGGAGGAGCAGGAGGGAGAAGCCGGCGCGGACAAAGCTCCCATGGCGCGCTATGTGTCGGCGCTTCGCGGAGGCTGTGGACGGGTCGTGGATGGGCATGGCGGTCCCCTCTCCTCGAGCCGACGGTACCAAGGGCCATACCACTGAACAACGGGCAAGTGACTGGAGGGTGGTTCCGCTCACTCCCGCCACCCCTCCCGCTCCCGCTCCCGCTGTCCCCTCCCGATGCCCCTGCCGGATCGGGAGGGGGAGCGGGAGCGGGAACGGGAGCGGAAGGAGACGCGTGGATCGCCTCGGGAACGATGCCGGTCCTCCGGGCGCGCCGCGGCGCCGGCATCATCGAGCGGCGAAGCAGGCTCCCCGTTCTGCGCGACCTGCCGCGGCGTCCGTCGGCCGCGGTGCCGGAACGCGCCCGGGCCCTCCCGTCGAGCATCGTGGAGCTCTTCGAACGATCACCGGGACCATGTCACGACCGACGGCAGGCTCGGCGCGCACCGCGCCGGAAGGGTCTGCAACACGGCACCGTCGACGGCGAAGCACGCCGGGAAGGTGCATCAACGCGCCGAGGCTCGCCCTGTCACCGCGCTGGAAGCATCTGCAACGCGGGCCCTTGACCGGCGAAGTACGTCGGGAAGGTACGTCGACGCTCGGAGATTTGTCCCCGCACCGCGCCGGATCCTTCGTCGAGCTTCGTCGCTACATCCTCCGCGCGAAGGGATCAGGTTGCAAAACGTCGATGCACCTTCCCCCACACGCGACCTGCGACGCGCCGACCGTCGCGCCACCTTCCCCTACACTCCCGGACATCCCCTCGTGCTCCTCGACACACCTTCCGCGCATGAGCCGGATGGACCGCGGCGCCTCGATGCACCTTCCCCCGCGGCGCAGGACGCGCACGCCGAGCATCCGCCCCTCGTCCCGAGCAGGCTCCACAAACACCGCGGCGCCTCTCTCCACCTCCTCCCGCGGCGTCGGGACGACGCTCCGACGCTCTCCACTCCAATCCCCGCACGCTCGGCTCGCCCTCTCGCACGTCGAGGCACCTTCCCGGCGATCCGCGGGACACATCTCCGAGCGTCGATGCACCTTCCGGCGCCGTGCAAGGGCACCTTGCGAACGATCGGAACAAAAATCTGCGCGAGCGTTGAACATTCGCGCGCCGCTCCCGTCCATCGGGGCATGCCTGCACCCATCATTGCCCAAGACACCTCCCTGGCCACCGTGCTGGAGGAGATCATCACCACCCTGGCTCGCCTTCAGGCGAACCCGCTCACCTCGAACCTCGCGGCGGACTTCGACGTCCTCCAGGCCGCGTGGGCCAAGGTCAACGCCCAGGAGATCATGCGGCGCACGGCCGTCGTCACCGCGATGGCCGAGGTCGCGGCGATCGACGACATGCTCGATCCTCTCGTCGACGCGCTCGCCGCCGCGATCCTCCTCATCACCAAGAATGATCGCAAAGATCCCCTCTACCAGCTTTATTTCGGCGCCCAGCGCCCGAGCGATCTCAAGAGGCCGGTGCTCGGCGAAGAGCTCGCGACGATGCGCGGCTTCGTCCCATCGCTGCTGGCCTCGCCCTTCGCTGCCCTGGTCGCGCTCGGCAACAAGCTCGCAGCGGTCGTCGCCGCGGCCGATCTGGCGATCGACAAGCTCGCCGCCGCCGAGCAAGAGAACCGCGACTTCCGCGCGATCGGCGAGCGCAAGCTGCTGATCGATCAGCTCAACGCCCTGCGCAAGGCCACCTACGGCAAGCTCTCCGAGATGCCCCACGCGCTGCCGGAGGAGCACCTGCCGGCGACGTTCGCGGAGCAGTTCTTCCGGCACGATCGGTCGCGGAGCAACGGCAACGGGAAGCCGCCGACCCTCGAGCAGCTCGAAGCCATGCTCAAGGTCAAGCAGGCGGAGACTGACGCCATCGCGGGCGAGATCGAGAAGGCGAAGGCGAAGCTGGCCGCCGAGGCCGCCGCCAAGCAGAAGGCGCAGGCCGAGGCTGACAAGGCCGCGCTCGAAGAAGCGGAGAAGCAAGCGGCCGAAGCCGCCGCCAAGGTGCAAGCCCTCAGGAACAAGCTCGCCCAGCCGAGCTGAACGCGGGGCTCCTCATCGTCGCAGTTGGCAGCTCTTCGAGCCCGCTCTCTCTCGGCAAACAGAAGCCCCCACGCAAGCCGGCGAAGGCCGGCTTCCTTTGTGTAGCCCGGGGCTTTAGCCCCGGGTTACTGCGAGCTGAACGCGGGGGATTTGTCTCCATCCCCCTCGCTGCGCTTCCTTCGCGCCGGCTTCGTTGCGGGATCGGCGACGGCGACGGTTGGTGGCGGGGATGTTGGTGCTGCTGTTGCCGGCTTTGTCGCGGCGCCCCGTCTCCGTCCCCTCGTTGCGCTTCCCTCGCGCCGGCTTCGTTGCGGGATCGGCGACGGCGACGGCAACGGCAACGGTTGGTGGCGTCGTCGTGGCGGGGGATGTTGGTGCTGCTGTTGCCGGCTTTATCGCGACGGGCCCGTCTCCATCCCTCTCGCTGTGCTTCCTTCGCGCCGGCGTTATTGCCAGATCGGCGACGGCGACGGCAACGGCAACGGCAACGGCAACGGCAACGGCTGGTGGCGTTGTCGTGACTGGGGATGTTGGTGCTGCTGTTGCGGGCTAGCCCCGCGGAGCGACGCGCTCGATCTTGATCTCGACCGCGTCGCCACCCCGGTAGCTGTCGCGGCGGAGGCGGCCGATCACGTCGGCGCGGCGCCCGGCGAGGGAGCTGGCCTTCGCGCCGAGCTCGAAGCCGAAGCCCGCGATCGCGCGGCTCTTCTGGCGCACCTCGATCTTCAGGTGGCCCTTGAGATCGCGCGCCGAGGTGATCGGCACGTCGCGCAGCAGGAGGAGGGGGGCGCGGTTCTTCTCGCCGCAGGGCTCGAGGCGATCGAGATCGGCCACCACGGCGACGGGATCGTCGCGATCGTCGAGGCGCACGTCGGCCTCGACCCCGGGCGGGATGGACGGGCTGCCCTGCGCCGAGGCGCCCTCAGGATCGGTGAACGCCTCGCACCAGAGGTCGCGCAGCGCGTCGAGCCGATCGGCGCGCACCTCGACCCCGGCCGCGGCCTGGTGCCCGCCGAAGCCCACGAGCGCGGCGCGGCAGCGGGAGAGCGCGTCGTGCAGGCGGGAGCCGGACGGGCCGCGCACCGAGCCTCGACCCGTCTCGCCCTCGAGGGCGACCACGATGGTCGGCTTGCGAAAACGCTCGGTGATGCGCCCGGCCACGATGCCCACGACGCCGGGGTGCCAGCCTTGCCGCCCGAGGACGATGGCAGGCGCGTCCGCGTAGCCGCACCGCTCGATCTCCGCGAGCGCGTCGGCCACCATCTTCTCCTGGATCAAGCGGCGGCGCGTCGACACCTCCTCGACCTCGGCGGCGAGGCGAGCGGCGGTGGCCGGATCTCGTTCGAGCAGCAACGAAAGGGACAGGTCGGGATCGGCGAGGCGGCCGGTGGCGTTGAGGCGCGGGGCGATCTTGAAGGCGATGTCCTCGGCCGTCATGCCGCGGGACGCGTCGAGCTTCGCGTTCTGGCCGAGCGCGCGCAGGCCCGGGCGCGCCCCGCCGCCGAGCACGCCGAGGCCGGCGCGCACGAGGATGCGGTTGTCGCCGTCGAGGGGAGCCACGTCGGCCACGGTGCCGATCGCCACGAGATCGAGGAAGGCGCGCATGTCGAGCGTGACGCCGAGCTCCTTGCGCACCGCCGCACCGAGCGAGAGGGCGAGGCCGCACGACGCGAGGCCTTTGTAGGGGAAGGCGCAGTCGGGCCGGTGCGGGTTGAGGAAGCCCATCACCGGGAGCGGCTCGTCGGGCACGAGGTGGTGATCGATCACCAGCGCGTCGATCCCCGCCGCGCGCACGCGGGCGAGGCGCTCGTGATCGCTCGATCCGCAGTCGCAGGTGACGAGCAGGCCGGGGCGCGCGTCGAGCACCCGGACGAGCGCGCGCGCCGAGAGGCCGTAGCTGCCCTCCTGCCGCGTCGCGAGCAGCGGCACGACCTCGCCCCCGAGCGCGCGGATCGCGCCCGTCAGCACGGCCGCCGCGGTGATCCCGTCGCAGTCGTAGTCGCCGAAGACGCAGATGCGCTCCTTCGCGCGGATCGCCCGGGCGAGGCGCTCGGCGCTCACCGCGCGATCGGCCATGAGATCGGGCGGGGTCAGGTGGACGAGGCGCGGATCGAGGAAGCGCTCGAGGTCCGGCCCGTCCGCGTGGCCGGCCCGGTGCAGCACGTCGCCGACGGTGATGGAGACGCCGAGGCGCCTCGCGAGCTCGAGCGCGGCCTCCTGGGCCTCGCCCGGGTCGCGGAAGCCGTCAAACGACGGCATCGGCGCGCTTGACGGCGCGGGTGCGGGAGACCTTCTTGCGCTGCTTCCCGGCGTCGACGGCGCTGCCGAAGAAGCGGCGATCGATCCACTCGGTGAGCGGCGCGGCGACGTAGATCGACGAGTAGGTGCCGACGAGGATGCCGATGAGGAGGGCGAAGGCGAAGTCCTTGAGGACGCCGGTGCCCCAGACGAGGAAGGCGACCATCGAGAGCGCGGTCACGCCGGACGTGATGAGCGTCCGGCCGAGCATCTCGGAGACGGAGAGGTTGATCACCGCGTAGAAGCTCATCCCCCGGTGCTTGGTGAGGTTCTCGCGGATGCGGTCGTAGACGACGACCGTGTCGGTCATCGAGTAGCCGACGATGGTGAGCATCGCGGCCACCGTGGAGAGGGTGATCTCCTTGTTGGCGATGACCATGGCCCCGAGGGCGATGCCCACGTCGTGGGCGAGGGCGATGATGCCGCCGGGCGCGAAGCGCAGATCGAAGCGCAGCGCGATGTAGGCCATGATGAAGAACATCGCGATGCCGATGCTGCGGATGGCGGCGTCGCGGAGCTGCGCGCCGGCCTTGGGGCCGATCCACTCCACGCGCAGGGCCGCGTCCGGCACCTTGTCGGCGCCGAGCTGCTGGCGGAGCCCGTCGAGGATCTGATCACCGCGCGACTTGAGCTCGATCTCCACCTTGTGGTCGCGCTCGCTCACCACGAGCGGGTTGTTCGGCGCGTTGCGGAGCTCGATCCCGGGCGCGCCGGCAGGCACCGCTGCTTCTTGATGGCCTCGAAGGTCGGGGACGACCTCGTAGCGGTCGAGATCATCGCCGCCAGGCGGGCTTGATCTCGCTCGCCTGCATCGCGTCCTTGCACTCGGGGGTCGCGACGTTGGCGTCTCGGGGACCATGCACATCCGCTTCTTGATCGTCCTTCTGGGCGTCGGTGAGCACCGTCACCTGCTGCGCGGATGAGGAAGCGGTTCGGGTTCTGCGTCGGCGACGGGACCGTCCGGATCGGGGAAGCCCGTCTTCTCGACGGCGTCACGCCGGATCTCGGCGGCGTTCACGCTCTGCTTGAACGCCACCTCGATCTCGGTGCCGCCCTTGAAGTCGGTGCCGAGCTTGGGGCCCGGGTAGATGAACGCGACGATCGAGAGGACGAGCAGGGTGAGGCTGAGGCCGATGAAGTACCAGCGCTTGCCCATGAAGTCGAACTGCGCGCCGTGCTTGATGAATTCCATGATGCGAGCCTTGAATCGAGTGCGTTCGGGGCCTCGAGATCAGCCGAGAGCTGCCGAGATCAGCCGAGGTAGAGCTTCTTGACCTTCCGCGCGCGGACGGCCCAGTCGAACATCAGGCGGGTGCAGACCACGCCGGTGAAGAGGCTGACGAGCACGCCGAAGAAGAGCGTGACCGCGAAGCCTTTGATGGGCCCGCTCCCGTACTGGTAGAGGATGATGCTGGAGAGCAGCGTGGTGACGTGGCCGTCGATGATGGCGCTGAACGCCTTGTCATAGCCGATGTCCACGGCCGCGCGCGGGCTCTTGCCGATGCGCAGCTCCTCGCGGATGCGCTCGTTGATGAGCACGTTCGCGTCGACGGCGATGCCGAGGGTGAGCGTGAGGCCGGCGATGCCGGGGAGCGTCATCGAGGCGCCGAGCATGGCGAGGATTGCCACCTGGAGCACCACGTTGAAGAGCACGGCGATGTTCGCGATCATCCCGGCGCGGCTGTAGTAGACGACCATGAAGATGAGCACGAGGACGGCGCCGGCGACCGCGCCCTTGCCGCCCTGCGCGATGGCGTCCTCGCCGAGCGAGGGGCCGATGCGCTGCTCGTTGGAGAGCGAGATCGGCGCGGGGAGCGCGCCGGAGCGGAGCACCAGCTCGAGCTTCTTCGCGTCCTGGAGCTGCTGATCCCGGTTGCCCGAGCCCATGGTGATCTGGGCGTGGCCGCCGGGGATCTTGTTCTGGATGACGGGCGCGCTCTCGACCTTCTCGTCGAGGATGATCGCGAAGCGGCGCTTCACGTTCTTGCCCGTGATCTCCTCGAAGCGGTCGCCGCCGAGCGGCGTGAGCTCCATCGCCACGTGCCAGCCGCCGAGCCCGCCGCGATCGGCCGAGTCGGCCTGGGCCGAGGCCTCGCGCACCATGTCGCCGGTGATCTCCGCCTTGCTGAAGAGGTAGTAGGTGCGCCACCCCTTCTCCTCGAAGATGTCCTTCTCCTCGTCGTACTCCTGGAACTTGGCGAAGCCGATCTCGTGATCGGGATCGACCTGGAGCGTGGCGGCCCACTCCTTCATCCGCTTGAGGGCGTCCTTCATGTCCTCGTGCTCGCCGCGGAGGAGGCGCGCGTAGTGGATGGGCTTGGTCTTGCCGGGGCCGACGGGGGCGTTCTCGATCGAGAACGAGAGGCCGGGGACGTCCTCGGCCTTGGTCTCGCGGGAGGGCTTGTCGAAGAAGTCCGTCTCGTCGTCGACCATCTTGAACTCGAGGCGCGCCGTCTCGCTGATCAGGTTGCGCACCTCGGTGGCGGTCTTGTCGTCCGTGCCGGGCATCTCGATGATGATGTCCTCGTCGCGGATGGTGAGCCCCGCCTCCTTGACGCCGAGCCCGTCGATGCGCCGCTGCACCGTCTCCTTGGCCTGCGCCACCGCCTTCTCGCGGATGGCGCTCTCGACCTCGCTCTTCAGGCGGAAGCTCACCGTCTTCTGATCCGACGAGCGCTGGAGCTGGAGCTCGCCGAGGAAGCGCTTGAGGAACTCGTCGTTGATCTTCGCCGAGTCGGCCGGATCGACGAACGTGAGGGTGATGGTGCCGGCGTGCTCGCGGCTCTTCTTGATCTCGACCTTGGTCGGGAGCTTGCTGAGCTCCTCCACCGTCGGCGCCTTGTCGCCCGTGTGGAAGCCGAGCGCGGTGGTGAGCGCGGCGCGGAGCTCGTCGTAGTAGCGGTCGCGCTTGTCCTTGATCGCCTCGTCGACGCCGACGGTGTAGACGAGCCGGAGGCCGCCCTTGAGGTCGAGGCCGCGCACGAGGCGGAAGGGGATGTTGGTGAGCAGGTAGCGGCTGAGCTTCTCGCCGAAGCCGAGCGGGCGATCGGCGCCGGGGAGCGACTCGAGCGTGCCGTTGCGGGCCTCGACCTCGACCTCGCTGCGCTGATCGGACGTGAGCTCCTTGTCCTCGATCTTGCCGTGGCGCTCGTCGTGGTACGTCGGGTAGATCGCGATCACCGAGCCGAGCGCGAGGAACAGGACGAAGCCCGTCTTGGCGCGCCAGGCGAGATCGATGAAGCTCGTGGCGCAGAAGAGCGCCCACGGCACCATCAGGCCGAACATGGCCTCGGCCCAGAAGACGTTGTAGCGCGCCGCGAAGGCCGCGGAGCCGGCGGAGGCCGCCGCCCACAGGAAGCTGCCCCGCTTGTTGCGGCGCAGGAGCGCCCCGAGGACGCAGAGCACGGCGAGGCCGGCGAACCCGAACTGGAAGAGGTTGTGGAGCACGTTCGTTACTTACCGGTGCTGGGCATGTCGACTATCGGTCCTGCCTGAGCAGGGGACCGGGGGAGATTATTTCCGGCGATCGCCGCTCGGGCTGGCCGGGGTCTCGCTGCCGCGAGGCGGAGGAGGCCGGGCCGACCCCCATAGCACGGTCCGGAAGCCGGGGGGATCGCTCCCGCCCCGGCTCAGGACTTCTTTTCCTTCGCGTCCTTGGCGTCCTTCGCGTCCTTGCTCTCGGGCTTGGTGTCCCCGCCGTCCACCCCCTGGATGGAGCTCTTGAGCATGCGGACGCTGACGCCGGGCGCGATCTCGAGCCGGACGGTGCGCTCGTTGAGCTCGGTGATCTTGCCGATTAGGCCCGACTGGCTGACCACCGTGTCGCCGGTCTTGAGGCCGGCCTCGATCTGCTTCTGCTTCTTGGTCTGCCCGCGCATCGTCATGAAGATGAGGACGATGGGCAGCAGCATGATGAGCAGGGTCGACATGCCTCCGCCGAGCGGCCCGCCGGGCGGGGGAGCGTCCGGCGGCGTACCCTGGACAGGCTGCCCGGGGATGGGCGCCGGCGGGTTGGCGGCGCCGGGGCCGGGGGCGGTGGTCGGATCGAAGAACATGGTGCTCAAGGGCAGATCCCTCCTGACGGGCGGCGCTCCATTACCCATGTTCCGGGGGACGCGCAAGGAAGGCCGCGCCGCCCCGGCGAAATAGTACGCCCGGGCGCGAGCAGGCCGGTCGGGGAGCGCTTACCCCGGGAAGTCGCTGCCGAGCACCATCACCCTTCGGGCCCGGTCGCCTGCGGAGAGCTCGGCCAGCACCTCGCGCACCTGGGCCTCGCTCACGCCGCCCTCGAGGGTCGCGCACACGGCGGAGACGACGGGCGGGATCTTCCCCACGCCGGGGAAACCGGCGGCCCAGGTGAGGGCGTCGGCGAAGGCGGCCTTGAGGCTCTCGGCGAGCGGGCCCGCGGGCGAGAGGGCCACGTCGAGCGGCTCGATCACCGCGATGGCGCGGGCGCGGGCCATGGCCTTGACGGCCTCGCTGGCGAAGAAGGGACGGAGCGAGCGCACGCCCACCGCGCCCACCTTCTTCTTGTCGTGGCGCATGGCCGCGGCCACCGCGCGCGCGGCCACGAAGGCCTCGCCCACCGCGACGATGACCTCTTCGGCGTCGGCGGTCTCGAAGCGCTCGACCGCGGGCAAGGGCCGGCCGGTGAGCTCGCCGAGCTCGCGCAGCGCGCTGCCGAGGGCGAAGGGCGCGCGCGAGGTGTAGCTGCGCTCGCTGCGCTTGTCGGCGGCCGGATCATCGCCGGCGCGCCTCCCCTGCCCCGCCGCGCGGCCCACACCGAGGAAGCGGCCGAGCAGCGCCCCGTCGGGGACGATGGGATCCGATGGAGCACCGGCGGACACGACGATCCACGGTGTCTCGCTGTCCTCGGCGGCGCGCCGCGCGGCGAAGCCGAGATCGATCGCGTCCTGGGCCGACCACGCGGAGAGCACCCCGGCGCCGAGCTCGAGGGCCGGGCCGAGCTCGTCGCGCCCCACCCCGCCTGCCGCGGCCGCGGGCACGTGGATCACGATCGGCGCCCGGGCCCGCGCCGCCGCGTGGATCGCCGCGAGCGCGTCGAACAGCTCGGCCGGCGAGAGGACGACCGCCGCGCGCCTCCCCTGCTGGGAGACCTCGACGGCGGCACGAACCGCCTGCGGCCCGGAGGGCACGCGCTCGTGCCGCTCGCCGCCCGCGGGCGAGGTGGAGAGGATCACCTCGCACACGAGGGACTCGGCCCTCTCGATCGCCGCCCGGAGGTCCCCCGTCGCTGCTTCGCCCTGCCGCTCTGCGCTGCTCATGATCTCTGCGCTGCTTGTTCGCCCGTGCGGGCCGGGGGGTCAAGCGTCCGATCGTGACACGATCGGCTTGACAAGGTTTTCTAGGCTTGGTACCCCGCGGTCTCTCGAAACCGGCGCCACCCTCGGGCGCGCACCGGGCGCGAGACCTCCCCCGGGCCTGACCAGCCCGGGCTCCAGCCGAGCA
>JAXLYT010000125.1:0-18333 GCA_046351295.1 Byssovorax sp.
CACGCTCCTGGCTTACGACGCCATCAATGAGCCGGCTCGCGTACAGTTGGCCCGAGGTCGCGATAGTTGTCGAGCCCGGCGCGCCGCGGGATGCCGCCGACGTAGCCGAAAGTTCGGCCCGTGAAGCGGGCGAACGTCCGCGGCGAGGCCGTCTCGGCATGCTCGATGCCCGCGGCCCACGACGGCGCATGCGCCTCGATCGCGGCCCGCATCCGCGCCTGCACGGAGGCCACGTAGGCGCCGCGCTCCGCCTCGGAGAGCGCGCGGAGCTTCTTCATCGGCAGGTGGGTCGAGGCCGTGATGGTGCGCCGCCCCTGAGGCGCGCGGCCCTCGTCGCGCGCGCCGCTGATGGACACGAAGACATGGTTGCCCTCGATGAAAGGGGCCCCGGGATCCTGCACGATCTGGAGGTGGTGCGCGCTCGGCCCGGCGTCGTCCGGGGCCCGGGCCGCGAGGTACAACATGGCCGCGCCCCAGCCGTCCTCCACCCGCTCCGCCAGCCGATCCATGGTCTTCAGCGTGCCTTCGCCCACGCCGAGCAGATCGCGCAGCGCGTGCGGGAGGACGTTGGCGACGACGGCGTGCGCCCGCACCGTGCCGCGCCGGGTGGCGAGGACGAAGCCGCCATCCGCGGGCCGCACGGACTTCACGGAGGTCGCGAGGTGCACCGATCCGCCGAGCCGCGCCACCGCGTCGCACAGCGCCCGCGCCAGCACGCCGATCCCCCCGCGCACATGGCCCGTGCCGCGCCAGCAGTAATCCATCGCGGCCAGCGCGAACGGCGCCTCGGCCTCGGCGGCGGCGCACTGCACGGTGATCTGACAGAGGCCGTCGAGGTAGGCGCGCAGCGGCCCGAACCCGGCGACGCCGTGCTTGTCGAGCAGCGCGCCGAGCGGCCGCCCGAGCAGCGGCAGCAGGCCGAGATAACGCGCGGATCGGAGCGCGTGGCGGCCGAGGGAGGCCGCGTCGAACGGCGGCAGGAGCGATGGATCGTCGAAGAGCGCCCAGAGGAGATCGGCGACGCGCCGCTGCTCCGCGAAGAAGGCCCGGACGCCCTTCGCGGGCGCGCCGGGGAGGGACGCGAGGGAGTCGACGAACGCGGCGCGATCGAGCGCGACCGGGAGCCGCAGCTCGGGCGTGCGGAGCTCCACCACGGGATCGAGGTAATCGATGGTCACCGGGAGATCGAGCGCGTCGATCCAGCGGCCGAAGAGCTGATCGGGCGAGAACCCGGAGAAGAGCGTGGCGCCCGCCTCGAAGGCGAAGCCCTTGCGGCGGAAGGTGCTGGCGCAGCCGCCGGCGTAGGCGAGCGACTCGAAGAGCGCGACCTTCGCGCCGCGGCGCGCGAGCTCGACGGCGGCGCCGATGCCGCCGAAGCCCGCGCCGATCACGGCCACGTCGAACGTCGCGCCGTCGAGCGGCGAGGTCGGCTGCAATCGAGGCGTCACGCGCCCGGATGGGTAGGGGGCGCGGCGCCGCTTTTCAAGTGGGAGACGCTCGCCTGAATCACGGCGCGCGAGGCGCGGGCGGCGTCAAGAGCGGGCCGGCTCGGCGAGCCAGTGGATGAGCGAATCGCGATCGAGATCGAGCAGCGCATCCTCGACCTGGGCCGGGCCGAGCGCCCGTGACCGCTCGACCAGCGATCGCGCTTCCTCCGTCGTCGGCGCCCGGCCGATCCGCCTCGCGAAGAGGCGCCCGAGGAGCTCGAGGAGCGTCTCCTCCTTGCCCTTCTCCTCACCGCGCGCTTCGCCCCGTGCTTCGCCGCGCGCCTCGGCCTCGATGATCCACTCGCCGATGACCGGCATCCGCTTCATCAAGCTCTCGTCCTTCTCCTCGACCATCGTGACCAGCTCCTTCCGTAGATAATGCCCCCAGGGTTCGATCGCCGCCATCACCAAGAGCCCCGCATAGAGCTCGTCTCTGTCTCCTTTCTCCAGCGCAGCGGCGTCGAACCGATCGACCACTTGCTGCAATATCGCCTCGCTCACGTCCCCCCATCTCGACCGGTGGTGCCGGAGCGCACCGGCGCGCGCGATGCGCGTTGACGCTCGAAGTGGAGAGACCCTACCCTGAGGGATCGTACGTGACCCCGATCGGCGCGAAGCAAGGCGCCCATCGGAGGGCGATCTCGCTCATCCAGGAGCCCGCGCTGTGCGCCGCGATCGGGTCGCGGCGAGGCGGGCGCCTGGGCCGTCGGGTCCGATTCCCGGTGCGCCGCCGAGCGCAGCGCGCCGCCTCTCCGAGGAGCAACGATGCAATTTCTTCTGTCGAGCCGAAGGCCGCGCCGCGCGGTCATGAACGATGGTTCGCCCTGGGCCGCGTGGCGCTCCAGGGTGCTGCTCTGGACGGTCTCGCTCGGCGCGATCGCCGCGCTCGGCTGCGCCGGCGCCGAGCCCGAGAGCGCGCCGCCCGCGGACGAGGTCGCCGCGTCGCCGGCCGAGCCGGTGGCCGAGGCGCAGGGCGCCGTCAAGGCGCCGCCGGTCTGTGTCACCTTCCAGCGAGGCGTGCTCGGCTCCGTCGCCGACACCTTCCTGAACCAGGAGAAGCCTGCCAACAACTACGGCGCCAACATCACCGATCAGGCGTCGGGCGCGGCGCTCCTCCAGCAGCGCGCGCTCTTCCGGTGGAACCTCTCGTCCATCCCGGCCGACGCCACCGTCAGCTCGGCCACCGTCACGCTCACCCAGAGCAACACCGGCGCGGCGAGCCCGCGCGTCCACCTCGCCAACACCCCCTGGACCGAGGGCACCGTCACCTGGAACAGCTTCGGCAACGGCTACGACGCGGCCGTCCTCGCCAACCTGAGCAACGCCTCGGCGACGATCAACTTCAGCTTGCTCGCCACGGTGCAGGGCTGGGTCAACGGATCGATCCCGAACAACGGCATCCTCATCGAGCAGGCCGCCGCCAGCACCACCAAGTTCATGAGCAGCGAGTGGGCCGTGGTCGGCTCGCGCCCCAAGCTCAAGGTCTGCTACCAGGTCACCTGCGGGCCGAACAACGCCGACTGCGACCTCGACGGCACGAACGGCTGCGAGACCGCCATCGACACCCCGCAGAACTGCGGCGCGTGCGGCGTCGCATGCCCGCCGCTCCCCCACGCCCAGGCGAGCTGCGCCGGCGGTGCATGCGGGCTCGGGGCCTGTGATCCGGGCTTCGGCGACTGCGACGGCGATCCACAGAACGGCTGCGAGACGCCCCTCGACACGGCGACCGACTGCGGCGGCTGCGGCGCGGTCTGCGGCGACGGCGACATCTGCAACGGCGACGAGGTCTGCAACGCCGGCGTCTGCGACCGGGGCGCACCGCTCGACTGCGACGACGGCGTGGCGTGCACGGTGGACAGCTGCGATCCGGCGTCCGGCTGCTTCAGCGATCCCGGGCCCTGCCAGACGCCGACCTGCGACGACGGCATCCAGAACGGGAGCGAGACGGGCATCGACTGCGGCGGCCCCGACTGCGACGCCTGTCCGACCTTCCCCGGCGCCTTCGACGACTTCGACGTCACCGCGGCCGGCAAGGTCGTGGCGGTCTCGACGGGCTGGGATGGCAAGGTCACGGGCACCTGCTTCGCCGCGAACGGCAATGTCCAGAAGACGTTCATCATCGCGCAGGTCCCGCAAAACACCCTGCTCGTGGGCATGTCCAGCGTCTCCACGTCGCGCACCACCGGCGGCTCGATCTTCGGGTGGTACGTCGGCGACTGGTCGAGCAAGACGCTCATGGTCCGCGTCTACGACGGCAACTGCGATCCGGTCTCTCAGGCCCAGAGTCCCACCGCGCCGAGCAACGACTTCGTCTACGACACCGTGGCCGACGATCTCGGTCACTTCGCGATCATGTACGCAGAGCAGACGGGCAACTTCCCGAACGCCAACGGCTGGGTGAAGTTCCTCGACGGCGCCGGCAACGCGATGGGCGCGCCGCTCCTCGCCGACAGCACCGGCATCTGCCACGGCAACTACGGCATGCAGGTCACCGTCAACCCGACGACGGGCGCGGGCATCGTCACGTGCCAGCGGCACTTCTTCAACCCGATCTACTACCGGCGCTTCAACGCGCAGCACCAGTGGATCGACGGCGGCATGGTGGTGATCCCCGAGACGACCAACAACCACAGCTCCTGGTACGTCAGCCACCAGACGGGCATGGACGCCGCCGGCAACTTCGTCTTCGAGTGGCAGGATTACTCGGAGAACAATTTCAAGGCGAGCTTCTACACCCCGCAGATGGGCCTCATCACCACCAAGGTCCTCGGCACGACGGAGCCGGGCACCTGGCCGTGGGACGGGTTCCGCCACCTCGGCTCCCGCGTCGCGCTCTACGGCTCCGACTTCGTCCTGCGTGACGAGGGCATCCGCACCATTTACTGGCGGTACAGCGCCGCGGGCGAGATGCTCGCGTGCGGCGTCGGGTTCAAGGACTCGTCGCCGGTGCACGTCGACGGGCAGGACCATGTCTTCACCCGCGGCAACATGGGCATCTATCGCGACGACATCAGCCTCGCCGGCGGCTGCGTCATCCCCACCTGCACCGACGGCGTGAAGAACGGCGACGAGAAGGGCGTGGACTGCGGCGGCGTCTTCTGCGCGCCGTGCGTCACCTGCTCGGACGGCGTGCAGGACGGCGACGAGAGCGGGGTGGACTGCGGCGGGAGCAAGTGCGCGCCCTGCGCCGCGCCCACCTGCAACGACGGCAAGCAGAACGGGATGGAGACCGGCGTGGACTGCGGCGGCGCATGCGCCGCGTGCAACCCGCCCGCGTGCGCTGGCCAGAGCTGCTCGTTCAACGTCAACGAGGGTAACTTCTCCGCCCTCGACTACGACGTGGGCGCCGACGGGACCGTCGTCTACCTCGGCACGGTGACCGAGAGCGACAGCGCCACCTGGGTCGCGGCGACCTGCGCCCGCCCCGACGGCTCCATCCTCCGCTCGCGGCTCGCGCTCCAGGGTTACCCGCCGAACGCGTACGAGGGCATCTTCACCCAGGTGGTGACCTCGCGGGTCTCCAAGCACACGGTGCTCTCGTGGGTCGGGCAGGACGCGCCCAACGCCTTCGAATTCCGGCACTTCCGTGGCCAGATCCTCGACGGCAACTGCGACCCCGTGGGGCCGGCGTTCGACTGGCCGCAGGGGCCGAGCGGCAACTACGTCGGCGACACCGCCATCGACGACGCGGGCAACTTCGCCCTGCTCTACCAGGACTCGAACTACGTCGACGCGTGGGTGCAGTTCTACCACGCGAACGGCGCCCTCGACGGCGCGCCGCTCCACGTCGACGACGCCGGCAAGTGCGCCGGCAACTACGGCATCCACGTCGCGCTCAACCGCACCACCGGCGCAGGCGTGATCACGTGCCAGCAGCACGAGTCGGAGCCGGTGCGCTACCGCCGCTTCGACGCGAGCCATCAGTGGATCGACGCCGCCCTCGTCGACATCCCCGAGGCGATGAACAACCACTCGTCGTGGTACGAGAGCCATCAGCTCGGCGTGGCGGACAGCGGGGCCTTCGTCGTGGAGTGGGAGGACGCGACATCCAGCCAGTTCATGGCGAATTTCTACGCGCCGAGCGGCGCGCTCCTGCAGAGCGTCGCGGTCCAGGCCGCGAGCAACTTCCCGATCGACGGCTTCCGGCAGGCGAACCAGAAGGTGCGGCTCCTCGGCGCGGACTTCGTCCTCCGCGGCGAGCAGAGCGGCGGCGGGACGGCGGTGTTCCGCTACGCCACGAGCGGCACGCTCGTCGGCGCGGCCTCGCTGCCGGCCTGGCAGACCAACCACCGGTACGACGCGCAGGGCAACACGTACACCCTGCAGGGCTCGCTGCTGAAGAACAGCTTCGGGCTCTGATCGCTGCACGCGGCCGGCCTTGTCCTTCGGGACGGGCCGGCCGCGGCGCGCCCGCCCCGGCGCGAATCTGCGCTACCATCGAGGGGCCGTGACGCTCCCTCCCGACCCCACGATCTACGCCATCCCCTTCTTCATCGTCTCGATGCTCATCGAGAGCCCCGTCCTCGGCCGGATGAAGCGCCGCGGAGAAGACGTGGTCGGCTATCCGATCTGGAAGGACACCGCCGCGAGCCTCGCCATGGGCATCGGCTCGGTCGTCTTCGTCACCGCGATCAACGCCACGGTCTACTGGCTCGCCAAGCTCGCCTTCGAGCACCGCCTGACCGACCTCGGCGACGGCGCGCTCGGCTGGGCGGTGGCCATGATCGGCTGGGATTTCGCGTACTACTGGCACCACCGCTTCGAGCACGAGGTTCGCCTCTTCTGGGCGTGCCACGTCAACCACCACTCGAGCCGTTGCTACAACCTCTCCACGGCTCTGCGGCAGCCGTGGACGCCCTTCCTCGGCCTCGTGCTCTATCCCCCGCTCGCCTTCCTCGGCGTCCGGCCGGAGCTGATCCTCCTCTCCGGCGGCTTCAACCTCATCTACCAGTTCTGGGTGCACACCGAGGCGATCGGCAAGCTCCCGCGCGCGTTCGAGCTCGTCTTCAACACGCCCTCGCACCACCGCGTCCACCACGGCAAGAACCCGCAGTACCTCGACAAGAACTACGGGGGCATCCTCATCGTGTGGGATCGGCTCTTCCGCTCGTTCGAAGAAGAAAGAGAGCACGTCGTCTACGGGCTCACGAAGGACATCGAGACGTACAACCCCTTCCGGATCGCCTTTCACGAGTACGCCGCGATCGGGCGCGACCTGCGCCGGGCGCGCTCGTTTCGCGAGGCGCTGCGGCTCGTCTTCGCCGGGCCGGGCGCGGTGGTGCCCACGGGATCCTGAGAGGCTGTGAAAGAACCGTCGCGAGCGACCCGGGGCTAGGGCGGGCGACCGAGGAATCCTCTGCGATTTTGAGGGAGCCCAACCGAAGACCCGGGGCGCGTAGCAGGTTCTTTCACAGCCTCTGAGCTGGTAGCCTCTCCGAGCATGAGCACCCCGCGCGCGCCCGATCCCACCGAGGCGGAGGTCCTCCGCGAGACGCTCGACGCCCTGGAGATGCCGCCGCGCGGCCTCCGCCGGTGGTTCGCCGACGATCGCGCCTTCTGCGACAAGCACGGCGGCAGGCGCGTCTACGGCGAGCTGCTCTCCCTGCTCGACGCATGCGACGCGGCGCTCGACGCGAAGCTGGGCGCGGAGGGCGAGGGGCGATGAGGCTCAACGGCCTCTACATCGTCGCCGAGCTCGCCCTCCGGCAGCTCGGCGATCCCTTCCTCGATCGCTACAAGAGCCCGCTCGTCCTCGGATCGCTGCGGGAAGACGTCTGGTACATCCCGGGCGCGAAGATCGTCTTCGAGCACCTCTCGTTCAGCCACTTCTACACACCGGGCAAGCCCGGGGGCATCGTGCCCTACCTCTGGCCGGGCCCGCGGATGAAGGCCGAGAAGTTTCATCGCCTGGCGGTGCGCCTCTTCGGCGAGGGCAAGCGCGCGGCGGGCTTCGTGCAGCTCGGCCGCGTGGCGCACCTCATCACGGACATGTGCTGCCCCGTGCACGCCCACCGCACCGTGCACGAGACCGACCCCTTCGAGTGGTGGGTCGAGGCCAACAAGACGACCTTGCTCTCGCTGCCCGTGCCCTTCGTGCCCGACGTCGATCGGCCGGCCGAGCTCATCGAGAGCATGGCCCGCTTCACGCAGGATTTCGCGACCGATCCGACGAACAACGGGATCGGCCGGATCATGAAGCGCCTCGGCCGCTGGAAGAGCGTGAGCGCGAAGGAGGCCGGCGAGCAGGCGCGCGCGCTCATCCCCATGGCCGCCGGGCACACCGCGGCCCTGCTCCGCCTCTACCTGCGCGATGTCGGCGTGGCGCGCCCGCAAGAGCGCGCGATCTCGGCCTAAATGCAGCCGGGAGGTCACCGCGCCATCGTCCGGATCGCGGCGGAGCGCACCGGCGGCGAGGCGCTCGTACGGCTCGACGATCTGCTCCGCGGCAACGACGACGAGGACGTGCACGTCGTCCCGCTCCTCGGCCTTCGCCTCCAGGCGGTGGGCCTCACCCACACGCACCGCCCCGGCGGGACGCGGGGCGAGCTCTTCGCGCCCTCGGCCCGCACCTGCTGTGAGCGCTGGGCGCGCAGGGCCCGCGAGGCGCCGTCCCCCGAACGACGCGCCTACTTCCTCGGCCGCGCATGCCACCTGCTCGTCGACATCGCCGTGCCCGCGCGCTCCCGCGGCGTCTGGCACTTCTACGGCGATCCGCTCGAGTCCTGGGTCGATCATCATCCGGAGGCGATCGCCGCGTTTCCTCTCGCGCCGATCCCCGAGACCCGCGATCCCGGGCAGCTCTGCGAGTCGCTCGCCGCGCTCTCGTCGGCGTTCCCCGCCGACACGACGCGATCGACCTGGGGCTCGCTCCGGATGCGGCTCACGGGGCAGGGGACGATCGTGGGCGAAGAGGAGGCGGGAGCGCAGGCGAAGGTCCTGGTGCCTGCGGCGATCGCCCATGTGGCGGCGCTGCTCGCGGGTGGGCTCGGCGCGCCGGCGAGGTAAGCTCGGTCATGCGCTTCGACGAGCAAGGCTGGGCCATGGGCGCGATCGAGCCCCTCTCGATCGAGCGGGCGTACGCGCTGCTCTCGCCCGAGCCCGAGGCCCGGATCGACGCGGCCCGCTGGCAGCACCAGGCCCAGACCTTCTTCCAGGCCAGCCTCTCGCTCGTGACCGAGAAGCGCTACCCCGCCGGCACCCTGCCGCTCGCCGACGCCGCGATCGTGGACATCGGTCACCGATCGTTGCCGTCGTCAACGCAGGTGACCATCGTGACCATGCCGCTCGACCGGGCGCCCGCCGTGTTGCGCGCCGCCGAGCAAGGCGTCGTGGCCATCGGCGGGGCCGGCTTCGACGCGCTCCTCCGCAGGGCGCGCCGCCTCTGGCAGGTCGAGGTCCCCGCCGGAGCATCGATCGACGCCGCCGCGCCGCTCGCCGTCGCCGCGATCCTCGCCTCGCTCCTGCTCGCCCCGGTGCTGCCCCCCGGCGGAGGCACGATCTTCGGCGTCAAGGGCGCGCGCGAGCGCCTCGCCGCGGCGGGATGGCGCTGAGGATCCCGCGGATCAGCGTATCTTCCGCTTGTCCTCGGGGGTCTTGCCGAAGCTGTCGGTCCCGCTGGCCGCGGCGTACGCGACGGTGGCGTAGGCCGCCGACACCTGGGCGATCTCCTCCGGCACGATCTGCTCCACCGTGTCGTTCGCGGTGTGGTGGATGTCGAAGTAATTCGTCCCGTCTTGCCGCAGATCCATCACCGGCACGCCGGCTTCCATCAGCGGGATGAGATCGGCCCCGCCCTCGGCCTCGCCCTCGGAGGGCTCGACGCCGAGCGGGCCGAGCAGGGCCGAGAGCGCGAGGAAGGGCGCGTGTCCCTCGGCGCCGCCGCGGAAGCGCGACTCGAAGACCCGCGCGGCGCCGAAGTCGGCCTCGAGCGCGAGCACATGCCGATCGATCTCCGCGGCATGCGCCTTCGCGTAGCCGTCGGCGCCGCGGAGGCCGTTCTCCTCGTTGGCGAAGAGCACGACGCGCACCGTGCGCAGCGGCCTCGGCTCGACGTGCGCGATCTGCCGGGCGGCGTCGAGGACGATCCCGCAGCCGGCCCCGTCGTCGATCGCTCCATGGCCGAGATCCCACGAGTCGAGGTGCGCGCCGAGGAGGACGATGCCGCCCTTCGGATCGCGGCCGGGGATGTCGCCGATCACGTTCGCGCCCTCGACGTCGGGGAGCGCCTTCGCGCCGAGGGTCATCGAGAGCCGCACCGTCTCGCCCGCGTCGAGCAGGCGGCGGAGCACCTCGGCGTCGGGGATGGAGAGCGCCGCCGCCGGGATCTTCGGCTTGTCCTCGTCGTAGCGCATGTGCCCGGTGTGCGGCGTGCGCGCGTGGTCGGTGCCGATCGATCGAATCACGACGCCCGCGGCGCCGAGCTTCGCGGCGCGGCTCGCTCCATGGCCCCGCACGCCCACGGCCTTGCCGTAGCCGGAGCCGTCCTTCCTCCGCTCCATCGGCACGTCGAAGAAGACGATCTTGCCCTTCACCTTCGCCGGGTCGAGCGCGTCCACGGCGTCGAGGCTCGTGGCGAGGATCACCTCTGCTTCGAGGGGTTTGTCGCCCGTCCCCACGCTGCCGCCGAGCGCGGCGAGGGCGAGCGGGTGGTGCGACGGCGACGTGATGGCGCCGCTCTCCCGGCCCCGCTCCCAGCGCGGCACCATCACCGGCTCGGCGTGGACATCGGCGAGCCCCGCGGTCTTCATGGCCCCGAGGGCCCACGGCACGGCGGCCTTGCTCCCCGGCGATCCGGAGAGCCGCGGCCCGGCGGCGTCGACGAGCGATCGCACGGTGGCGTAGGCCTGCGCGTCCGCGAGCGCGCGCTTCTGCAAGGCGATGGCGGGCCCTGTGGGCGCCGGGGCCGCAGCGGACGGCGGCGAGACGGGCGTGGCCGCCGGCGCCGCGGAAGACGGCGGCGCGGGGGCCGCCGAGCTCCTGGAGCAGCCGGCGATCACGAGGAGGGAGAGGAGCAGGCGCCGTCGCATGGCGGCGCCAAGCGTACACCAATCAGTTGTGCTGGAAGACCATCCGCTCGAACGCCGCGCTCGCGTTGAGCGACTCGTTGGTGCCGCAGCGCCAGCCGCCGCTGATGTTCCCGCCGCTCGTGTGCCAGCAGAGCCGGAGGTTGCCGTTCGGGCCGGGGCCGCCGAAGGTGCTGGCCATCACGTCGCAGTTGTTGCGGTTGATCGGATCGCCGGCCGCCGCGAAGCCCCACGACCAGCTCGAGTTGTAATACCAGCCGACGTTGTTGGCGTTGTGCGGCGTGTTGCCCGTGCCGGTGTCGAAGATGACGTCGGCGCGCGGCGCGTTGGCCGCGAGCAGCAGCGTCTGCGAGCCGGTGGCGCGGCATGCGAGCAGGAGGTTCGCCTGGCTGCACGCGGCGAGGATGGTGGCGAGCGCCGTCGCGCTGTTGGCGTAGTTGTCGATGTAGCACTGCGTCCAGCCGGAGAGCTGCGCGATGGGCAGGTTGGTCTGGATGCCGGAGAAGCTGAACACCGGCGCCTTGCACTGGCCGCCCTGGCACGCCTGCCCGTTCGGGCAGACGTTGCCGCACATCCCGCAGTTGTTCGGATCGGCCGAGGGATCGAGGCAGACGTTGTTGCACTTGATCTGCGGCAGGTTGCACGTGATGAAGCACTGCCCGTCGAGGCAAGGCTGCCCCGGGTTGCACGAGAAGCCGCACATCCCGCAGTTCTGCGGGTCGACCGAGAGCTTGGTGCAGGTGGCGCCACACTTCTCCGTGCCGCCCGGGCAGTCGAGCTTGCACTGCCCGCCCTGGCAGACCTCGTCGGCGGCGCAGGGGAAGTTGCAGAACCCGCAGTTCTTCGGGTCGATCGACGTGTCGACGCACTTGTCGCCGCACTTCTCGGTGCCGCCGGCGCAGTCGAGCGCGCACTGCCCGTTCTGGCAGATCTCGTCCGGCCCGCAGGCGATGTCGCACGAGCCGCAGTGGGCCGGATCGGTCAGCGTGCTGACGCACTCGCCGCCGCACTTGGTCGCCCCGCCGGCGCAGGCGAGGACGCAGTTGCCTCCAACGCAGGTCTGATCGCCCGAGCACGCGTTCGCGCACGAGCCGCAGTGGTCGTCGTCGCTCATGGTGTCGGCGCAGGTGGCGCCGCACTTGGTCGTCCCTCCGGCACACTCGAGCCCGCACTTGCTCATGGAGCAGACCTCGCCGGGGTCGCATGCCTTGTCGCACGAGCCGCAGTGGGCCGGATCGTTCTTGGGGTTGATGCACGCGTCCCCGCAGAGGATCGTGCCCCCCGCGCACTGGATGACGCACGCGCCCTCGTGGCACACCTGCCCCTCGGCGCACGCGCCGTCGCACGATCCGCAGTGCGCGGCGTCGCTCTGCGTGTCGACGCACACCGCGCCGCAGAGGGTGACGCCCGGGCCGCAGACGATGCCGGTGGCGCTGCTGCCGCCCGTGCCGCTGCCCGTCGTGGCGCTCGTCGAGCCGCCCCCTCCACCGGTGCTCGCGCTCCCTCCGCATCCGGGCCCGGCGAACGCCGCGAGCGCCAGCAATGCCCCGACCGACAGCGAGATCACGAGAGCCCGGGCGGGCTCCCGCTCAGCATGGATGTTCATGGGATCCTCGTGAGCGCGGGGTTGTGGCCAGAAGATCGGAACCGCGTGTGGGGCTGAGCCCGGCTCGCCAGGTAGGAGACACCAGTTGCGCGGCGGCGGCAATCCCGCTGCGCGACTCGGGCGCTCACCGCCGGTAGCGATTGCCCCAGGGTGGCACCGCCTCGAGCCGTGGCACTGGCAAGCTCCGCCCTGTGTGCGCGGCGATCCGCGCCAGGAGCTCGTAAAAGATGTAGGCGCTCGCGCCGTAGAGGACACACCCGTCCAGCCGGAAGTGGGGGGCGAGGATGCGGACGCCCTGATACTCGCTCTCGACCCCGTAGGTGGGTGTCTCACCCGTGATGAGCGGCTCGATGGGCAGCTCGATCACCCGGGCGATCTCCGAGGATGCGACATGGGGCGCTGCGTCAGCGGAGAGGGCGGCGACGAAGGGGTGGATCAGGAAGCGACCGGTGATGACGGGGCAGGCGCTGAGGATGCCGAGCCAGGTTACCTGATCGGCCGTGACGCCCGTCTCCTCGCCGAGCTCGCGGAGCGCGGTGGCGCGCAGGTCGGCGTCGGAAGGGTCCGGCTTGCCACCGGGGAAGCCCACCTCCGCCGCGTGATCGTCGAGGTGCGCGCTGCGGAGCACGAGCGCGACGCGAGGCTCGCCGGTGAGGAGCAGAGGCACGACCACGCCGGCCGGCATCGCGCGGCTCACGTCGATCGGCCCCGGCCAGCGGATGGAACCGTCGATGCCGGCGATGGCCTCGCGGACTTGATCGGCGGTGAGGCTCATCGAGGCGCGATCACTCCTCGGCCGGTCTTCCGAGGCCGCGCGGGGCCGCGGCGCGCCCGGCGGCGAAGCCGAGCACGAGCAAGGTGGCGACGTAGGGCAGGAGCTGGATGAGATCGGCGGCGGCGCTCCGGTTCTCCTGGTCTTGCAGGATGATCTGCAGCGCCTCGAGCGCGCCGAAGACCACGCAGGCGAGCACGGCCCGCTCGGCGCGCCAGCCGGAGACGACCACCGCGGCGAGGGCCATGAAGCCTCGACCGCTCGACATGCCGGACTCGAAGCGGTGCTGGTCGAAGGCGAGGTGGACGCCGCCGAGCGCGCAGATCGCCCCGGAGATCAGGAGCGCGCCGTAGCGGACGCGGGGCACGTCGATGCCGACCGAGGCGGCGGCGACGGGGTTCTCTCCGGCGGCGCGCGCGCGCAGGCCGAAGCGGGTGCGCGCGAAGACGAAGGGCGTGATCGCCGCGGCCACGGCCACCAGCAAGGTGGGTGGATCGCTGAGGACCCGGCCGAGGAGGGCCGCGCCGCGCGCGCCGGTGGGGCCGAAATGGAAGCCCGGGATCGAGGGGGAGTTCGACGCGCTGTCGTAGAGCCCGCGGAGGGCGAGGCGCGTCCCCGCCATCGCGAGGAGGTTCAGGGCGATGCCGCTCACCACCGCGTGCACCCGGGCCCGCTCGACGAGGTACGCGTGGAAGAGCGAGAGCAGCGCGCCGCTCAGGGCGCCCGCGAGCAGGCCGAGGGCCGGGCTGCCGGTCGCGACCGCCGTGGCCACCGAGGTGAAGGCGCTCGTGAGCAGCACGCCTTCGAGGCCGATCTGGATCACGCCCGCGCGCTCGGCCCAGATGCCGCCGACGGCCGCCGCGGCGTAGGGCACCGCGATCCGCAGCGTCTCGGCGAGCATGGTGAGCGAGAGGATCGATCTCACGCGGGCTCTCCTTCGCGCTTGTCGTCGCTCGTGCTCTCGGCGGGCGCGGGGGCGGAGGGCGCGCGATCGCTCGCCCGGCGGGTCACGGCCACGATCAGGATCACGCAGGCCGAGAGCACGTCCATCGCCTCCTTGGGCACGCGGGCGTTGATGGCGAGGCCGGCCTGCTGGAGCGTGCCGAAGAGCACCGCCGCGAGCACGATCCCGAGCGGGTGGCCGCGGCCGAGCAGCGCGACGGCGATGCCCGTGAAGCCCGCGCCCGCGCCGAGGCCGAGCTCGAAGTAGCCCTTGTAGCCGAGCACGGTGGCGAGCATCGAGAGGCCGGCGATCGCGCCGGAGAGGAGCATCGCCTCGACGAGCCTCCGGCGCGTGTCGACGCCCTCGGCGCGGCATGCCTCGGCGTTCTGCCCGGTCCAGCGCATCTCCCGGCCGGCGCGGCTCCTCTTCAGCCACGCGTCGGCGGCGAAGGCGAGCGCGACGGCGATCGGGAAGGCCGCGCCGGCGGCGCTCCCCGCGAGCGAGGGGAAGAGGCGATCGAGGCGGGGCAGGGCCGCGCCCGGGACGACGTCGGCCGTGCGCAGCGCGGTCGCGCCGAGCACGGCGACGAGCACGAAGGGGAGCAGCGTGTCGACGATCCGGTTCAGCATGATCGTGCTGATGATCTCGTGGACGCCGAGGCGGGCCTTCATCAGCGCGGGGACGAGCGCGACGAGCCCGCCGGTGATCATCGCGGCGGCCGCGCACACGGAGATCGCGATCGGCCACGGGGTGCCGGCGGGGAGCTTCATCCCGATCACGCCGCCGGCCAGGCTGCCGAGGGCGAGCTGGCCCTCGGCGCCGATGTTGAAGAGGCCGGCGCGGAGCGCGACCTCGAAGGCGAGCGCGGTGAAGATGAGCGGCGTGGCCTTGAAGAGCACCTGGCCGATGCCGTACGGCGTGCCCCAGGTGCCCGCGATCGCGAGGCGCAGCGTGCTCGCCGGGGCCTCGCCGAAGGCCACCGAGATCAGGTTGAGCAGGAGGACGATGCCTGCGAAGGACAGCGCCGCCGGCATGAGCGCGCGGGTGAGGGCGTCGCGCTTCACGCGGCCTCCATCCCGAGCATGGCCCGGCCGATCTCGGTCTCAGAGGCGTCGGGCGGAAGGCTCTTCACGACCTTGCCCCGGCGCATCACCACGAGGCGGTGGCTCAGGCGGCGCAGCTCACCGAGGTCGGCGCTGATCAGGAGCACGCCGAGCCCCGCCGCCGCGGCCTCGCCGATCGCCGCGTGGATGGCCGCCGCCGCGCCCACGTCGACCCCGCGCGTCGGCTGCGCCAGCACCGCCACGGCGCGCGCGCCCTCTTTCAATCGATCGAGCGCGCGGCCGAGGACGATCTTCTGCTGGTTGCCGCCGGAGAGCTCGCCGGCGAGGCGCGCCGGGTCGGGAGGCTGGACGCGAAAACGCTGGATCCGCCGGCCGATCGTGCCCGCTTCGTCGAAGCCGGGCGCACCGTCGCCGAGGTCGCCGAGGATGAGGTTGTCGCCCACGGTGGCGTCGAGGAGCAGGCCCTCGGCGTGGCGATCTTCGTGCACGACGCCGAGCAACGGCCGCCGCGCGCGCACGGTGAGCGAGCCGAGATCGCGCCCGTCGACGAGCACCCGGCCGGTGGCATGCGGTTCGAGCCCAGCGATGGCCCGGACGAGCTCGCGCTGCCCGTTGCCCTCCACGCCGGCCACGCCGACGATCTCCCCGGCGCGCACCTTCAGATCGACTCCATCGAGGAGCGCATGCCCGTCGGCGTTCCTGAGCGAGAGCTTCTCGATCGCCAGCACGGGCGCGGCGTCGTCCGGCAAGGCCGGCGGCACGAAGGGAGGCGGCGGCTCGCCGCCCATGATCGCCCGCGTCAGCTCGTCGCCCTGATCGCTCCCGCGCGGGTGCGGGCGGGAGAGCACCTGCTTGCCGCGGCGCATGACGGTGACGCGATCGGCGAAGCGGGTCACCTCGTCGAGGCGGTGGGTGACGACGGCGATGGTGCTCCCGCCGTCGGCGAGCTTGCGGAGCGTGCCGTAGAGCTCCTCCGCTTCGAGCGGCGAGAGCACCGCCGTCGGCTCGTCGAGCAAGAGGGCCCGCGCGCCGCGGGCGAGGACGCGCAGGATCTCCAGGCGCTGCCGCTCGCCCACGGTGAGGTCGTCGGTGATCGCGTCGAGCGGGATGGAGAGGCCGGCGCTCTCCATGATCGTCTCGGCCGTACGCCGCGCGCTCGCCAGATCGAGCCTCCCGCCGCCGAGCACGGGCTCGCTGCCGAGGATCATGTTCTCGATGGCGCGGAAGGCGCCGACGAGCATGAAGTGCTGGTGCACCATGCCGATGCCGCGGCGGATGGCCTCGGCCGGCGTGGCGGGCGCGAGCTCTCTGCCGTCGACGAGCACCTTGCCCCCCGAGGGCGCGAGGACGCCGGCCGCGAGCTTCATCAGCGTGGACTTGCCCGCGCCGTTCTCGCCGATCACCGCGTGGATCTCGCCGGGCCCGAGCGTGAGGCTCACCCGGTCGACGGCGACGCAATCGCCGAAGCGGCGGCTCACGGAGGCGAGCTCGAGGACGGGGCCGGGCATGGGACGCGGAGCATACCCGGGAGCCGGGGTCGAACAGAAGCGACGCGGCGAGCGGCGCTAGAACTGCCCGCCCAGCGTGACCGATCCCGGCCCGAAGCTCACCTGCACGGCCGGCGCGCGGGCCGCCTTGGGCGGGGGCGGCGCGCCCTTGGGCGAGCGGAGCAGCACGAGCAGCGTCCCCGTGCCGAGCAGGGCCCCGCCCGCGGACAGGCTCGCGATCGAGGCGATCTCGACGGGCGTCGTCTTCAGCTCGGGCTTCGCGAGGTAGAGCCCGAGCAACGTCCCCCCGGCCGCGATCGAGGCGCCGCCGAGCGCGAAGGTCACGATCGCCGGCGCCCCGACGCGCGAGCTCCCACCGACCTCCAGCGTCACCTGCTCCACGTCCGTCCCTTCCTTGAGCAGGATCGTCCGCTCCAGCGGCTCCTGGCCGGGCACGGTGACGGTGATGGTGTGCAGCCCCGGGTTCTCGGGCACGGGCTTGTTGAACAAGGTCCGGGCGAACGGCTTGCCGTCGAAGAGCACCGCCGCCTCCTCCGCGCCCTTGCCTTCGAGGCTGAGCGACATCGACGGGATGAGGATGTCCACCTCGTTGAGCTCGGCGCGGGCCGAGGTCTGCGCGTCGCGGAAGGGGTAGGGCGCGTCGGGGGCGAGCTTCTCGCCGAGGATCTCGCGCAGCGTGTCCTTCGCCTCCACCAGCATCCGGAGCTTCACCTGCGATCGGGCGATGTAGAGCAGGTGGGGCGGGGCGTGGATCTTCTCCTCGGCCTTGCGGAAGGACTCGATGGCCTCCTTGTACGAGCCGGCCTGGAACAGCTCGTAGCCGCGCGTCGCGAGCGCGCGGGCCGCGTCGCGATCGGGTTGCTTCGCGGGCGCGGGCGCAGGCGAGGGGCCGGCCGCGCGCGCGGTCCCGCCGAGCCCGGCGAGGGCGAGCGTCAGCAGGGCTGGGACGACCCGGGCGGCTCTCATGCGAGCCGCTACTAATAGCCGAAATTGGGCACCCGGCCGCGTTTTCCGGGAGGCGGCTTGGCCTTGGCCGACGCCTCGGCCGTCGCGGAGGAGGCGGGCGCGTCGGTCGTCGCGTCGGCGGCCGGCGCGGCCGGCGCGGCCGTGCTCGCGCTCGACGACGGCGCGCTGTCGGGGATCGTCGGCGCCGGGATCGCGGTCGTGCTCGCGGACGACGTGGTGGCCGTCGCCTCGCTGCCGAGCGCGGGCTCGCCGTCGATCCCCCGCCCGCGCAGGACGGTCACCACCAGCACGAGGAACACCAGCCCGCACGCGGCGAGCAGCACCGCGGCGATCAAGGGACCGCGGCTCGGAGCGCCCCGATGAGCGGCCTGGGGGGCGAGCGGCGCAGGGGGGAGGGGCGCAGGGGGGAGGGCCTCATGCATCGCCGGCGTGGGCGAGATGGGGAGGGGCGGCGCAGCAGGCGGCACCGGCGCGGCCAGGGAGGAGCCGGTGGCCGGCGTGTGCGCGGGCAGCGCGGCGGCCTCGGGTGGTGGGCTGAGCAGCGCGGGCGCGGCGGCCGGCACGAGCGCGGAGAAGGGCGGCAGCACCACGCCGCCCGACGAGCCGGAGGGCGGCGTCGCCGACGGCCGGGGGACGCGCGCGCTCGGCGGCTCGGCGCTCGGGCCCTGCGGGTAGCGCTGCGCGATCGCGTCGAGCTCGGCGGCCATGGCCATCGCGGACGGGAAGCGCCGATCGGGATCGCGGGCGAACGCGCGCTCGAAGAAGCGATCGATCTCGGGCGGCAGATCGGGGGCGAAGCGGCTCGGGACCGGGGGCGCCTCGATGCAGAGCTTGATCACGAGATCGCCGATCGAATTCGCCTCGAAGGGCTTCTGGCCGGTGAGGGCGCGGAAGAGGATGACCGCGAGGGACCAGAGATCGCTCCGGTGATCGATCGGCTTGATCCCCCGGGCCTGCTCGGGGC
>JAXLYT010000126.1:0-16416 GCA_046351295.1 Byssovorax sp.
GGGGCCGCGACAAGCCTGGTCATCGCCCCGACCACCCGGCCGAGCCCGCGCCTGGTGGGCTCGCCTGCCGCGCGCGCAGCGTGATCCAAGCCCTGGAGCCCGCAACGAATGCGCCTCCGCCCGGGAGCCTTGAAAGCGTCGCGCCTGTCCGCGTACATTCCTGCCCACCCGTCGGGAACCGTAGTGCCTCGCGTAGCAAGCTCGAACGGGCCGAAGCGAGAGTGTTAAGCAAATTGCACGCCATCCGGTCTTTCTATCCGGAAGGCGGGGTGTGTTGGCGGGCGCCGCCGGTCGGTGTACGCACGCGCTGCACACCTGGATGACGTCGCGATGACCGGGGTAATGATGAGCGTTGAAACGATTCGGATGGCCCTCGCTCGGTTGCAGGACGATCCGGAGAACGAAGCAGCCTGGAACGAGTTGGCCGAGGCCGTGACGGCCCCTTCGGCGGCGGTCTCGAACGCGGACATCGAGCGCCTGCTGGGCGCGGCGCGCGCGCGGCACGAGCAGCGGCGGGAGTGGGCCCCGGTGGCTCGCCTGCTGGAGCTCGAGATCGCGTTCGCGTCGGGCACCGCGGTGGAGGCGCCCATGCAGGCCGAGCTCGCGCGCATCTACCAGGACGAGCTCGTCGACGCGGGCAAGGCGCTCGCGGCCTACAAGCGGCTGCTCGCGCTCCGCCCCGGCGATCCGACGGCCGAGGAGGCCATCGAGGACGACGAGGCCAAGCGGGAGAAGTGGAGCGAGCTCGCCGCGCGCTACCTGTCCGAGGCCGAGAAGGGCGAGGCGGGCTTCGCGTCGTCGCTCTTCGCGAGCGCGGCGGACGTGACCTTCCGCTATGGCGGCGCAGAGGGCCGCGCCGCCGCGATCCAGCACCTGGAGAAGGCGCTCGAGCTCGACGCGAAGAACCGGCGGGCCGCGGCGCTCGGCGAGATCGTCTACACCCAGGCGGGCGACTTCCCGAGCGTGGCGCGCGTGCAGACGATCATGCTCGCCGAGGGCGCGACGAAGGACGAGCGGGTGGCGGCGGGCCTCCGCCTCGGGCGCACGGCGGCGAAGAAGCTCGACGACATGCCGCGCGCGACGCTCGCGTACCAGAAGGTGCTCGATCTCCAGCCGGGGCAGCAGGACGCGATGAGCTTCCTCGCGGAGACGTTCTCGGCCGGCGAGCAGTGGGACGACCTCGCGGCGCTCTACGAGGATCAGCTCCGCGGCGGCGGCGTCCGCCCGAGCGAGGAGCTCGGGATCCTCATCCAGATCGGCATGGTCCACTGGCGCATGCGCGGCCAGCCCGACGCGGCCGAGCCGTACTTCGAGCGCGTCCGCAAGGCCGATCCGGCCCACGCCGGGATGCTCTCGTTCTTCCGCGAGCACTGCGCCCAGAAGGGCGACAAGGCCCGGCTCACGACCATCCTGAGCGACGCCCAGCGCGCGATGAGCGACGGGGCCGACAAGCGCGCCCTCTCCGCCGAGATCGCCCGCCTCGCCGAGTCGCAGGAGAACGCGACGAAGGCCATCGAGCAGTACAAGCAGATCCTCCGCGCCGAGCCCGACAACCGCGACGCGCGCGAGGCGCTCAAGCGGCTCTACGCGCACGCCGAGAGCTGGAACGCGCTCGTCGAGCTGCTCCGCCAGGAGCTCGATCGCACGCCGCAGAACGAGCCCCAGGCGCGGGCCGCCGTGCTCCGGGAGATCGCCTCGATCTACCGCGACAAGGCGAAGAACGACGCGGCGCTCGTGACGGTGCTCACCCAGATCGTCCAGCTCGACGAGCACGACGCCGACGCCGTGCGCGAGCTCACGCGCGTCTACGAGGCGCTCGGCCGCTGGCGCGATCTGCTCGCCTACCAGCAGAAGCTCGCCGAGCTGACGCAGGACAAGGCCGAGAAGGCCGAGCTCTACCGCGCCGCCGCACGCCGGTGGATCGAGCAGTTCTCGAACGTGCAGAACGCGGTGACGGCCTACGAGGCGCTCCTCGAAACCGCCCCCGACGACGACGAAGCGCAGAGCAAGCTCAAGGAGCTCTACGTCAAGCGCCGGAGCTTCCCGCAGCTGTTCGCCCTCTACGAGCGGAAGCTGCCGACGGCCGAGGGCGCCGCGAAGATCGAGCTGCTCGGCGAGATGGCGAAGCTCGCCGCGGAGCGCCTCGACAAGGGCGCGGTGGCGATCGCCCTCCAGAAGCAGATCCTCGAGCTCGATCCGCATGCGCCGGGCGTCCTCGACGCGATGGAGAAGCAGGCCGAGCGCGAGAAGGATTTCGCGACCGTCGCCGAGGTGCTCGAGCGGCGGATCGACGCGGCGGCCGACGACGCGGCCCGCCTCGCCGCGCTCCAGAAGGTGGGCGCGGTCTACGCCGAACGCCTGAAGGATCCGGCCGCGGCGGCCCGCACCTGGCGCCGCGTGCTCGCCCTCTCCCCGGGCCACGCGAAGGCGCTGCGCGTGCTGCGCGAGGCCTACGTCGCGTCCGGCGACTGGGACGGCCTCGAGGAGCTCTACGCCTCGCAGAACGACTGGGAGGGCCTGGTCGACTTCCTCTCGTCCGCCGCCGACAAGGCGCCCGAGGCCCAGGCCAAGCTGGAGCTCTCGTTCCGCGCCGCCCGCATCTTCGAGGAAAAGCTCAACGCGCCCGAGCGGGCCACGCGCTCGTACGAGCGGGTGCTCTCCGTCTCGCCCGGCGATTCGCGCGCCGCCTCGGCCCTCGTGCCGATCTACGAGAAGGACGAGAAGTGGTCGCGCCTGCCGCCGCTCTACGAGGTGCTGCTCGGCGGCGCCGAGAGCGACGAGAAGCGCGTCGCGCTCCTCCGCAAGCTCGCCGCCGTGACGGGCGGGCCGCTCGCCGACAAGACCACGGCGCTCGGCCACGCGCGCCGGGCCTACGAGCTCATCCCCGACGAGAGCGGCCTCGAGTTGCTCGAGGCCTGGTCCCGCGCCGCCGGCGCCTTCGGGCCCTTCGTCGAGGCCGTGCTCGGCCGGCTCGAAAAGGACAAGTCCCTCGCGCCCGAGGCCGCCCGCGCGCTCAAGCTGAAGATCGCCGAGGTGTACGCCCGCGAGCTCGGCAAGCTCGACGAGGCGGTCGCCGTCTACCGCGAGCTCGTCGAGGCCAACCACGACGACGCCGAGACCATCCAGGCCCTCGACGCGCTGCTCCGCGAGACGGGGCGCAAGGACGACCTCCGCTGGCTCCTCAAGCTCCGCGCCGAGCAGGTCGAGGGCGAGGCGCGCGCGGCCGTCTACGAGGAGTGGGCGACGCTCGAAGAAGAGGTCTTCAACGAGCCGCAGAAGGCCATCGCGCTGCTCCACCAGGTGGTCGAGATCGCCCCGCGCGGCGAGGCCCTCCGCGCGCTCTCCCGCCTCCTGATCGGGGCCGGCGAGTTCGAGGCGGCCGCGCAGACCATCGCCCGCCACCGCGACCTCTCCGAGGGAGAGGGCCGCGCGCGGCGCGAGGTCGAGCTCGCGACCCTGTACCTCGAGCGGCTCGACAAGCCGGTCGAGAGCTTCGAGAGCTGCGTGCGCGCGCTCTCCTCGGCCGAGCACGACGCCGAGGCCATCGCGCTGCTCGCCCGGCTGCTCGACAAGCCCGAGACGCGGGTGCGCGCGGCCACGGTGCTCGAAAGCGAGTACGCCGAGACCGGCGACGCGTCCCGCGAGGCGCAGGTGATCCGGATCCGCCTCGAAGCGGAGCAAGACGCGGGCGAGCGGCTCGCGCTGCACCTCAAGCTCGCCTCCGTCGAGGAGGCGAAGCTCGGCGCGCCGGGCACGGCCTTCGACGTGATCCTCAAGGCGCTCGACGAGGCGCCGGGCAACCTCACGCTCTGGACGCGCGCCGCCGAGCTCAGCAAGCGCGCGGGGCGCCCGACCGATCTGGCCGGGGCCTACCGCGTCCACCTGATGAGCGGCGAGGGCGCGAAGATCCCCGCCGACGCGGAGATCGAGCTGTGCGAGCGCGCGGCGAGCCTGCACGACGAGCAGCTCGGCGATCCCGAGGGGGCGATGCCCTACCTCGGCCGCGTCCTCGCGGTCGATCCGACCAACCAGCGCGCCTTCACCCGCCTCAAGCAGATCCTCACCGCCTCCGAGCGCTGGGGCGAGCTCGAGGCCCTCTACGAGCGCGCGGTGCAGAGCACGCAGGAGCAGGGCGAGCGGGTCGATCTGCTGAACCAGATCGCCCTCGTGGCCGAGGAGATCATCGGCGACGCCGCGAAGGCCATCGGCTACTACGAGCGCCTCCTCGCGATCGATCCGCTCTTCACGGCGGCGCTCGACTCGCTCGAGAAGCTCTACGAGCGCGAGGAGCGCTGGGCGGACCTCTCGGCCCTGCTCGAGCGGCGCCTCGACACCGCGACGACGGAAGAGTCCGTCGACATCAAGCTGGCCCTCGGGCGCATCTACCTCGATCGCCAGCAGAGCCCCGACAAGGCCCTCGGCCACCTCGAAGACGTGCTGCGCATCCGCCAGGGCGACGCCGAGGCGAGGCAGCTCGTCGAGCGGCTCCTGGAGCTGCCCGAGCAACGGCTGCGGGCGGCCCGCGTGCTGGAGCACGTGTACGAGGCCAAGGACGAGATCCGGCAGCTCGTGCGCGTGCTGGAGATCCGCCGCGAGGGCGCGGCCGACGAGAGCGAGCGGCGCGACCTGCTCCGCCGGATGAGCGTGCTCCGCGACGAGCGTCTGCGCGACGATCGCGGCGCGTTCACCGCCCTCGCCGAGCTCGTGCCCCTCGAACCGGAAGACGCCGGGACACGCGAGCGCTTCGTGGAGATCGGCCGGCGCCTCGGTGATCACGAGAAGGTGGCCGAGGTGCTCACCGCCGCGGCCGACGCGTCGACGACGCCGGCCACGAAGGGCGAGATCCTCATGGATGTCGCCCGGATCTGCGAGGATCTGCTCGGCGACGAGGCCCGGGCCGAGAAGATCTACCGGCGCATCCTGTCGATCGATCCGGAGGACGCCTCGCTGGTCATCCCCGCGGCGCAGGCCCTGTCCCGCATCTACGCGGCCAAGGAGCGGCATGCCGACCTCACAGAGGCCCTCTCGATCGAGGTGCGCCTCGAGGCCGACGTGGCGAAGCGCCGCGAGCTCTACGAGCGGATCGGCGGCCTCTACGAGACGATCCTCGACGACGCGCCGAACGCCATCGTCGCCTGGAAGAAGCGCCTCGACGACGACCCGGCCGATCTCCTGGCCCTCTCGGCCCTGGAGCGGCTCTACGAGCGGACGGGCGCGCACCGCGAGCTCGTCGGCGTGCTGCGGGCGCGCGAGAAGGAAGAGACCGATCAGGCCGCGCGCCGCCGCACGCTGACCAAGGCCGCCGAGACGCTCGCCGACAAGCTCGGCGACGTGCCGGAGGCGATCACCGCGTGGAAGGCCGTGCTCGACGAGCTCGGGCCGGAGCGGCCGACGCTCGGCGCCCTCGAAGCGCTCTACGAGAAGGCAGAGCGCTGGACCGACCTCGAGGAGACCCTGGAGGTCGACCTCTCCCTCGCCGACGAGATGAACGATCGGCTGAGCCTCTACGCGCGGCTCGGCGACGTGCGCCGGCTGCACCAGAACAACCTCACGGGGGCGCTCGAGGCCTACCGCGAGGCGCTCCTGCTCGACCCGACGAGCGAGCGCTGCCGCAAGGCGCTCGAGGCGATGCTCGATCTGCCCGACGCCCGGCGCGACGCGGCCGAGACGCTGCGCCCGCTCTACGAGGCCGACGGCGACGCCGATCACCTGCTCAAGGTGCTGGAGATCCAGGTCGCCACCACGGAAGATCCGGCCGAGCGCCTCGCCACGCTGGAGACGGCGCTGCGCACCGCGGAGGGCCCGCTCGGCGACGCCACCCGCGCCTACAACTACGCCATCCGGGGGCTCGAGCTCTCGGCCGGCGAGCCCGAGGTGTCGCGCTGGATCGAGACGGTCGAGCGGCTCTCCGAGGCGGCCGAGGCCAAAGGGCAGGGCGCGGCCCGCTGGAAGGAGACCTGCGAGATCTACCAGCTCATCGTCGACGACGTGCTCGACGGCGACGTGCAGCAGACCCTGCGCCTCCGGGTCGGCGAGCTCGCGCGGCGCAAGATCGGCGACCGCACGCTGGCGATCAGCGAGTACAAGAAGGCCCTCGAGGCGCGGAGCGACGACGCGCGCGCGCTCGTGGCCCTCGACGAGCTCTACGAGGAGGGCTCTGACGCGCCGAGCCTGCTCGAGATCCTCAAGCTGCGCGTGGACAGCGCCCAGGGCGACGAGGAGAAGCAGAAGCTCCTCTTCCGCCAGGCCGAGCTGCAGAAGGGCCCGCTCGCCGACCCGGCGGGCGCGATCGTCACCTACGAGGCCATCCTCGACCTCGGGCTCTCGCCCAAGGCGATCTCCGCGCTGGAGTCGCTCTACCGCGACGCCGGCCGCTACAACGACCTCATCGCCCTCTACGAGCGGCAGCTCGACGAGAACGTCGGGGCTCCGGCCGATCTCCGCGTCAACATCGCCAAGATCGCCCGGAACAACATCGACGACATCAGCCGCGCCTTCGACGAGCTCGGCGAGGCCCTCGGGAGCGACTCGAACCACCCGGGTGCGGTCGCCGAGCTGGAGGTGCTGCTCACCTCCGCGGCCGACCCCGATCACAAGGCCCGCGCCGGCGAGATGCTGGAGCCCGTCTACCTGCGCCACGCCGACTGGGCGAAGGTGAAGACGGCGCTCGATGCGCGCCTCTCCGCGAGCCAGGATCCGGCCGAGCGCCGCGACCTGCTCCAGCGGCTCGCGACGCTCCACGAGGAGCAGCTCGAAGACTACGCATCGGCGCTGGAGACGGTCGCCAAGCTCCTCCACGAGGACCTCTCCGACGAGGGCGTGTGGGCGGAGCTCGAGCGCCTCGCGAAGGTGGCCGGCGCCGAGAAGCGCCTCGCCGCCATCTACGCCGCCGAGCTGTCGGCCATCTCCGCCGACGACGCGTCGAGCGCCAAGCTCTGCCGCCGGACGGGCGAGATCTACGCCGATCTCGGCGAGGTCAAGGACGCCCTCACCTGGCTCCGCCGCGCCCACGAGTTCGAGCCCGAGTCGCGCGAGCTGTTCGGCGCGATCGACGCGCTGCTGATCAAGCAGGGCAGCCACGCCGAGCGGGCCGCGCTCTACCGCGCCTCGCTCGACTACCGCTCCGATCAGGATCGGCTGGAGGCGCTCCACACGATCGCCCGCCTCGAGCGCGTCGAGCTCGGCGAGCCCGAGAAGGCCATCGAGACCTACCGCGCCGCCCTCGACGTGGTGGACAACGACGCCCGCGCCCTCGACGCCCTCACCGAGCTCTACCAGCAGCTCGGCAAGGATCGCGACCTGTCGGAGCTCTACCTGCGGCGCGCCGAGACGGCCGACAACGGCGAGCAGGCCGCGCCCTATCGCCTCTCCCTCGCCCGGCTGCTCCGCGGCAAGCTCGGCGACACCCCGGGCGCGATCGATCAGCTCGAGGCGATCGTCACCGAGGTGCCCTGGCACACCGAGGCGATCAAGGAGCTCGAGAGCCTCACCCGCGACGAGGAGCACAAGGCCCGCGTCGTGGAGATCCTCCGCCCGCTCTACGAGCGATCGGACGACTGGCGGCTGCTCATCCGCCTCAACGAGGAGCGCTTCGGCCTCGCGCAGGACACCCACGAGAAGGTCTCCGTGCTGCGCGAGACCGCCCGCCTCTGGGAGACGCGCGGCGGCGATCAGCTCCGCGCCTTGCAGGCGACGCGCGCGGCCTTCGAGCTCGACCCGGAGGACGGCGAGACCCGCGAGGAGCTCTCCCGCCTCACCGAGCTGCTCGGCGCCTGGAACGAGCTCTCCGAGAGCTACGAGCACGGCATCGCCGCGACGAGCGACGACGTGACCAAGCGCGAGCTGCTCCTCTCGGCCGCCAAGGTCTACGACGAGAAGATCGACGACCCGCGCCGGGCCCTCGACGCGTACCGCCGCCTCTCGGCGCTCGATCCCTCCGAGGTCGAGCCGCTCGAGGCGATGGACGTGCTCTCGATGCTCCTCAGCGACTGGGCGACGCTCATCGATGTCCTCGACAAGAAGAGCAAGCTCGCGAGCGACGAGGAGAACGCGGCGATCTGCCGCCGCGTCGCCGAGATCAAGCTCGACATGCTCGAGGACGCGACGGGGGCCATCGAGGCCTACGAGAAGGCGCTCGACCTCGACCCGCAGAGCGCGGCCACCGTCGACGCGCTGATCGCCCTCTACGAGCCCGGCGAAGGCGCGGAGAGGGAGGGCAGCGCGCGGCGCCTGGTCGAGCTCTACGCCCGCCGCGTCGAGCTGTGCGACGCGGGCGAGACCGACCTGCGCTACGCGCTCAACGTCCGCGCCGCCGAGGTGTACGAGAAGAAGCTCGACGACCGGCGCGAGGCGATCAACGCGCTCAACGCCGCCCTCGACGCCCGCCCCGGCGACGCCGCGGTGCTCGGCGCGCTCGAGCGGCTCTTCCGGGCCGAGAAGCTCTGGGACGACCTGCTCTCTAACCTCCAGCTCCAGGCGAGCGCCGCCGACACGAAGGAGGCGCGGGTCAAGCTCCGCACCGCCATCGGCGACCTCTACGGCGCCGAGCTCGACAGCCCGAGCGACGCCCTGGAGCAGTACCGCCTCGTCCTCGAGGACGACGCGCAGAACGACCATGCGATCGCCGCGGCCCGCGCCATCGGCGAGGCGCGCGAGGAGCTCCGCCTCGACGCCGCCGACATCCTCGAGCCGGTGCTCCGGGGCGGCGCCCGCCACGAGGAGCTCACGGCCATCCTGGAGCTGCGCCTCAAGGCCCAGACCGAGCCGCAGGATCGCGCCAAGACCCTCAAGGCGATCGCCGCCGTCGAGGACGAGGGCCGAGGCCGCCCGGTCGAGGCCGAGGCCGCGCTGATCCGCGCGCTCGAAGACACGCCGGACGACGCCGAGCTCCACGCGGAGATCGAGCGGCTCGCCGAGCGCAACGGCTACGAGCGCTACGCCGACGCGCTGACTGCCCGCGCGGGGGCGATCTTCGACGCCACCGTCGCCAAGGACCTCTTCCTCCGCCTCGGCCGCGTGGCCGAGGAGAAGCTCAAGGACGACCGGCGGAGCGTCGAGGCCTACGCCAAGGCCGTGGAGCACGCGGGCGACACGCCCGAGCTGCTCGAGGCGCTCGACAGGCTCTACGGTCGCCTCGGCGACATGAAGGCCCTCGCGGACGTGCTGGAGCGCCGCGTGCCGGTGATGCGCAGCGAGCGCGAGCAGGCCGACCTCCTGAACCGCCTCGCCGCCATCCAGATCGGCACCTTCAACGACAAGAGCCAGGGCCTCACCACCCTGCGCCAGGCCCTCGATCGCGCGCCCGACCACCAGCCGGCGAGCGAGGCGATCGAGGCGCTCACCGAGGACAAGGCGCTCTTCGAGGAGGCCGCCGAGGCCCTCGAGGGTGTCTACAAGACCAGGAACGACCACGCCGCGCTGGCCCGCCTCTACGAGAAGCGGATCGCCCACGGCGGGACGCCGGGCGAGCGCGTGCGGATGCGCCTCGACCTGAGCCGTGTGCTCGAAGAGCGCTCCGGCGACGCCAAGGCGGCGCAGAAGGCCCTCGAAAAGGCCTTCGGCGACGACCCGACCGACGCCGACGTGCTCGCCGAGATCGAGCGCCTCGCGCCCATCACGAACGGCTGGGCCGAGGCCTCGCAGGCCCTCGACGAGGCGATCCGCGCCCGCGACGACCTGAGCTCGGAGACGGCCCGCGATCTCTGGATGCGGATCGCCGGCTGGCGCAAGGACAAGGTCGGCGACACCATCGCCGCCGAGCGCGCCCTCGAGGAGGCCCTCAAGCACGATCCGCAGAGCGACTTCATCCTCCGCGAGATCGAGGTCCTCCAGCGCTCGCCCGGCCGCGAGCGCGACCTGGTGGCGACCCTCCGCCGCCTGGCCGCCCTCGACGGCCTCCAGGGCTCGCCGGCCGATCTGCGCCGCGAGGCCAAGACCCTCGCCGAGACGGTGCTGAGCGACGCCGCGCTCGTCGAGGCGATCCTCCGCGAGATGATCGCCGCCGACGACAGCGACGCCTGGGCCCTCGCCGAGCTCACCAAGGTGCGCGAGGCGGCGGGTGACTTCAAGGAGGTCTTCACCCTGCTCGTCCGCCGCGCCGAGCTCGCCGCCGACGCGACCGAGATCCGCGATCTCCGGCACGCGGCGGCCGCCGTGGCCCGCGAGAAGCTCGGCGACGACGAGAAGGCGATCGACCTCTACAGCCAGATCTTCGAGGACGAGCCGAGCGACACCAAGGCGAGCACCGCGCTGCGCGAGCTGTACGCCAAGGTCGGCCGCCACAAGGATCTGCTCGCCCTGCTCTCGCGCCTCATCGACCTCGCGACCACCACCTGGGAGCGCACCGCGCTCCGGCTGGAGAGCGCGACGATCTGCCTGGAGAAGCTCGACGCCATCACCGAGGCGACCGAGCACCTCCGCGCCGTGCTCGACGAGGACGCCGGCAACGAGAAGGCCACGCTGCTCCTCTCCCAGCTCCTCGAGAAGACGGGACGGGACCAGGAGCTCGCCGACCTGCTCGTGTCGCAGATCGACCTCGCCGCCGAGCAGAACGACCTCGCCAAGGAGCAGGCCTTCCGCATCCGTCTCGGCGAGGTCTACGAGACGCGCCTCAACGACACGGCGAAGGCCATCGAGACCTACCAGGCCGTCGTCGCCAAGGAGCCCGCCCACAAGGCCGCGCTCCTCTCGCTCGCCCGCCTCTTCGAGCAGAAGGGCGACAAGGCCGCCGCAGCCGAGGTGCTCGAGAAGGTGCTCGACGGGGAGAGCGGCGACGACGCCGTGAAGACCTCGCTGCGCCTCGCCGACCTCTATGCGGCGCTCAAGAAGGAAGACGACGTCCGGCGCGTCCTGGAGCGCGGCCTCGCCGCCGACAAGACCGCCGCCGAGATCCGCAAGCGGCTGCTCGCCCTCTACGAGAAGCAGCAGGCGTGGACGGAGCTCGCGGCCCACATCACCGGCGACGCCGAGCTCAGCCAGGACAACGCGGAGAAGGTGCGCCTCTACCGGAAGGCGGCCGAGATCCACACGACCAAGCGGAGCGACCCCGGCGCCGCGGCCGATCTCCTGGTGAAGGCCACGGAGCTCCAGCCGAACGATCGCGAGCTGCTCCTCTCGCTCTGCGACGCGTACAGCGCCTCCGGCCGCGGCCGTCAGGCGGCCGAGGTGCTCCAGAAGATCGTCGAGTCGTACGGCGGCCGGCGCTCGAAGGAGCTCGCGCCCATCCTCCACCGTCTCGCCAAGGCGTACCTCGCCGAGGGCGAGAAGGAGAAGGCCCTCGAGCAGCTCGACATCGCCTTCAAGGTCGACCCCGGCTCGATCGCGGTGCTGCGCGACCTCGGCGTGCTCTCGCTCGACCTCTCCGAGACGGGCGACCCGAAGAACAAGGACGCGAACATCGACCGCGCCCAGAAGACCTTCAAGGCCCTGCTCCTCCAGAAGCTCGACGAGCACTCGCCGATCACCAAGGGCGAGGTCTTCTACTACCTGGCGGAGATCAGCCACCGCCAGGGCGACGACAAGAAGGCCCTGCAGATGGTCGAGCGCGCCCTCGACAGCAGCAAGGATCTCGCGCTCGCCAAGGAGCTCCTCGCCAAGCTGAAGAAGTGATCGCGCTCGCGCTGAGGCGCGCGCTCGGCTTCCTCATCGGCCTCGTCGCGCGCGCCTGGCTCGCCTCCCTCCGCATCACCCTCCTCGTCGACCCCGCGATCTCCGCCCCAGGCGGGCGCCCTGTGGTGCTCGCCTTCTGGCACGGGCAGCAGTTCGTCTGCATCGCGTGGGCGCTCCGCCACCCGACGGCCGCGCTCGTGAGCCTCTCGCGCGACGGGGAGCTGCTCGCCTGGGCCTTCCGCGCGCTCGGTGTGGGCGTCGAGCGCGGCTCGTCCTCGCGGGGCGGCGCCTCCGGGCTCAAGGCGATGGTGCGACGGCTCCGGAGGGGCTTCGACGCGGCCTTCGCGGTGGACGGTCCGCGCGGTCCCCGCGGCGTCGTGCGCAGCGAGCGAGGCAGCGTGGGCGCGGCGCTGGCGGCGCGCCTCGGCCACCGCACGGTGGTGCCGATGGCCACGGCATGCGCGCGCGCGTGGCGGTCGTCGCGCGCGTGGGATCGCTTCGAGCTGCCCCTGCCCTTCTCGCGCGTCGCGCTCTGCCTGGGCGCGCCGCTCGCCCCCGGCGAGGTCGATCCGGCCTCGCTCGCCGCGGCGATCGATCGATCACGCCGGGCGGCGGAGGAGGCGCTCGGGATCGCGCCGGCGGCCTGAGCGGCGGCCCCTTCACCCCTCCGGCGCGGAGAGGCGGCGCAGGTGCCAGGAGTGGAGGAAGAGCCTCTCCTCGACCGCGCGGAGCTTGCCGCGCAGCCTCGCCACCGCGGCGAGGGGGAAGACGACCTGCCCGCACCCGATCATCGCGAGCACGACGAGCGTCGGGACCTCGGGGAAGGAGACGAGGCGCGCCGGGATCACGATGTGGTCCATCGTGACCTGATAGGGCACATCGGCAACGCCGAGCGCGCTGCCGGCGAAGGACCAGAGCACCGGCACGAGGGAGAGGCCGAGGACCATCCGGTCGAGCTTGAAGTCGCTCTGGCCGAGGATCAGAAGGCCGTTGATCATCGCCACCGCCGGCACGAGGATCACCGGGCCGAAGGCGAAGCTCAGCGACGTGAGGGCGATCGTCGTGCAGAGCGCCGTCCCGATCCGGAGCAGCGCGCGGGCCCGCTCGCTCGACGCGCGCAGCCAGAGCCAGGTCAGCGCGACGGCCGAGCTCAGCCCGCCGATCAGCAGGGCCGCGAGCACCGGGCGGCGGACCCCGAGCACGAGCGCGATCCCGCTCCCCAGCACGACGCTCGCCGCGCGGAACAGCCCGGCCAGCGCCACGGTGCGGCTCGCCTTCTGCCGCATGCCCGCGACCTCCGCGGCGGCCTCCCGGGGCAGCTCCGCGGGCGCGTCGACGAGGAGCCGGCCGAGCTCGTCCGCGGCGCTCTTGTGGTGTGGATCGAGGGCGAGCGCCTTGGCGAAGAGGCGCACCGCCTCGGCATGCCCCTCGGCCGGCGAGGGGTTCTCGGCGAGCGCCCGGCGCGCATGCTCGGCCTGCTCCTCGGCCATGGCGCGGCGCATGCCGAGGTCGCGATCGCCGTCGAGGTAGCGATCGACCGCCTCGGCGAGCTGGCCGGCGGTGGCCGTGCGCTCCGCGGGCGCGGGCATGGTGGCGAGCACGCATGCGACGTCGAGCTCGGGCGGGACATCGCGCGAGGGGGCGCGCGCCCCTGGGCTGCGGTCGGCCCCGAGGCGCAGCGTGGCCTCGATCCGCCCGAGCGCGCTCACCCCCTGGATCAGCGGCTCCAGCGCGAGGATCTCGAAGAGCACCGCCCCGAGGGCGAACACGTCGGTCCGCGCGTCCACCCGATCGTTGTCGCCCCGGGCCTGCTCCGGCGACATGAACCCGGGCGTGCCGAGGAGCGATCCCTGCGCGGTCGGCGCCGACGCATCGCCCGATCGCGGCGCCGCCTCGACGGTGTCGCCGAGCGCGAGATCGGCCGGAGATCCAGCGCGTAGCGGCTCGATCTCCGGCGCCGAGCGCACCTTGGCGATGCCCCAGTCGAGCACGTGCACCTCGCCGAACTCGCCGAGCATGATGTTGGAGGGCTTCAAATCCCGGTGGATCACGCCGCGCGCATGCGCGTAGTCGACGGCCCGGCACACGCTCACGAAGGCCGTGAGCAGCCGCCGCCGAGGGAAGCGGCGGGCCGCCTCTTCGTCGCCCGACGCGAGGGCGCGCAGCACCTCCTCCAGCGTCACGCCGCGCACCCGCTTCATGAACAGGCGCGTCTCGCCGCGCGGATCGGTCTCCAGGTCGTAGACGGGCACGATGCTCGGGTGCTCGAGCTGCCCCTGCACCCGCGCCTCGCGGAGGAAGCGGCGCCGCGACTCGGCCCCGAGCGTGTCCGCGCCCGGGTGGAGCACCTTGACCGCCACCTCGCGCCCGATGCGCCGATCGCGCACGGCCCGCACCTCGCCCATCCCGCCCGCCCCGAGCAATGCGCCCGCCGCGTAGCGCGGGCCCGTGATGTCATCGACGATCTCCGCCCCCTCGACCAGCACCGGCAGAGGGGGCGTCGCCGGGCCCGCGAGGACGGTCGCCCGCGCGTCGACGGGGGCATGGTCGCGCTCGATCATGCCCCCATCTTACGCCGGACGATCGATCGACGATGGCCCGGCCTCACCAGCTCCCGTGAGAGCCGTGCGAGCCGTGGCTCCCGTGTGAGCCATGGCTCCCGTGAGAGCCATGGCTCCCGTGCGAACCATGGCTCCCGTGCGAACCATGGCTCCCGTGCGAGCAGTGCTGCGCCGGGATCACCTCGCCCGCGTCGTCGATCGCCATGGGCTGATCGCTCCCCGCCGCCGCCTTCTCGGCGATCCCGGCTTCCTCTCGCGACAGCATCCCGCTCGGCGTGCGCGCAAAGCTCGGGAGCTTGCCAGGTCCATTGCTCTTCGTCATCGCTGCCTCTCCTCACCTCTCACAGGAAGAGCGTGAATCCGTAGGTGGTGCAGGTCGGCCCGCCGCTGATCCGGAAGACCCGCACCACCGCCGTCGTGATCCGCGCCGTGCCATCGCTGCAGTTGCCGTTCGCCTTGCACCCCGTCGCGTCGGTGTACTGGTTCATGTTCTCGGACCAGTCGCTGAGCTGGCCGGGGCAGGAGAGCACGTTCGAGCCGCAGCCCACGTTCATGACCTGCATCCGGTAGATGCCGCCGCCGTCGTTGTTCAGGAACACCTCCGGGAAGTAGGCATTGCCGGCGCCGGAGTTGGTCCAGTTGACGACGAAGTAGTCGTCGCCGCCCTCGTCGATCTGACCGGTCACGTTCGCGGACTGGCCAGCGGCGGTGAGGTTGGCGACGGTGGGCGCCGCGCCGCACGAGTGGCCGAGGGTGTCGGCGCCCGAGCAGCTCATGTGGATGTTGAGCACGTAGTTGCCCGAGTTGCCGTTCCACCCGTCGACGACGATCCCCACCGTCTGCCCCGCGGTGAGGGCCACGGTGACGACCGACTGCGCGCCGCTCCCGTCGTCGTTGCAGCCGAGCTCCGCGCCGCCGCAGCCGCCGTTGCGGATGTAGAGCACGGTGTCGAAGTTCGAGCCGATGGTGTCGAAGGTGTAGTTGGCCGTGACCGGCGCCGTGTAGTTGTAGATGACCTCGGGCGAGTTGTTCGAGGTCGCGCAGGTCCCGCCCGTCTCGCTTCGCTTGCCGGTGGTGGTGCCCGCGATGCCCGTCTGCGGGACCGACGAGGCGAGGCCGGCGAGGCCGCTGCCCACGCAGGAGCCCGAGCCGTTGCAGACGTCGTTCTGCGTGCAGGCGTTGCCATCGGCGCAGGCCGTGCCGTTGGCCACGAAGCTGTCGCCGGGGCACGAGGCCGAGGAGCCCGTGCAGCTCTCCGCCACGTCGCACTGGCTCGCCGCCGCGCGGCAGACCGTACCGCCGGCCACGAAGCCGTCGCCCGGGCAGGCGTTGTTGGATCCGTCGCAGGCCTCTGCCACGTCGCACACGCCGGCCGAGGCGCGGCAGATGGTGCCCGCGGCGACCTTGCTGTCGCCCGGGCACGCCGCCGACGCGCCCGTGCAGGTCTCGGCCACATCGCACACGCCGCCGGAGGCGCGGCACACCGTGCCGGCCGCCGTGAGCGTGTCGGCCGGACAGGCCGCGCTCGCGCCCGTGCAGCTCTCCGCCGGATCGCATGCGCCCGCGGATGCGCGGCAGAGGGTGCCGGCCGCCTTGACCGAATCCCCTGGACACGAAGCCGACGAGCCCGTGCAGTTCTCCGCGTTGTCGCAGGTCCCGGCCGCGGCGCGGCACACCGTCGCCGCCGACTGGAACGAGTCCGCCGGGCAGGCGTTCGACGAGCCCGTGCAGGTCTCCTGCACGTCGCACACGCCCGCCGACGCGCGGCACACGGTGCCGGCCGCCTTGAACGTGTCCGCCGGACACGAAGCCGACGACCCCGTGCAGTTCTCCGCGTTGTCGCAGCCGCCGGCCACCGCCGCGCGGCACACCGTCGCCGCCGACTGGAAGCTGTCCGCGGGACAGGCCGCCGCGCTGCCCGTGCAGGTCTCCTGCACGTCGCACACGCCCGCCGACGCGCGGCACACCGTGCCGGCCGCGGTGAGCGTATCGGCCGGGCAAGCCGCCGACGCGCCCGTGCACGTCTCCTGCGGATCGCAGGCGCCCGCCGACGCGCGGCACACCGTGCCCGAAGCGCTCAGCGTATCGGCCGGGCAGGCCGCCGACGCGCCCGTGCAGCTCTCCGCCGGATCGCAGGCGCCGGCCGACGCGCGACACACCGTGCCCGCCGCCGTGAGCGTGTCGGCCGGGCAAGCCGCCGACGCGCCCGTGCAGGTCTCCGCCGGATCGCAGGTGCCCGCCGACGCGC
>JAXLYT010000127.1:0-15543 GCA_046351295.1 Byssovorax sp.
GAGCGCGCACCACGCGAGACCATGCGCCTGAGCGGGCAGCTTGCTCAGCACCCGCTGGAGCAACCTCCGCCTCGCCGGCGGGATGGTCGGCGCGCTCGCCGTCCCTGCGGGCACCCCAATTCAATCCGCCTCAGCCGGCGGCTCATCCATCTCCAGCTTATCCACGAGCACGAACGGGCTCTCCCCGAGCGGCTGGTAGAGTTGCCCCTGGATACGGGCCATCACACCCACCTCTGCGTGATCGCCGAGCATCCCCGGTTGCAGGTAACAGCGGAGCCGCTGCTTCCCGAGCAGGATGCGCCCTCGATCGAGATCGACGGCCCGGATGCTGTCGCGCCGCTCGAACGGCTCGGGCAGCAGGGCGGCGCGCAGCACCTCCCGGAAGCGCGGCTCGAAGTCGGCGCGAAATTCCACCGGCTTCGAGCGCCCGATCAGCCTCCCCCCGATCGCGGCGGTTTCGATCCCACGGCTCGGCAGCATGCGCCGCGCCTGAACCGCGAGCCGCACGCGCTGATCGGCGTCGTCGAACGGCAAATCGCCGAGGGGTGCTCCGGCGGCGGCCCATTCGCCCATCGTGAGCAGGCCGGCGAGCGCGTCTCGCACGCGATCGGGTTCGGGGATGGACGCCGTCTTCTCCGAGAAGAGCGTCGCTTGCCGCGCGACGGGTGGAACGGCCCCGAGCAGCAGCACGACGTCCGCGGGTTGCCCGTTCGGGTGCCGCACGCGTGTGTCGGTCAGCACGAAGTCCGTCGCTGCTTCGATATCCTTCGGCGCGCGCCCCGTCACTCGTTCAGCGCGCCTCGCCACCGCGCGTGCCGTCCGTCGAAATTCCTCGTAGTAGCCCGTGAATGCCGACGCGGTGGGCATCTGCCCGGCACTGAACGTCAGCTTGATCGCGAGGTCGTTGTGCTGGAACGGATTCTCTTCGAGCATGCTCTCGCGCAGGACCGTGGCGAATGCCCGCAGCTCGTGGGCCAGCTTCGTGCAGTCCTCATCGTCGGGCGCGATCAGCTCGAAGAGCGGCGCCTGCGCTCGGTTTGGAAACCGCCGCGCCAGATAGGCGAGGTACGTGTCGAGGATGCGCCGCGGCTCTTCGAGCTCTTGCTCCGGGCGCTGCGCGAGCGCGCGCACCTGCATGAGCAGCAGCATCTGCATCTCGAGGGCCTCGGGCGAGCCCCACATCGGGGGTGTTGCGAGCATCGCCTCGACGCGCTGGTCGACCCAGTGGACGATGGTGTCGCGGAGGTTCATTCGTTCTCCTCCTGCTCGATCCAGGGGTCGACGGTGTTCACGTCGACGTCGCGCACGATGAGCGCTTGGGCGAACTTGAAATGCGCCTCGAGGTACTCGGCGGCCGGGCACCCACCTGCCCCCGTCAGCGCATCGACGCGGTGCTCCTGCGTCTCGATCAAGGTGTGGCTGCCCCACTGTCTTCGCAGCGGCTTGCGCAGGACGAGCCACGGGGCCGCACTGGGCGTGATCTGGATGCCCCGCGTGCGTTCGTCCCTCGGCTGCGCAACCGCATAGACGATCCGAGCGAGCGCGGCGCACCGGTTGCTCTCCGCCGGGTACCGCTCGATGCCCGCTTCGATCCTGCGCTGATCGTCCGGCTCCCAGGCGATGGTCACGCGCGAAGCGTAGCGCGTGCAGCGCGACACGGTCCACTGCGAACCGGGCTGTCACACCTTGGGATGATGTTCCCGCTTCTTCCTCAGTGACAAGCCCCGCTCGCCACCAGGAAGGGCCGCGCCGCCATCCACACCGCCAGCGCGCACCACGCGAGCCCATGCGCCTGCGCGGGCAACTTGCTCAGCACCCGCTGGAGCAACCGCCGCCCGGCCAGTGGGATCAAGAGCCCCGGCATCGTCACGAGCGAGAACACCACCATCACCAGCGCTCCCGCGGGCGCGCTCGCCGTCCCTGCGGCGAGAGCCCACGCGGGCAGCAACAACCCGCAAGGCAAGATCCCCGTCGACAGCCCGAGCCCGAGCCCCCGCTTCGGCAGGAGCTGGCCGAGCAGCGTCATGATCGACGGTCGCGAGGGGCGCGCCCGCAGCTTCACGAGCTGCTCTTCTTGCCGCTCCTTGCCGCGCAGAAGCTGGATGCCCCGGTAGGCTGCGGCCACGGCCACGAGCCCGATCGCGGCGCGCTCGACCCAGCTCATCGGCAAGATGCAGAGCGCGTGGCGGCCCAGGTGGCCGAGCACCGCGCCGACGGTCGCGTACGAGAAGATGCGGCCGAGGAAGTACTCGACGCTGTCGCGCCGGGAGATCCCGTCGGCCTTGCTGCACCCGGCGACCACCAGCGGGCCGCACATCGCGGCGCAGTGGATGCTCCCGAGGGCGCCGGTCGCGGCGGCGGTGAGGATCGCGGCTTCGAGCTCCATCAGGCCTTCACCTCGGCGGTGTTCGATGCGTCGGTCACGCCGTTCAGCTTGTCTGCGCGCTCGGGCAGAGGCTCGCGCTCGAAGCCCGGGATCTCGCGGCCGGGGGCCTCGGGCTCTTCTCCCTCGGGGCCGGGCACCGCGCTCACCCGCAGCGAGCTCGCGAGGGTGAGCAGCGATGACGTGAGCATGCTCAGGCCGGCCCACACGGGGCGCAGGGTGCCGCTCGCGGCCAGGGCGAGGAAGAGCACGTTGTAGATCGTCGAGGCCCAGAGGTTCTGCCAGCCCACCTGCATGGCCCGGCGAGAGAGCGCGAGCGTCCAGGGAACGAGGCGCAGATCGGGGCGGAGGAGCGTCACCTGGGCCATGCCCTTCGCCAGGTCGGTCCCGCCGTGCATCGCGAAGCTCGGGCCGGTGCCGGCGAGGGCGGGCGCGTCGTTCAGGCCGTCGCCCACCATGGCGACCGTCTTGCCGAGGGCGTTGAGCTTGTCGAGCTTGTCCACCGGGGAGAGCGCGGCGTGCGCTTCCATCGAGAGCCGCGCGGCGATGCTCTGCGCGCCGCCGATCGAGTCGCCGGTGAGCATGAGGGCGGAGAGGCCGTCGGCTTGCAGCGACTGGAGCGCCGCCTCGGCCTCGGGCCGGAGCGCCTCGCCGACCAGGAAGCGGCAGAGCATCTGCCCGTCGCGGGCGAGCACGGCGCGGGCGTCCTCTTGCTCGGGCGCGCGGGCGTCGAGGCCGCGCACGTCCTCGGCGAGCAGCCAGGCCGGGGCGCCGAGGAGGTAGGTGTGGCCCTCCGTGTCCTGGCCGGACACACCGCGACCCACGAGGATCTTCGTGTCAACGAGCGAAACCGGCGTGGAACAGTGGGTCCCGGCCCAGGTGGAGAGGGCGCGGGCGATGGGGTGGCGCTTGCTCGCTTCGAGGGCGAGCACGGCGGCGGCGACCTCGTCCGGCGTCACGCCCTCGGCGAGCTCGGCGCCGAGCACGGAGAGATCCGGGTTCGTCAGCGTGCCGGTCTTGTCGAAGGCCACGGCCTTCACCTCGGCGAGCTCTTCGAGCGCGGAGGCGTTGCGGATGCACACGCCCTTCTCGAGGGCGCGGCGGAGGGCCAGCCAGAGCACGAGGGGCGTCGCCACGCCGTAGGTGCAGGGGCATGCGGCGAGCACCACCGAGAGCGAGGTGATCACCGCGGGCTCGAAGGAGGAGCGCACGGCCGTGAACGCGAACGAGCCGAGGGCGAGCAGGCTCACCACGGGCACGAGGGCGGCGGCGAAGGTGTCGCCGAGGCGCTGGAGGCGGGAGGGGCGCTCTTTGAGGCTCTTCGCGAGGGCGGAGAGGCGCTCCAGCGTCGACTCGCGGGCGGGGCGCAGGGCCACGCAGAGGAGCGCGCTCGACACGGGGACGGCGCCCGCGGGCACCTCTTCGCCGACCTTGCGCGTCACGGGCGCGGCGGCGCCGGTGATCACGCCGAGGGTCAGCTCGGCGTCGCCCTCGATGACCTTGGCGTCGACGGGCAGCACCTCTTCGGCGAGGATCTTGAGCGTCATGCCGGGCTCGATGGCCGCGGGGCTCAAGCGCTCGAAGGTGCCGCCTTCGCGGGCGGCGAGGACGGGGGCGGAGGAGAGCTTGAGGGAGGGAGCGATGACGCGGCTCGCGCGGGCGCGGGCGCTCGCCTCGAGGTAGCGGCCGAGCGTCGTGAGCACGAGCGCGGAGGTGGCGCTGTCGAAGTAGACGCCGCCCTTGTTGCGGAGCACGGCGGCGATGGAGAGGCCGTAGGCGGCGACCGCGCCCGCGAGGACGAGCTGGTCCATCGAGAGCTTGCGCGCCTTGACGGCGGCGAGGGCCCGGCGGCCGAGGGGCACGCCGAGCAGGAGCACGACCGGGGTGGAGAGCAGGGCCGAGGCGACCCGGTAGACTCGCCGCATCCACCCGAGCCCCGCCTCCGCCCCTGCGCCGTACACGTCCTCGGCGAAGAGGAAGAGGGAGAGCATCATCACGATCATCGACAAGAGGAGCGAGAAGGTGATGACCCCGTAGAGCTCGGACTGCTTCTGCTTGCCCTCCTGGGCGATCTGGGCGGCGAGCTCGCAGCCGTAGCAGCAATAATCGCCCGCGGACGCGGCGGAGAGGCCGCAGTGGCGGCACAGGGCGTCGGGTCCGCGGGCGCTCATGCGTTCTCGATCTCGCTCAGGGGTTGCCCCAGAGGGCCAGATCCGGGAACAGGTAGACGGCCATGTACGAGATGAAGCCGATGATCGCGCAGCTCCACACGAGGACGATCACGACAGGCACCTTGGCCGTCGGATCGTACTCCATGGGCGTCTCGTAGCGGTCCGAGGGGTGCTCCTCGCCCGCCGCCTTGGGGCCGGCGAGCTCGTCGCTCTTCTTCTCCTCGGTCTTCGCCGCGGCGGCGGCCACGGCAGAAGCCTTTGCCTTCTTGGCCTTGGGCTCGGCCTCACTCACCGCGTCGCTCATACTCCGCCTCCATCTCGAGCATTTCGTATTTGGTGGCCTCGACATCGGTGAATTTCCCGCTGACGAAGCACCACACCAAGAGACACAGCCAACCCGCGGCGACGACGAAGTACACCGTCACCGGCACGTCCGCGAAGCCCTTCACCTCGTTGCCGTTGAGGGTGAAGATGAACTCCGCGATCTTGTAGACGAAGGCGATCCCGGCCACGAAGATGCCGAAGATCATCGCGCCCCAGAGGACGGCGCGCTCGTATTTCTCGCGCGTGGTGCGCGGGGCGTCGGACTCACGGAGCAGCATTGGCCATCTTCTCCTCTCGCTCCGCCATCTCGGGCGTCGCCCAGCTGCCGAGCCACTGCACGTAGGTGATGACCGCGATGCCGCGCTTGTTCGGCTCGGGGACCTGCTTGCCCTCCTGGTCGTAGAACCAGGTGTAGCGCGGCATCACCGAGGTCGGCACCACGGTCGTCGAGTCGAAGAAGTGGGCGACGTGCCAGTCGTTGCCGTGGCGGCCCGACTCGCGGATGAGGTCCGGCCCGACCCTGCGCGTGCCGAACAGGTGGGGCAGGAACATCTCGTTCATGTACTCCGCCGCGTAGGACACCTTGCCGAAGCGGGCGTCCTCGTTGGAGACGGGGCGCACGAACTGCGAGTGGCAGTGCCAGCAGGCCTCGGCGATGTACGTGTCGCGGCCGAGGCGGAGCGCCTCGTGGAACGTCTGGGTGTTGGCCTCGCCGTAGTACTTCTTGAACTGGTCGGGGTACTTGGCGGCGAGCGCCAAGAACTCCTGGCTCGGCTTGGGGGCTACTTCGTCGAGCTTTTTGTAAGGGATCTTGGACAGGTGGGCGATGGGCAGGTACCCGGACACCGCACCGGCCAGCGCGAAGCAGAACACGCCTCCTGCCAGCCAGATCGTAGCGAGCTTCTCCACGGAATCCTCCTCAGACCGCCGCGGGGGCGGGCTCCTCTGCGACCGGGCTCGACGCCGCAGCGCGGCTCTTGGCGGTCATCCACATGTTGTAGGCCTGGAGCATCGCCGCTGCGACGATGACGACGCCCGTGAAGGTGCGAACGTGCCAGAACGGCTGGGCCGCGGTGAGCGTGCGCTCCCAGGGCGAGAGGTTCTGCCACATGTAGCCCTCCACCACCCCGACGATGGTGAGGTCGATGAACATGGCGGCGAGGCCGAGGGTCATCATCCAGTAGACGAGGCTGTTCAGCTTGTCGCTCCACCAGGCCGCGCCGACGAGCTTCGGCCAGAGGTAGACGATCATGCCCATGATCCAGAAGCTGAAGACGCCGAACATCACGAGGTGGGCGTGGGCCACGACCCAGTCGGTGAAGTGGATGAGGCGCTGGAAGGTCAGCGTCGTCTGGAAGGCGCACTGGAAGCAGGTGATGAAGTACATCACCATGCCGGTGTAGAACCAGCGCACGGAGAGGTTACTGCGGAAGAGCTCGCCCTTGCCGCGGAGGGTCATGAAGAAGTTCACGACCACGGTGAAGACCACGATCTCGACCGCGATGGTGCTCATGACCGCGCCGTACTGCGCGTACATGGGGATCGGGCTGTAGAAGAAGTGGTGGACGCCGTTCAGCGGGTAGAAGAACGCGAGGCCCCAGAAGCCGACGAGCGAGAGCGTGTGGCTCCAGACGGGCTTCTTCAGGAGGACGGGCACGAAGTAGTACATCATGCCCCAGCCGAGCGGGGTGACCGTCAGGCCGACGAGATCATGAATGTAGAGGCCGGTCACGGCCGCGCCGCCGGCGCCGGGGACGAAGTACTGCGGGACGAAGTTGCCCATGATGTACGTCAGGGGCAGCCACACCAGCATCGCGCCGAAGTACCAGAGGGTGACGTAGAGCTTGCGGTTCGCCACCTTGAGGATCGGGGTCGCCACGTTGATGATCAACAGGGCCGCGCCCACCACCACCACGGGATCGATCCACACCGGGGTCTCACCCCACTCGATGGCCTGCGCCTGGCCGCCGATGAGGCCGATCGCGGTCGCCCCGACGACGACCTGCCAGGCCACGAACACGGTCCACGAGAGCTTCTTGCTGAGCATCGGCTTGCCGGTGAGGCGCGGCACGATCCAGAGCAGGGCGGCGATGAAGTTGTTGAACAGGAAGCCATACGCGATGGCGTTCGTGTGCAGCATGCGCATCCGGCCCGGCGAGAGCAGCTCGACCCCGGGGAAGGGGTAGAGGCGGCTGAGCTGGAGCGCGTAGAGCAGGCCGGCGAAGATCGAGGCGAAGAAGAATGTGAACCCGGCGATGATGTGCGCCTTGACGATCGGCCGCTCGACGAGCGGCTCGTTCGAGGCGGTCAGGGTGATTGCGTTCGTCGACATGGCTCTCCTCGGCTACTTGCCCTTGGGCGTGGCGGTTGGCGCGACGGACGGAGCCGCAGAGGGCACGGCCGACGGGTTGGCGGACGGAGCCGCGGTGTCCGTCGCGGCCGGGGGCGGCGGCGGAGGGGGCGGCGGCGGAGGGGTGTAGTCGGGCTGCTCGAGGAGGCTCTTCTTCAGGGCGTCTCCCTCGGGCGTGTCCCGCTTCTCGATGAGCGACTCGACGTAATAAGCGAGGCCCCAGAGCTGCTGGTTCGTGAGCGTGGCGCCCCACTCGGGCATGGCCGTCCCGCCAACGCCGGCGGCGATGACCCGCACGAGGTCTTCCTTCTTGGTGGCGCTCTTCGTGCGGTTGACGAGGAAGTCCGGCGGCTTGATCGGCGCGCCCCAGTCGCTCTCCTTCTCGACGGAGGAGTAGAGGTCCGTGCGGAAGCCGGTGACCGGGATGTCGTAGGCCTTCATGGCCTCGAAGATCTCGGGCTTCTTGATGTACGCCGGGTGGCAGCTCGAGCAGGCGGCGAGGCCGTGATAGACCTTCTCGCCCTCGGCGATGCCCTTCTCCGGCTTCTTGCGCCACGGATCGGCCTTGATCTGCACGAGCGGCCCGGGCGTCTCCTTCGTCCAGACGTCCGAGAAGGTCTTGATGTAGGCGACGATCGCGAGCTTGTCGTCGTCGGTGACGAGCTTCCACGACGGCATGGAGGTGCCGGTGAGGCCGTGGTTCATCGTGCGGATGAGGTCCTCGTCGTGCGGGAGCGTGCCGGCGGGGACGCCCGCGAACTTCACCCTTCCCTTGCGGAAGTCACGCGGCTTCGGGTCGAGGAAGCGGGCGGCCGGGCCCTCGCCGTCGCCCTTCTCCCCGTGGCAGCCGGCGCAGTACATCGAATACTGCTCTTGACCGCGCTTGAGGGTGGCCTGCTCCTTCGAGGTCTTGCCGCCGCGCAGCGCGTCGGGGCCCCAATCGTCCTTGTCGCAGGACGCGAGCGTCGCGGCGAACGCCGCGAGGATGAGCGCCCGCGGCAGCGGCGAGCGCAAGAACGACAGGGGTGGATATCGAGTCACGTAAATGGCTCCTCGCTGGGGTTCTCTCGGACGACAGGGGAATCTGACTCTGCCCGCGGTGATCTCCGGCATCGAGGCCGGAGTCCCCGGGTACTCTTTACACCAGGCGCCGCGCTCCCGTCGACGAGAGAACGACGCCACCGCGCTCGATTCTCGATCGGCGCTTATTGCACGACGCCCTCGCCGCGCAGCGAGCTCTCCCGCAGATCCGCGAGATCGAGCGTCAGATCGGCGGCCTCAGCGGCGATGACGGTCGCGCGGCCCTCGGCCCGATAAGCCCCCTGCTCGCCGGCCTCGATCGCGACGACGCGGGCCTGCCCTGCGGCCACCGCGGGGAGGCTGAACGAGCCGTCCGCCGCCGTCTGCGTCAGGTAAGGATGATCGATGACGAGCAGCCAGGCCGACTCGGAAGGATGGTTGTCACAGCGCACGTGATAGAGCCCCGGGTCGGGCAGCGTGAAGGGCTGCGCGGCCGCCGAGGGAGGCGCGGGGTGATTCTTGGGGACGACGCCCTTGCCGTAGAGATGGGCGGTGTGGAGCACGGTGTCGTGGTTCCAGATCTTCACGTCGTCGCCCGGGCGCGCCCAGAAGATGGGCCTCGCGTAGCTCGATCCGCGGATCTCGATCGTGAGCGGCTGCGCGTCCGGCGCCTCGGTGCCCGGGGCCGGGTTGTCGAGGAAGACCACCGCGCCCGCGACGGGCTGGCCCGCCCGGAGCACCCGGCCCTGGACGACGCCGGAGGCGAAGGGCCCGGTGGCCGCGCGGTACTCGGCGCTCCGCGTCTGCACAATTTGCGCTTTACCCGGCGCGACCGCGTGGAGGTTGGTCGCCGTGCCCCGGGCGAAGACCTGATAGAGCAGCGCGGTCACCACCATCTTGATGGCCCACACGGACCCGGTGGTGGTGATGAGGTGCGTCCAGCGGAGCCGCCGCATCATCAGGAGGAGCAGGGCGGCGATCGGGATGACAGCCAGGTAGGAGACGGCAAATCGCCCAACATGCGACGCTTCGCGCGGAGCGTTCCAGAGGAAGCCGTTCCACACGATGAACAGGCCAATCGAGGAAATCAGGACAAACAAGTAAGGCAGGGTCGGCATGCCACTGCCCGGGATGCTCTCGCGACGCACGTTCACGACAGCCGCCTCAAGCAAGCGTCAGGCCAGGCACAATCGATCGCGAGATCCAGCGCAGATCGCAGGATTTGCGGCGCGAAGGTCCCGCCCGCAAGCCCGAATCCCCGCTTGAATTGCAGCCTCCCGTGCAAGCCTTGCGTCAGCCCTCTTGGCCTCTGCGCGAGGGTGCAAAAAACGCCTCGAACGCAACCTGTGCGCCCCCATCGGACCTCCCTCTGCCGCAAGCTCGCCCGTGGAGCGCCTCCCGCGGTAGGTTGCGCCCATGTCGTCCCAGAAGAAGCTCCGGGTCGCCGTGCTCTTCGGCGGCCGCTCGGCCGAGCACGAGATCTCGCTCCTCTCCGCCCGCTTCGTCGTCTCCTCCCTCGATCGCGAGCGCTTCGAGCCGCTCCTCGTCGGCATCGACAAGGACGGGCGCTGGCACCTCCAGGAGGAGGCGCGGGTGCTCGCCGCGTCGCGCGATCCGCGCCTCGCCCGCCTCGAAGGAGGGTACCCCGAGGTCACTTTGGCCGCCCACCCGGGCGCCCACGGTGAGGGCTCGCTGGCCATCGGCGGGGGCAAGGACACGGCGGGCGTGGATGTGGTCTTCCCGGTGCTCCACGGGCCCATGGGCGAGGACGGATCAGTGCAAGGCCTGCTGGAGCTCTCGGGCGTGCCCTACGTGGGCGCGGGCGTGCTCGGCTCCGCGGTGGGCATGGACAAGGACGTGATGAAGCGGCTGCTCGCGGGGGCGGGCCTGCCGCTCGTGCCCCATGTCACGCTGCGCCGGCTCGACTGGGAGCGGGGCCGCGGCGGGGCCCTCGATCGCGCGGAGGCCCTCGGCTTCCCGCTCTTCGTCAAGCCGGCCAACCTCGGCTCCTCGGTGGGGGTGAGCCGCGCCGTCGACCGGGCGTCGCTCGCGCGCGGCGTCGACGAGGCCTTCACCTTCGATCACAAGGTGCTGGTGGAGAAGGGCCTCGACAGGCCGCGGGAGATCGAGTGCGCGGTGCTCGGCAACGACGCGCCGATCGCCTCGATCCCCGGGGAGATCGTGGTCGATCACCAGGACGGCTTCTACTCGTACGCCGCCAAGTACATCGACGAGAAGGGCGCGACGACGAGGATCCCCGCGGCGCTCTCGGAGGGGGAGATCGCCGAGGCGCAGCGGCTCTCCATCGCCACCTTCCAGGCCCTGGAGTGCGCGGGCATGGCGCGGGTCGATCTGTTTTTGGACCACGACCGCAAGCTGTGGGTGAACGAGATCAACACGATCCCCGGCTTCACGGCGATCTCGATGTACCCGAAGCTCTGGGAGGCGAGCGGCATCCCGGCGAAGGAGCTGCTCGCCCGGCTGATCGACCTCGCGATGGAGCGCGGCGCCGCGCGGGCGAAGCTCAGGACGAGCGCGCACTGAGCCTGATTCCGCGGGCGCGCTTGCGCCGGCCCCGCGCGGCCGATTGCCTGTATGCTTCGGCCCTGCTGCCCGGGCCGCGCGATGGACCACCTCCTCTGCTTCCGGATCTTCGATCGTGACGGGCCGTCCGTCGGCCTCTCGATCGACGGCGCGGAGGAGCTCGTCGCGCCCCTCGATCTCGACTGGCAGAAGACCCGGAGCAGCCAGAGCGCGCTCGGCCAGATCGCCCGCGGCAACTGCGAGCTCGATCAGCTCAAGGACATCGGCGCCCAGCTCTGGCAGAGCCTGCTCGCCGGCCCGATCGGCCCCGCGGTGGAGGCCCTGCGCGCGGCGCAGATCGACGAGGGCGCGCTGCTCTCGATCCGCCTCTCGCTGCCGCCGGAGTCCGGCCCCATCGACGAGCTGCCGTGGGAGGCGCTCTTCGACATGGATCGCCTCTCCTTCGTGGCGCCGCACCCGCGGGCCGCGCTGGTGCGCCACCCCTCGGCGGGCCTGCGGATCCCGGCGCTCCGGCCCCGCCCGCCCGGACCGCTCCGCATGCTGGTGGTGATCCCCGAGCGCTCGGGCCTCGGGATCGAGCACGAGTGGAGCGGGATCCAGCTCGCCCTCCAGGCGGCCGGCGCCGCGATCGAGGGCGGCGCGCCCGTCCGCCTCGACGGCCCGGTCACGCCGGATCGGCTGGCCGAGAAGCTCGAGGCCACATCGTGGGACATCGTCCACATCATTGGACACGGGCGGGTCGAGGAGGACGGGAGCCCGACGATCCGGCTCAACGGTGAGGGCGGCGGCGAGGCGTGGCTGCCCGGCGACGCGTTCGCGCCGATGTTCGCCGCGAGGCCGCCGCGCCTCGTGGTGCTCAACTGCTGCCTCGGCGCGAGCCCCGATCCGCGCCGGGGCTTCGCGGGGCTCGGCCCGCTCCTGCTAGGGAGCGGCGTGCGGGCCGTGGTGGCGATGCGCTACGAGATCGCCGACAACGCGGCCAACGCCTTCGCGCGCGCCTTCTACGCCGCGCTCGCGGGGAGCCAGTCCGCGGGCTTCGCCGACCTCGCCGTGACCGCCGGGCGCCTCGCGCTCCAGCGCAACTTCAGCCGCGAATCGCCGCGCAGCTTCGTCACGCCGGTGCTCTTCCTCGCGCCGGGAGAGCGCAGGCTCTTCGAGCTCGGCGCGGCCTCCGCCCCGGCGCCGAAGGCCCCGGAGCCGAGGCCGCGCACCCTCGATCTACCGGCCGATCTGGTGGCGGCCGTGGCCGAGGGCCGGTGCATCCCCGTGGTCGGCCCCGGCCTGCTCACCGCGGTGCGGAGCGGCACGGGATCGATCACCCCGCGCGCGCTCCTGCTCGATCTGGCGGCGCGCGCGCGCTACCCGCACGAGGCCGAGCTGCGCCTCGGCGAGTCGGCGGGCGACTGGGTCGACCTCTTGACCTTGCAGCGGGTCTGCCAGCACTTCGAGCACGAGAGCCGCCGCCCCTCCCTGACCCGCACCATCCTCGCCGTGCACGCGAAGGCCGAGCCCCCGCCCGCGCTGCGCGCCCTGGCCCGCTGGAAGCTGCCCGGCGTGGTGTCGACCCATTTCGACGGCCTCCTGCAGCGGGCCTTCGACGAGCCGCTCCCGGGCGAGCCGCGATCGACCGTGCTGCGCGCCGTGTGGGGCGTGGATCAGGCGATCGACGCCGGCGGCGAGGGCGCGATCAACGTCCACCTGCGCGGCTCGATCGCCGCCCCCGACTCGCTGGTGCTCACCGAGCAGGACCACGACGAGCTGTGGGACCGGCTCGGCCACCTCGCGCCCGCGGTCGCTTCGCTCGTGACGGGCGCCCTCGATCGCGCGCTGCTCTTCGTGGGGGTGAGCCCGCGCGACGGGTGGGCCAAGCGCCTGGCCCGCCAGCTCCGCCCGCCGCGGGCCCGCAACGCAGGGCCGGTGTTCATGGTCACCCCGGAGCGCTCGCCCGTCGATGAGGAGTGCTGGAACGGGCTCGACGCGACCTGGATCAAGGCCGACCCATCCCTCCTCGTGGAGGAGCTGACGGACGCCGCGCGAGGTGCGCGGTGAGCAGCGCGCCGCCGAGCACGGCCACGCCGAGCAAGGCCGTCCCGAGCTTGCCCGCGCCGAGCGCGCCCGTGCCGAGCGGGTCGGGGCGGCCCGCGCCGTACAAGCTCTTCGACTACTTCGACGAGGACGACAAGGACCGCTTCTACGGGCGCGAGCAGGACATCGAGGAGATCGTCGACCGGATCGCCGCGGGCCGGACGCTGGTGCTCTACGGTCGCTCCGGGATCGGGAAGACCTCGCTCCTGCGCGCCGGTGTGATCCCGCGGCTCGCCGCGCGCGGCTTCCAGGTCGCGTACGTGCGCCTGCTCCGCGCGCCGCTCGCCGATCTGCGGGCCCAGGTGGCCGCGGCCCTCGGCGCGCCGCAGGGCTCGCTCGCCTCGATGCTGAGAGCGCGCCGCGAGCCCGTGGTGATCCTCCTCGATCAGCTCGAGGAGCTGTTCATCCGCTTCCCCGACGAGGCCGAGCGGCGCGCCCTCGCCGAGGAGCTCTCCGCGTCCCTCACCGCGACCGACGAGGCGGGCCGCCCGCTCGATCTGCGCCTCGTCCTCAGCCTGCGGCAAGACTGGGTGGCGGAGCTCGACGAGCTCGGCCCGACCTTCGCCGACCTGCTCGACCGCCGCTATCGCCTCAAGGGGCTCTCCGCGTTCGGGGCGCGGCGGGCCATCGCCCAGCCGCTCGCCGAGAAGAAGATCGCCGTCGCCCCCGGCCTCGTGAACGCGCTCGTCGACGATCTCTCCGACAAGGGCTTCGACCCGCTGCTGCTCCAGATCCTCTGCTCCGAGGTGTACCGCGCGGCGGAGCGGCGCGATCCAGCGGAGATCCGGCTCACCGTGGAGGACTACCAGGCGGTGGGCGGGACGGCGGGCATCTTCCTCCGCTACCTCGACGGGGTGACGGCGGCGGTGCCGGAGGGCGAGCGGATCCTCCTCCGCCTGGTGCTCGACGCGCTGATCACGGAGGAGCGGACCAAGCGCGCGATGACGCTCGACGGGCTGCTCGCGGCGCGGTTCCGCGCGGAGCGGGGCGAGGTGCATGCCGTCCTCGAGCGCCTGCGCGACGGGCGGCTCCTGCGCACGATGCCACGGGGCGACGAGACCTGGTACGAGCTCGTGCACGATCGGCTGGTCGAGGTGGTGCTCGGCTGGCTCGAACGGGACCGCGACTTCGTGGAGCTGCGCTTCGCCCGCTCGCTGGTCGAGGAGCTCGCGCAGAGCGGGCGCTGGCGCGACGATCCGCATGCGCTCCTCTCGCGCGGGCAGATCGAGAGCGCGATCGGGCCGTACCGCGGCTACCTGCGCCTGGCGGAAGAAGAAGAGGCGTTCCTGCTCCAGAGCGCGGTGGTGGCGCGGAGCGAGGAGGAGCTCGGGTTCTGGGCCGCGCGCGTGGGCCTCGGCCGGAGCGCCGAGCGCGTGCTCGCGCTCTGCGATCACGAGGTGGCGTCCGTGCGCGGCGGCGCCGCCTGGGCCTGCTCGGCGCTGCCCGAGAGAGATCCGCGCTTCGCGGCGCGCTGCCTCCTGCTGTCGCTCCACGACCCGGACGGCGGGGTGCGGCGGACGGCCGGCAAGTCGTTCGCGATCATCGCGACGGACGCGGAGATCGCCCGGCTGCGGGCCGACATGGAGGCCCCGGCGACGCGGGCGGCCGCAACCGAGCTGTTGGCCGACGTGATCCGTCGTGACCGATCGTTGACGGGCTTCTCCCGGCGGCAGCGCGCCGCGGCCCGGCGCGTGGCGGAGAAGCGGGTGCGGGTCCGCTTCAGCGAGGAGCTGAGCGTGCGGGAGCGGACCGGGGCGATCACGGGCGCGATCGCGGCGGCGGTGTGGGTCGCGACGATCGGCCTCGCCCTCGCCGCCTCGACCACAATCCTCATCGACCCGACCGACTACACGACCGACGTCGTCTGGTCGATCATCGTCGCCCTGCCGTTGATCGTCGCGCCCGCCGCGGGCGCCGCCGACCTCGCCGTGCGCGCGGCCTTCTACGCCGAGCACCTCGACCGTCGCTCGGGGCTCTCCCGGATCGCCCGATCGAGGGCGGTCGCCCCGTGGTACGCGGTGCCGCTCTTCATCTGCTCCGTCTTCCCCGCGCTCGAGGCGCTCGGCCAGAGCGGCGTGGGGGGCTGGCTGATCATGATCGCCGCGGCGCTCGCCATCACGGCCATCACCGTGTCGGTGGTCTCCGCGTCGGTCGCGATCGGCGAGCGCGCGCTGGCCGAGCGGAGCAGCGCCGCGGCGGTGGCCGGGGCCGCCCTTGGCGCGGCGCTGGGCTTGCCGCTCGGCGTGCCCTCGCTGGCGGCGCGCGCGCTCATGGGGCTCGTGCCCTGGCACAGCGATGCGATCCTGGCGGGAGGCGCGCTCGCGGCTGCAGCGGGGAGCGCCTAGACCGCGGCGCTCCGCGTGGTGCTGGGGCGCGACGCGCGGCGCAAAGGGCAGCGCGATGGAGCGGCGCCGCCGGCGGCCCCCGACGCTCGCGGCCGTCGCCGGGCCGCGCGGGCGCTGCTCGTCGCGCTGCCCGCCGCGCTGCTCGGCTGGGGGGGCGTGTTGCTCCACGGCCGGCCGGACGCGCTGCCCTTCACCGCGCCCGCGGTGAAGCTGCGCGATCTCGGCGAGGTGCGCGCGATCCCGATGGCCGGTGGGTTCCCGGAGGCGCACTGGCTGCGGCTCGACAGCGGCGACGACCCGCGCGCGAGCCTGTTCGTGGTC
>JAXLYT010000128.1:0-13049 GCA_046351295.1 Byssovorax sp.
GGGGTGGAAAGCGCTTGGGGTGGAAAGCGCTTGGGGTGGAGGGGGACGGTCCGTCGTTCGGTCGGTCAGGGGCCGCCCTTTTTCAGCTCCGTCAGCACCAGCTTGGCCACGGCCTTCAGCGTGTCGAACACGCCCACGCCCGTGCGGGCCACGCCCTCGAAGTCGGGCACCTGCGTCGGGTTGAGCATCTCGCGCAGCTCTTCGACCGTCGCGATCTCGGGCAGGTCGCGCTTGTTGTACTGGATGACGTAGGGGATCTTGTCGAGCGAGTAGCCCTGCTCGGCGAGGTTCGTGCGGAGGTTCTCGACGGACTCCTGGTTCGCCTCGATGCGGCCGACCTGCGAGTCGGCGACGAAGACCACGCCGTCGACGCCCTTCAAGATCAGCTTGCGGCTCGCGTCGTAGAAGACCTGGCCCGGCACCGTGTAGAGGTGGAACCGCGTCTTGAAGCCGCGGATCTCGCCGAGGGCGAGCGGGAGGAAGTCGAAGAAGAGCGTCCGGTCCGTCTCCGTCGCGAGGGAGATCATCTTCCCCTTCGCGTCGGGGTTCGTGCGCTCGTAGATGTACTGCAGGTTCGTCGTCTTCCCGCACAGACCGGGGCCGTAGTAGACGATCTTGCAGTTGATCTCCCGCGCCATGTAGTTGATGAAGCTCATCGTCCACCTTGCGCAGCTCGCCGGGATCGGCGGGGCCGCGACCGCTCCTAGTCGTTGAACAGGTTGTCGATGTCTTCGTCCGTGATCTCGGCGAAGGGCGAATCGGCTCCGGGCTCCTGCACCTTCTTGAGCAGGGTCTCGAAGATGTGGTTTAGCTCCTCGCTGGCCTTGCGCACGCGGAGGCGCACGAGGCCGAGGCTCGACTTGGCGTCGAAGATCACCACGAGGATGACCCGGTTGCCGACGAGCTGGATGTGGATGTTGGCCTTCTCGCCCTCGTGGAACTGGGTCGCGAACTCGTTCTCCTTGAGGAGCTTGGCCATGCCGCCCGTCGCGGCGATGTTGCCGGCCGTGAGCGAGGCGAGGGAGGTCGTGTCCAGGTTGTCCACGTCGCCGCTCGCGGCGATGAGCTGGCCGTTCTTGTCGACGATGAAGACGACCTTGGCGTTGGCGTCCTTGACGAGGCGATCCACCACATTCTGGATCTGATTGAACTCCTCCTCGTACATCACCATCTGCGGGTTGACCATCGTTCCTCCGCCAGAGCCGGGGGGCGCCGCCACCTCCTGGCAGCGCCGTCGCCCGTCTGAGCTTGTAGCCCCGGCGTCGTTCGCGGGGACCACTGCGATCGCGATCTAGTTCAGGGGACGGTTCTATCCGATGCGGGCCCGCGCTCGCAAGGCAAGGTTGCGCCCGGGTGGACGATGGGCCGGCTCTGCCGGGGAAATCGGCCTCCGGGAGGTGAGGAGGCGCGCCTCCGCGCCTCGCCGCGCGGAGGGATTGGACTATGATCGGCCTCGCGGAGCGGCTCGACCCGCCTGGAGCGATCCCATGGGAATCTTTCTCGTTTTCTTGATGCCCCTGGCCCTCGGGTTCGGGTTGATCTTCGTGATCGCCCGGTTCTCGCCCAACGTGCCGCGGGTCGAGAGCCTCCGGGCCGGCCAGAAGCACGACGATCGGCCGGAGATCACGGCCGACGAGTTCGCCGATCTGGTGCGCGATCTGCTCGAGTCGCTCGGCCTCGAGACGGTCTTCTCCTCGGCCGGCACCGGCGGCGTTCTCGACGTGACCGCCCGCGATCCGAAGCCGCTCAGCGGCGGGCGCATCCTCCTCCACGCGACGCCCGTCCTCGCCGGGCAGATCGACGCAGCGGACGTGCTCTCGTTCGCCGAGGGCGTCCGGGGCGACATGGGCGCGCTCAAGGGCATCTACATCGCCCTCGCCGGCTTCACCCACGAGGCGCATGCGGGCATCCGATCGAGCCCCGCGCCGGTCGATCTGATCGACGGCGGCGGCCTGCTCCAGCTCGTGCGCGAGCACCTGCCCGATCGCGTGGAGATGCTCGAGGGCTACCGGGGCTTCGACGTGGTGGCGCGCAGGCACCAGCGGGCGGGGCGCGAGGCGGGGCAGGTGTAGGACAATCGCGCTTGCCCCCGGGCGTCCGGCACGGGATAGCGGGGGGATGAACGCGCGGGAGAAGGTGCGAAGAACGTCCGTCCGCGCGGGGGGGCTCCTCGCCCTCGCCGCGCTCTCGCTCGGTCTCGTCCGGCCGGCGGGGGCGGACATCGGGGCCGTCAAGCCGGAGCTCGCCGAGGCGGCGGCGAAGGCGCGATCGGCGAGCGGGCCGGAGGTCTACGCGGCGCTCCGCGCGGTGTGGCGGATGTGGGATCGCGCCGATCCCGCGCAGGTCGAGGAGGCCGTGCGCGCCGTCAGCGAGAGCAAGAGCGCGAGCGCGCCGGCGCGCGCCTACGCCGAGCTGCTCACGGCCTACGCGCGGCGGCGGCGGGGAGACCTCGACGGGGCGGTGAAGATCATCGAAGGCCTCGGCTTCATCGGGCGGTGGATGACGCTCGGCCCCTTCGACAACGACAACAAGACGGGCTTTCTGCGGCCCTTCACCCCGGAGAGCGAGCTCACCGCGCCGATCGAGCTCGGGCGCACCTACGACGGCAAGGAGCGCCCCGTGCGCTGGCGGCTCCCGCCCGAGGCGCCCCACTACGGCTGGTTCGACTTCGGCGAGCTGATGCGCCCGCGCGAGAACGTCTGCGCCTACGCGACCACCTTCGTCGAGCCGAAGCCCGGCACGCGCGCCCCCCGCAAGGTCTCGCTCTGGGTGGGCTCGGCCGGCGCCGTGCGCGTGTACTGGGACGGCGAAGCGGTGCTGGAGGACACGGGCTACCGCGACCTCGACGCCGACCGCTTCGCCGCGATGGTGACGCTCGGGCCGAAGAAGAGCCGGATCGTCGTCAAGGTGTGCGGTGACGCCGAGGCGCCCAAGTTCGCCCTGCGGATCGCCGACGAGAAGGGCGCGCCGGACCTCGGCGTCGTGGTGACGGCCGACCCCGCACCGAGCTTCGTTGGAGCTCAAACGAATGCCGCGGCGAAGGCGGCCGCGGCCAAGGCAGCGAAGCCCGCCGCGGAGGCGGCGCCCGCGAAGGGCAAGGCCGGCGCGCCGCCGAAGGCCGCGATCGAGGGGCCGATCCAGACCTTCGAGCGCGAGACGGCCGATCCCAAGGTGAGCGCGCAGAAGCTCGAGGACTACGCGCGCTACCTGGCGTCGACCGGGGGCGATTCGGCGCCGGAGCACAAGGCGCGCGACCTCTCCCGGCGCGCGGCCGAGGCCGAGCCCACGGTGGAGCGCCTGCTCCTCGCCGGGCAGCTCGCGGAAGACCGCAACCAGCAGCGCGAGTGGGCCGACAAGGCCGCAGCGCTCGCCGGGCCCGACCACCGGCGGCTCGACATCCTCCAGATGCAGGCGCAGCTCGCGCGCGAGGGCGTCAACTTCCGCGACGCGGTGCCGATCTACCAGAAGATGCTGTCCATCGATCCGGACGAGATCACCGCCACGCTCGGCCTCGTCGAGCTGTACATCGAGGCGGGCCTCCGGCGCACGGCCGTCTCCACGCTGGAGCGCGCCCTCGCCCGCCAGCCGAGCAGCGTGGCCCTGCTCCGCGTCTACTCCTCCGAGCTCCGCGCGCTCGGCCGCGACACCGAGGCCGCCGAGGTCGAGGGGCGCTACGCCGCGCTCCGCTTCGACGACTCGACCTTCCTCAGCCAGCAGGTCGACCTCGCCGTCGCGCGGCGCGATCGCCCGGGCGCCGAGCGCTGGCTCGACCGCTTCCTCCGCGCCGAGCCCGACTCCGCCTGGTCGCGCAGCGTCGCGGCCCGCACCTACCGCGCCCTCGGCCAGGCCGACCGCGCGCTCGCCGCCTACCAGCATGCCCTCGCCCTCGCGCCGGAAGACGTGGGCACCCTGCGCGCGCTCTCCGATCTCTACGGCGCCGAGGACAAGCGCGAGGAGCAGCTCAAGCTGCTCCGGCAGATCCTCGCCATCAGCCCGCAGGCCAAGGACGTGCGCGAGTACGTGGAGCACATCGAGCCGCCGAAGCCGCGCGCCGACGAGGCCTATGCGTGGGCCAAGGAAGTATTTCTGCCGATGCGGGGTGGGGCGAGCAAGCGCTACCCGAAGCGCACGCTGCGCAACCTGACGGTCACCACCGTCTTCCCCAACGGGCTCGCGAGCCGCTTCCGCCAGGTGGTCTTCCAGCCGCTCACCGACGAGGCCGCCGCGGCGGCGCGCGAGTACGCCTTCGAGTTCCAGGGCGACCGGCAGACGGTGACGCTGCGCGCCGCACGCGTGTACCGCGCTGACGGGAAGATCGACGAGGCCGCGGAGAGCGGCGAGGGCGGCGCCAACAACCCGGCGCTCGCGATGTACACCTCGACGCGCACGTTCTACGTCCACTTCCCCCGCCTCACCCCGGGCGACGTTGTCGAGCTCCGCTACCGCGTGGAGGACGTGTCGCCGCGCAACGAGATGGCCGACTACTTCGGCGAGGTCGAGTACCTCGGCTCGGACGAGCCCATCGAGAGCAGCGAGTACGTGCTGATCACGCCGAAGAGCCGGACGATGTACGTCAACGCCGCGAGCGTGCCCGGGCTCAAGCGCGAGACGAAGGACGAGGGCGAGCTGCACATCGATCGCTTCTCGGTCGACAAGCTGGAGCCCATCGTGGTCGAGCCGGTGATGCCGCCGTGGGCCGAGGTGCTGCCGCACGTGCACGTCTCGACCTTCAAGACCTGGGACGAGGTGGGCGCCTGGTACTGGGGCCTCGCCCGCGAGCAGTTCGATGTCGACGACGAGGTGCGCAAGAAGGTCCAGGAGATCACGCGCGGGCTCAAGGACGACGCGGCGAAGATCAAGGCCGTCTACCGCTACGCGACGCGCACGCGCTACGTGGCGCTGGAGCTCGGGCTCGAGGGCATCCGCCCGCGGCGCTGCGCGCAGACGCTCGCCCGCGGCTGGGGCGACTGCAAGGACAAGGCGACCCTGATCGTGACCATGCTCCGCGAGCTCGGCATCCCGTCGACGATCGTGCTCGTGCGCACGGGAATGCGCGGGGGCATCGAGCCCGAGCCCGCGAGCCTCGCGCCCTTCGATCACGCGATCGCCTACGTGCCCTCGCTCGACCTCTACCTCGACGGCACCGCCGAGCACACCGGCTCGACCGAGCTCCCCGTGATGGATCGCGACGCCTTCGCCCTCCAGGTGAACGAGGGCAAGCCGAAGCTGGTGCACTTGCCCCAGCCGCCGCCCGAGGCCTCGGTGAGCAAGCGCAAGCTGGCGCTCACGCTCGCGGCCGACGGGACGGGGCAGTTCAACTTCGATCTGAACGTGACCGGCGCCTATGCGCCGACCTTCCGCGACCGCTACATGGCCGAGGGAACGCGGCGCGACCGGGCGGCGCGCGACCTCGCGCGGGAGATCGGCTCGGTGGAGCTCGCGCAGGGCAAGGGCGGCGTGGAGGTGAACGACCTCGACGACGAGGAGTCGCCCGTGAAGCTGCACGCCCGCGGCAAGAGCCTGACCTTCGCCCGCCGCGAGGGCGACTCGCCTCCGTGCCCGCCGGCCCGGTGCACGACCTCGTGGCCGACTACGCCTCGCTCTCGAAGCGGACCCTCGACATCGACCTGCACGCGCTCACCATGCGCGACGACGAGTGGTCCGTGACCCTGCCCCCGGGGATGAAGGTGCTCCGCCCGCCGACGGCCTCGCAGCTCGACGGCCCCTTCGGCCGCTTCTCGTTCACCTTCGAGGAGAACCAGGGCAGGACCGTGAAGGCGGTGCTCGCCTTCAAGAAGGCCCGATCACCCCAGCCGAGTACCCGGCCTTCCGGAGCTTCTGCGAGGCCGCCGACTGCGCCTTCGGACAGCGGCTCGTGCAGGGAAGTGACCGGCGATCGGGCCGAGGACGAGGCTCCGTTGACGGTGGATCCCGCCGTGACCGGCGAGCATCCATCGCCGCCCGAAGGTGTCCTCCGTGTCCGCCTGGGCCCCGGCGCCAACTGCTCCTCGGCCGGGAGCGCCATCGACGTGCTGTTCTACGGGAGCGTGATCGCCGGGGCGCTCGCCGTGCCCTGGCTGCCGCGTTCCCCCCGGAGCCAAGCGCCTGGACGACGACGACGGTGACGAGGAGAGCGGGACGCCCGCCGGAGCCGCGCCGTGAGCGAGGCCGCGGGCCCGCCTGAAGGCTTCGTCCGACTGCGGATCGCGCCGGCCCTCTGGACGATCGTGACCTTCGTGGCCGGCCTCTCCGGCCGCTTCCTCGTGCCGAAGGGCTTCTTCTCGAAGTACTCGGGCGACGTGCTCTACACGACGCTCATCTACGTGCTGGTGCTCGTCGCCCGCCCGCGGACGCGACCCTGGCATGCCGCGCTCTTCGCGACGGGGCTGAGCTTCTGCCATCGAGGTCTTCCAGCTGACGGGCATCCCCGCGTGGCTGTCGGAGAAGCCACATCCTCCTGCGGTTGATCTTCGGGACGACCTTCGCCTGGGAGACCTCTGCGCGTACGTGGTGGGCGCGGCGCTCGGGCTGGCGTGCATGTTGGGCTGCGCCGGGTGTAGAAGCTGCGCGCTTGATCTCGCGGCATCGTTGCGTTCCGCGGGCCTTCTTGTAAGTCTACGCCGAGCGCCGCGCCCACGCCTCACGCCCGGGCCCATGATCCGACGTTTTACCCCGTCGAGGAGAAGGTGGGACAAGACTCGCTCCAAATGCTCATCCTCGAGCTGCTCCGGCCCCTCGTCGAGCGCTGGTACGCCGAGCCTCGGCAAGCCCACCTTCGTCGGCGCCGATCAGTTCTTACTACGAGCAGTTCAACCCCAAGAAGGTCGTCGCCCCCGACGTGTACGCGCGCGCCGCCTGGCGTCGATCCGAAGCGCCGCGTGAAGAGCTGGAAGACGTGGAAGACGGCATCGCGCCGAGCTTCGCGCCTTCGAGGTCACCACCTCCGACGACGCCGAAAAAGACTACCGCGACGCGCCCGATCGCTACGCCGGAGCTCGGCGCCGACGAGCTCGTGATCTTCGACGCCGCCGACTGCGACAAGGGCGAAGACCGTCCGGCTGGCAGCGCTACCGCAGGCTCAAAGCGGCGGGGCTTCGTGCGGGTCGAGTCGACCAACGCCGACCGCATCGCGGTCAAGACGCTCGGCTGCTTCTTGCGCGTGGTCGGCGAGGGCGACGGCGCGAGGCCGCGGATCGGGACGGGTCCGGCGGGAGACGCGCTCTTCCCCACGGAGGCCGAAGCCGAGCGCGTAGCCAAAGAGGCCGCCCTTGCGGGAAGTGGCCAGCCGGAGCTCGGGCGCTGCTGGCAAAGAAGGGCGGGAAGCGCGGCTGAGGGCAGGACGCGCCCGAAGCGCCTTCACGCCGGAAAATCCACGTCGTCGCGCGCCGGTCTTGACGCGAGGGCGGGACGCGAGACCGGACGGTCATGGAGCGCTCCGCTCCTGGCATGGGCTGAGCCGGGAACAGCAGGAGCGGAACCGTGGAGGTTGGCTCGGGTTGGGCCGGCGACCTGGGCTGAACCGGACCGAAGCGTCCCCGAGGGGTCGAGGGTGCCCCCGGAAGCTGGGAGGGGGTGAGCCAAGCCTGGCACGACGTGCGGGAAGCCGGACATGTCATGTCCGGTTCGGTTCAGGGCATGCGCGGAGGCCGGCATGCCCGGCGGGAAGGGCAAGACGGCCTGGAGGGAGCCGGACATGTCATGTCCGGTTCGGTTCAGGGTATGCGCGGATGCCGGCATGCCTGGCGGGGAGGCCGTGATGTCGGGGCGCGAGCCCTTCCGCGCCGGCGGCGAAGGGGTCACGGTCTGGAGGGAGCGCCGGTCATGCTGCCGCCTGCCGGGGACGGTCGCTCCGGGCTAGGATGCGCGGCGATGAGCGCGCGGGAGACCTCAAGATACACAAAACCGCAAAGCCCCCTCGCGGGGGCCGCCACCTTGACCCCCTCGCTCGACCGACGACGAAGCATCGGCTGGCAGGCGAGAGGTTGCGGATTTGCCTTGGTACCACCGCCATGCGACGGTGGGGTAATCTGTATCGATATACAATCACAGATCGTCGCGCTTGTCAAGAGGTTCTTCAGATGACATCTAGCATCGCATGGGTTGGCGCCGATTCTCGTGGCCCAGCATCCCTGTACCTTGCCAGCGACAGCCGGATCACATGGGATGGCGAGCCACAACGTTGGAACCTTGGCCGCAAGCTATTCGCCAGCCGAACAACGCCGGACATCTTCGGATATGTCGGGCAAGTCGAGTTCTCACTTCATCTCGTGGGACGACTGGTCGACGGACTTGAGTCCGGTGTAGTGCCGGCCAACCCCTATGACGCGTCCCGGAGATGTGTCATCATCCAGCGGCAACTTGAGGAAGCATTCCTGCAACTTCCAATAACGCAACAGCGCTACACGCTGATTCTCTACGGGGCGCGGGAGGGACATGGCATGACCTGCAGTTTTCGCCTCTGGAAGGTCGAGCTAAGCCGCACTGGGTGCATCGTGACGTCGCTCGACATTCCGACCACATCGAGCGTTCTCGTTGTCGAAGGCTCCGGGGCACCCGCGATGGAACCGTGGCAACTACGCTGGGAGCGCACGAGCCAGGGAGGCACGAGCCGCGCCGTCTTCAGTGCTTTCTGCGACGCGCTTGCGGAAGGACGGGACTCCCATTCTGGCGGAGCGCCGCAACTCGTCGGACTGTATCGCGTCGGACCAGGACACACATTCGGCCTTATTCACGAAGGCAAAGCGTGGTTCAACGGCGGTCTCGTCGATCGCGAGGTGGCCCTGGGTGCCCATGATATCGAGTGGCGAAATCGACTTCTCGAACGCTGCAACGGCGACGGAACACCTTTCGAAGACGCACAACGCCACCACGCACCCAAAGGACTCGGTGGACGCGGGAAGATGCGTGGTTAACCTGTGCTTATTGCTGACAAACCTGAAAGCAAGCGGGCCGTCCTTCGGTCATCTTGCTCGCTTTCGTGAAATCTGCCGCGAAGAACCGACACAACAATCAACTATCGCTTGGTCCAACCCTTAGGATCGAATGCCCTTACCAAAGTGGCCAAACCGTGTCCGGTGAGACGAGAAGACATATGTGCCAACAGTGAAGATGATGCCCTCGGCTCAGCTCACCCCGGCTCGTCGTCCGGGTCCTCCCCGAACAGCACCCCGACCTTCAGGACGATCGCGTCGAACGGCTCGGCGCGCACCCGATCGCCCCGCTCGGCCACGAGGACCGTCAGGTAAGCCTCGGGCGCCCACCGGTGCACCGTCAGGATCTCGTTCATCGGATCCACCACCCAGTAGTGGGGCACCCCGCAGCGGTGGTAGACGCGGTGCTTCTTCACCAGATCGTTGCGGGTGTTCGAGGGGCTCAGCACCTCGCACACCCAGTCCGGCCGCACTGTGGTCAAGGCCTCATCCGGGAGCGCGGCGAGGTGCTCGCGCCGCCAGCCGACCAGATCGGGCCGGTAGATCTCGTGCTCCTCCAGCACGACCTCGACCTCGGTCGCGAACCACCAGCCGCCGGGCCACCGGCCACCCGGGCGGCGGTTGTAGGGCTGAAACACCGTCCCCGCGAGCGACGCCTGCGCGCCCCCGTGCCTCGGCGAGGGCATGGCCTTCTGCACGAGCTCCCCGTCGATGATCTCGTGGCGCCGCTGCGCTTCCGGGATCGCCAGCAGATCCGCGGCCGTGGCGAGCTTCAGCGCGGGCGAGGACATGGCTCGGAGCTTAGCTCGGAATGTTTGCGACCCGCTACTCGGCCGGTTTTTGCGGCAAGCGCAGGCTCGTCGCGCAGGAGCGGCGCAAGCTCACCGCTCGATCTTCGCGGGCGCGAAGGTCCCATCTGCGCCGATCCGGATCGCGCGGATGCCTTCCGTGGTCGCGAGGAAGAGCACCGCCGAGCGCCCGGCGGCGAGGAGGCGCATCCCCGAGATCACGCTCGCCCGGGCGGCCTCGCCGTTCGCGCCGGTGAGGTCGTCGAACACCACCACGTCTTCGGCGTGGCCGATCTGCGCGGCCGAGGCGACGCGCACGCGCACCCCGTGCTGCTCGGTCGCCCATGCGGCCACGAGCTTGCCGTCGAGGAGATCGACCGCGGACATGCTGCGGCGGGGCTCGGTGGGCCAGCTCCCGCCGTCCGGCGTTTGATCGTCGCAGCCGGCCGGTGTGCAGCGTTTGGCGGGCGCGGGCCAGGGTGAGAGGAACACGGCGTCTGCGCCGTCGCAGCGGAGATCGCCGAGGCCGCGCGCGGCGAGCGGGCCTTGCCAGCGAGCGCCGTCGTGGAAGAGGAGCATGGCGTCGCTCGGCCCGAAGCGCGCGACCATGCCGCGCGCACTGCGGCAGCCGGTGATGGTGGTGTTGATCCAGTTGAGATCGGCGATGCGCGCGAAGGCGCCGGCGGTGCCCTCCACGGGGAGCGAGCGAGCGCCAGCACCAGCGATGAGTCGAGGTGCTTGACGGCATCTGGACGAGCGCCTTGCCCCAGAGGAGGCGGCTCCGGTGGATCGCGGTGGTCGGCTGGATCGCCCGCAGCGCGTCGGGCTTCACGGTCGTCTTCGTGATCTCGGCGCCCGGCCTCTTCTGCTCGATGATCTCGAAGGTCCCGCTCCCGGGCTCAGGCCAGCTCTGGATGGCCACGTAGCCGTCTGCGGCTGCGTATCCCGAGAGGGCGGTGACCGACGTGACGAGCTCGCCGGTGTCGGAGCGGAAGATGCCCTCGGCGCCCTCGAGCCCGGCGAACACGAGCGGCGAGGCGCCGGCGTCGGTCGAGCCGAGGAGGCGCAGGCCGCGCTTGTGCCCGAGGGCGCCGGGGAGCGGGCGGCAGGTGACGGCCTCGGCCTGCGCGGTGATCGTGCAAAGGACGGCAGGGTCGAGGTGCGCGTCGTCGATGAGCAGGTGCCGGTCGAGGCCCGTGAGGGGCTCGACGTAGAGGCTCGACGCCGAGGTGTCGGCGCTGGTGACCACGGAGCTCGTGAGGTCGGCGAGGTGGAGCGGGCGCGCGGGCGGTGAAGGTGGGGGCGTGTCTCCGGTGGAGGGGATCGCGACGATGTGCTCGTCGGCGACCTGTTTCCAGAGGGGATCGAGGAGGGGGAAGGCCTCGTCCGGGGCGCCGTGCTCGAGCTTCGCGGCGACGATCTCGGCCCAGAAGGCTGCGTCCTTCGCGCCCTTCTCGGCGCGCCCGTTGTCGTGGAGGCGCTGGTGGAGCTGGTGCGCAGGGGCGTTGCAGCGCGCGGGCCAGCGCGCCTCGCCTGCCTGCGGGTGGGAGGCCTCCGCGAGCGCGATGCGGCGGGCGCGCGACGCGAGGGTCTCGCCGGGGGCGAGCGGCGCGCCGATGAGGCAGGCCGAGAGCTGTCCCCACGCGGCGCCGATCTCTCGATCCGCGGCGCGCTTCGACGTGAGGTAGATCCCGGCGCCGGCCGCGATCACGGCGGTGATCACGCCGCCGGCGATGGCCGCCTGGATCTTGCGCTGGCGCTGCGTCTTCTTCGGGAAGAGGACAACGTCATCGGCCGCCTCCTTGGCTCGCTTGAGCTCTTCCTGGAGCGTGTCGACCTGGGCTCGGAGCGCTTCCCTGTCGTCTCGGTAAGGCATGGGGATCTCGGCGGAGCATAGGGCGTTCGCCGGCGGGCCGCGATGATCCAGGCAAGGCAGGTTCCTGGAGCGGACGCCGCTGTGCGCCTCAACCGGGCGGGTCGCCGGGGGGCGCGGACATCATCTTGAGGGAGCGCTTTCCGGACTGGTTGAGCGTCGCCATCTCCGTGTCGCGGAGGCGAGCGCGGTGCAGCACGCGCTTCACGCCCGGGATCTGGAGCATCGTGGGCTTGACGATCTGCTCCATCGACAGGAGCGAGTAGGGGCAGTTCGCGCAGCTCCCCACGAAGCGCACCTCGATGTCGCCGTCGTCGCGGATCTCGAGGATGTCGATGCGACCGCCGTCGTTCTTGAGCACCGGGGCGATGATCGTCTCGACCACCCGGTGGACGCGCTCGGTCAGCGTCCCCGCGTAGAGGCGGTCGGGCTCGAAGGCCTGGCTGCGGGACGTGCCCTCGCCCTCGGCGCAGGCGAGCCCGTCGCGAGCGAGGCGCGCGTCTTCGCGGGTGATCACGGCGAGATCGGTCAGCGCCTGGACGAGCGGATCCGACGCGCGCTGCGCGATGAGGAAGGCCACGAAGCCGGCGACGGTGGGCGGCGCGAAGGCCAGCTTGTCCTGGTACTCGGCCCACGGCAGCGGCACGGGGCCGAAGATCGCGAAGTTGTCGTCGCCGGTCCGCACGTACTCGACGATGAGCTCGCCGAGGCGATCGAAGAAGCGGCGGTGTTGCGAGGCGGAGGCGGCGCGCTTCCGGTTGATGACCGCGCCGCGCAGCAGCGTGAGCTCGCGGTCCTTGGGGAGCACGCCTGTCTCGATGTCGATGCGCACGGCCCGATCGCTTCGCCGGTCGACCACGATGAGGGCGCTCGATCCGATGGCGCGGCTGTGGACGAGCGTCGCTGCGCCGAGCTCCGAGGGCGAGATGCCGAGGAAGTGCGCGGGGACGTCGCCGGCGCAGGGGATCGCCACGCCGGAGACGAAGGCCAGATCGCGCTGCCGAACCACCTCGCCGGGGCCGAACAGGCGCTCCACCGCCCGCTTGATCGCCACGTAGAGCTGGATGGCGACGATCTCCTCCTTGAACTCGAGGACGGCGCTCTTGTGCGCGGACAAAAGATCGATCGTGCGCTCGTGGCCGTCGTCGTCGATGAGCCGCACGCTGCCCACCAGATCGGCGAGCACGGGGTGCATCACGGACTGGTAGTCCATGCGGCGGACGAAGGGCAGGAACATGCGGAGGAGCTCGTCGCGGAGCGGCTCGCCGAGGGCGCAGAGCTCGCGGGCCGCGGCGCTCCGGTAGGCCGTGTCGCTCGCGTAGCGCTGGAAGAAGGCGGTCAGCGCGCCGGCGGCCTCGGAGACGCGCGCCTCGGCCTCGTCGCGGGGACGCTGCAAGAGCTGCGGGGGGAGCCACCGGGGCGCGTCGTCCTGCGCGCGCTGGGTGGCGAGCCAGTCGT
>JAXLYT010000129.1:0-12766 GCA_046351295.1 Byssovorax sp.
GCACAAGGGCGTCATCTCACTGAACGCCGCGTCCCGCTTGTGGTCACCGGCAGCTTTGCCACACTTCCGACATAGCTCCGACCGATCGACGCGCTTCCACGAGCGAGTCTCATCTTCTGCGCGCTCGCAGGGGATGCCAGAACTGCACCATGCGCAGGCGCGAATATCTATCCTGGCTTTTGAACACAGGTTCGATGACATGGCGTAGCGCTCTACGCCAACACGGCGTCAGAATCGAGTCTGCCGAACAGAAAGTGGAGTTTCTGTTCCCCAGCTAACGGTTGTTCCCCCTCGCGGTGCTGCTCCTGTCACCGCCGGTCTCGGGTTGGGCCTGCGCTGACCTGGCCTTGACGGAGACGCTCGGCCTTCTGGACGCACAAGGACGGCTCAGGGGCCCCGGAAGCGCTCTGCTTTCTCGCGCGAGACCAGGCCCTCCCAGTGGAGGTGCGGAGCACCGCGGGACCAGGCGCCGGGAGCGCGTGTCGGGTAAGGATCCCGAGGGTGTGGGTGACGCATTCGGGCCCTCGGGGGTTGTGAGGGCGGCAGACAGCGGCGTGCACCAGGAATGAACCGTAGTTTGCTGATTAAAATCAGTGCACTGGCTCTGCTTCTTTTGGCAGCATGCTGCGCAACAGATCCTTGATTTCCACCAATTCCTCCCAGGGCTCTGCGTGAAGGTACGCCCAAAGCGTGGCGTGCAGAATATTCATTGCTTCAGCAGACAATTTAACAGGCATAAGTCGCAACCCAGGCGGGGAAGGGTTTATAAACTGCAACCGATCAAGCCTAATAACACCTCGTTCAAGCGTCGCCGGGGGCATATGCGTGCGTGTTTCTCGCCAGGCAAAAAACGGAAAAAACTGCCTGTACATGAGGTGCCAAATACGCGTCGCAAGAACCGAACCAAATCCGCTCACATCGTCGTCACTGCGCAATCCGTAAACCGGTGCCATTACAACACGACATTCCACGTGATGAGAAGGTGCGCGCTCCTTCAGCCCATCAATGCTTGTGGCATTTGTTCCAACCACGACCGCGGGGCGTCGCTTTGCGTGAAACGCAACCAACTCTTCCGTTTCTGCCAGGCGAAGATTCAGGATCGGGTATTTCTTGGAGGGGCGTCGCTTGAAATGGTCATCGTTCATCGCTACGTAACGAGCGTAAGCTTTCTCGTGTGAATCGGCCTGCTCGCGCTCCGCTTCGATCACGTTTGGTTGGGGCAGTAGATTAGGAACAGGAATCCACCCCACTTGCCCAACGACCGGCCTGCTCGTTAGATCGATAGGCTCAAAGAAGTGCTTTATGTACTGGGAAAGACCCATCTTGGTTAGCGCTCCTTGTCGAACAACAAGATCATGTCACCGTTCACCGACGCACCTTCCGCCGGGAGGTCATTAAAGTAAGCGTCGTCGCGTGGACCATCCACTATTTTTGCATTGGACGCCTGTGCCGCCTCGTAGCGCGCACGGAGCCTCTTTGATATTTCTTCAAACCTCTTTTCTTCCTTGCGCGTCGGCTTTCGGCCATGAATCGGCGCAACATTGTCGGTTGGCCTGGCCGATGAAAAATCTAGGTACTCGCCTTCTTTGGCGTCTACCATTGGCTCTGTGTTCCCATATACGAACCGAAGGAGTCGTGGGGTGTCGTCGCCCAGTGTTTTGATCCAGCGATGAACCTTGCCCATTCCGTGCAATTGTTCAGCAGCACCTTTTGTTACAATGTCGTAGAAGATCGCAGACGGTTCACCTTCTTCACCCGAAGACGAGCTTGCGTTTGATGTAAGCCACCCTTCTCGCACACCTCGGTCAAGAAGGACATATGCCTCGTTTGCCATAGGGCCAAACGAGTGCACGTACCAACGCCAACCTGTGATGGTGGCACCTTCGTGATGTCGAGCGTGATGAAGGTCGGCAAGGTAGATGAACTTCATTAAGCGAGTTCTGGTGACCGCGACGCCTTCTTGTCGCATCCACGCGATCAACCCCTGCACCAAGGTCGCGGAGTCGATCGCGCTCATGCACGTCCCTGGACCTTGTTCATCACATCGTACGCCATGACCTTGCTTTCCGGAGCGTACGGTAAGGCGGCATACTCGTTCAAGAGAGCGAGCAAGCCCGCGGACGAAGATAGCGGCAGCACCCAACAACTTCGTGAGGCATCGCATGCCTGAACAAAAGCACAGGCTTGCCCTGGAAGCTCTGTGATTTCAGGTGGTTGGGCCATGAAATGTCCTAGCCAGCATCCTGCAAGTGTACGTTGTCGTCAGCACACAGCCAGCCCACAAAGGGTGATTTTTATTGACAAGCCCACGTTCGTTCCATTCGGCGGCGAATCGCCGGTCCGGCCGGGACTGACGCCCGTCTGGTCAGGCAGGGTCCGGCCGGCGTAAACTCGGCGCGTGTTCCACGTCCCGCATCAGGTGACCGTGGTCGAGGGGCGGCATGCCGTCTGGCTCACGGGGGACTACTGCGCTCGCCAAGAGGTGGCAGGGGAGGCGTTCAACGGGGAGCAGGTGAACGCGGTCTTCCACCAAGCGGGCCAGCGCGTCGGCGTGCCTCTCGTGGCATGGCTCGCGCCCGAGCCCACCAACCCGCACGACCCGAACGCCGTGCTGGTCTGGGTCGGCGGAGGCAAGGTCGGCTACCTCCCCCGAGAAGACGCTCCGGTCTTGCAGCCGATGCTGGTCCATCTTCAGCGCAGCTACGGGCTTCCGGTCGCCTGCCACGCCCACCTCGAACTGCCGCCGGAGGACGGGCGGGAGACGACCTTGCAGGTGGTGCTCTGGTTGCCGGCCGTCCCCGGACTTGATCGGCCGTGGCACCCCCAAGCGGCCATCGCGAGCATCATGACCAAGGCGCAGGCCGAGCCGCGCGATCGGGCGTGGCGTGCCGCCGAGCGCCAGCGGCTCGACGCGGAGGTGGGGGCCGAGTCTAGGCGCCGAGCGGCGCTCGCGGCGGCCGAGTCGAGGCACCAGGCGGCCAACGCTGCGGCCGAGTCGCAGCGCCAGGCGGAGCTGGATGCCGCGAGGGCCCGACGGGACGAAGAGCGCGCGAAGCGGGAGGCGGAGACGCGCGCCGATCATGCGCGCCGATCGAGCGCCTTGTCCGAGCGCTTCGGGCCGGACATCGCACAGCGAATCTTGGCGCGCGAGCTGTGGCAGGGGCAGACCCGGGAGCAGCTTGAAGCAGCCTTCGGTGAACCGGCCTCGATCAACGAACGGGTGATGAAGACGAAGGTGAAGCACACCCTGGATTTCAGCACCGAAGGACCGTGCTCCGCGTGCAATGGCGAGGGCCGGCTCGCCGCCTACGCTCACATCGAGAACGGGCGGTGCTTCACGTGCCGCGGTACGGGGCGCGTGGCCCGGCAGCGCACGCGGGTCACCTTGGAGAACGGGGTGGTGGTCGGCTGGCAGATGAGGTCGTAGTTGCCGCTGAGCGTGCAGCCGTTCGCTCCGCTCCGTGGCCACCTACCTCCGGACGCGGGCTCCTTCTCGTGCGGCGGAACGTAGGTGCCGTTCTTCCGCGTGTAGCCGCGCACCTGCACGGTCCCGCCACCACTTCCGAGGTTGGAGCCACCGTACGAGCCATCGTCCTCCGAAGCCTGCAGCTTGCTGGCGGGCAGCTTCGGCGGCAGCTTCGCGTGCCTCCTGCGCCTCCCGCGCCTGGGCGGCGCGGCACCGCCTGGAGCTTTTCAAGGTCGGCGCCGCCTTGGTGAGCAGCTCGTGCGCGGTCCGCGTGGTGGCCGTAGGGGTATTGTCGCAGGTAGAGGGTGACGTGCTCGTGATGCATCCTCCGACGTGGGCTTCTCGCACGCGGCATGATCGCGGGTGTCCCAATCCGCATCGTCGCGAAGGGAGCGGAGCGGCACCTCCGCCCTTTGCAGAAGCTGTTGCGCAGTCGCCGCGTAGTCGCCCTGGGGACGCTGTTCCGGGTACGCCTTCAGCCATCGCAGGCGTCGACGACCTCGGCCCCATGCAGCCCTCCAGGCGAAGCCGCCACCCAGGCCTCGGCGTCCTCCGCGTGGCGACGAAGTTCTCCTCGGCCTCCTGCGCGCGCCGTTGGCCCTCGCGCTCGGTCACGATGCGCTGAGCCTCCTCCGCCCTGGGCAAGGCGTTCAGCGTCGCCACCCCGAAGGCGTGGAGGCGCGCGAGTTCACGAGCGACTGCATCAGGTCCTCGAGGTCGCCGGCCGCGATGCCACCCGGCCACGAAGTCGGTGCGCAGCTCTTCGACCGGCTGGCCTTGCGACGTAGACGGTCGCGGGTCAAGCGAACCGCGTCGGGCGAGTGCAGGGTCACGAACCCGCCCGCGACCCGCGCCGTCCCGGTCTCGACGTTCACCGTCGCGACGAGATCCGGGGCGTTGCCACCCTGCGCGAACGAGAAGCCCGCCGCGCAGGGCGCCGATGACGGCCGCAGGGCGCCCAGCTTCTCTCCGCGCCTCTCTTGTTGCACCGCGATCGTGAGCGCCCGCACCGGCGAGCCTGCATGGATCGTGGGAGGGAGCTGCTCCCCGCCGCACCCCGCCGCGAACAGGACCGTGATGGCGACCAAGAGGACGCCGACCCACCGCAACCAGGAACCCCCGCCGAATCATGGTGGCTGACTACCAGGGGGACGTGCTCGCGTCGAGCCTCCCCGGACGGTGACCGGAGGAGGCGACCCGCCGAGGGCAGCCCTGAGCTACTTGGCCTTGTCGAGCAACCCCTTCAGAACCTCGACGACGGGCCGGAGGGTGTCACCGCAACCGTCTGCTGGACGGCCTTGAACCCGGCCATCGCTCTGGAGTCGACATCGCCGGGCTTGGTTCGAACGCGCTCTGCTCGAAGTTCAGGTAGCTTCCCGCCAGCAGCTTCAGCACCTCCGCCGCTGCTCGACGGACGGTGTAGCTTCGAGGATGGTCCTCATCACGCCGAGCGCGGCGCGGCGACGTGGCAGATGACGGCTTGCTCCGCGTGCTGCCGGTGCAGGCTGCCCGTGTACTTGAGCCCCTGGGCGAAGAAGAGGATGGCGAGCCGACCGACCCGACGAGCGCGATCTGCCTGATCGCCGACCAGCGACCTGCGTCGACGGGGATCTGGAGAGACGCCCATGCGCTGAGAGAGGAAGAGCAAGTAGATCACCACTCCTGTGAGCAGCAAGATCCCCAGCATTGCGAAGAGCATGACGGTCGCCTGGCGTCGGTGGACAGTCTCCGCGGTGGTGAAGTCGTCGAGCCGCTGGCCGGTTTCAGCGTTCACAGCTTCACGCAACACTTCGGTCAGTTCGCGCTCCAACGCCGATGACCGATTGAGGAGCGTGAGCGCCTCTTCCTTCAGTTCGGCGAGCCGCGTGTGAGGCTCCTCTGCGCGCCGTTCCGTTTCAGTTCGATAGCGGTTTCCCAGCGCTTGCATTCCGTGGTAAGCGCAGAGCGATTCGCTTGTGCCGCTTGTAACTGCTGTTGAAGTGCAGTTCGCTCGTCAGCTTTGGCTTGGGCCAATCCGCACCCGTAACTTCGAGATGTCCCGGTCCTTCTTTGAGCTATCGATTGCCGTTCGGCGAGCGCGGCGCGCTGGTCACGCGCAAACGCAGACCATTCATCGCCGAGCCGGGACGTGAGGCGTTCAACAGTGACGTTATCTCTCGGGATTCAGGCGCGAAGTGTTCCGCGCGAAATCCAGGGAGTGCCTGGCAACGGTCAAGGCGCTTCGTAATCTGCGCTCTTATCGCGCTGAACGCTTCGGCGTAATTCTCGGGCCGTCGGCGTGGGCGGAGGGGCGGGCAGTCTAGGTGCGTCGGACATGGCTGAGACGCGACCCTACCACGTCGCGCATCGGCAAGGCGTCGCCAACGTCATGGCGGAGGGATTGGGAGCAGGTGGCCAGGTTGACCGGGATCCACGCCAACTTCGTCAGCCTACGCCTCGTCATTCATCAAGGTCCCGGCGCCGAGAGAAGGCCGCCCGGGCGACGCGGGACCGCCGCGCCGTCGCTCGCCCGTGCCAGTGGGCCCCGCACACCTGGCGCCGCTCGCTAAGCGGAGAGCAGACGCACCCCGCACCGTCCACTTCGGCGCCTTCGTGACCGGCGACCAGCCGAGTTCGCGCCGCCCCTCGGGCTCCCAGACGGCGCGGAGGGTGAGCCCCTGCTACGTCTTCCTCGGCGGTGGCTCGTCTCCGAAGAGCGAGAGCTGCCCCTTCGGGCGCCAAGCGAAGAGGTCGAGCTGCTTGAACGGCGCCGCGGTGGCCCCGGGCGAGGGCGGTCCGGTCAGAGCGGTGCCTGCCTCGATCGGCGACGACGGCGCCTTCACCACGGGCACCACCGGGGGCGACACCTGCGTCGTGGGCGCGTGGCTCGTCGCAGGCTGGACCGGCGCCGCGGGCGCAGCGATGACCGTGGCCGTGCCACCGCCACCGCCCGCAACCTTAGGTGCCGCGGGAGGCGGTGGCCCTTCGTCGCCGGAGCGCTGCGAGCTTCGACCTCCCTGGATGACGCTCAGGAAGCCTCGGCCTGGAGGAAGGGGCTTCGTGGTGGCGTCGGGCGGAGGCGCGGCGTTGGCCATCGGCCCCGCGACCGGCTTCGCCCCCGCCGGCTCCGCCAAGATCACGGCGAGCAGTTCGGGCAGGTCCCACACGTGGTCGGTCACGCCGGCTGCCATGGCCGGGGTCACGCGCAGCGCCTTCGAGATGAGGCAGAAGTTGTAGTGGACGTAGTTGAGCGCCGCTGCCGCGCGGAGGTTCTCAAGTTTCTTCGAGAAGGCCAAGCACAGGCGGCGCGTCCTCCCGATGTGATGGCGCATGGTGAGGTTGTTTCGTTCCACCGCATAGGTGGTCGCCCGGTCGAGGTTCGGATTTCCGAAGACCGCGCTCTTTTTGATGAAGTCCATGTTCCTACCAGGCTCGTAGCGGTGGTCAGGCCCGCGGGTACCGCCGCTCACGTTCTTCATCATGGTGGCGTAGGTGAGCCCGACCCCCATCGCCGAGAGCAGCGCGTCTTTATAGACGAGGAGCCCGTCGCTCACGATGAGCTGCGGCATCGTGTTCAGCCGCGCGCGCATGTCGAGCGCGATGATGTCGGCGCTCTCTTGGTCTCGCCGGCCGACGTGAAAGCTCACCACGCAGCGGCTCGACTGATCGAGCGCCACCCAGATCCACTGCTCGCCAGCGTCGGGGCCATGTTTGGGCTGCGCTCGCGGTCCCTTGACCAAGCACCACGTCCACATTTCATCGAGGACCATAGTGCTGCAATTCAGGTTACGGACAAGACGGTCATGAAGTCGCTGCGCGCCCAGCCCGTATCGAAGGCCGAACCGGTTCACGGTTTGCCGATTCACTCCTGTCATCCGCTCGATGGCCCGCTCGCTGTTCCCCTCGACAAGCCCCGCGAGAACACCAAGCTGCTTCTCCTCCGACAAGTGAATCATGTTGCCCTTGCCTATCTGGCAAGCGGTGGGCACACTTCGAGTGCGTTCGCTGGGTGGTCCCACCGCTTGGCGTTCCAGGCCCCGGGAGAGTTCGCCGCTCTCTCGGGGCCGCTTTGCTGGACTCCACCGTGGTCATCGGGGACCACGAGATCCACCCCCAGCGAGCAGACACATACCCTTGGTAGGACAGAGCGCGTCCTACCGGTGGAATAGACGGGGTGGATCGTGCGTGCGAAAAACGTATGACGTTATTGTTTTCTTGTCAACGTCACGCCTTGCGCTTTTCGCTGGCGCGCCTATCTTGGCCGGCGTGGCACGTACACCTCGAACAGATCGGGCGAGCGTCGCGGATGCGCCGCTCACGGTGCGCTTCACCCGGGCCGAGCGGGCGGCGCTGAACCAGGCGGTCAAGCTGCGGGAGAAGGAGCTGGGGCTCGGGGCGACCGTGACCCAGGCCACCCTCATCCGAGGCCTGGTCCGGCGCTACTGCGAGGAGCGGGGGATCCCGATCGAGGAGGAGCCGATGGCGCCCGAACTGGAGGAGGATGCCCCGGCGGCGCGGTCTCCGAGAACGAAGAGCGCGGCGGCGTTCAGCGGCGCAGGCACGAAGCCCACCCGGAAGCGCAGCGCGCGCACCTGATCTTGTCGTGCGGGTCCGCGGTGGTCGGCCGACTACTCCCCCTCCAGCGAGTTCTCGTGGAGCCAGCCGACGTTCCCCTGGTAGGAGACCTGGTACCAGCGCCACCGCTGGTTATCGGGATCGGGGGCCGAGGACCCCAGCAAGGTCACCGTCGAATAGCGCGGCACCGACGCAACGAACGCCGTCGACTTGCCTGGACCCGATCGCAAATTCGCGTTGCGATAGTCCTCGGTCTTGAAGTTCACGACGGCCGTGCGCGTGGGCGGCGGTGGCGTCGGGTGCGCGGCCTGCTGCTCCGCGATCTTGGCGTACTCCTCGGCAGCTTTGGCGTTGTTCTCCGAAGCTTTGGCCGAAATGTTCGAGGCGCCGGCGAACTGTTCGGCGTCGCGTGCGGCCCCCTGCGCCTGGGCAGCGGCCTGCTCGGCACGCTCAGCGGCGCGGTTGTCCGTGCCGCGCTGGCAGCCCGCCAGCGTCAGGGTAACGAAGCAGACCGCGACGACCTGACCCCATCCCCAGCGCGTGCTCATTGACCACGCCCTTGCAGCGCTCGCAGCCGCTCTTGCGAGCGCCTCAAGTCTTCGATCGATTCAGCGCGAGCGCGAGCAGCGGCCTCCGACCGGCGGAGCGCGTCTGCATCGACCGTCGAAGCCGCGGCGGGTCGCGCATTGCCGAGCCCGATCTCCTCCCGGATCTCCTGCGTCATGATGGTCGCGCCGACGCCGAGGATGCTCGCGACGGCGCCGATGACGGCCACGATGAACGAGGCGAACGCGATGATGTCCGAACGACTCCAAGGCATAGGCACCTCCGTGGGCTGCGGTGCTCGAAGCTGGTTGGTCAATGGGACGGCTTCCAAGTTTCCACGATTCAATCGCGTCCGTCTATGGGTACGCTTCGACCGTGGGGACAGCCCCGGCGCGTCTCGTGGGTGCCGAAGGTTCGCGACCGCGCGTCAGGGCTTCGACACGTCCCAGACCCGCTCGGGCTCGACGACCATCTCGGCGGTGAGGTGGCTCTTGTAGGACGACTCGGCGCACCGGATCTTCTCGAAGCCGATCGACTGCAACGACTCGACCTCCTTCGACCACCCCGAGCCCCAGATGACGCACTTCGCGCGGTCGGGAGAGGGCACGAGGATCTCCGCGCGGGTCCCCTCGGCGCGGCTCTCCGGGTTGATGAGCGGCGCCATCCTGAGCCGCTGCTCCTTCGCGTTGTACCTGGTGATGTACGGCACGAGCGCGGAAGGAAGACCCTGCTCGTGCGACTTCGCTTCGAGCATCGCGGCGAAGAGGTCGAGCTTGGTCTTCTTCCCCTTCGGCAGATTGTCGTAGGCGTTCCAGACGCGAGCCGCGCCGTCCCGGTGCTCCTTCACTTGCGCGGTGTTCGCATCGATCTGAGCTTCGCGCTCGGCCTTGCGCTGGGCGTCCAGGGTCGTGTTGAACTCGTCGCGCACCGCGGCGAAGTCGGCAGCGCGCGCCGTCCCGCAGGCGACCTGGGCGGCGTTCACATACGGCCGCGCGTCGTCGAACTTCGAGGCCGCGATCTGCTCGCGTGCGGTCGCCAGGTTGTTCGTGCAGAGCTGGTCGTCTTCGAGGGTCTTCTTCTCGGAGCGCCGCATCACTTGGGCGATGATCGCCACCACGATCACCGCGGCGAGCACGCCCACCGTCCACCAAGATCGCCGTGATCGATCCGCCTTCGGGGCGGCGGGGGCAGGGTCGCCGAAGAGCGCGGCGAACTGGGGATGCTTCTGAACGGCCCACCACCGGCTCTTCCCCTGCTCGCGGACGCGGCCCTTCACGAGACGCCCGGCCTCGATCATGCGGACGAGCTTCCTTGCGCTCAGGGTACGCGGCGCCCCCTCGCCCGTGTCGAGCTCCCATCGGGTGGGTGCGGGCGGCTCCACGGCGTCCTCGGCCGCGCCGTCGTCGGCCGTCTCCTCGACCTCCTCGCCTTGGTCTTCGTCGGGGGCCGTCTCGGCTTTCGCCGCCGTCCGCTTCGCCCGATGCTCATCCGCAGCCTGATCCGTCCGCCGCTCCCTCATAAGGGATCCATCTATGAAGGTTTTTCTAGAAAAGCAAGCCCGCTCACATTGTGCTCGTGCCGGATCCAGTGGACTCAAATGTGCCCGAGATCCCGGCCGAAGTAGTGCGGGACGTGGGCAGGAAGATCGCCGAGCTGCGCCGCGGTCTCGGGCTCACCCAAGAGGAGCTGGCCGAGCGGCTCAGGATGTCGATCAAGAACCTCCAGCGGATCGAGCGAGGTCTCCAGAACCTGACGATCAGGACGCTGGTCCGGATGGCGACCGCCCTCGGGGTGAAGACGGCGGAGCTGTTCGCCACGCCGACCTCTCGGGTGGTGAAGCGGGGCAGGCCGCGGAAGGCGTCGAGCTAACTCGCTTCGGCGGTGCTCTTGGGTCGGCCCCCTGGCGGGCGTAGGATGACCTCATGGTGAGGGCGGCGAAGAGCTGGGCGTCGGTCGGGGCAATCGGCCTCGTGCCGCTTCTGCTCCGCGTCGACCACCACCGTCGACGGGCTGGAGAGTGCTGGCCGACTACGACTACATCCTCCGCCTTCGGCTTCCCCGAGGACGCGCCGATCGTCGCCGTGCCCCTCCCGGACCCGCACGTCACATCGCCCGAGGTGCGGTGGCCGCGGGAGCTGGCGGAGCGCCTCGCCGGCACCAGCGGCGCACCGGGCGCCCCCTCGGGGCTGTGGAGTGCTGCGTGTTCTTCAAGAGGGACATGTCCGCCCTCTTCTTCCAAGGGTCGCCCCGGGCCGACGAGGTGATCCGCGAACTCGACGTGCGGAACCCGTGGCCGCCGGGCGCCATCGTCCTCTTCGTCGTCGGTGAGACCTGTCACGTCGGGCTGCTCGCCGCCGTGGACTACCTGATGATGTCGAACAGCGACGACTTGACCCATCGGCGCGCGTACGTGCTCGCGGCCGCACCCGGAGCCCGAGTCCGATGCACCTCCGCGTTGCCTCTGGGTCGGCTACTGGACTGGGGAGCCTTGCTGGCAGCTCGACAGTGGTGTCGAAGAGGTGGGCGAGTACAAGCTCTACCGCTCAGCGTCGGAGGCCAAGGTGAGCCGCGGCCTGCGACGCCACCTCCTCCCGCGCCGGCCTGAGATCCTGCCGAACGGCCCCGAGATGGGACCGGGCTACGACGCCTACCGGATCCTGGCTCGCGAGCGACACGCCCAACCCTTCCCGGCGATGATCCCGAACCCGAAAGCACCGATCCGGATCGAGCCCGGCGATCGAGCGTTCACCGGGGCCATCTTCGCGGACCCCAAGAGCGGGTGGTGAGCTTCAGGGAGGGCGGCGTCACCTATAACCGATGCCTCACCGTGGCGATCAGCTCGGCCGATGCGCTCGTCAGGGAGAGAACGGAGTTGCGCTCACCTTGACAGTGTGGTTGGCCTGAGATCGTCGGAGCGCGAGCGATGCTACCGAAATCTCCAATCGCAATCGAGCGCACACCACACCGGCCAGAGCCGCCACGTCAGCGGGACCGCCCGCGCCGCCAAGGCGGCCCCGATGGATCGAGGTTCTACGCGGAGCGTTTTTCGCCCGGGGAAACCCTGGGCAGAACGCTACAGAATCACCTCGGCGCTCTGCGCAGCGCCATGAGACGTTCGCCCACCTTTCTCGCGCGACTTGCGAGCCCGAAAGCCAGGTTGCGGTTGTAGTCCGAGGTCCACTGCCGCTGGATAAGCTCCTGAGCGAGCCTCGCGCAGCCTTCCTGAATCTCGGCGATTCCCTTCGCCCGCTCGGACTGTGGGGCGGCCGAACCGAGATGTTCCTCCTCGTTCGCCCTGTGCTCGAAGAACATGATCCGGTTTTCGTACTCTTCCATTGTCATCATCATGCTGCGCTCTCCTTTTCGCGCGGGTTGCTGACCTACGGATCGGCGGTAAACCGGAGCGGAGCGATTCGCCAGAAAAATCGTGGACCATGCCATGGGAGGACGAGCAAGACAGCGGTAGCGCCGGCAAGAGACCCAGGCCCTTCGGGGTGCCCCCCCGCGCCGGCGCAGCCGGAGGTCAAGCCGAGGTGGTGACGATCTGGGATCGCTGCACTTGGTCCGGCTAGACGAACCCGGTAGCTGGCGCGGCCAACGACCGGTCGGCGGAGGTGGAACGCCATGACCATGATCTGCGCCGGGCTGGATTGGGGGGATGGAGGAGAGGTGTCAATCGTGCTGAACCGATCCGGCAACGAACGATGACGCTGGGACTTCGGCGCCGACGGAGAGTAAAGTGAAATTTTCAGGAGGAGCAGTCCCGACACAACTGGCTCCGCTTTTGTGATACACCTGAGCCGGCTGTAACGGTGCACCAGTTGGATAGATGTGGATCTTCCCAAACATCAAAGAGCACGCTGACTGTTCTACGGTGTATGCATACTTAGTCACACATCCAGCAAACGCTAGCGCGACATCTTGTGTACACGAAGGGTCGAGAAAATAGGTGCCGGCCGTAGCCCCACTGCCAATTGGAAGACAACGCTCTTTACCGTCCGCCGCGGGCTCAAAAATACAATCTTCTCCGCGTTCGGAGTCATAGTAGGACCCCGGCAGATAGATCTTTAAGCCATCGTCGGAGACCTGGTACTTCGCCTTCAGCCGCGAGCCGCTCACCGGCTCCGCCGCAGCCTCGGGTACCGGGTCGGTGAGCGCGTCGAAGATGCCTCCGTCGTCGCCACCCGCACCATGCTGTCC
>JAXLYT010000130.1:0-12059 GCA_046351295.1 Byssovorax sp.
GAAGGCCCTCGGGATCGAGCCGTCGCACCGCGACACGCTCGACGCGATGGTCGCCGTCTACGAGGGCCTGAAGGACTGGAAGCAGGTCTGCCACTACAAGCGGCAGATCCTCGACAACATCATCGACGGCGGTGAGCGCTTCAAGATGTTGAACCAGATCGGTGACATCTGGGTCGACAAGGAGAACAACCCCCAGAAGGGCATCGAGGCGCTCGAAGAGGCGCTCGATCTGGAGCCGCAGAACCACGTGCTGCTCCACAAGCTGCTCCAGCTCTACCAGAAGGCCAACCAGTGGGACCGGATGGTCGACTGTCTCCAGCGCATCGCCGACATGGAGATGCAGCCCGAGCGCAAGAGCCGCTACCTCTACACGATGGCCCAGCTCTACCGCGACAAGCTCGAGGATCAGGGCCGCGCGGTCGACCTCTTCAACGAGGCCCTCGATCTCAACCCCGGCTACCTCGAGGCCTTCGAGCGCATCAACAAGATCCTTACCGCGCAGAAGGAGTGGAAGCAGCTCGAGCGGGCCTACCGAAAGATGCTCCACCGCGTCGCCGGCAAGGGCAACAACGACCTCGAGCACAGCCTCTGGCACGCGCTCGGCCTCATCTACCGCGATCGCCTCGGCGATCGGAACGCCTCGGTGGAGACCTTCCGGATGGCCTCGCGCCTCAAGCCGGAGAACCTCCAGGAGCACCAGATCCTCGCCGAGCTGCACGAGCAGCAGGGGCAGCCCGACGACGCGATCACCGAGTACCAGGCCCTCCTCAAGCTCGACGCGATGAAGGTCGACCCGTACCGGAAGCTCTACCAGCTCTACCTGGAGAAGAAGACGTACGACCCGGCCTACTGCCTCGCCGCGGCCCTCGCCTTCCTCCGCAAGGCCGACGAAGAAGAGCAGCGCTTCTTCGAGGACTACCGCCCGCAGGGGATGCTCCCGGTCAAGAGCCGCCTCGACAACGAGCAGTGGATGCGGAACCTCTTCCACGAGGAGGAGAACATCTACGTCGGCAAGATCTTCGAGATGATCGCGGCGGCCGCGCTGCGCGCGAAGATCGAGCAGCTCAAGGCCAAGAAGGAAATGCCCGTCCTCGACCCCCGCTTCCGCCAGGATCCGGCGACGTCGACCGTCACCTTCGCCCGCACCTTCGGGTGGGCGGCGCAGGTGCTCGGCATCACCTGCCCGCTCCTCTACGTGCGCAGCGACGTGCCCGGCGCGCTCGTGGCCGTCGCCAACGACCAGCCGGCCTCCGTGGCCGGCCAGTCGGTGCTCACCGGCTTCTCCCCCCAGGAGCTGACCTTCATCGTCGGCAAGCACCTCGCGATGTACCGCGGCGAGCACTACATCAAGACGCTCTTCCCGACGGTGACCGAGCTGACGGTGCTGCTCTTCGCCGGCATCAAGCTGGTGGCCCCCGAAACGCCCTGCCCGCCCGACATCGAGAAGCAGGTGGTGGCCACGGCGACCACGCTCCGCACCTTCATGCAGCCCATGCAGCTCGAGGGCCTGCGGATGGTGGTCAAGAAGTTCCTCGCCGAGGGCGCCAAGGCCAACATCAAGCGCTGGGCGCAGTGCGTGGACATCACGTCGGCCCGCGCCGGCCTGCTCCTCTGCGGTGACCTCGAGATCGCCAAGAAGATCATCGCCGCCGAGCCCCAGCAGCCGAACGACCTGACCCCGCAGGAGAAGCTCAAGGAGCTGCTCGTCTTCTCCATCTCCGACCAGTACTTCGCGCTGCGCCGCGCCCTCGGCCTCGCCATCGCGGTGGGCTGAGAGAGGACAGAGGGGGCCTCCGGGCCCCTCGGAACAGGAAGGGCCGATCGTTGCGATCACAACGATCGGCCTTCGTGTTTCGGCGCGGCTACTTGTCGCGCGTGGCCAGCAGCTTCTCGATCTCGGCCGGGATGCACCCGTACGCCTCGGCCGACGCGAGCAGCGCCGAGTTGTGCGGCAGCCCGAGCAGGAACGAGCGCGCGTAGGGCGTGCCTTCGAGGCCCTTGAGGCGGCGCATCAGCGGCAGCACGCCCCGCTCCATCGCGTCGCGCGCGCCCGTGAGATCGCCGATGTCCACGTAGGCGTCGTGCATCGCCAGGTAGATCGGCGCCTCGTTGAGGAGGCTCGGCGCGCCGTGCTCCACCAGCTTGGCGGCCTCGCGGGCCATCTCCACGGCATGCTCGGCGTCGCCGGAGCGGCGCTCCGCCTCGGCCCAGAAGCCGAGCGCCACGGGCAGCACGTCGCGGTTCTCGGTGGAGCGGTAGGCCTCGGTCGCCGTCTTCAGGAGCGCCCGCGCGCGCGGTAACGAGGCCGACTCGCCGCGGAGCAGCTCGCAGCCGCGGTAGAACAGGATGCCCAGCGTCGCTCGATCGCGCACCACCCAGGTCCCGGCGGCGGCCTCGTCGGCGCTCGCGCGCGGCTCGGCCAGGGCCGCGTCGAGCCGCGCGTCGGCCCCGTAGGTCGCGGCCCAGCCGAGCAGGTTCATCTGCCCGTGCCGCACGGCGCCGGGGCTGCCGATCGCCTGCGCCTTGGCCATGCCGCCCTGGATCTCGGCCAGCGCCTCTTCCCACGCCCCGATGGTGGTGAGCGCGAAGCCGACGTTGATGATCAGCATCGCCTCGCGCTCTTGCAGGCCGGCGGCGCTCGCCGCGCGGGCGGCGGAGCGTCGCGCTTCGAGCGCCGCGGCCAGCTCGCCGCGCGTCTGGCGCACCACGGCCAGCGTCTGCCAGGCGTCCACCGCGGCCCAGTCGAGATCGCGCGTCTTCGCCAGCTCGAGCAGGTGGGCCGACTCGCGCTCCGCGGACGCGAGCTGCCCCGCGAACGCGTAGCGGTGCGCGAGCGTCGCCGAGCAGCGCGCCTCTTCTTCGACCAGGTTCAGCCCCTTGGCGCGCTCGCGCACCTGGTTGAGCCGCTCCTCGATGTCCACGCCCGAGGCGCATGCGTCGTCGTAGCGGGCGCGCGCGCCCTGCGTGAGCAGCTCGCTCGCCTCGTCGAACACGTTCTCGCTCATCGCGCGGATCGCCGAGTCGCGCTCGCTGGCGCGCGGATCGAGGCGGCTGTACGCGTCGTCGAGGAGCATGGCGCGGGAGAACCCCGTCGGCTTGTCGTCGGCGAAGGTCAGCGCGCGATCGGCCATCGTCACCGCATCGTGGAGCGAGTTGGTCGCGAGGGCCCGGCGCGCCGCGGCCTCCCAGTACCTCGCGGCGTCTTCGTGTCGCTTGCCGAGGTCGAAGTGCTGGGCGACGGTCGCGTCGTCCTCGCCCATCGAGGAGAGCCAGCGCGCGGCCGAGGCGTGCAGCTCGGCCTTCAGGTCTTCTCCGGCCGAGGCGTAGGCCACCTCGCGCACCAGCGCATGCTTGAACGTGTACTCCCGCGTCCCGGCGAAGCGCGAGCGCGCGCTCTCCACGCAGAGCTCGGCGCCCACCAGCTTGCGCAGCGACGTCTCCGGATCGGCGAGGCCGAGCGCCGTGAGCCCCGCGTCCCACACCGCGAGGCCGAAGACGCTCGCCCGCACCACCGCGTCGCGCGTGCTGTCGTCGAGCGCGTCGAGGCTCACCTGGATCGCCGCCTCGATGGTCGGCGCCTTGGCCACGTCCTTCCCCGAGGCGATCACGCGCGACAGCTCCTCCGCGAAGAGCGGCGAGCCCGCGGCCTGCTGCGCCACCTGGTCGAGCTGCGCCTCCGACGCGGCCGCGCCGAGCACCGCGCGGGCGATCTCCCGCGTCGCCTTGCGCGCGATCGGCCGGAGCTCCACCCGCACGTGATCGCGGCCGAGGAAGCGCTGGCCCTGGTTGCGCCAGAACGAGGGCCGCATGAGCAGCATCGCGAAGAGCGCCCGGCCGGCGGCGCGCCCGAGGAGGTGATCGATCCACGCGATCGACTCCGGATCGGACCACTGCGCGTCCTCGATGATCATCGCGCAGGGCTCGACGCTCGCGGCGTTGAGGTAGAGCTCGGTCATCGACACGTAGAGCGAGTCGCGGGCGCCGCGCACGTCCACGTCGTCGGGGAAGGGGAGGTTCGCGAGCAGGCGGGCGAGCAGCGGCGTGCCCGGCCGCTCGGGGCCGGCCCTCCGCAGCGCGCCCTCGGCCTCGTCGAGCGAGGTGCCCTTGGGGAGCCCGAGCAGGCTGCGGAGCGCGTCCGTCGCCACGCCGAGGGCCTGCGACTTGCCGAAGGACTCGCAGCGCACCTGCACGAGCCTGGGCGGCCTCGCGTCGCGCACCAGGCGCCCCGCGAACTCCCGCGCCAGCCGGCTCTTGCCGATGCCGGGCGGGCCCGACACGCTCACCATCACCGGCGTGTGATCTTCCACGCACCGCTCGAACGCCGACACGGTCGCGAAGAGCTCCGCCTCGCGCCCGACGAAGGGCGCGAACGCCCCCGGCCCGCGCGCCTTCGGCCCGACCACCTGGGCCACGCCGCGCGGCAGGAGCCGGAAATTGTAGCCGTCCCGCGCCAGCTCGCTCGTCGTCGCGTCGGCGAGCGTGCCGCCCTCGCCCGCGTCCCGCGCGAGCGCCGAGGCCCGATCGACCACCTCGCCGGCCGAGCGCGTGCGATCGACCCGCATCCTGCCCGTGGCCACGCCCACGCGGGCCCCGCGCGCCGCGAGGGCCATGCCGATCTCCAGCGCCCGCGCGGCCTCGTCGCCGTACGCCCGCTGCGCGCCGAGGTGCACCACGATCGAGTCGGTGCCGAGGGGCAGCGCGTCCGCGCCCTGGCCTCGCAGCTTCTCGAGCTCGGCCGCCCGCGCCTCGCCCGTGGCCACGTGCAGCGCCACCAGCGTCGTCACGAGGCGGGTCCCCATCGCGACGCTGTCCGTGGCGTTGGGCGCGGCCCGCGAGACGCCCTTGAGCGAGGCCGTCCGGCTCAGCGCCTCGAGCTCCGCGGCCACCTCGCGCGCCGACGCCGGTCGCTCCTCCGGGCTCGACGACAGCATGCGCGAGATCAGATCGTCGAGCGCGGGCGGGACGTCCGCGAGGAGCTCCGAGAGCCGCGGCGCCGGGGCCGTCACGAGGCGCGCGAGCGTCGCGATCGACGTGGGCCCGATGTGCGGCGGGCGCCCCGCGATCAGCTCGAAGAGCGTGGCCGCGAGCGAGTAGATGTCGCTCCGCACGTCGGCCCCGCCGTCGCCGCGCGCCTGCTCCGGCGCCATGTACGCCGGCGTGCCCACCACCGCCCCCGTCTTGGTGAGCCGCACGTCGCTCGTCGCCGCCACCCCGAAATCCACCAGCTTGGTGCGGAGCTTCGGCGCGTTTCCGTCGCTCGGCCGCGTCGAGCCGAGCACCACGCCCGACGCGGGCGACTCGGCCGAGCTGTCGAGCAGGAAGATGTTCGAGGGCTTGATGTCGCGGTGGATGATCCCCGCGTCGTGCGCGGCGGCGAGCGCCGAGGCCACCTGCCAGCCCACCTCGAGCGACTGCCGCAGATCGAGCGGCGCGCGGCGCTGGCGCGACTGGAGGTCTTCTCCGTCGAGCCACTCCATCGCGATGTAGGGCGAGCCCTCTTCGAGCCGCCGCCCGCTCCCGTCGGAGCAGCTCGCGTCGAGCGTCCCGAAGGCGATCACCCGCACGATCCCGGGGTGATCGAGGTTCTCCAGCACCTGCCCCTCGCGGACGAAGCGGGCCTGCTCCACGAGGTCCGCGCCGGAGACGGCGATGACCTTGAGCGCGACCTCCTGGCCGAGGAGCGCGTCGGTGGCCTGGTACACGATGCCGGCGGCGCCGCGCCCGACCTCGCGCTTGATCGAGAACCGCCCGGCGACGAGACCTTGCGCTGCCGCGTCCATCAGCCGTGAGGGTACGCCGGACCCGGCCCTACGACCAGAGGCGAACGGCAGGAATCCGGCCAAAATCGGCGCGGATCTGTCTGAATCAGCCCTCGAAGAGCGGCAGGTCGTCCCCGGCCAGGGGGAACTGGGCGTCGAGCGGCGTCCCGCTGAGCCCGGCGAGCTTTCGCAGCGAGCGGTGGATGTGCTTGGTCTCGATCCGGATCCCGCTCTGGCTCTCCTTGAGCGTCGACGGATCCACCGGCACGGGGACGAAGCCGCCGTCGGTCGAGCCGATCACCCGGTCCTTCGGGAGCCCCGGCCCGGAGAAGAGCATGCTCGTCACGTTCCAGTGATCCTTGCCGTTCTCGTTGTTGTACGATGGAGTACGTCCGAAGTCCGACCCCACGAAGACGAAGGTCTTGTCAGCCAGACCGCGCTTCCCGAGCTCCGTGAAGATGTAGTCGAGCCCGCGCAAGAGCTGGCAGAGCTGGGCCGACTGCCGGTTGTCGTTGTCGTTGTGCGTGTCGAAGCCCCCGAGGCTCAGGTTGGCGGAGACGGCCACGCCCGCCGCGAACGCGGTCATCGCGATGTCCGCCCGCTGCACGAGCCTCCGGAGGTCGTCCACCCGGTAGCGCTGATCGCCCGGGATCGCGGCCAGATCCGGGAAGTCGTCGATCGTCACGATCGTCTTGCCCTTGAGCGCTGCGCCGAGGGCCGCGAGCCCGTCGTTCGACTCCCGCGCGAGGTAGAGCGAGCCCATCGAGCCCGCCAGCACCGGCAGCGTTTGCTTGTCCTTCATCGCCTTGAGCCGGTCGGCCTGCGCCGCCGCGATCCGCGAGGCGGTCTGCTGCGTGTGGTACGACGGTGAGTCGGCGTTGTTCGGATCGATCACGTTCGGGTAGGCGATGCGCTGGAGCGCGTCGACGTTCGCGATGCGCGTGAGCGAGATGATCCCGGCCGTCGCGTCGTAGCCCCCGCTGCTCAGGTAGGCCATGGGCAGCGCCTGCTTCTCGGCCGCGGCGGCCGCGATCATCGCCATCAGCGACGGGTAGCCCTCGGCGAGCTGCCCGCTCCACGTCGTGCGCGATCCCGCGTCGTGGTTGTTGGTCGCGTTGTCGACCCCGTTGAGCGCGAGGAGCTTGCCGTGGTGGGCGTCGAAGAACTTCTTGCCGGTGAAGACCTCGACGCCGGCGGCCGTGTAGCTGATCGGCGCGTACGAGAAGGCGCCGGCCTTGCCGATCTCGCCCTTCGTATACGACTGGTTGACCGTGCTCTTGTCCCCTTCGGTTCCGCCCTTCGGGTCGCAGAGCATGGTCGGATCCCACCCGCCGCCCGCGTCGACGGTGATGAAGAAGGGCCCTCCGTATTTGCCCGGGTCCGCGTTCCCGGGGCGGAGGCCGACGGGGGCGACGACGGAGAGACCAGCGAGCCCGGCGATCTTGAGAAAACGGCGACGATCCATGGTGCAAATTCCTCGCAAAGAGCCTTCGTCTCGCTTCGTCACTCGTAGAGGAACCGGTAGTCGGAGAGCAGGTAGCTCATCACCGCCATCCACGATCGCACGGTGAAGTCCTTGTCGTCCTTCACCTGCACACCGTCGGGCAGGTCCTCGCCGGTCGCCGGATCCCACCTGCCGGAGCAGCTCCAGGTGAGGTCCGTGTCGCCGGCCGCCGACAGCTCGTGCCACGTGTCGAGGAAGAGCTGGTAGCTCCGCTCGATCTCCGGATCGCTCGCATCGAGCGTCTCGCCGAGGATGCGCTCGTGCAGGTACACGAGGTTCTTCTTGATGTCGGTCACCGAGCCGTCGACCACGTGGCCGGCCGACTCCGGCACCTCGACCCGCTCGACGAACGGGAAGAGCGCGCGGTCCGCCTGCGCCTTCGTGAAGTCGTACGCGGTGATCGTGCATGCGAGCTCGTTCGCCATGCGCGCGCCGATGCCCGCGATGATCCCGTTCGGCGTGTCGAGCCGCGCCGTCACCGCGTCCGAGTCGATGCCGCCGTAGAGGATCGGGTAGTCCTCCAGCAGCCAGTCGTGCTGCTTCTCGTACTCCCACGGCTTGCGCCAGCGCGTCCCGGTCACCGCCGCGATCTTGCGGTTCAGCGCCTCCGGCCCGAGGAGCTTGCCCGTCCCCACGCCGGCGAGCCGCGCCGCCTTCTGCCCCGCGGGCGCGCTGACCGCGCGGTAGTAGACGCTCTCGATCACGGCCTTGATCACGACCTTCAGGTTCTGCCCGCCGGCGTCGAAATCGGCCGCCACCTTGCGGATGAACGCGTCCTGCGCCTCCCACGCGGCGAGCCTGTCGCCGAAGTCGATCGCGGCGCTGTCGCCCGGGTAAGGCAACGGATCGTGGCCGGTCAGGCCCTTCATCACCGTGACGACCGCCGAGATCGAGAAGCGCGGATCGGCGGCCACCCGGTCGCCGAGCCACTGGAGCCCCTTGCCGTACGATCCTGGGTCCATGTCCTCGCCGCCGAAGCCCGGCAGCGACATGTCGTCGTGCCACTTCGCCTGCGGATCGAAGTGCTCGTAGTTGTAGTCGTCGTAGCCGCGGAACCCGCCGGCCACCGGGTCGAGCACGGTGTGGCACACCGTGCAATACGGCGAGTGCAAGGTCGGGTTGTCCGTCGCCGTGACCTTCGTCGCGTCCACCGGTCGCTCGGCGATCTTCAGCACGTCGGTCGCGAGGAAGAAGCGGTAGACGCGCCGCGCCCGACCGCGGTTCCGGTTCGTCGGCGAGGTCGGCCAGCGGTTCAGGAACGCGGGCGTCGAGAGCACGCCCGCATGCGGGATGCTCGTGCCGTCTCCGTTGACCACCTGCGCCTCGACGAGCTCCGCCGGGTCCGTCGGATCCTTGAACGAGACCTTGAGCCCGTACGCCTTCGCGAGGAACGGGTTCACGACCGCGTACTTGCCGGCGACGATGTCGCCGAACGGCTTGTCGTGGCTCACCACGTACGTGATGAAGTTGAGCGGCTCCTGCGCGATCGCGCGGTTGACCGCGGCGTGATCGGCGTTGTCGCCGTCCTTGTAGGGCACGGCGGCGGGGTAGTCCTCGTCGCTCATGAAGCCGAGGCCCGCGCCGTTGTAGGCGAGGAACTTGTCGGTCAGGAGCACGTCGTTCCACAGCTCGCGCAGCCGCGCCGCGAGCGCCGGCTCCTTCAGCAGCGCGTCGAGCGCCTGATCGAGCGCCTTCTCGCCGCCCTTCGCGACCGCGTCATTCTCCTCGGCCGTCGGCAGTCGGCCCACGAGATCGAGCGCGGCCTTGCGCAGCGTCGCCTTCGGATCGAGCAACGTCACGCCGTTCAACGTCGTGTTCGGCCCCTCCACGCATGCGTCGCTCTTGCCCAGCCGATCGACGAGCTCCTTCAGCGCCTGGTAGTCGGCGCTGCCCTCGTCGAGCACCTGGCCGCCGCCGTGATCGGCCTTGCCGAGCGGCTTGAGGAGCAGCTCGCTCGTGCCCTCGTACTGGATCTTCGCGATCTCGGTCAGCGTCTTCAGGTTCTGATCGAGGAAGCCCGGGTAGCTCGGCGGCTGGAGCACGAGCTTCGCGTGGCTGTCGACCACGGCCGTCCCGTCGGGCGTGTGGCACTTCGTGCACTTCGACCCCATGAACGGGCTCCACACCTTCTGCTCGAAGAAGGTGCGCGTGGATTGACAGCCCGCTTCGCCGGCGTCGCCGCCCGAGCAACCGGGCGCGCCGAGCGCCGCCGCAGCGGAGACCAGCGCGCCGAGAGCGAGCACCGTCGCGCTCCCACCGGCGCTGTTTTTGCGCGATCGGCCGCGCGATCGGCGTCCAAGAACAAGGGACATGGGCATCCTCCAGCCGCTGCGACCTGCCGGGGAAGGAAGGCCTGCGGGCGTTCCAAGCTCTCCTCCTTGGTATCACGCTCCCGTTTCGCGAGGCCAGCCCGGTCTCTCGAGCGCTGCCCGACGGGTTGATCGTCGCTCGGGTGGTCGCCGGCGTGGCCCGCTCGCTCACGCGCGCGGTTGGGGCGGCGGCGCACGCCTCGTCTTCCGATCCACACGCATGGCCGCCGCTCTGGGGTTGACGGGCGAGCGGCCGGCTCCTAAGGTCGCGCCCATGCAGCGCCACCGTGGCCTTCTCGCCGTCACCGTCCTGCTCGTCGTGGCCGGTTTCGTGTCCTGGTACACCACCCAGACCTGGGAGGGGTGGGAGTACATCCTCGACATCGTCGGCAAGGGCGACAACATGCCGATCGCCGGCCTCATCCCGATCATCGCCTTCTTCACCTACCTCTCGCTCGACGAAGCCTTCCGTCACGATCGCCTCGTCAAGCAGGGCCGCGAAGACGAGATCCTCGACGAGATGTACAAGTGACCCCAGCGCGGTCTCCTGGCTGGCCGCGCGCGCACTTGTAGAACACCCAGCAGCCCGTTGCTGTTAAGGTCGGGGCCATGCTCGATCGCGTCGCCGTTCACCAGACCCGGCTCCGCACCCCGGGCCTCGGGCTGGACGCGAAGGGGGTCGCGCTCGGCGCCAAGGGCCTGGTGCTCCTGCCCTCGATCGACCGGCTCGTCGCCTTCCTCGCCCTCTACACGCGGCAGAGCTCGCTCGCCGACTTCCTCCGCACCCTCTCGGTCGAGGTGGTGAAATCGAAGCTCGGCGGGCGCGAGGTGACGCTCACCTTCGGCGCCGAGAGCAGCGATCGGATGGACCGCGTGGCCGAGGTGGCCCGCCTCGCCGGCGGCTTCACCTTCACCGGCACGAGCCGCCACTTCGTGCAGTACCGCGACGCGGCCGCCCCCTTCGGCTACGACATCGGGCAGATCACGCCGAGCGACGCGGGCCTCGCGCTCTACCACAACGCGTTTTCGCAGACGTACGACGCCGAGCGGAAGATCGACCTGCGCACGCTCCTGCTCCGCCTCGAGCCGCACCCCGATCCGTCGACCGCGCGCGAGCCCGGCCCGCGCTGGATCGCCGCCGAGGCCGGCCTCGGCCCCGCGCTCATCCACTACCTCGTGCGCTCCTCCGTCGAGGCCGAGGTGGGCGTCGCCGAGTGGCCGCCCGAGTCGAGCTTCGATGAGGGACCGGTCACGCGCTACCTCTTCCGCATCCCCGAGGTGCCGGCGCGAATGATCCCGTTGCTCTCGTCAACACCGGGTCTCGGTGTGTTCCTCCCGATCACACCGGGAGCCGCTGTGGAGGTTGGTTACCGCCACCCCGTCAACCTCCGCGCATGCCCCGTCTTCGCCGAGACGGGCCTCGTGCTCTTCCGCGGCGCCGGCCGCGAGGTGCTCGAGCTCACGCGCCTGCCAGCCCTCGGCGACGTCGGCGCCTTCGCCCGCGTCGAGCTGCGCAAGGAGCCCGTCGCAGCGCGCGCGCCGAACGAGGGCAGCCGCCCGAGCGACGTGTCCATCGCCCTGCGCCTGATGCCGAGCGCCGAGCCCTGGCGCTCCGTCACCGCGAGCTTCATCGCGAAAGAAGAGATGCCCCTGCTCCGCCAGGTGGCCTACGCCCTCGGCCCCGAGACGCTCCGCCGCGCGAAGATCGCCGTGACCCCCGAGGGCGCCTACCTGCGCCAGCCCACGGGCATCGAGGGCATCCCCGTCGGCACGTTCTTCCGGGAGATCCGCGCCGGCCTCTACATCCCCGCCGGCTACGACGCCGTGCCCGCCGTCTCCCCCGACGTGCTCTACCGCGCCCTCGGCTCCCCCTCCGGCCAGGTGATCTTCATCAACCGGCAAGGCCGCACCATCGGCGTGCCCGGCGACGCGTTCATCCCGCTCGAGACCGCGCTCCTCGAAGCCCAGGCCTGGGCGCCGGTGACCGCCCTCACGAGCGGCCTCACCGCCGCCCTCGCCACCGAGCTGCCCGAGGTCTTCCTCGAAGGCGCAGGCATCCGCCCGCTGCGCGATCTCCCTTCACCCGCCGACCTCGACAAGCCCGCCGCCGCGCTGCCTCCCGCGCGCGCCGAGAGCTGACCCATGGCCGATGATCTCGGCGAGCGCTGCGAAGAGCTCGCGCACGCGTTGCTCGCGCCCCTCGTGCTCGGCGGCCCCATGCACCTCGTGCGCCCCTTCGGCGCCCACCTCGGCCTGCGCCTCGGCATCGGCCGCGAGATCGTCGACCTCGATCTGCGCTCCCGCCTCGACGTCGCCCGCGTGCGCCGCGCCCGCCTCCTCGCCCCCGTCGACGCGCTCCCCCCGCTCGACGAGTCCGACTGGGCCACCCTCGCCGCGCTCAACGACCTCCTCCAGCTCACGAACCAGCACCTCGCCGGCCCCTTCACCCGCGGCCGCTACGCGCGGATGGCCGCGAACCTGCGCTGG
>JAXLYT010000131.1:0-11615 GCA_046351295.1 Byssovorax sp.
CTCGAGCGCGGGGCAGAGCAGGGTCACCACCTCGACGTCGATGTTCTTCGCCTTCATGTCGGCGATGAACTGCTCCTCGCCCTTGGCCATCTGCTGGCAGGGGCCGCAGTTGCGCGCCGACATCTCGACGAACAGGTACTTGCCCTTGAGGTCGTGGAGCCGCACGCTCTCGCCGCAGGCGTCCTTGAAGAGGCCGTCGGGCAACATGGCGCCCTTCTTGAGCACGTAGTCGCCGGTGTACGGCGCGGGGCTCGCCTTGGGCCAGCCGCACGCGTAGGTGTCGGGCGGGGTGAAGCCGTTCATCGGATCGCCCTCCTCCTCGCCGACGGTGAAGGCGCCCGAGACGTCGAAGGCCATCTTGCCGCCGACCTTGGCGTCGAGGTCGGGCACCGCGTTCTTCATGGTGAAGCCGGTGTCGTTCTGTGTGGCGGTGCCTTGCTCGGTCATGGTCGTGCCGAGGCCGCGGCGGAAGGTGCCGTTGGGCTCGTAGCCGATCCACTCCACCTTGAGCGGCTCGGCGTCGGACACCTGCGAGAAGCAGTCGGCGAGGCCCACGTTGAGATCGACGTTGACCCGGAAGGTGATGGAGCAGGTCGGGCAGTACCAGGGGGCCGAGCCGTCCTCCACGCCCTCGTAGTGGCGGCCGTAGGTGCAGTCGGTGGCGCCGGCCATCTTGGCGGCGTCGTCGAAGGTCACCTTCCAGGCGAGGTCGCCGGAGATGGTCTTGCGCTTCGGCGCGGGGGGCATGGCCATGCCGCCGCCGCCCTCGTTGCCGCCGCCGCTGCCCGAGCCGCCGGCGCCGGTGGTCGCCGACGTGGACGACGTGGACGACGTGGACGACGTGGACGAGCTGGGGCTCTCGGAGCCTCCGCAGGCGACGAAGGCGAGAGAGGAGAGCGCAATCGAGGAAAAGACGAAGCCGGAGACGAATGAGCGGGGACGGATCATGTCGTTACGATATCGCACATCGAGGGCGGGTGCTCGGAGATCGTCGCACTGGCCCTCTTCGAAACCGACCTCACGGGCTGGGTGGCCGTGAGAGACGCGCTCGCAGAGCAACCGGTCACGGGCGACGCGGTCCTCTCCGAATCGCCTCCGCGCGTACGCATCGCGCCGCTCGACGTCGAAATTGCGACGACACCGGCGTATACGTGAAGGCGAAGCGAGAGGCGAACCATGGCACGCACCAAAGGCGTCGGCTTCACCAACGTCCGGTCCTTCGTGCTCGGCGGGTACGGGGGGCCCTCCGCGTGGGACGCGGTGCTCGGCGCCTTTCCGCGCGCGGAGCGAGAGGTGCTCGAGGCCGCGGTCGCGATCGGCTGGTACGACCTCGACCTGTACGCGCGGCTGATCACCGAGGTCGATCGCCGCTTCGGCCAGGGCGATCTGCGCCTCGTCGAGGCGCTCGGCCGCTACGAGGCCGAGAAGGATCTGACCACCATCCACCAGTGGCTCCTCCGCTTCTTCAACCCCGCCCTGGCGATCGAGCAGATGGGCAAGTACTGGAGCCGCTTCCACGACACCGGCCAGTGGGTCGTCGAGCGAAAATCCGAGCGGGAGATCCAGGCGCGCCTCTCCGGCTGGGGCGTGATCGATCCCGCCCTCTGCCGCGAGCTCTGCGGCTACTTCCAGCGCACGCTGGAGCTGATCGGCGGGCGCGACGTGCGGGTCGAGCACCCGCGCTGCCGGGCCCGCGGCGCGGGCGAATGCGAGTTCCGCGCCCATTATGGGCTGAAACGAGATCTCCCCTCGCCCCCGCCCACGTCCTGAGCGCATCGCTCCCGCGGCGCGGCGCCCGTTGATTCCGGGCGGGGAACCCTGCATCATCGACGCTTGCTGCTTCGGCTCGCGGAGCCGCGCTTCCGAGAAGGCTTCGATGCACCTGCCCCGATCGTCCCCGGCCCGCCGCCCCGCCCGGCCCCTCGGCCTCGGCGTGGGCTTGAGCGCGGCCCTCGGTCTGCTTGCCGCCGCATGCGCCGCCTCCTGCACCGGCGACATCGGCGATCGCCCCGCGGACAGCGCGGAGGTGGCCCTCGACCCGGCCCCCTCGACGCTGCACCGGCTGACGAAGGCCCAGTACGCCAACGCCGTCCGCGACCTGCTCGGCGCGGACATCGCGATCCCGTCCGCGCTCGAGCCCGACGTGCTCGCGGGCACCATCACGTCGGTGAGCTTCGCCTCGGTGGGCAGCTCGATCGGCAGCGTGTCGCGGCGGGGGATCGAGCAGTACGAGGCCGCGGCCTACCAGATCGCCGATCAGGCGATGGCGCCCGGCCCCGCCCGCGACGCGCTCGTGGGCTGCACGCCCGCGGGCAAGAGCGACGACGCATGCGCCCGCAAGTTCCTCGGCGCGCTCGGCACGCGGGCCTATCGCCGCCCGCTCGAGGCCGCCGAGCTCGATCGCCTGGCCGGCGTGGCGGACGGCGCCGCCAAGACGCTCGGCGATTTCCACCAGGGCCTCGGCTTCGGCGTCGCCGCGATCCTGCAGTCGCCGCATTTCCTCTACCGCGTCGAGCTCGGCACCCCCGAGCCCGGCAAGCAGGGCACCCTGCGCTACAAGGGCCACGAGCTCGCCTCCCGCCTCTCGTTCTTCCTCTGGAACACGACGCCCGACGACGCGCTGCTCGACGCGGCCGATCGCGGCGCGCTCGACGACGACGCCGGCCTCGAGGAGCAGGTCGATCGGCTGCTCGCCTCCCCGCGCGCGCACGCCGCGATGCGCAACTTCTTCACCGAGCGCTTCGGCCTCCAGGACCTCGACGATCTCTCCAAGGACAGCGTCGTCTTCCCCGCGATGAGCGCCGATCTCGGCCCCTCGGCGCGCGAGGAGACGCTGCGGATCCTGGAGCAGCTCTTGATGGTCGAGGCGCGCGATTACCGCGAGATCTTCACCACCCGGCGCACCTTCGTCGATCGCAAGCTGGCCTCGCTCTACGGCGTCCCCGCGGCCACGCTCGACGGCTTCGGCGAGGTGACCTTGCCCGAGGGCAGCCTGCGCCGCGGCCTGCTCGGCCACGCGAGCCTGCTCACCCTCTACGCCCACCCCACGTCGAGCTCGGCCACCCTGCGCGGCAAGTTCATCCGCAAGGCCCTGCTCTGCGCGGTCATCCCCAACCCGCCGGCCAACGTGAACACCGCGCTGCCCGATCCCAAGGTCTCCGGCCCCACGCTGCGCGATCGCCTGAAGGTGCACGAGGAACAGCCCTTCTGCGCCTCGTGCCACGTGTCGATGGACAAGCTCGGCCTCGCGCTCGAGAACTTCGACGGGCTCGCGCAGATCCGCGCGACCGAGAACGGCGCCGTCATCGATCCCTCCGGCGATCTCGATGGCAAATCCTTCACCGGCCCGGTCGAGCTCGGCGCGGCGCTCGCGGCTCACCCCGACGTGGGCCCCTGCCTCGCGCGACACCTCCTCCGCTACGCGTCCTCCGCGCCCGAGACGCCGGGCGAAGACGCCGAGATCGCCCGCCTCGCGCGGCAGTTCGCCGACCATGGCTATCGCCTCCCCTTCCTGCTGCGCGCGGTGGCCCTGAGCCCCGCCTTCCGCACCGCCACGGAGAGCCCCTGATGCGCCCCCGGATCGATCGACGCACCCTGCTCCGCGGCATGCTCGGCGGCGTGGCCGTGGGCCTCGGCCTGCCCATGCTCGAGACCTTCCTCGACCCGCACGGCGAGGCCCTGGCCTCGGGCGACGCATTTCCGAGGCGCTTCGGGATCTGGTTCTGGGGCAACGGCATCGGTCCGAACCCCGCCAACTGGATCCCCAAGGGCACCGGCAACGACTGGTCCCTCTCGCCGATCATGGCCCCGCTCGCCCCGGTGAAGGACGAGATCACCGTGGTGAGCGGGCTCAAGGTCTACACGCCCAACGTGGAGCCGCACGGCGTCGGCCCCTGCGGCGTGCTCACCGGCGGCCGCGCCAAAGACGGCGTCTGGGCCGACCGGACCATCGATCAGGTGATCGCCGATCAGATCTCCACCGACACGGTCAACCGCTCTCTCGAGGTCTCCGTCGACCGCGTCGACGGCTGTCCCTCGCGCAGCGAGCCCAACAAATCGAACCCGCCCGAGACGAGCCCGGCCGCGCTCTTCAACACCCTCTTCGGCCCGACCTTCCACCTCCCCGGCGACATGACCGCGCCCGACCCCAAGCTCGGCCTGCGCAGGAGCGTGCTCGACGCGGTGAACGAAGACGGAAAGAGCCTGCGCAAGCGCCTCGGCACGGGCGACCGGGCGAGGCTCGACGAGCACCTCGAGAACGTGCGCTCCCTGGAGCAGAAGATCGCCAAGCTCGAAGCGGCGCCGCCCGTCCTCGAAGCATGCCAGAAGCCGATGGCCCCGCTGGAGGATTATCCCGACATCGAGGGTCGCCCGCAGATCAGCGCCGTCAGCCGGGTGATGAGCGATATCCTCGCCATGTCGCTGGCCTGCGATCAACAGCGGGTCTTCACCTTCCAGCTCAGCCACCCCGTCAACAACCTGCTCTTCAAGGACGCGCCCGCCGGCCACCACCAGCTCACCCACGACGAGCTCGGCGACCAGCCGATCGTGCAGGACATCTTGCACCAGATCCTCGCCGAGGCAGCCTATTTCATCCAGGCCTTGAAGAACATCAAAGAGGGGAGCAGCACCCTTCTCGACCACTGCGCCGTGCTCTTCATGACCGACTGCTCGAACGGCAAATCCCACGCGGTCGACGAATATCCCCTCTTCCTCGCCGGCACGGCCAACGGCGCCCTGCAAAAGGGCCTGCACTACCGCGCCCCCGCCGGAGAGAACGCGAGCAAGCTCGGGCTCACCCTGCTCCACGCCTTCGAGGTGCCCGCAAAATCCTTCGGGAGCGACGAGGGATACGTGACCTCCGGCCTCCCCGCCATCGAGGCGCTCGAATGAAGACACACGCCCTCCTCGCTGCGCTCCTCTTGCCCTGTCTCACCGCATGCAACAGCGGTGACGTGGAGACCGCCGCGCCCCCGCCGCAATCGGGGGTGATCACCTTCGCCACCTTCGCCCGGGTGATCGACGACAAGGCCATGATCGCCGACGGGCTCGACATCGATGGTCGGGTCACCCCGGATGGGGACACCGAGAGCTGCGGAAAAAAGGATTACACCTCGCCGGAGGGCGACACGGGGATCGACAACCAGTTCGGCGGCTTGCTCCCGGTGATCGAGGCCAAGGTGGGGAACGAGAACCTCGGACAGCTCCTCTCGACGGCCATCTCCAATGGACAGCTCCTCATCCTCATGTCGATCGAGGGGCTCGACGACGTGAAGAACGATGACGCGGTGACCGTCAAGCTCGCCGCCGGCAAGGGGACTCCCCTGCTCGACTCGCAAGGCCAGTTCATCCATTACCAGACCTTCGGTATCGACCGGGAGACGGCGCCGGTGAGCACGTTGCCCGGGAAGGTGAAGGATGGAGTCCTCACGATCGGGCCGGGAGAGGCGGTGCTCCCGGTGCGGGTGCTCGACGCCAGGTTCAACCTCAACCTGCATGGCGTGGTCGGCAAGATCGTCCTCACCCCCGACGCGAGCGGCGGCGGCGTGACGATGAAGGGGACGGTGGGCGGCGGGCTCTTGACCGCGGATTTCAAGGGGATCATCGAGAAGCTCAACATCGCCGGGGACGCGATCAGCGCCGCGGTGACGCTCGTGGGGTTGCTCGCCGATCTCGGCTACGACGAGGCGTCCGGCACGTGCACGCAGATCTCGGCCGCCTTGCAGGTCGAGACGACCCCGGCCTTCGTGCTGCCCTGACCGGCATTGATCTCGCTCGGCCGGCTCCCGTACGTTCGGCCCATGCGTCGCGCTGTCTTCTTCCTCGCCCTTCCCTTGGCCCTCGCCGGCTGCGGATCGTCCACCACCACCGGCGGAGGCGGCAGCACCTCCACCGGCACCACGACCACCACCGGCACGGGCGGCCATGGAGGCACCGGCGGAGCAGCGCCCACCTGCGCCGATCTGCTCTGCGGCAAGCCCGGCGAGGTGTGCATCGACGGCGCATGCGTGCTCGACTGCCGGCGCACGGGCGCGCAGCCCTGCGCGATGGGCACGGTCTGCGATGTCTCGGACAAGAGCCCGGGCCTCTGCGTCGCGCCCGGCGCTCCCTGCCTCACCACCTCGGCGCCCGAGCCCTGCGGGGCGAAGGTCTGCGGCCCCGGCTCCGCGTGCGACGGCCAGGGCAAGTGCTACCCGCGCGTGCCCTGCGGCGGCGTGGCGTGCGACGACACCGGCTGCTTCGGCACCGAGTGCACCTGCATGCGCGAGCCCGGCTGCTCGCCCGCGCCGCTCGGCATGCCCGGCGAGGCGGGCACGCTCCACGACCCTGCGTTCATCAAGGGGCTCACCGATCTGGAGTTCGATCCGGCCTGCGGCGCGTGGGGCGCGACGCTGATCTCCGGCCCCGATTACCTGCGCTCGATGAGCCCCGCCGGCATGCCCGCGAGCTACCCCGGCGTCACCAACCTCAACATGGGCGAGGTGGCCGTGCTCCAGCAGATCACCATCCCCAAGTCCGGCCATCCGCAGGGGGCCTCACCGCCGCCCGGGCCGCCCGATCCAGGCGATCTGCTCGACGTGGCCCTCACCTACATCTGCTGCTCCACCTGCGGCTGCCAGCTCCAGTCGACGCCGCAGGGCGTGGCCCATTTCGATCCGATGACCTCGATGATCCCGATGGTCATCCCCTCGCAGACCTTCACCGACGGCGCGGGGCCGTTCAACAGCAAGGTCATCGACACCGGTCCAGCCGGGCTCAGCTATGGCACCGACCGGGTGCTCTACGTCGGGAACGTCAACACCAACGGTGATTACTATCGCCTCGATCTCAAGGCCCAGGCGCCCACGCTCGTCACCACGTTCGCGGCGCGCGTCTACGCCTCCACGCCCTTCGACGCGGTGACGATGCTCGTCGCCCTCGAGGGCGGGGAGATCCGCCTCCTCCGGCTGACCGACGGCACCGACAAGCTCTGGGCGACCTCGGATCAACCGGTGACGGGGATGATCCGCGATTTCTTCGACGGCGCGGTGTACGTGGCCCGCCGCGACAATGGCATCTGGAAGTACGACGAGGGCGGCCAAGGGGCGCTGTTCCAGACGGCCGCGAGCCCGGCGCGCGTGTCGATCGCGCCCGATGGCTTCCTCTACGCGCTGGAGCTCAAGCCGAACTTCGCCGACACGACGCCGACCGTGGCACGCTACGCGCTGCCGCTCACGCGCTGAGCGCCTTCCCGGAGAGACCCTGTGCTGACCCCGCTCGACGAGCTCGCCCTCCTCCTCCGCCCCGCCGGGGGCGGCCTCTACCTCGTGTCCACCGGCCGGGCCGAGCAGCTCGCCCTCCAGCGCCGCCTCTACGGGGTGACGAGCGAGGACGACGTGCAACAACGTTTCCTCGACAACCTGCGGAAGATCCCCGAGGCCAGGGCCTTCCTCCTCGGCGTGCCCTCGGACGCCGGGGCCAGCGTCCAGCGCGGGGCGAACCTCGGGCCCCAGGGCATCCGCACGCGCCTGCTCGACGACGAGCCGGACTTCACGGCGCGCACGAGCGCGGCGGGCCTCGTCGATCTCGGCGATGTGTTCGTCGTGCCCCAGCTCCTCCACGACGACATGCTGAGCGAGCGCCAGAAAGAAGCCACGCGGCGCGCGCTCTACCCCTCGGTCCCGAAGGAGATCGCCGCCGCCCTGCCCGTCTCGCCGCTCTCCATCGCCGAGCGGGCGCTCGATCTCGTCTTCTCGCTGAACCCCTCCATCGCCCCGATCGTGCTCGGCGGCGATCACTCGACGGCGTGGCCGGTGGCCTCGGCGATCTCCCGCGTCCGGAAGGATCGCTGGGGCATCGTCCAGCCCGACGCGCACACCGACCTGCTCGAGGAGCGCCTCGGCGTCCGCTACTGCTTCGCCACCTGGTCGTACCACGCCAACGAGCTGCTCGGCCGCGGCGGCCGGCTCGTGCAGGTGGGCACGCGCGCCTCCCGCTTCGATCGCGCGCACTGGGAGAGCACCCTCGACGTGCGACAGTTCTGGGCCGCCGAGTGCCTGGCCCACCCCGCCGAGTCTCTCGACACGCTGATCGCCCACCTGCGCGACAAGCACGTGAGCGCGGTCTACTTCTCGAACGACATCGACGGCACCGACGCGCGCTGGGCCGACGCGACCGGCACGCCGGAGCCTGGAGGCCTCGAGCCCGACTTCGTGGTGGAGCTGATCCGCCGCCTCGGCCGGGAGATCGGCATGCTCGGCGGGGACGTGATGGAGGTCGCCCCCGGCGTGCGCCCGCGACCGGACAGCACCGAGCGCACGGTGGGCCTCGCGGCGCGCTATCTGCGGGAGACGATCACGGCGGTGCTTTCAGGGAAGGCTTGAGCTGCGGGCGGTGCTTGCCCTGGGGAGCCGCCGGCTGATCTGCGAGGTTTTATTTCAAAAAATGCGTGGAACGAGCACATGAGGGGGAGGGAGAGGATCAGTTGTCCTGCTTCGGCTCCGTCTGTTTGCCATCGTTGACCAACGGCTCGTCCTGGTCATCGTCGTCGTCCGTCGGGTCGACCTGCTCCTTCTGGAGCGCGGCGGCGTGGTCCTCCGGGGCCTCGGGCGGGGGGAGCTTGGCGAGGGGCTCGGCGTCGGGCTCCGGCCAGCGGGAGACGTAGCGCGGAGGCTCGCCGGGGCCGGAGGCGTCGATCCACTCGACCATGCCGGTGCCCGGGTTGCGCACGTCGACGTGGACGAAGGAGCTGTTCGGGTAGTAGCCGCAGCCCGTGTCCGCGAGCGTCTTGCAGAAGGCGACGAGCTCCTCGTTGGTCACGCCGGCGACGCGCAGATCGAGGGCGCGCGCGAGCTGGTGCTGGCTACCCTTGCTCTGCGGCCGGTAGCCGCTCACGAGCGAGAAGGTCCGGCCGGGGAAGCGCCGGCGAATGGCCTCCAGGCGCGAGAGCAGCCCGGGATCGACGTAGCGCACGCCGTGCGGCGCCTCGGGCAGCGCGGCGCGGGCATGCTCGCCCTTGTCGTGCTTGTGCGGCGCGAGCTTGCCCTTCGCGGGCGGAGGCTCGACCTTCATCGCGAGCGCCGGGCGCGCGGTGCCCCACGGGCGCGCGAGCAAGCTGAGATCGAGCCGCGCCGAAGGGAGCGGGGCGCCGTGACAGTCCACGAGGGGCATGGACTGCCCTTCGAGGCCCATCCGATCGATCGTCACCGCGGGCGCGAAACAGGGTCGCCCTGGCGCGTCCGTGTCGGACTTCTTCGCGCTCTTCTTGCGGCTCGTGGTGCCGCGCTGCGCGGTCTTCTTCGTCTTCTTGCCCTTGGCGGACGCGACGACCTTGCCCTTGTCGTCCTTCTTCGCGTCGGCCTTGCCCTCGGGCGCCTTGCCGGCGTCGGGCTTCGCGTCCGCCTTCGCGTGCGCCTTCTGGCCCTTCGCGGCGTGGATCTTCTTGGGCTTCTTCGCGTCGTGCTTCGCGGGCGCCTTCGCCGGCTCGGCGCTCGGCGTATCGCCGCCCTGCGTGTTCTCGGCCAGCGCGGGGCTCGCGATCAGCGAGGGGACCGCGGCGGTCACCAGGGCCGCCAGAGCGGACAGTACCGTGCGCTTCAAATCACCGTTCCGACGGCTCACCATGACCAGTGCCTCCATCTTGCCCGGGGTGGGCGACCACACGGCTCCCTCGCCCTGCGGGGTCGCCCTCCAGGAAACTGGGGCGGCGCCCTCGTCGACCAGCCGCGGTCGAGCAGGGAGAAGAGAGGCCGCGGAGCCGGGCCCCGTGCCTTTCGTCGCACAGGGGTGTCATGAAGCAGCCCACCTGGCCCAATTTCGTGCTTTGTTCGTCCGCGCCTGTGGTAGACGAAATCTACCGGCGCGGCCGTTCCGCGGGGCAGATCCAGGCCCTCCGGGCCCTCCGAGACCCTCCCAGGCCCCGCGCAAGCTCGCCCACATCCCCGGGCCGCCGGTGACGCGACGTACGCCGAGAGGCGGCGCGCGCGTGGGCTCGCAGGAGCCTCACCCGCACCACGACATCCCGAGCATCCCCAAGGACGCGACCCATGCGGCGGATACGCAAGGAAGCCACCAAGGTCTGGCACAACCCGGACATCAACACCTTCACGCGGCGGGGCAACAGCAGCAGCGGCGGCCCCTCGCGCCCCGCCACCGAGACCGCGGAAGACAAGCGGGCGGCGAAGCAGCACCGCGCCGCGCTCGAGGCGCTCTTCGCGCCCAAGCCCGATCCGGCGAGCGAGGCGGAGAGCAAGCGCGGCGCGCCGAGCAGCAGCGGCAAGAGCGTCGGCAAGATCGTGCTGCCGCCGCCGCCGCAGTCGGACTCGCGCACCATGGAGCGGCAGAAGCTGCTCGGGAAGCTGCTCGGCGCCGAGGGGCGCCCGGCCGTGTCCAAGGCCGCCGACGAGTTCATCAAGGCCGGCTTCACCTTCCCGGACGATCAGGACGTGCACCTCAAGCGCCTCGAGCACGGCGACGAGGCCGAGGTGCGATCGGCCATCGAGGCGCTCACGGCGCTGCTCGCGGGCGAGCTGCCGAAGCGCCGCGCGGTGCTCGAATCGCGGCTCAAGCGGCTCGAGCAGTTCGCCGAAGAGCCCGCCACCCGGCAGGCCGCCGAGCGCCTTCGCCGCTCCGTCTCCGGGCGCCCGAACGGCCCCTCCACCCCGGCGACCGGCTGACCGGTGACCATGGGCACGCCGGACAAGAACGAGAAGGGCGCGGCTCTCTCCCGGGCCGATTTCGAGGCCGAGCTCCGCAGACTGCGCGAACAGCACGAGCAGCGCACGGAGAACGAGCGCTGCATCGAGTGCACCGGCTGCGAGCGCTGCAAGGACTGTACGTTCTGCAAAAATTCGAAGGGCCTGACGCGCTGCAACTACTGCGTGGACTGCCAGCGATCGAGCGACTCGACGCACTGCCGGGCGAGCCGCGATCTTTTGAGCTGCAACCATTGTGTCGCCTGCGAGCGCTGCACCCAGTGCTCCTACGTGACCAAATCGACGGACTGCATCGGCTGCACCTACTGCTTCGGCTGCGTGGGCCTGACCCGGAAGGACTTCCACATCCTGAACCGGCCCTACGACCGGAGCACCTACTTCGCCATCACCGCCCGGCTCGCCAAAGAGCTCGGCCTCGGCTGAAATGCGCGCGGTCGTGCAGCGGGCAAAGCGCGCCCGGGTCGAGGTCGGCGGCGAGGTGACGGGCGCCATCGAGAAGGGCCTCGTGGCCTTCGTGGGCGCCGCCGAGGGCGATACGCAGGCGGACCTGGACTACGTCGTCAACAAGGTGGTCAGCCTGCGCGTGTTCCCCGACGCCGAGGGGAAGATGCGCCACGCCGTGAGCGAGGCCGGCGGCGCGCTGCTCGTCGTGAGTCAGTTCACCCTGTTCGGGGACGTGCGGCGCGGCAACCGGCCGGGCTTCGACGGGGCGATGGAGCCGGTGATGGCCGAGCAGATGTACGACCGGTTCGTGGAGGCGGCGCGGGCCCGCGGCGTGACGGTGGCAACGGGAAAGTTTCGTGCGGACATGACGGTGTTCGTGGAGAACGACGGGCCGGTGACGATCCTGATCGACTCGAAGAAGCTGTTCTGACCGCGCGAGAGCGATCGACCCCTGATCGACCGCTTGCCAAAACGGCC
>JAXLYT010000132.1:0-11253 GCA_046351295.1 Byssovorax sp.
GACGATCGTCGCGACCGGCTCGCTCGTCTTCGCCACCGGGCTGGCCGTCGGCTCGTACACGAGCTCCATCTGCAACGGAGAGGACGCGGACGACGATGACGATCGTGATGACAATGACGACGATCACGGTCACGACCACGGTCACGGCCACGACTGAGCGAGGCAGACCGCAGGATGAATGAATGATCGACCCCACAGGCGGGGTCGGGAGCGCGTCGAACGAGAGCGTCGAGAGCCGACCGAGCTAGTGGAATCGCAGGGTGGGGCGCGAGCGATTCGAGCGTAACGGAACAGGGCCGACCGACAGCTGACCACCGCGCTCTTTGCGCACCCGAGGGGTGCGAACGCCAGGAGGCTTCACGACCGGGGAACGAGGCAACGCCCTTCCCAGTGAGAAGCCGAGGTGGCGACCGGACGGAGATGGGCCGACGAGCAGGCGGCCATGGGTGGCGTGTGCCCGCGCATCGGGAGGTGACCGGAGGCGACGTGGGCCAAGGTGCGCTCATGGATCACAAAAAGCGACATGGGGGCCGGATGGAAAGAGCAATGATCTCGCGCAGCGGGCGCGGTTGCCGGGGGCGGACGGCGCGGAGGGGCGCACCGTCAAGACATGCACGCAAACTTTTGCTCAGTTCGAGCAACGTGAGCTGACTGCGCACGCACACGGCCAGGACGATCGTCAAGATCTCCGCGCGATCGCGATCTCGTTCGGCTGGTACGCACCGTGCTTAGTGGAATGTCGAAGCGCGACGATGAAGATCGCGCTCCTGCTGCTCAACGACCCCATCCCCTGGCTGCCCTCGGCTCGATCCGACGCGCCACTAGGAGGAACCATGAAGCTCGCCTCTCTGCTCAGCTCCCGCTTTGTCTCCACCTTCGCCCGCGTCGTCGCTGCCGCCGCCATCGCCACCGTCGCCGCTGTCGCCGCGCCCGCAGACGCGTCGAACCCCATCGGGCAAGGCGCCGTTCGCTCGCTCGTCCCCTCGTCCCCCGGCTTCCCCGAGGGCATCGTCGTCGATCAAGATCGCTACTTCGTCTCCGGTCCCGCCACCTTCGGCACGGCGGGCCAGGGCCCGTCGACCGTCAACGTCTTCTCGAAGAAGACCGGCGCCCTCCAGAAGACCATCGCCATCCAGGGCGAGGCCACGCAGTACGAGCACGCGCTCTCCTGCATCACCGCCGACGACCAGGGTCGCCTCTACGCGCTGAGCACGCAGCTCGGCGTGGTGCGCCTCACCGAGGATCACAAGGGCCGCTGGACGCAGCAGATCTACGCGCCGAGCTTCCCGATGCTCCCGTCCTGCTACGACGTGGAGCCGGGCGAGACCTGCTCGCCCAAGCTCGTCAGCGCGCTGCCGCCGATCCCGAACGATCTCGCCTTCGACGACGACGGCAACCTGTACGTGACCGACTCGTTCCAGGCGACGATCTTCCGCATCCCCGCGGGCGGCGGTGAGGCGCAGATCTGGTTCCAGAGCCCCGCCCTCGTCTCGCCTCCCGGGATGATCGGCCTGAACGGCCTGCGAATCGGCCCGCACGGGAACGAGATCTACTTCACCGTCACCGCGACGCTCGCGTCCGGCGGCGGCGAGGGCGTGATCTACAAGCTCCCGCTCGTCGATCAGCCCGCCGAGGAGGACCTCGAGCTCGTGCACAGCTACCCGGCGGGCGAGGGCCCGGACGGCATCGCCTTCGGCCAGCACGGCAAGCTCTACGTCGCGCTCGCCATGTCGAACCAGGTCTCGGTGCTCAACCGCCACGGCGCCGAGATCAACCGGCTCTCCGGCCCGGGCGGGAGCGCGATCCCCTTCGACGCGCCCGCGAACGTGGCCTTCGATCACAAGGGCTCGCTCCTCGTGGTCAACCACGCGCTGTTCACCCGCAACCCGAGCCACATGGCCGTGCTGCAGGTGTTCGTGGGTGACAACGGCGAGACCGGCAACGGCGGCGGCTGCGACGGCGACGACGACTGAGGTCGGCGTCGAGCGCGACGAGCGCTCCGGTTGAGCAGCAGAGAACGGCCCGGTGGATCGCCTCCACCGGGCCGTTTTTTTTCAGGTCCCGCGCCCGACCACGATCGTCACGGCCTCGCCGTCCACCGAGGCCTCGCGCCGCTCGCCCTCGAACGACGCCGCGCCGATCTCGATCCGATCGGCGAGCGCCTCGCGGCCGAGCGCCTCGCGGATGCCTTCCGCCACCCGCCGCGCGCGCTCGCTCCCGTCGATGGACAGCCGGATCCGCTCGGTGAAGCCGAGATCGAGCTCCTTGCGCACCGCCTGCACCCTCGACAGGATCTCGCGGCCGAGCCCCTCGTCGCGGAGCGCGTCGGTGAGCGCGGTGTGCAGCACCACCACGCCGGCCTTCCCGCCGGCCGCGGCGAAGCCCGCCTTGGCCTCCACCACCACCTCGATCTCCTCCGGCCCGAGATCGACCTTCTCACCGTCGAGATCGATCGTCACCTTGCCCAGCGTGGCGAGCTCCGCCCGGAGCGCGCCCGCGTCGGCCGCGCCGAGCACCTGCTTGGCGAGCTGCACCTTCTTGCCGAGCTTGGGCCCGAGCGCGCGGAAGTTCGGCTTGAGGACGTACTTGACCTCCGAGCCTTCTTCCCCCGGCCGGAGGAAGCTCACCTCGTGCACGTTCAGCTCCTCGGCGATGAGCGGCACATGAGGCGCGAGCGCGTCGGCGAGCCCCGGCTGCGACACCACGATGTCGGCCTTGCCGAGCGGCTGCCGCACCTTGAGCTTACTCGCCGTGCGCACCTGAAGGCCCAGGCTCACGAGCTCCCGCACCGCGCGCATCTCCCGCGCGAGCGCCGCGTCGATCACCGCCTCGTCGGCCTTCGGGTAGGCCGAGAGGTGGACGCTCTCCGGCTGGCTCGAAGGCCACGGGCTCCGCACCAGGTTCTGGTACATCTCCTCGGCGAAGAACGGCGTGAACGGCGCGATCAGCCGGGAGAGCGCCGTCAGGCACTCGTAGAGCGTGAAGTACGCGTCGCGCTTGTCCGCGAGCTCGGCCGGCGCGGCCTCCGCCGACGCCCAGAAGCGATCGCGGCTCCTCCGCACGTACCAGTTCGAGAGGCCGTCCACGAAGTCAACGAGCCGCTGCGCCGCCTCGTAGAGGTGGTAGTCGTCGAGCCAGCCCGTCACCTCCTTCGTGGCGAGGGCGAGCTCCGAGAGGATCCACCGGTCGAGGAGCGAGCGCTCCTTCGCCGCGCGATACCCCGTGCTTGCCGCGAGATCCGCCGGATCGAGCCCCGTGGCCGAGGGGTTGCCCGACGCGGGCGAGAACCCGTCGATGTTCGCGTAGATCACGAAGAACGAGTAGACGTTGCGCAGCTTGACCAGAAACTCCTTCTGCGTCCCGCGCACGTTGGTGAGCGAGTGCCGGGTGTTGGTCCAGGGCGGCGACGCGGCGTAGAAGAACCAGCGGAAGGCGTCGGCGCCCGGCGCGGGCGAGGCCGGATCTTCCACGTAGACGCGGTGCTCCTGCGGCAAGCGCGGCACGTCGTTGGGCTTCTCTTCGAGCCCCTTCGGCGCCGCGGAGAGCCCGAGGCGCGCGAGATCCGCCGGATCGAGCCCCACGACCCGCCGCGGCAGAGCCTTCGTCGGCCGGAGCTCCATGCTCACCCGATCGTCCGCTCGATCGGCCCGGTAGAGCACCACCTTGGCCGACTCGCCCGTCAGATCGAGCCCCTCGTAGTCCTCGCGCGCGATGAAGGCCACGCCGGGCTTCGCGTCCTTGCTCTTCGCGAGCTCGGCCGGCACCGCCGCGAACTCCATCCGCACCCGGTCGAGGATCACCTCCGGCGGCGTGTAGTTGCCCTTCGACTTGCTCTCCTTCTTGCCCTCGCGATCGCACACATGGCCGAGCACCTCGCAGGTCTTGTACGGGTGCGGGTAGCCGCGCACGCTGGAGAGGCCCATGCGCTTCTGCGTCTCCTCGTCGAAGACGAGCGTGGAGATCATCAGGAGCGAGTAGAACCAGCCGCGCGTCTGGTCGATCGCCTCGCTGATGAAATCGGCCGGGAACGCGCGGTCGAAGATCTCCTTCGACCCCGGCAGGTGCGGGTAGCCCCACTGGGCGAAGGGCATGCTCCCGGAGTCGAACCACGCGTCGATCACCTCCGTCGCGCGCTTCATCTCCGCCCCGCACGTGGGGCAAGGGAAGGTCACCTCGTCGATCCACGGCTTGTGGACGATGAGGTGGTCGTTGAGGCTCGGATCGGCCTTTTTCGCCGCGTGGAAGTGATCGAAGGCGCCCGGCTTCATCGCCTCGATCTCGGCCACGCTGGCCGGCGCATGCTGATGGCTGTCGTCCTTCGTGCACACCCACACGTTGAGCGGCGTGCCCCAGAAGCGCTCGCGCGACAGGGCCCAGTCCACGTTGTTGGCGAGGAAGTCGCCGAAGCGCCCCTCCTTGATGTGATCGGGCAGCCAGTGCACGGCGCGGTTGTTCTCGATCGCCCGCTCCTTGTTGGGTCGGGTGCGCACGTACCACGCCGGCCGGGCGAGCTGGATGAGCGGATCGTCGTCCGCGCGCCAGCAATAGGGGTACTCGTGCCGGTACTTCTCGGCGTGGACGAGCAGCCCGCGCGCCTCCAGGTCCTTTTGAAGATCCTTGTCGGCGTCCTTGACGAAGCGGCCGGCGAAGGCGCCCACCTCGGCGGTAAGCTTGCCATCCGGCGCGACGGCGCAGATGAGCGGCACGTCGCCCGGCGACACGTAGCGGGCGAGCTCTTCGCGGTGGGCCTCGAAGTCGTCCTCGCCGAAGGCCGGGGCCACGTGGACGATGCCGGTGCCGGTGTCGAGCGTCACGAAATCGGCAGCGATCACGCGCCAGTAGATCGGCGCCTCGCCGCCCTCGCGGAGCGCGGCCTTGCGATCGAAGAGCGTGCTCGCGAAGCTGTCGAAGGGCGGCCGGTAGCGCGTGCCCACCAGGTCCGATCCCTTCAGCTCCTTCAGCACGGGCAGCTCGCGCTTCAGCTTCTTTTCCAGCTCGGCGCGCAGCGCGGCGGCCACGATCAGCTTGCGCGAGCCGCCGTCGACCACCACGTAGTCGTAGCTCGGGCGCACGGCGGCGTAGCCGTTGGAGGGCAAGGTCCAGGGCGTGGTCGTCCACGCCACGAGCGCGGTGTCGGGCTCGTCTTCGAGCGTGAACGCGACGAACACGCTCGGGTCGTCCACGGTCTTGTAGTTCCACCCGACCTCGGCGGCGCTGAGGGCTGTGCCGCCTTGCGGCCACCACCAGGAGACGCGGTGGCCTCGGTAGAGCAGGCCCTTCTTGTGCAGCTCGGAGAGGGCCCACCACACGCTCTCGACGTAGCTCTTGTGGTAGGTGACGTAGGCCGTGTCGAGGTCGACCCAGAAGCCGATCTTGTCGGTGAGCTTCTCCCACGCGTCGGTGTAGCGGAAGACCGACTCGATGCAGCGGGCGATGAAGGGCTTGACGCCGTAGGCCTCGATATCGGCCTTGCCGTGGATGCTGAGGTCCTTCTCGACCTCGACCTCGACGGGGAGGCCGTGCGTGTCCCAGCCGGCCTTGCGGGGCACGTCGTAGCCCTGCATCGTCTTGTAGCGGGGGAAGACGTCCTTGACGGCGCGCGTGAGCACGTGGCCGTTGTGGGGCATGCCGTTGGCGGTGGGCGGGCCCTCGTAGAAGACGAAGGTGCCCTTCGAGGGGCCGGTGCTCCGCGTCTCGGCCGAGAGCGTCTTGTGGAAGATGCCCCGCTCCTTCCAGAAGGCGAGGATCTTGGCCTCGTCCGCGGGAAAATCGAGCCGGGGGTCAACGTCGCGGAAGAGCTTCTTCGGGGAGCCTTGGGCAGCCATGGGCCGCTAGTTAGCAAGGCACGCGAGGAGCGTCGAGAGGTCCGCCCGGATCGACGAGAGCGCGCTCGCCCCCGCGGAGAGGCACGAGGCCGCGTTGCCCGCGTCGACGCCGCCGAGGGCCCACAGACAAACCTCTCTCTTTCCGAGGCGATCGAGCGCTTCGCGGGCGACGGTGAGCGCCCCCGGGCCGAGCGGCGCGCCCTTGCCGGGGGAGGCGAAGATCGGCGAGAGCTTGACCACATCGGCGCCCATCGTGACCGCCTGAAACACATCGTCGACGCTGTGGCACGCGACGGACACGAAGGGCCCGGGGCCGAGGAAGGCCCGCGCCTCGGCCACGGGGACCGAGCGGCGGCCGAGGTGAATGCCGTCGGCGCCGAGGATCTGCGCCAGATCGAGGCGATCGTTGACGATGAGCGACGCGCCGAGGGACAGCGTCTCGGCGCGGAGCCGGCGGCCGAGGGCGAGCAGCGCGCGGGCGGGGAGCGCGGGGTCGCGCAGCTCCACGGCGAAGGCGCGGCGTGCCTCGGGCGGCAGGGCCCCGAGCGCGCGGATCCGGGCGAAGAGCGCTTCTTCCGGGAGCACCTCGGCCGCGGTGATCTGGATCGCCCGGAGATCGCGGGCGCGGCTCACTTCGCGGCGGGCTCGGCGAGATCGAGCCGCGCGAGCTCGGCGAAGCGGCTCGCCGGGTACCGCTCGACGATGAAGCGCAGGGTCTCGGTCCGCGCCGCGGCGTTGCCCTCGGCCTTGAACTTCTCGGCCAGCTTGTAGAGCGCCTCGGCCGGCTCCTCGTCGATCTGCCGATCGGGCTCGATCTTCCTCGCGCACTGGAACGGCGCGGTCGCGAAGGCGACGGCGAGCAGGGGCACCGCGAGCTTGGTCAGCACGACGTCTCGTTAGCGCGGGATCCGCCGCGGCTCTACGCTTTCTTGGCGAAGAGCGCGGCCTGCTTCTCCGCGAGCTCCTTGGCGATCGGCTCGAGCTCCTTGACGGTGCGGTCGAAGCGCACGGCCACGCTGCGCGTCCAGGGGTGGGCGAGCTCGCCGGTGCGGCGCGACGAGCGCACCACCTTGCCCTCGACCAGCGTGGGCTCGGCGCCTTCGGTCAGGTAGAGGGAGAGCTTGATCGTGTCGTCCACGGCGTACGCGGCGCGGGTGAGGAGCAGGGCGCCGGAGACGCTCAGATCGCGGATCAACGCGGTGCGCGTGACGCCGGCCTCGGTGTGGAGGTGCGCGGGGAAGCAGGCCAGGTGGCGGTAGTCGCCCCGGCGCTCGGAGACGGCCTCCGCTTCGCCCACGCCGAGCCCGCTGTCGGGGGGCCGGCTGCTCGGCGGCGCGCTGCTCGGCGGCCCGCTCTGCTTGCTTTCGTCTTCCTTGCTGTTCGCTCCGCTCATCTGCGCTTCCGAGGTCCTCCCTCCCCCAACGGATCCGAGGCTAACACCGGCGCCGCTGCCACGTCACCCCCCCGCTTGGGTACTTTGATATGGTCACCCGGTGCACCTCCGTCCCGCGCTCTGGGCGCTCGCTGCGCTCTTCGCCGTGCTCGGCGCCTCGGTCCCGCCGGCCCTCGGGGCAGGCCCACCGGTGGTCGTCGAGCCGGCCGCGGGGGTGGACCCGAGCATCGCGCGGCGCGTGCGCGAGGTGGTGGCGAGCCGGCGCGCCATCCGGGAGGACCTCGCCCTGCCCCCGGCATTGTCCGTGTCCCCGGAGCGCGCCTCCGCCCTGCTGCGCGCGGCGTCCATCCGGCTCGCGCTCGACCGCGCCCAGAAGGCCGAGAGCGAGGCCTCCTGGGACGACTGCGTGCGGGAGGCCGCCGGGGTGATGAGCGACGCCATCGAGGTGCTCGCGCGCGTGGACGACCTCGGCCTGCTCCGCGATCTGCACCGGCAGATCGGCGTGTGCATGACCCTCAACCAGAGCGAGGCCAACGCGCGGCCGCACTTCCTGGCGGCGGCGCTGCTCGACGAGTCCCCGGTGCCGCCCGGGCTGCACCGCGAGGAGGCCGAGCGGGCCGAGGAGAAGGCCCGGGCCGAGGTGCTCTCCCGGGCCCGGGGCGAGGTGCGGATCGAGACGACCCCGCCGGGCGCCGAGGTATGGATCGACGGTCGCAAGGCCGCGGGGACGACGCCGCTCTCCATCGACGTGCGCCTCGGCGAGCACTTCGTCACGGCCCGCCGCTTCCGCTTCGACCCGCACACGAGATTGTTGCTGCTCCAACCATCCGGAGTGGTGAAGATCGCCCTCGATCCGGCGCAGCGGGGCACCCTGCGCGATCAGCTCGCCCTGCTCTCCGCCTCGGTGGGCCCGCGGCCGAGCGACGAGGAGATGCTCCTCGGCCGCGCCACCTGGTCGCGGGCCGAGCAGGTGGTGGTGATCGCGAAGCCCACGGCGTCGGGCTCCCTGGTGACGCTGCTCGACGCGATCACGGGCCGGTCGTTGCATTCGGCCTTCGTGTCCCCGGCCCACAGCGACGAGTCGTTCCGGAGGGCCGTCTGCGACGCCCTCGGCGAGGGCTGCGAGCCGAAGGCCCGGAGCATCCCCTGGTACGTGTGGCCGATCTCGGGCGCGGCGTTGCTGAGCGGCGTCATCACCGCGGCGGTGATCGTCAACAACAACCGCGACTACGCGCTCTGCCCGGCCAAGGGCTGCCACTGATCAGGGCAGCTTCGCCTGCGACAGCAGCTTGGCACAGGCCTCGAAGAAGCAGTGGCCCGCGATCTGCGGGCAGGGGCCGTTGTCGCGGCCGAGCGCGAAGGGCAGGCCGTCCTGGCAGGAGGCGCAGGTCAGATCGTAGGCCTGCTCGTTGACGGGCACGGCGAGGCCACCGCAGGCGACGATCTCGGTGTCGGTGCAGGGCAGGTCCATCGCGCGGCATGCGTCGACATCGGCCTTCGTGTCGGAGAGACACTCTGCGGGCACCACCTTCGGCTGGTACAGGGCGACGATGGGGAAGGCCACCGACGGGTCGTGGAAGCCGTCGAACGACAGGCCTCCGCCGATCGCGCGATCGATCGCCTCGCTCACCGCGAGCGTCGCGCAGTGGCGGCGCGCGTCGGCGGAGAGGTCCGCGCCCGCGCACGACGCGTCGGTCGCCCGCGTGATCGCCCGGCACTTCGTGATCACCTCCAGGCCGAAGGGATCGGCGCGGAGGAGCCCGACGCGGATGGCCTTGAAGGCGCCCGCGTCGTAGTCGGGGCTGCCCTCGTGGACGCAGGGCTCGCGGACGAGGCAGCTCCCCGTCTTCTTGTCCCACTGGCAGGAGAAGCTCGCCTCGCACGAGACCGCGGTCTTGATGCCCGCGCAGCTCTCGTCGCGGTTCGTGCAGGCCACGCCCACGATGCTGATCGCGGTGTCGGACAGCTCGATGTAGAGCGCGCGCGAGGAGCAGGAGAAGACCAGCGCCCCGCACGGGATCAGCGCGCCGAGCGCGCGAGCCATCCGCGCGGCGCGCCGCGCGAGCGAGCGGGCGGCGGTCACGGCTCGTCGCCCCGCAGGCCGTAGCGGCGGATGGTGCGGAAGAGCGTGACGCGATCGACCCCGGCGCGACGGGCGGCCTCGGCCACGTTGCCGCCCGTCTGCTCGAGCAACCGGGCGACGTAGTGCCGCTCGAAGCGCTCGAGCAGCTCGCTCTTGGCGCTGCGGAGCGGGATCTCGCACAGGCCCTCGAAGGCCGCGCCGCCCCCGGCTCCGGCGCTCGATCGGGACGAGGGCCCGAGCTCGGACGAGAAGGGCGGCGGGACGCGGAGGATCAGGAGCTGCTCCAGGTAGTTGCGCAGCTCGCGCACGTTGCCGGGCCAGGAGTGGCGGCCGAGCGACTCGAAGAGCTCGGCGTCGGGCTCGATGTGCGCGTCGAGCCCGCGCTCGCGCGCGATGGACTCGAGCAGGCCGCGCACGAGGAGCGGCAGATCGTCGAGCCGGTCGCGGAGCGGCGGCATGCGCACCTGGATCACCGCCAGGCGGTAGAAGAGATCGGCGCGGAAATGGCCGGCGTTCACCTGCCGGCGCAGATCGCGGTTGGTCGCGGCCACGACGCGCACGTCGATCTTGCGCGTGCGCTTCCCGCCCACCCTCCGAATCTCCTGCTCGCCCAGCGCGCGGAGCAGCTTCGGCTGGAGCTCGAGCGGCAGCTCGCCGAGCTCGTCGAGGAAGATCGTCCCGCCGTCGGCCCGCTCGAAGGCGCCCTCGCGCTCGCCCGTCGCGCCGGTGAAGGCCCCGCGCTCGTGGCCGAACAGCTCGCTCTCGATCAGCGTCGGCGGCAGGCCCCCGCAGTCGACCACCTCGAACGGCTTCGACGCGCGCGGGCTCGCCGCATGCACCGCCCGCGCGGCGAGCTCTTTCCCCGTGCCGCTCTCCCCGGTGATCAGCACCGGCGCCGTGGTGGGCGCGGCCTTCTCCAGCGCGTTGTAGACCTCGCGCATCACCGCCGATCCGCCGAGCAGGTTGCCGAGCGAGGTGCCCTTGCCGGCCGGGATCTGCGCCCGCTCGTTGCCGAGGAAGAGGCGCACCCGCGTCCGGCCGACGTCGATCTCGACGGGGCCCCGCACCACGATCTCGCGCACCGCCACCGCGCCCAGGTGCGTGCCGTTGGTGCTGCCCAGATCGCGGACGGCGATGCCGTGGGGCGTGGCCTCGAGCTCGGCGTGGAAGCGGCTCACCGTCGGGTCGCTGAGGCGGAGGGTGACGCCCTCGGCGCTGCCGATCGTGACCCGCCCGTCCTCCGAGATCGCGCCCTCGCCCGTGTCGGGGCCGGAGACGACCACCACGCGATAGCGCGGGACACTGAGGACCGGGCCCCCCTCGGTCGTGACCATCAACGTGCTGGACTCGCCTTCGCTCACCGCGGGGAGACTACCACCTCTCTGCGGGCTTTCGGGCCTGCGTCAGCGCAGATCGACGACCGAGGTCGCGCCGGCGCGCACGGTGACGGAGGCGTCCTTGCGCTGGGTGGGATCGGCGCGCGACACCGCGTGGAGCGAGAAGGTGCCGCACTTCCAGGTGTAGACGCCGGGGCTCTGCACCGCCTGCGGCCCGCCGCTCACCGTCCAGCTCCCCGTGGAGGCGATCTTCACCGATCCCACGCAGTCGGCCGGCTCGGGCGCGGGGGCCGGCGCCGCCGTCAACGTCGTCACCGGCGTCAACGACGCGGGCGCGCGCGGCGGAGGTGCGACGCGGGGCCCGCTCGGCGCCGCGGAGACGAGCGGCGCGACGACGAGGGCCGGGACCTCGATGGACGAGGGCGGCGGCGCGCTCGGTGGCGCGCTCGCGGGGGCGGTCGCTCCGGCGCTCGGCCCCGTCGCGGGGTCCTTCTGCGGCCGGTACAGGAACCAGAACAGCGCGACGGCGGCGAGGACCAGGGCGGCGATCGCGGCGCGCGCCCCGGGCCCGAGCGGCGTCTCCAAGGGCACCACGACGGTGTCGCCCTCCCCGGC
>JAXLYT010000133.1:0-11100 GCA_046351295.1 Byssovorax sp.
AGCGAGGGCCCGGGCAAGGCAGGCGGAGGCGGCGGCGCGCCGAGCGGGCCTCGCACCGGATCGGGGATCGCGTCGAAGGCGTGATCGAGGGAGGGATCGGGCGCGCTCATCGCGGCCTCCTCGCGGGCTGCGCCGCGTCGCCCAGATCGTCGAGCGCGGCGCGCAGGGCCTCGTAGGCGCGGAAGGCCCGGAGCTTCACCGCGGTCGGGGTCGCGCCGAGCACCGCGGCCGCGTCCTGCACGCTCAGCCCCTCGTAGCGGATGAGGACGAAGGCGTCGCGCTGCTGCGGTGGGAGACGACCGAGCACATTGTTGACGACGCGCGCCGCCTGGGCGGCGATCGCGGCCGACTCGGCGGAGGCGCCCCCTGGGTCGACGGGCTCGGCGCCCGGATCGCTCGGGAGGCGCTCCGTCTTGCGGAGCTTCGCGGCGCGCGCCTGATCGAGGTAGGCGTTGCGCGCGATGGCGTAGACCCACGGGAGCACCGCGCCGCCCGCGGCGAAGGTGCCCCGGGCGCGGTGGACCCGCAGGAAGGTCTCCTGCACGAGGTCCTCGGCGAGCGCGCTCGACCCGCTCATGCGCGTGAGGAAGGCGAGGAGCCGCGGGTGCAGCGCCTGGTGCAGCGTCGCGAAGGAGCGATCGTCCCCGGCGGCGTAGCGATCCATGGTGCGGTTGAGCTCGGGCTCGTCCATCGTCCGTCGATCTCGCGGCGGGACAGTACCACCGTCCGGGCCGGCGATCGCCGGGCGAAAGACGCGACGAACGCCGTCACGGTTTGCTCTCCTCGTTTCCCTGACGCGGCTCGCCCCCGAGGACGACGCCGCGCTGCCGGAGATCGTCGAGCAAGGCCGCCGTCCCCGCGAGAACCGCGCCGTCGAGGGGCTGCCCGAGCGCCGCCGCCCCGCCCATCACCCCGTCGCGCAGGGTGGCCCCGCCGAGGAGCCGCTCGACGATCGCGGCCGCCAGCGGGGTCAAGGCCAGGTAGCGCACCTCGTGCTCCGCGTCGCGGTAGGCGAGCAGGGCCGTCGGCTCGCGCGGCGGCTCGTCCCGAGCGTCGAGGTCGGCGAGCAGCAGGTGGACGGCGTGATCGTAGCGGTGGAGGCGCGCCGCGCGGTCGAAGCGCACCGCGCGATCGAGATCGAGATCCTCGCCCGAGGGGCCGCGCGGATCTTCGGGCGCCGCCGCCACGTCGAAGCCCGAGAGCTCGTGGCGCGCGAGATCGCCGAGGTAGCCCGGCACGCTCGGATCGTCCGCCCAGCGCGGGGCGGCCCACGCGAGGAGCTCGAAGGCCACGTCGCGCAGGTAGTGCGAGCGCGGCCCCTCTTCCTCGATGAAGCGCTCGATCCAGGCCTCGAAGCGCTCGCCCATCCGCGCGGCCGTGCGCGGCAGCTCGATCGCGATCGCCCGGGTGAGCCCGCCGCGGACGAGCTTGCGGTAGAGCAGGAGGCGCCTATCCGGCGCCGCGGCGAGGTGCGCGCGATCGGCCGGCGCGGCGCCGCCCTCGGCGAGGAAGGCCGCGCGATCCACGGCGAGGCGCGCCTCCGCGTCCGGCGCGCGCACGAGGTGCTGCACGGTGGCGAGCGCGCCGGCGAGGCGGGCGCGCTCCTCTGCGTCGAGCTCAGGGCCCATGGTGCGCCTCGCTCGACACGGTCGCGATCGCCCGGGGCCGCGCGCCCGAATACGCGCGCAAGCCGCGCTCGTAGCTCTCCTCGACGCGCGCGATCTCGTCGAGCAGCGCGGGCAGCGGAGGGATGCGGTGATCGCGCTCGAGGAGCACGGGCATCGGTCCCGTCCGCTCGATCACCCAGGTGAGCAGGTCGAGCACCGGCGCGATCACGTCGGCCCCGTGCGTGTCGATGATCACCTCGTCCTCGGGGCTGTGGTCGTGCCCGGCGATATGGAGCTGCACCACCCGGTCGAGCGGGACGCGGCGGAGGAAATCGAGCGGATCGAAACCGTGGTTCTGCCCGTTGACGTAGACGTTGTTCACGTCGAGCAGGAGCCCCGCCCCGCTGCGATCGAGCACCTCGGCGAGGAAATCGGCCTCGTCGAGATCGGGCCTCCCGGCGTGGAGGTAGTGGGTGATGTTCTCGATGACGATCGGCCGATCGAGCCGATCTGCCGCCTCGCGGATGCGCCCCGCCACGTGGACGGCCGAGGCGCGGGTGAAGGGGATCGGCAAGAGGTCGTGGAGGATGCGCCCCGAGGTGCCATTGAAGCAGAGGTGGTCGGAGTGGTAGGGCGCGCGCACCCGATCGAGGAAGCGGCGCAGCTCGCCGAGGTAGGCCGCGTCGAACGGGTCGTTACCCCCGAGCGAGAGGGTGAGCCCGTGCGTCAGGTAGCGGTACGCCTCGCCGACGCGATCGATCGCGGCGGGGATGTACCCGCCACGCCGCATGTGGTTCTCCGGGGAGATCTCGAAGAACGCGACCCCCGGGAGCGATCGGCCCTCGTCGAGGGCCTGGATCACATCGTCCACGAAGGCGAAGCGCAGCCCGAGCCCGACGCCCGTGATGCCGGCAGAGATGGTCATGGGACCTCCGATCCGGGCGAGGGGAGCTCCTCGGGCCGCGCCTTCCGGGTTACTTCTTCTTCGGCGCGGGGGCGTCGCCGCAGGTGCCTTCGCCGCACCCGCCCTCGGAGCCCGTCTTGGTCGCGCCGGGCTTCTTGGCGGCGGCGGCCTTCTTCGGGGCGGCGGGGGCCGCGGTCGGGGCCGCGCTCGGCTTGGTCGAGGCGACCGGGGCGGCGGTGGCGACCGCGGTGGCGACCGCCGCGGGCGCGCCCGTGCCGGCCGGCGCGGCCTTGCTCGCATCCACGGCGCCGGCGGTCTGCCCGTCGGTCGTACCTTCCTTCGGCGCTTCGACGACCGGCTTGCTCTCGGTGGCCGCGGGGACCTCCGAGGCGTTGACGGGGGCAGGCGCGCTCCCGCAGCCGGTGAGGAGGGCGGCGCCGGCGCCGAGGGCGGCGAGGGTCTCGTAGATGCTCTTCATGTCGTTCGATGTCTCCGTCGAGGGGAATTGTCCGAGTTCGGGGGTAGCTACGCGCGAGCGCGCCGCCGGTTTCGCTGATGATCTCACCCGAAGCGAGGGTCTTGTCCAGCTCCGGAAATCTCGGCCCTCTCAGGGAGCCTTGGCCGGGGCCGCAGCGCCGCCCGCCGCGGCCGTGAACTCGATCGTCACGAGGGCTTCCTTGTTCACCTTGGGCGCCAGGATATCCAGCGTCTTGGCGGCGAGCTTGCCGAACCCGTCGCGGGGCTTCACGTCGAACTCGGCGAGATCGACCGGCACCGGCTTGCTCGTCTTGACCATCACGCTGGCGAGCTTGCCGCCCTCCATGTGGAACACGGCCATGAGGTCGATCTTCTTGGTCGCCTTGTGCCCGTGGAGGAGGAAGTCGCCGGTGGCGGAGAAGGTCATGGTCCGGTCGCCGCCGCTCATCGCCGCGACGCTCTTCTCGCCCGCGATCTCGATCGACTTGATCGAAAACTGCACCTTGCTGTTCTGCTTGCGCACGTCCTCCGGCGTGTCGTCGGAGATCTCGAGCCACGTCTTCGCGTGCTTGTTCTGCGTCTCGTTCTTCACCTCCTCGCCGAACTTGCCGCTGTCGTCGGCCTTGGACTGGAAGATCTCGAGGTCGCTGATGTCGACCGTGATGAGGCCGGTCGACTTCGTGATGTCGTCGAGGTCGATCGACAGCTCGCCGTCGGTGGAGGCCTTGGCGCGGCCGCGGATCTTCTCCTGCGGGGCGTCCATGACCAGCTCGACCTTGCTGGTCGCCCGGTTGACGAGCGCCTTCACCGCGCCCATCGAGGCGGGCTTCGCCGCGGTCAGGGCCGAGCTCGCCGGCGCGATCGTCGGCGCGGGTTTGTCCTCGCACGCCGCGAGCGTGAGCGCGCCGAGCGCGAAGACACACAGGGCGGCGCCGAGGCCGGCGCGGCGCAACGGGGCGAAAGGCATGCGGTTCATGATCAGGTCCTCTCCTCAGTTCCGATGGGGCCCGCGTCCAGGGTAGAGCAAAGCGCGCCCCGTCTGCTCGCGAACCGCTACGGGGTGCCCGCGCGACGGTTTCGCGGCGAGGACGATTTGCGGAGAGGGCGGAGCGCGTTCAGGTCGGGCGGAATCGTTGCCGATGGATCACGATCGTGACCGGCGGCATCCATCGGTCAACGGAGCGGGCCGACGGCGGCCTCGACCGCGCGGATCAGGGCGCCGCTCGCGATCATCCGCGCCTGCACGGCCTCGATGTCCCGGTAGAGCGGGCGGTCCTCCGCGAGCTCGGGGACGATCGCGCGCACCGCGGCCACCGCGGCGGCCACGCCCTTGCTCGGGCGGAGGGGCCTGCGCTGGTCCACGCCCGCCGCCGCGGTGAGCAGCTCGATGGCCAGCGAGGCGCGCACGTTCTGGATCACCTGCCCGAGCTTGCGCGCGCTGATGCTCCCCATGCTCACGTGGTCCTCGCGCCCCGCGCTCGACGGGATGGAGTCGACGCTCGCCGGGTGGCAGAGCACCTTGTTCTCGCTCACCAGCGAGGCGCTCGCGACCTGGGCGATCATGAAGCCCGAGTGCAGGCCGCTGTTCGGGGCGAGGAAGGGCGTGAGGCCGCTGGAGAGCGCGGGGTTCACGAGCTGCTCCACGCGCCGCTCGCTGATGTTGGCGAGCTCGGCGGCGGCGATCGCGGCCAGATCGAGCGCGAGGGCCACCGGCTGCCCGTGGAAGTTGCCGCCCGAGATGAGGTCCGCGCCGTCGTCGGTCAAGAGCACCGTCGGGTTGTCCGTCACGCTGTTGATCTCGCGGCCGAGGACCTCGCTCGCCCAGCCGAGGGCGTCGCGCGTCGCCCCGTGCACCTGGGGCATGCAGCGCAGCGAGTACGGGTCCTGCACCTTGCCGCAGTTGATCCGGTGGCTCTCCATGATCTCGCTCTCGGTGAGCAAGGCCCGGAGATTGTACGCGCAGTGCTCCTGCCCCGGGTGGGGGCGCACCGCCATCAGCCGCGGATCGAAGGGCCGGCTCGATCCTTTCAGGGCCTCCAGGCTCACCGCGCCGGCGATGTCGGCGACCGTGGCGAGCGCGGCGAGATCGCGCAGCGCGAGGGCGCCGATCGAGCTCATGTACTGCGTCCCGTTGATGAGCGACAGCCCCTCCTTGGCGGCGAGCTCGATCGGCCGGAGCCCCGCGCGCGCTAAAGCCTCGGCGCTCGGGAGGAGCTGGCCTTCGAAGCGCGCCTCGCCCTCGCCGATGAGCGTGAGCGCGAGGTGGGCGAGGGGCGCGAGATCGCCCGATGCGCCGACCGATCCCTGCGCGGGGATGCGCGGGCAGACGTTGCGGTTGAGCATCGCGACGAGCATGTCGACGACCTCGCAGCGCACGCCCGAGCAGCCCATCGCGACCACCTGGGCGCGGAGCACCATCATCCCCCGCACCTCGTCCTCGCGCAGATCCGGGCCGACCCCGCACGCGTGGCTGCGCACCAGGTTGCGCTGGAGGGCGATCACGTCGTGCTCGTGGATCCGGGTCTCGGCCAGGGCGCCGAAGCCGGTGTTGACGCCGTAGACGGCGGGGCCGAGGTCCCCGGCGGAGGTGATGGCGTCGATGGCCCTCCGCGAGGCGAGCACGGCCTCCCGCGCCTCGGGACAGAGCGCCACCGGGCGGCGCGCGCGCGCGACCTCCTCGAGGTCCTGCAGGGTGAGGGATCGGCCGAGGAGGGCGGGGGAATCGGAGCGCATGGCGGGGCGCACGCTAGTCCCTCCACGGGGCGGGCAACAAGGCGCGCGGGGCGCCCTCGGGCGCGGAGCCCGGATCCGGCGGCGGTCCTTCGAAGAAATTTCCGGCCCGCCCGGGAAAACGATCGCCTATCCTCGCGCCGACCGCGACACCGTGGTCCCGGAAGGAGCCCCTTTCTTCGATGCGTCTCATCGCCGCCGCCTCGCTCACGGCCGCCGTCCTCGCCTCCGCCTCGCCGGCCTTCGCCGATGACGGGCCCGCCGCGGCCGACGCGAAGCCCGATGCAAAGGTCGACGCCCAGGCCGGCGCGAAGGCCGACGCCCAGGCCGGCGCGAAGGCCGACGCCGCGGCCGAGGCGAAGGCCGACGCCAAGGTCGCCGCGCCCCCCAAGGCCGTCGCGGGCGACGCGCCCCGCCCCGCGGAGACGGCGGTCCCCGCCGCGAACGACGAGCTCACCTTCTCCGACCGGCTCGTGCTCGACACCGGGCGCCACGACTTCCGCCCGCCGAACCCCGAGGCGCTCACCTTCAGCCTCCGCGGCGAGTACCAGCTCCGCTACCGCGCGATGAGCGATCTGGCGCTCGAGGCGCCCGTCCGCCACCCCGAGGCCAAGACGCTCGGGCAAAACCAGTACCTCTACCACTGGCTCCGGATCGGGGCGCGCTTCCAGTACCGCGACAAGGTGGGGATCGTCGCGCAGATCGACATCCCGCGCGGCTTCGTCGTCGGCGACGCGACGCAGTACGTGAGCGCGGTGCGCGACTCGTTCGCCGAGAACACGGGGCGCGACGGCTTCGCGGACGTGCGCTGGTACGGCGTCCGGCCGCGCTACCTCTACCTCGAGTACAACTCGCCGATCGGCGTCTTCCGCCTCGGCCAGCAGGGCTCGTACTGGGGCATGGGCCTGCTCGCCAACGACGGCGATCACCCGACGCTCTTCGGCGACTACCAGCGCGGCGCGCTCTCGGAGCGCATCCTCTACGCCACGCAGCCCCTCGGCAAGGGCACCCCGCTCAACATCGTGCTCGCGGGCGATCTGATCTTCCAGGACAACACGGCCGACCTCGTGGAAGACGGCGATCGCGCGCTCCAGGGCGTGGCCGCGGTGCTCTACCGCGACAAGCATGCCGAGGCCGGCCTCTACGGCGTGATCCGGCAGCAGCAGCGCACCGCGCATGCCACGGGCGATCTCACGCCCTTCACCGAGAGCCTCACCGTCGGCGTGATCGACGGCGCCGGCAAGTTCAACGCCCCGATCCCGGGCCTGCGCGCCATCGTCTACGGGCAGATCGAGGCCGCGCTGATCATGGGCTCGACGACCTACCTCAGGAACACGTACGCCGTGCCGATCGACCCCACCGCGCCGCGCGAGACCGAGAAGATCCGCTCCTTCGGCGCCGCGGCCACCTTCGGCGCGGTGCAGGTCGCAGGCCACGGCGCGGACCAGTGGGGCGCGCTCGTCGGCGAGATCGAGGCCGGCTACGCCTCGGGCGACGCCAACCCCAACGACGGCACCACGCGGCGCTTCACCTTCGACCAGAACCACCGCGTCGGCCTCGTGCTCTTCAACCAGGTGATGGCCTGGAAGACGGCCCGCGCCTCGACCATCGCGCAGGACCCGGAGATCGTGAACCGCGCGACGCCGGGCGTGCAGCTCCTCCCCTCGCGCGGCGGCGTCTTCGGCGCGGAGTACCTCAACCCGCGCTTCATCTTCCGGCCGCGGAACTGGATGGATCTCAAGGGCGGCGTCGTGATCGCGCAGACCACCGCCGATTTCGTCGACCCCTACCACGTGGGCGCGCTCGGCAGCTCGCGCAACTACGACGGCGGCGACCCGCGCAAGCACGACCTCGGCGTCGAGCTCGACGCGGGGGCCGACGTGCGGATCAAGGTCGAGAAGGCCGCCACCGTGCAGGTCGGCGCCGAGGGCGGCGTGCTCTTCCCCGGCCACGCCTTCGACGACGCCCTGGGCGCGCGCCTCGCGAACCAGTACCTCGCCAACGTCAAGCTCGGCATCCAGTTCTGACCGAGCCCGACCCCCGATCGATCCAGGTCCCAGCATGCGTTATTTCGTGAAATTCCCCGCCGGAAACGAGGTCAGCGTCGAGGTCGACCACCTCCCGACCGGCGAGCTACAGGTGGTGGTCGGCGGCCGCCGCCTGGCCGTCGAATCGCTCCTCCAGAACGACTCCACCGCGCTCCGCATCGACGGCAAGGTGATCGACCTCTGGATGGAGGGCGCGCCCCCCGGCGTCGGCGTGGTGGCCCGCGGCGCCCGTTTCTACGCGGAGGTGGAGAGCGAGCGCGCCCGCGCCCTGGCCGCCGCCCTCGGCCAGAAGAGCAACGCCGTCGCCGAAGGCCTGGTCGTCTCCCCCATGCCCGGCCGCGTCCTCAAGGTGCTCGTGAAGCAAGGCGACGAGGTCGAGGCCGGCGCCGCCCTGGTCGTGGTCGAGGCCATGAAGATGGAGAACGAGCTGCACTGCGCCCGCGGCGGCACCGTGAAATCGATCTTCGTCACCCCCGGCCAGACGGTCGAGGGCGGCGCAAAGCTCATCGAGGTTGGTTGATCGACCCGGGAGCGGTCATCGCCCGGGAAACCGATCGATGAGCAATGAGGTCGGATTTTAACGCAAAGGCGCAAAGGCGCAAAGGCGCAAGAAAAACCGCAATGCTGGGTCTTTTTGCGTCTTTGCGGTCTTTGCGCCTTTGCGTTAAATAAATAACCTTTCGGATCTGCAACCAGGCCTTGGGGACGCCGGCGCGCTACTGCCCCGGCGAGACATCCATGCAGCACCGGAATCCGAGGTGGTAATTCCGGTGGCTCCCGGCATCCATCACCTTCGAAGGGTGCCAGTCCTTGGCGCGCCACCGGCAATCGTCTTCATGGGCCTCCTTGATGCCGAAGATGAACCAGCTCCCCTTCATCTCCGTCGCGCCCGACCCGCCCCGGCTCATCAGCTCCTCGGGCGCGAGCGGTAAATTCATGTGCTCCGCCGCGTTCCCGTTCAGGTCGTAGGCGCCGAAAGGGCTCTTGCAGGCCGGAAAGGCGCCGGCAGGGTAGGTGTTCGTCCCGCAGGCCGACCAGCCGCTTGCCACGCACCCGGGCGTCAAAGGGCTCTGCGTCGCGCAGAGCGCCTGGTTCTTCTTCTCCCCGTAGCTCCAGCGGATCGCGCGCTTCTTGTTGTGCAGCCAGGTCGCGTAGGGCCGCCGCTCGCCGAAGGCGTATTCTTCTTCCACCGGGTGGATCGCGCCGGCGCATGCGCCTTCCCACTCGTGCGCGTCGCAGAGCCGCTTGCCGGCGGCCTCGCAGAGCTCGGCGGCCTCCTTCGCGCTCGCGTACACCACCGGGTACTCACAGGCGATGTCGGGGAACTCGAAGCGATCGATGCACACCTTCGCGTCGTTCGGCGTCTCGCCTGCGTCGGTGTTGTAGACGGGCACCATGTTCTTTCGCCCGCACACCGCGTCGGACGACTCCTCGCCTTCGATCCCGGCCTCGCGGCGGATCGCCCGGCATGCCGAGCGCTTCATCGGGTGCTTCGTCACCTTGGGGTTGCCTTGCCCGAGGTAGGGAGAGGCGTTGACGATCTCCTTGATCTTGTCGAGCCCGCCGAGCGGCAGATCGAGCGATCGCTCCATGTGCTGAAAGAGCATGGCCCGCTGCTCCTCCAGGGTCGCCGGCAGCGTGTCGTCCTCCTCGACGGGGGCCTCGGCCTTCTGCGCGGGGGCGGGCGGCGGCGGCGCGGCCTCGACGGTCGGCAGGGGCGCGGGCGGGGCCTCGGGGGCGCGGGCCATGCCCGGGCGGATGGCCTTCTGGGCAGCGTGGAGGATCGCCGGGACACAGGCGGCGGCGACACCGATAGCGACAATGTGCGTCAGTATCCTACCTGTCATTGTGCTCGGAGTAACGCGGGTCAGCTTCACTGGACAAACAACGCGCAAACAAGCGTTGTCGCGCTGCGTCGTCCAGGAAATAGCGACACGGAAATTTGGCCCGTCGCGCCGAGCTGTGGCGGGACAGGGGAATGCCGCCGCATCACCTCCGCTGGTCCCAGGTTTCCCGCTCCCCGGGGCGGCGCCTCCGCGGCGTCGCTGTCAAGGAGCCGGCGAAGGCCCGGATGGCGCCGGCAGATCCCGAGCGGATCGACCTCGACGACCCGACGCCGACCCCCCGGCCGGTGGCGGTCGACCTCGCGCCTCGGTCCGCCCGGGCGGAGGAGGCCGCGCCGCTGCACGCGCCCGAGGGCGCCCCGGCGCTCCGGCGGCTCGGTCTGATCGCGGCGCTCGTGGCCCTGGTGGTCACGGGCACGCTGGCCCTCCGGGGCGCGCCCGGGGCCTCGGCCGCGGTGGCGCGCGGGGTTGCCGTCCAGGCCCTCGCGGCGGCGCCCGCGCTCGACGAGCGAGCGGCGCCGACCAGGGCGGATGAGGCCCCTGCCCCAGGCAAGGCCGGGGCGCCCGCTGCGGACGACGCGCTCATCAAGGCCGAGGCGCCCGCCGTGCCGCCGGCCGAGCGCGCCGATGCCCATGTGGAGCACAAGGGCTATGCATCGCTGCCCGGCGGGGTGCTCTTCGTGCCCGACTCGTTCTCGTCGGCCGATGGTACGTACGATCTTTATCTGCACTTCCACGGAAACCCCGCCATCGTCCGGGAGAGCGCCGAGCACGCGGGCCTCAACGCCCTCGTGGCAGTGATCAACCTCGGGATCAACTCGGGGCCTTATCTCAACGTGTATGGAATGGGCGGCCGGTACGGCAAGATGCTGGAGAGCATCGCCCAGGCGGCCGCCTCGCGCGGGCTCAAGACGCCGCACCTCCGGCGCGTGGCGCTCGGCTCGTGGAGCGGCGGTTACGGCGGCATCTCCCGCGTGCTCGAGCTCGGCGAGAACCTCGACACGCTCGATGCCATTCTGGTGCTCGACGGGATCCACTGCGGTTATCTCGACAAGCAGCACAAGGAGCTGAACACGCGGATCATCGCTCCGTTCTTCGAGGCGACGCGCTGGGCCGCCCAGGGCAAGCTGCTCTTCTCGATCACCCACTCCGAGGTCGATCCGCCCTTTTATGCCGGCTCGACGCAGACGGCCGACGTGCTCCTCGGCCTCGTCGACGGCAAGCGCGAAGAGCCGAGCCCGGCCCCGGTGCACGTGAACCTGAAATCGGGTGAGCGGGCGGTGTCGAAGAAGCTCGAAAAGTGGATGGAGCCGACGACCGAGGCGCGGGTGGGGCAGTTCCACGTGCGCGGCTTCAAGGGCAACACCAAGGAGCACCACACCGCGCATCTGCTGCAAATGGCAGCGACGGTGATGCCGGAGCTCGTGGCGCGCTGGAGCGCCCGCTAGAGCTCAGCGCGGGGCTTCGCTCTCCGGGGCGGCCGCGGCGGG
>JAXLYT010000134.1:0-10749 GCA_046351295.1 Byssovorax sp.
CTCGGGGCTGATCGACGAGACGCGCAGGTCGGCGATGTCGATGCTCTTGCCCTCGAGGCGGAGCGTCGCGTCGTACGGGATGAGGTTCGTCGTCGCCGTGAGCTGGCCGATCTCCACCGCGACCCAGTGGTAGTCGGGCGTGACCGTGGTGTCGAAGATCGGCGGGTTTTGCGGGCACCCCTCGCCGCACGAGCCCCAGTCGAGCCTGGCGTCGATCCGCGAGCCGGCCGGATCGGTCGAGGCCATCAGGAGCTCGATGTCGAAGGTGTCGCCCTGGCGCACCCCTTCGAGCGCTTGCAGGTGGATGGTGAGCGTGCCCCCGGCGTCGCCGAGGTGGAAGCCGAGCGTGTCGCCGGTGAGGCCGGTCGTCTGCACGGCGCCGCCGTCGACCTCGCAGATCGGGCCCTCGGTGGCGCGCTGGCGGCACACGCGATCGATGAACCGCGCCTCGGAGGAGTCGGTGCAGACGCCGCCGTCGCAGTGGGTGGTGCATGCCGCGGCGAGGTGCGCGGCGGCGAGGGCCGCGAGGGGCGCGAGGAGCAGCGCGCGCCGGCGCATGCGGGAGCGGCGATCAGCCATCATCGAACATGCCTCCGATCGAGAAGTAGAAGCCCCCGAGGTCGTGCGGCCGGGCCACGTCGCCGGGCGGGCCGATCGTGGCGCGGAGGAGGTTGAGCCCGAAGGTGACATGCGCCGCCGACGAGACCGCGCCGAGCTGCGCGCCGTAGGCGAAGCCGGCCTGCGTGGGCGACGTGCCCCCGAAGTCCTGCGCGCCGATCGCCACGCCGATGCGCGGCGCCGCGAAGAAGGCGATCTCGCGCGGCCCGAAGCGGAGCGGGATCTCCGGGCCGATGAAGTAGCTGAGCTCGTGGAGCTTCGGCGCCGTCTCGCCCGCGCCGCTGCTCCAGTAGCTGAGCGCCGCCCACAGGCCGATGCCGGCGTTGCCGCCCGCGAAATGGGGGTAGTAACCCCCGTCGAGCTCGGCCCAGAACTTCGCGCCGCCGTAGCCCTCCAGCCGGAGCAGGCTCGTCTGTTGCGAAAAGCCCGGCGGTCCGAGGGCGATCTGCGCCCGGATGTACCAGGTGGGCGGGCCCTTGACGGGGCGCGGCGGAGGCTGCTGCTCGGGCGGTGGGTAGTAGCCCGGCGGATAGCCGTAGGGCGGCTGGCCCGGCTGGCCCGGCGGCGGGCCGTAGCCGTACGGGTAGGGCGTGGGCTCGTAGCCGGGCGGCGGGCCTCCTGTGGGGGGCGTGGGCGCCCAGGGAGGCGGTGCCTGCGCAGGGGGCGCCTGGAACGGCGGCGCCGTGGCCCCGGGCGGGGCTGCCGGAGGTGGGGCGGTCGGTCCAGGCGCGGTCACGGGCGGCGGGCTCGCCGGGGGAGGGGGCGCCGCGGGCGCGCCGGAGACCTGCAGCGCCAGGACGAAAGGGAGCATGAGAATTTCCTACCGCACACGGAGGGGCAGGTGAAGTCGTGAGAAGGCGACAATGATGCTTCGAGGCTGCTGCTGAGGGCTCGAAACCTCACCTGGCGTCGCGCACGGGTATGACAGGAATGTCAGGGGGTGGGCAAAAGCGTGCGCGCCTCGGCGCTCGTACGTTGAAAACGAAACGGCGGCCGCCCCGGGGAGAGCGGCCGCCGTCGTCGTGTCGTGGCGGAGCGGAATGCGCCGAGATCAGTAGTCGCGCATCTGCTTGCGGATCTTGCCGAGCGCCTGCTCCTGGAGCTGCCGGATGCGCTCGCGGGAGAGGTTGTACTTGTCGCCGATCTCCTTGAGCGTGAGCTCGTCCTCGTCGTCGAGGCCGAAGCGCCAGCGGATGATCCGCGACTCGATCGGCGTCAGCGTGGTGAGCAGGCGCCGGACCTCGTCGCTCCACTTGCGGTTGGCGAGGTGATCGTAGGGCGAGAGGGCGTTCTCCTCCTGGAGGAAGTCGATGAACTTCCGCCCGTCCTCGTCGCCGACCGGGCGATCGAGGCTGAACGGCGTCTCGGCGTAGAAGTCCTTCACCTTGTCGAGCTTCTCGCGGGGGACGCCCGTCTCTTTCTCGAGCTCCTCGATGGTCGGCTCGTGCCCGGTGCGGGCGATGATCGCCTGCGTGGCGCGCGCCACCCGGTTGTAGGTGTCGAGCATGTGCACGGGGATGCGCACGGCCCGACCCTTGTCGGCGAGGGCGCGGCTGATCGCGTGCCGGATCCACCACGAGGCGTACGTGGAGAAGCGGTAGCCGCGGTTGTGATCGAAGCGCTCCACGGCCTTCATCAGGCCGATGTTGCCCTCCTGGATCAGGTCGATGAGCGGCAGGCGGCCGCGGTTGTAGCGCCGCGCGATCGAGACCACGAGGCGGAGGTTGGCCTTGACGAAGCGGTTCTTCGCGTCGTGCTGGACCTGGAAGGTCCGCTCCGCCCGGTCGAGGTAGCGGCGATAGTCGCGCGACATCGGCAGGGTGGGCCGCGCGGCCTGACCCTCTTCGGGGGCGCTCACGTCGTCCTCGAAGTCGGGCTCGCTGCCGAGATCGCGGCCGATCTGCGCGGCCTTCGACATCCAGATGCGGTCGGAGTCGGGCAGGCGGATCGCGGTCGCGAGCGCGAAGGTCAGGCTCTCCCACTGCTTCTGCTGCTCGTGGGTGAGCTTGTCCTTCTGCTTCTTGAAGAGGCGGACGAGCTTCACGAGCTCGGGGATCTGCGGGGCCTGGACCTCTTCCTCGCCCATCTTGGTCACCTGCTCTTCCAGGTAGACCAGCACGTGCTCGGCCACGGGCACGTACGCGAGCAGGGCCATCCAGTGGTCGAGCTCGGTGCGCTCGACCGTCTTGGCCGTCTCCAGCTCCTCGTCCGGACCCATCACGGGGTGGAGGGCCATGTCGCGGAAATACCGGGCCAGCATCGAGTCGCCGCCGCCCTCTTCCACGTCGCGGAGCTCGCGCGCGGGCAGGGGGGCTGCGCGCGTGGGCTCGGGCGTGCGCTCGAGCGCGCCGAGATCGATGTCGATGAACTCGGCCGGCTCCTCTTCGAGCACTTCGATCTGCCGAGGACGGACGGCCGTGTCTTCCGTGGCATCGTCCTCGAGGAGGCCGAGCGACGCCAGGTCCGTGGTGGGCGCTGACGCCGGCGCGGTCTTCACGAGGTTTTGCGCAGCATTCTTGGACGACCTCATGCCAGTGCTCTCCATGGTGGCTCCCTCGGTGCGAGGGAGGATGTCTTCGGGCTCGAAGTGGGCCGAAACCGTGGCGATCGCCACGGAGCCGGTCTTGGAGGGAGGGGCCGGGCGGGCGCTCGGCTTGACGCTGACCTCGCCCTTCTTGGACGAGCGAAGCCCCATGGCCAATTTGGATGCCGAAGGACGGGGCGTGCCGGCGGTGCGCTTGACCGGCTGGGTTTCGGGGCGGCGGGCGATCGAGGTGTTCATCTTCGGCTTCTTGGCGTGGCGCGCGGAGGCGTCGTTCACTTCTACGAGGCGGTCATTTCGGGATTGAAATGACCCCATGCATTCACGAGATAACTTCCAATGTCCCGGGCGTGCTGGAGTCTGGTGCGAGCGGGATCTTCGAGGACGGCTGGACAGCGCGGCCGGGTGGTGCAACTCTTCACGGACCGCTTTGATTCCGCTCGGCCCGGCGTTATTCCCGGGTTTCAGGGCCGCTCGCCATACGTCGAGTCGGTCACGGGTGACCAATTTCCTCTGCAACAATGGTGCCTCACCTCGATTCGGGACTTGCGGCTCACCGCGGCTCACCCTGGATCCACGGCTGTTTGGTGACGGACGATTCGAAAAGCGGGGCTCTGACGGGTCACGGGGCCGACTTGTTGCTTTTGTTACAAGATCGACCGCATGCGACCCATCGCGCGCGCACCTGATCAAGGCACGAGCGAGGCGCTCCTTTCAGGGGCGCGGCCCGCGGGCGCATGGTTTTCATGACGATGTCGCCCGCTTCGCGATCTTCCTTCGGCTTTTTTTCTCGCCGCTGCGTTGACCTCCTGCTGCAGGGCGAGACGAGGGATCCTCCGGGCCGGACGAGCCCCACGGGGGTAATCGCCGGGTCGGGGCGGTTTCTTTCAGTTTTTTTTGGGTGGGCGCTGATCCAGTCGATGGCGAACGGGGTGATGGCGACGTCGGCCGGGTTGCTCGGTCAGTCCTTGCTCGCCGATCGAAGCGCCGCCCTCGCGGCTGGACCTCTCCCGGCGCTCCGGTCGCCGCTGACTCTCTCCTTTGTGGGTTTCGTTGCGGCGCTTGTAAAGACCTGGGCCGGCTCTTGCTCGGTGTACGGCCAGCGACGATTGGCCTTGAGCGTCGGCAACGCCGTGCGCCGCGCGATCACGGACATCCTGGCGCGACGGGGCCATGGATCGAGCGCGCCGGCCGAGACGGTCGCGTCGCTCGTCGTGCTCCTCCGCGAGGTCGAGCGGGGCGTGGACGAAGGCCTCCTCGCAGGCCTCCGCGCGCTCGCCAACCTCGCCCCGCTGGCCGTCGCGCTCGTGCTCCTCTCGTCGCGCCTGGCGCTCCTGGCGCTCCTCGCGCTCGTCCCGTTCGCGCTTCTCCTCTCGCTCCTGCGACGGCGCCTTTTGCGAGGTCATGCCCGGGCACTTCGCCTCGCCGAGGAGCTCCACACCGCCGTGGACGAGCTCGTGCGGCACCTCGACCTCTTCCGCACGTACGGCGCCGCCTCGGCCGTGCAGCAGGCGCTCGTGGCCGCGGGCGAGCAGGCCGGTCAGGTCGCGGCGCGAGCCGACGCGGGGCGCGCCGCGCTCTCGGGCGCCAACGAGGCCCTCGCTGCGGGCGCGCTCCTCGGCGCCGTGCTCCTCGTCGAGCGCGCCGGCGTGCCGCTCGGCTCGGGCTCGCTCGTCGCCTTCGCGGCGGTCTTCTTCCTGATGTACCGCCCGCTCCGCGACCTCGGCGACGCCCGCGCCTCCCTGGATCGCGGCGCCACCGCGCTCGAAGCCCTCGATCGCGCGACGGTCGAGCTCGCCGAGCCCGAGGCCCCTGCGCCACGCAACGCGCCGCGCCCCTTCTCGCCGGCCCGCCTCGACGTGCGCGCGCTCTCCGTCGTCCACGGCGACGCGGCCACGGAGCCCACGAGCTTCCACCTCGATCCGGGCGAGGTCGTGGCCCTCGTCGGCCCCACCGGGAGCGGCAAGACGAGCCTGATCCGCGCCCTGCTCGGCCTCGAAGCGAAGGTGCTCGGCGAGGTCCGCTACGGCGATCGATCCCTCGACGGCGCCGGCGTCGGCCCCGCCGAGCGCCCCTTCGCCTGGGTGCCGCAGGAGCCCGCGATCGTTCGCGGCACGCTCGCCGAGAACATCACCCTGGGCGCCCCTGAGGCCCCCGATTCACCTGCCGTGTCGCCCGAGGCGCTCCTCGCCGAGCTGGGCGCGCGCACCTTGCTCGACCGCGGCGCAGGCGCCCCTCTCCAGGCCGGCGGCCGCGAGCTCTCCGGCGGCGAGCGCCAGTGGATCGCGATCGCCCGCGCCCTCGCCGGAGGCCAGCCCGTGCTGCTCCTCGACGAGCCCACGAGCGGCCTCGACCCCGCCTCGCAGCAGAAGGTGCTCGCCGCGCTCGCCGCCCTCAAGGGCAAGCGCGCCATGCTCCTCGTCACGCACCGCCCCGAGCCGCTCGCCCTCGCCGATCGCGTGGTGCGCCTCGGCGAGCATGAGCCTTCGGCCTGAGCCTCGAGCTGAGCCTCGAGCTGAGCCTCAGAACTGAGCGAGCATCCGCGGATCGTTCTCGAACATCAGCCGGATGTTGGGGATTCCATAGCGGAGCATCGCGACCCGATCGATGCCCATCCCGAACGCGAAGCCCGTGTACTTCTCGCTGTCGATCCCGCAGTGGCGGAAGACCTCGGGGTGGATCATCCCGGCGCCGAGCAGCTCGATCCAGCCCGTGTGCTTGCAGATGCGGCAGCCCGCGTAGGTGCCGTCCGGCTGCTTGCAGAACACGCAGCCCGCGTCGAACTCCACGCCCGGCTCGACGAAGGGGAAGAAGCTCGGCCGGAAGCGCACGCGCGTCCCCGCGCCGTAGAGCCGCTCGGCGAAGGCCGTGAGCACGCCCTTGAGGTTCGCGAGGCTCACGTTCTCGTCGACCATGAAGCCCTCGATCTGGTGGAACATCGGCGAGTGCGTCACATCGTCGTCCCGCCGGTAGACGCGCCCCGCGCTCACCACCGCGAGGGGCGGCTTGTTGCGCAGCATCTCCCGGATCTGCACGTTGCTCGTGTGCGTGCGGAGCAGCGTCTTCGGGCCCACCCAGAAGCTGTCCTGCATGTCCGTCGCCGGGTGATCCGGCGGGAAGTTGAGCTTGGTGAAGTTGTTCTCTTCGAGCTCGATCTCCGGCCCTTCGGCGATCGCGAAGCCGAGGTCGCGGAAGATGCCGAGCAGGTCGTCGCGCACCTGGTGGATGGGGTGCGCATGCCCGCGCCCGAGGGCGAGCCTGCCGGGCAGCGAGAGGTCGAACGGCCGCGCGTTGAGCTCGGCAGCCCGCGCGGCGGCCTGGATCTCGAGCAGGCGGCGCGCGAACATCGCCTCGATCTGCGCCTTGAAATCGTTGATCAGCCGGCCCACCTCGCGCCGGTCCTTCGGCGGAAGCTTGGGGATCTGCGCCTGCACGCTCTTGAGCGCGTCCGGCTTGGCGAAGACGGCCCGCTCGGCCCGCAGGTCCTGCTCGGTGGCCGCCTGCGAGAGCTTCTGCTCCGCGCTCTGCTGGAGTCCCTTGAGCTCTTGTTCGAGCGTTGCGAGATCGGTCTGCTCCACGGTGGCACCTCGCCGAAGCTGATCTTTGCCGAGAAAAGAGGCCGGAAATAACCGCGAGGGCGCACCGGCCGCAAGGGTTTCTTTCCCTGCGACCGCCGCGCCCTCGTCCTGTCGCGTCCCCGGAGGGCGCGCGCGTGCTACTTGGCGGAGGCGAGCTTGGCGACGGCGCCGAAGGCCGCCGGATCGTGGATCGCGAGCTCCGAGAGCACCTTGCGATCGAGGCCGATGTTGGCCTTCTTGAGGCCGTTCACCAGGCGCGAGTAGCTCGTCCCGTTGATCCGCGCGGCGGCGTTGATGCGCGTGATCCAGAGGCGGCGGAAGTCCCGCTTCTTGAGCTTGCGGCTGATGTAGCCGTACTCCCAGGCGTGACGGACGACCTCGACCGCCTGACGGTAGCGGTTCTTGCGCCCACCGAAGAAGCCCTCGGCGAGGTTGAGGATGCGGTTGCGGCGGCGGCGAGCCTTGAAGCCACGTTTGACGCGAGCCATGTCGTTCTCCTCCTCAGCCGTAAGGCAGCATCAGCTTGATGCGCTTTTCGAAGGTCGAATCGACCATGTCGTTCTTGCGGCAGCGGCGAAGGCGCTTGCGGCTCTTCTCCTGCATCCCGTGGTTCAGGCCCGACTTGCTGCGGCGGACCCGGCCCGATCCGCTGATGCGGAACCGCTTGGCAGCGGCCCGGTTCGTCTTCATCTTCGGCATGGCAAAAGCTGCGCTCCGAGATCGCTCCTTCCGGCCTCCCTCCGACCATCGGAGGACTGTTTTTGCCGGTGAGGATGCGGGGCGCGCGTTATGGCGGACCTTCTCCTGTCTGTCAAGACCAGCCGCGATCCAGGCCCATTCACGCCGATGCGCGGGCGTTCAGGTCTCGACGGCGTGCGTCTTCAGGCCGATCCAGGCGCCCGAGGCGTCGCGGCCGAGCAGGTAGACGTCGATGTCGACCTTGCCCACCCGGTAGGCCTGGAGGTCCGTCAGGCCGGAGAGCGCGTCCATGATCCGGCGGTAGCGCTCCGCCTCGGCGCGATCCTCGTCGCCCGCGCCTTCCTCGGCCACCGCAAAGGGGCCGAGGACGTCGTCGACGGTGGTGGTCTCGATCGGGGTGCCCGCGGGGAGGCCGAGGGAGAGGAGGAGGCGCTCGGGCGTGAGCGGCTCGCCGGCCGGGAGCTCGGCCCGGAAGGGCGTGAGGGGCGCGTCCGACTCGCTCGGGTAGAGCAGGCCTTCGGTGAGCTCGCCGAGCGCGTGGAGGAAGGCGTCGCCGTTCGCGGCGGAAGGAGTCATGCGCGCCATGCTAGCCGGAGCAGGGGCTCGCGGGCAGATCGCGAGGAGCGCGGTGCCGCGAGGCCTCCGTGTGAGCCGGAGATACGGGGTTGGCCGCGATGGAGACGAGTATGTCCAGAGCGTCAACGATGGAACACGAATGGGCTGTTGACCCGATCCCGGGGCTCCCGCACCCTGGCCGAACGCCGCTCGGGGCGTTCCGAATCTGGAGAATCGGGTGAAAGCGTCCACGGAGCATGGGGCTTGGTCTGCGCTCGAGCTCGTCGAGGCCATCGCGCGGGATCCTTCGTTGCGGGACGACCCCGCGGTGCGCGCGCGCCACGATCGCATCCTCGACAACGCCAGCGTGTGCAGCTTCTGCGGCGTGGGCTGCCCCTACACGGTCGAGCCGGACGCGCGGCAAAAGCCGCAGATCGTGCCGCTCAGCGAGCTCGGCCTGTGCGTGAAGGGCACGACGTCGCTCCTCACCGGCGGCCACGAGCAGCGCCGCGCGCGCCTCGCCTCGCGGGGCCTGCCCGACGATCGCATCCGCGCGCCGATGATCCGCGCGCACGACGGCACGATGCGCGAGGTGTCCTGGGACGAGGCCCTCGATCGCGCCGCGTGGCTCTTCCTGCACGCCCGCGAGTGGGTCGGCCCCGAGGCGGTCGCGATCTACGGCAACGGGCAGAAGACGCTCGAGTCGATCTGGATGGCCAGCCTCTACAAGCTCGTCTTCCGCATGCCGACGATCGGCGCCAACTCCGAGCACTGCCTCGCCTCGGCGGGCGCGGCCCACGAGCTCAACTTCGGCAACGAGGCGAGCTTCACCGCGAGCCGGTTCGACGAGCTCGCCGGCTGCGACGTGGCCGTGCTCCACGGGACGAACGCGTTCATCACCTTCCCGCAGGCGTACGAGAAGCTCGCCCGCAACACGCGCGCCCTCAAGGTCGTCATCGACCCGGTGCGCACCGACACGGTGAGCGAGCTCCAGGCGATCGATCCCCGCACGCTGCACATCCAGTTCCGCCAGGGAGGGGACGTGCTCTTCAACCTCGCGGTGGCGCGGGTCATCCTCGACGAGGGCTGGGAAGACGAGGCCTTCCTGCGCCGCGCCGTGAGCGCGGAGAGCCTCGCCGCGCTGCGCGCCTTGTGCGCCGAGGATCGCTGCGTGCCCGAGACGGCCGCCGCGCGCATCGCCCTGCCCGCCCAGGATGTCGGCGCGCTCGCCGCGACGATCCGCCGTTACGCGGCCCTCCTCGCCAAACCGCGCGAGGGCGGCGAGCGCCCCAAGGTGGCCTTCGTCTCCAGCATGGGGATCAACCAGAGCACCGGGAGCTACGGGTTCTCGACGAACCTCAACCTGCTGCTGCTCACGGGCAACGTGGGCCGGCAAGGCGCGGGATCGCTGCGGATCGCCGGCCAGTCGAACGCCACGAGCGAGCTCTTGCTCGGCTTCAACGGCCGCCGCCTGCTCTTCAACCTCGACCCGAAGAGCCCCGAGCACCGCGCGGCCCTGTCGCGGGCGCTCGACCTGCCGGAGGAGAATTTCCCGCGCGCGCCCGGCACCCCCGTCGCCCGGATGGCCGACGACGATCACCTCTATTGCTTCCTCTTCGTCGGCACGCAGATGACGCGCAACATGCCGCGCCTCGGCCACTGGCAGCGGCGGATGGGCCGCGCCTTCAACGTGGTGATCGACCCCTTCCTCGGCGAGGGCGTGCTCGAGCACGCCGACGTGATCCTCCCGGCGCTGACGTACACCGAGCGCGTCGGGATCATCCAGCGCGGCGATCGCACGCTCCAGCTCCAGCAGCGCATCAGCGAGCCCCCGCCCCTCGCCTGGTCCGACGAGCAGATCCTCGCGCAGCTCGCCCTCGCGATCGCGTGGCGGCTGCGCGACCCGGACACCGCCGCGATCAACGAGCTCGACCCCGACGTCGTGCACCGCACGTTCGCCCGCTACCTCGATGCCGAAGGGCAGGTCGATCCATCCGCGATCTTCGACCACATGGTCGAGGTGTCGCGCGCGCTCGACCTCTACTCGCGCCTCGAAGACGGCGAAGGGCGACCCCTCTCCCACGCGATGCTGCGCGAGAGCGCCGGCCGCGGCGTGCAATGGGGAGGCGACGGACGCTACGCCGACGCCGCCCGCGACGGCGCCGTGTTCCCCGGCCTCTCACGCTCACAGAAAGCCCAGGCGCGCCTCGTGCGCCCGCCGGACGCCTTCCTCGCCGAGCTCGACGCGCCGCTGCCCCCCGGCACGCTCTCGCTGATCAGCGGGCGCGGCATCCCCGGCCAGCGCGCGCGCTTCAACCGCGGCCGCTACAACTCGGGCATCAAGACCCTGCCCATCTCCGGGCGGCCGAGCGACGACTACTTCGTCGAGCTGAACCCTGAGGTGGCGCGCGCCGAGGGCCTCTCGCCCGACCAGGCCGTGCGCCTCGTCAGCGCGCACGGCGTCGTCGTGGCGCGGGTGGCGCTCAACGACCGGGTACCGCAGGGCGTCGCCACCATCGACTTCGTGCCCGGCGAGGTCAACCGCCTCACCGACTACGTCGACGCCGATCGCTTCACCAACCAGTCGCTCATCAAGCGCACCCCGGTGCAGCTCCGCGCGCTGCGCCCGCTCGAAGAAGCCCTGTGGATCGCGCCGAACGGTGACGCCCTCCGCGAGGTCGTCTCCATCCTCTTCGCGAGCTACCGCGCGACGTTCCCCACCGACGACGACTGGCTCGCCACCTGTTAGCGCGCCAT
>JAXLYT010000135.1:0-10605 GCA_046351295.1 Byssovorax sp.
GCGCTCGAACGCCGCGGCGCCGCGCGCCTTGCTGGCGGCGCTGATCTCGCCCGGCCTCGGATCGGCGAGCGCCGCGCCGGCATCGAGCACACCGGCGAGCGAGGCCATGAGGACCCATGCAGCGAGGCGAGCCCGGCGCGGCGTGGACGGCATGACCCGGAAAGTATAGCATGACGTTACGTTGTATTTTCGAGCCCTTGCTGGTCCGACCTTCGTCGCGGCGGTGCTCGTCGCGCCCCTCGGCTGCGAGCTCGTGCTCGGCGACCTGCCGAAGGCCCGCCCCGCCGACGCGGGCGAGGGCGGCGGCGGGACGAGCAGCGTGACCACCGCCGGCGGCGCGGGTGGCTCGACCACCACGAGCGGATCCGGCGGCGCGCCCGCGACGACGACCACGACCACCACGACGACCACGACCACCACGACGGGCGCGGGCGGCTGCTGCGACTGCGACGGAGACACGCACGCGGCCAAGGGCGTGTGCGGCGGAGACGACTGCGACGACGGCGACAAGAACGCCTACCCCGGCGAGCCGACGTACTACGGCGATCCCAGCCCGATCGTCGGGTTCGACTGGGACTGCAACGGCGCGCCGGAGCGCGATCCGATGCTCGACAAGTTCGTGGACTGCGGCCTCATCGGCCTGCCCTGCGCGGCGGGGACGGGCTTCCTCGGCAAGACCCCTCCAGCCTGCGGCGCGAAGGCCGACTGGGGCACGTGCAAGCAGAGCGGCATCAACTGCGTGAAGGACGTGCTCGAGGTCGGCCGGGTGATGAAATGCAAGTGAGCGCGTGGGGCGCTCAAGGCCGGGCGGGGGTGCCCTCTTTCGCGTCGCCCGGGTTGCGCACGCAGCGGAATCCGAGGCCCGGCACCGTGTAGGTGGAGATCGCCGCGCCCCGGAAGGTCGACATGATGCCGCGGTTGCTCCGGTTCCACCCGCCGCCGCGCACCACGTGGTTCGGGGTCATCGGGTTCAAGGGGAGCGGGTCGGTCTGCTCCTCGGCGGGGTAGGGGCTGTAGCTGTCGAGGCACCACTCCCAGACGTTGCCCGCGAGATCGTGGATAGGCCCGGTGGGCCAGATCCGGTCGCCCTTCGGGTGTGTCCCGACGTTGGACGGCCCGCCACCGTGGCAACCGCTGTCTCCACCCGGGGACACGAGGTTGCCCATGGTGAAGTCGGCATGGTCGCAAGTGGGCTCCTCGTTGCCCCAGGGCCATTTGCGCCCGTCACCGCCCGTCGCCGCCCACTCCCACTGCGCCTCGGTGGGGAGCGATTTACCGTATTGCTCGCAATAATACTTGCCACGGTGCCAGTCGACCATGTTCTCCGGCATGTCGAGCTTGCGCTGGTACGTGAGCCACTGATCGCTGATCTTCGGGATCTTACACCCCTTGTCGTTGACACAGGCCTCGTACTGTCTCGCCGTGACCTCGTTCTCATCCATGCAGAAAGGGCGGGTGAGGATGACCTTGTGGGGCGTGTCGGCGCGCCCCGTCCCGGCGTTGTGCGAGGCGCGCGATCCGAAGCCGAAGCTCTCCTGCCCCGTGCCCATGGTGAAGCCCCCGGGCCCCGTCGCCGGAATGTAAACCTCGTGCTCCGGACAGGCCGGCTCACAGCTCCCCTTCTGCGCATCGCAACGCTCGATATCGTAACAAGCGCGGACCTTCTCGTCACCCGCAGGCGCGCAGCGGAAGAGCGTATTCCCCTCGCAGCGAAAGCCGCTCGCGCAGGCAGGCGCTGGAGAGGACGCGCTCGCCGTGATCGCGGGCGCGGCGGTCGACGCGATGGGCGGGGTGCTGGTAGTCTGTGCGGTCGCGTGGTCGTTGCCGCAGCCGAGGAGGAGCTGGGAGACGAGGAACACTGCGTGGGTCCCCCGCGGAGCCTCTCGGTGATTTGAGAGGTTCGATTTAAACGCAAAGGCGCAAAGGCGCAAAGGCGCAAAAAAGAAGGAGAGAGAAAGGGCCCCTCTTTTTCTTCTTGCGTCTTTGCGTCTTTGCGTCTTTGCGTTAAAAAATTGGAGGAGCAATGGTCTCATGGCGAGCAAGGAAGAGCTTGACCTGGTGTCCATCCTACGTCGCTTGATTCTTCATTTCTCGGCGCCATCCGGCGCGGCCGGATCGCTGCAACAGCGGAAGCCCGTCTCGTAGAACGTGAAGGTCGGCTCGTGCGCGTCGTTCGTGCCGCGACAGCCCGTCCAGGGCTTGGCCCAGAAGCCGCCCATCAGCGCGCCGGGGAAGCGGCGGCCCTTGCGGGAGGTGACCCACTCCTCGACGTTACCCATCATGTCGTAGATGCCGAAGGCGGAGACGCAGGTGGCGTAGGCGCCGCTCGGGGAGCCCTGCCAGAGGCGCTCGACCTCTTTGCGCGACTCGTCGCCTTCGTCGTAGAGCCGGGCCACGTTGAATGGACGCCATTGTTTGTCGCTGTTGCACATCGTCTTGTCGACGGACCAGCCGTAGGCGAGCGGGCGGTGCTCGGGGCCCTCGCAGGCCATCTCCCACTCTTCTTCCGTGCACACGCGCTTGCGACGCTCGCCGCACCACTTGGCGGCGCCCTTGTAGGACTTCATCACGAAGGGGCGCGCGCCGCGGACGTTGGGGGCCTCGAACTGGTCCATGCACACGCGGATCTCGATCGCCTTGCCTTGCTCGGCGCTGATCCCGGCGGAGTAGTCGAAGCAGTGCGTGTCCTTGCTGTCCTTGCGCGCGGTGACGCAGAGGTGCTCCATCTCGTCGTAGTGCAGGCCGGTCACGAGGCGCATGTCGGGCGGGCACGCGGGGCTCGGGCCGGGGTCGAGCGAGGCCATGGCCGGGACCTGGAGGAAGGTGAGAGCCAGGGCGCCGAGGTCGAGGAGGGGAGCAGGCATGGGTGAAGTCCGGGCGATCGGCCGTCAGCGAGGGGCGCCGCTCGGCGGTGGAGGGGGCGCGGGGGCCTCGTTGTGCTGCGCGAAATGGGCCCCCCCGGGCCGCCCCCCCCCCCCCCCCCCACGACGGCGAGCCCGAAGAGGGGTACCACGATGAGGATGATCAAGCCGGTGCGAGACCTGGGCGGCGGAGGCGCAGGGCGCGGGACGCCCATGCTGCGCTGGGTGGTGGTGATGGCCGAGGGGACGCGCGGGGCGGGGGCCACCGGGTGGCCGGTGAAGCCCGCGCCGTACGGGGACGAGGGGACCTCCGCGGAGATGGGCCCGGAGGTCTGATGTGCCTCGCCTGCGCCGGGGATGCGCTGCTAGAGCGGTGAGGGCGTGGACGGTGCGGTGGAGTGCGGGCTCGCGGGGGAGTAGGGAGCGGCCGGCGTCGAGACCGGCTGCGAGGAGATCGGCGCCCCGTACGAGCGCATGTGGGGGGCGGGCACCGAGGCGGGCTGCGCGGCGGCGCCGGCATAGCTGACGGGGCGCGGGCCCGAGCTCATCGGCGTGGAGATCGGCGTGGAGATCGGCGCGGAGGTGGGGCCGCTGGCCGGGCTGCTCGCGGGGCCCATGGTGATGGGGCGCTGGCTGGAGACCGGGGGTGCGGCGGGGGGAGGCAGGCGCGGCGCGGGGAGCGCGGCGCCGGTGGCGAAGGGGGAGATGGCCATGTAGGCCGTGCCTGCGCCGGTGAAGAGCTCGGGGCTCTGGGCGGAGGACGGCGCGGGCGTCGAGACAGGCGCAGGGCTCGCCGCGAGGTGGGCGCCGCTCGGAGGATCACCGATCCGCCGCGGAGGAGGGAGGCCGAGCTTCTGCTCCTCCACGGACTGGGGGCGCACCGCGGTCGGCGCGATGACGGGCATCGAGACCTCGGGCGGACGAACCGCCGGGGCGAGGACGACCGGCGGCGCGGCGCTGCTCGGCATGGGCGTGGCGTCGGCCGGTCTCCCTGCCGCGGGGCGGAGCGGCGGGGGCTTGCGCTTCGGCTGCGATTTGGCCTCGCGCTCGGCGTCGATCTTCTCTTCGAGCTCCTGGAAGGTCGCCGCGGCCGCCTTGGCGAGATCGCCGCGCAAGGCCGACTCGAACCACGCGATCTGCGCGGTGGAGTTGCGCGAGACGAAGGCGGCGAGCGACTGCTGGTCGTCGCCGGTGAAGCCCTTCTGGACGCGCCAGTGATCGAGGCGGGTCTGGATCTCCGCGGCGCTGAAGAAGCGGTCTTCGGGCTTCTTTTCGAGGCACTTGTGGACGATGGCCACGAGCTCGGGGTTGAGCCCCGGGCGCACCTCGCCGAGGTTCGGCGGCGGCTCGTTGGCGATCTCCATCATCACGTCGAAGGCCGCCTTGGCGAGCCAGGGCCTGCGCCCCGCGAGCAGCTCGTACATCATCACGCCGAAGGAGAAGATGTCCGATCGCTGGTCGATCTTCGCGCCGCGGGCCTGCTCGGGGGACATGTACGCGGGCTTGCCCTTGAGCTGGCCGGCCTGGGTGTGGGCGATGCGCTCCTCGGCCTTGGCGATGCCGAAATCGACGATCTTCACGACGCCGTCGAAGCGGACGAGGACGTTGCCGGGGGTGAGATCGCGGTGGACGAGGCCCACGAGGTCGCCGTCGGGGCCTCGCAGGTTGTGGGCGGCCTGGAGGCCGGCGCAGATCTGCGAGCAGAGGTTCGCGACGGTGCGCTCGGCGAACATCTCCTGGTTCTGCCGGGACTCCTTGAGAAGTCGCTGGAGCGAGACGCCGGTCACGAGCTCGATGGCCAGGAACATGCCCCGCTTGTCGTTGCCCCAGGCGGCGACCCCGACCACGTTCGGGTGGTGCAGGGCCGAGGTGATGCACGCCTCGTCGAGGAACATCGAGACGAACTGTGGGTCGTTGGCGATGTTCGGGTGCAGGCGCTTGATGGCGACGATCTGGCCGGCGAGGCGGCCGGTGTCGACGCGGCAGAGCTCCACCGAGCCCATGCCGCCGCGGGCGATCTCGGCGAGGAGCGTCAGCTCCAGCGAGTCGGCCGGGGGGAGGGGGACGCGGGACATCGTCCCCATCGTAGCGTTCCCGCGCCACGGAGGGCGAGCTTGCCGATGGCGGCGGCGGCCTCGGACAAAAAGAAAGGGAAAAACGATCAACGCGCTGGCACGCCGGATGCGTCGTGTCTACCTTCTCGCCCAGCCACCTCGGGTCCCGGGGAGCCGCGCTCCCCGGGGCTCGTTGCAGGCGATGAACGTGCTGCCGTGGCAACTGCCGTGGTAGAGGCCGGTTCGTTGGTTCGCCTGCGAGCCTTCGGCGCCGCGCCTCGGGTCCGTGGGAACGACCACCTCGCCTGGGTTCGCTGGGCGTCACGAGGAGATCGACATGTCCGAGAAGAAGATGCCGCCCATGCCGCCGCGATCCGAGGAGGAGGTCGTGTTCGGAGACGAGCTCCCCGTCCTCCCGATCCGCAACGCGGTGCTTTTCCCCGGGGCCGTCGCCCCGTTCGACGTGGGCCGCGAGAAGTCGGTCGCGCTGGTGGAGGACGTCGACAACCTCCCCGGCCCGGTGATCGCGATCTTCGCGCAGCGCGATCCGTCGACCGACGATCCGAGCGCGGAGGACCTCTACCCCGTCGGCTGCGCGGCCCGCGTGCTCAAGGCCCTCAAGCACAGCTCGGGCAACTACTCGCTGATCCTCCAGGGCCTGACGCGCATCCGGCTCGACTCGGTGCTCACGCAGTCGCCCTACATGAAGGCGAAGATCCGGAGGCTCGACGAGCCGCAGACGGAGGACGTCGAGGCCGAGGCGCTCGCGATGAGCCTGCGCGACATCGCCAAGCAGGTGATCCAGCTCATGCCCGAGCTGCCCCGCGAGGCCGCGTCGCTCATCGACTCGATCCAGGCGCCCGGCGCGCTCGCCGACCTCGTGGCGGCGAACCTCGACGCCCCGGTCGAAGAGAAGAGCCAGCTCATCGAGACGATCGACGTGAAGGACCGGATCCGCAAGGTCCTGCGCCTGCTCACCCGCCAGCTCGAGATCCTCAAGATGCGCGAGCGCATCAACTCCCAGATCAAGGAAGAGATGGGCAAGAACCAGCGTGAGTACGTGCTCCGCCAGCAGCTCAAGGCGATCAAGGAGGAGCTCGGCGAGGACGAGGGCGATCAGGGCGACCTCGACGGTCTCGAGGACCGCATCGCCAAGGCGAACCTGCCGACCGAGGCCGAGACGGTCGCGAAGAAGCAGCTCAAGCGCCTCCGCACGATGCAGGTGGGCTCGGCCGAGTACACGGTCGTGCGCACCTACCTCGACTGGATCCTCGACATCCCGTGGACGCAGTCGACGCAGGACAACCTCGAGATCAGCAGCGTGCGCAAGGTGCTCGACGAGGACCACTACGGCCTCGAGAAGGTCAAGAAGCGCATCCTCGAGTACCTCGCCGTCCGCAAGCTCAAGCAGGACAAGAAGGGCCCGATCCTCTGCCTCATCGGCCCGCCCGGCGTCGGCAAGACGTCGCTCGGCCGGAGCATCGCGCGCGCGCTCGGGCGCAAGTTCCACCGCGTCTCGCTCGGCGGCGTGCACGACGAGGCGGCCATCCGCGGCCACCGGCGCACCTACGTCGGCGCGCTCCCCGGGCAGATCATCCAGGGCATGAAGAAGTCGGGGACGGTGAACCCGATCTTCATGATGGATGAGGTCGACAAGATCGGGCACGACTTCCGCGGCGACCCCTCGGCGGCGCTGCTCGAGGTGCTCGATCCGGAGCAGAACAACACGTTCGCCGATCACTACCTGGAGATCCCGTACGATCTCTCGCACGTGATGTTCGTGGCCACGGCCAACGTGGCCGACCCGATCCCGCCGCCGCTCCGCGATCGCATGGAGATCCTCGAGATCCCCGGCTACACGCGGCGCGAGAAGCTGGCGATCGCGCGGCGGCACCTGCTCCCGAAGCAGCTCGCCGAGCACGGGCTCACGAGCGAGCAGCTCGAGATCACCGACAAGGCGCTCGAGGAGATCATCGACCACTACACGCGCGAGGCGGGCGTCCGCTCGCTCGAGCGGCAGGTGGCCGGCGTGATCCGCGGCGTGGCGGTGAAGGTGGCCGAGGGCGAGATCCAGAAGCGCCGCGTCGACAACGAGGACGACCTGCACGAGTTCCTGGGCGCGCCCAAGTACACGAGCGAGGTCGCCGAGCGCACCGCCGAGAGCGGCGTGGCGACGGGCCTCGCGTGGACGAGCGTGGGCGGCGAGATCCTCTTCATCGAGGCGACGCGCATGTACGGCTCGGGGAAGATGCAGCTCACCGGGCAGCTCGGCGACGTGATGAAGGAGTCGGCCCAGGCCGCGCTCTCCTTCGTCCGGAGTAACTCGCTGCGCTTCGGGATCGCCAAGGACTTCCTCGACAAGAGCGATCTGCACATCCACATCCCCGCCGGCGCCATGCCGAAGGACGGGCCCTCCGCGGGCGTGACGATGTTCACCGCCCTCGTCTCGCTGCTCACCGGGATCAAGGTGCGGCACGACGTGGCGATGACCGGCGAGATCACCCTCCGCGGCCGCGTGCTGCCGATCGGCGGCCTGAAGGAGAAGGTGCTCGCGGCCCACCGCGCCGGCATCAAGCGGATCATCGTCCCGGAGCGCAACCGGGCCGACCTCGAAGAGGTGCCGAAGGAGGTCATCGACGAGCTCCAGTTCTTCTTCGTGAGCCGGATGGAGCAGGTCCTCGAAGCGGCGCTCGAGCACATGCCCGAGCCGATCACCGCGACCGAGGAGCCGGCGAAGGACGGCGAGAAGAAGGAAGAGAAGAAGGACGACAAGGCGCTCGCCTCCAACTAGGCGCCCTCCGCCTCCTCACCCCGAAGGCCCTGCGAGCCCCGAGCTCGCGGGGTCTTCGCGTTTTTCCCTTCGATCCGTGGGATCTTCTTCACGGGTCTGCCGCGAATCGAAAGCCTCTGCTAGCCTCCCGGATGGCATGAAGCCCTGTCCGTCGTGCAGCTGGATGCTCAAGGACACCGACACCTCGTGCAACATGTGCGGGGCCTCGGTGGGGGGAGGCGCGCCAGCCCCTCCTCCGGTCGCAGCGCCTGCGCCTCCGCCCCCGGTGTCGCCCATGGGCGGCGCGTACGCTCCTCCCGGTCCGCCCGGGGCGGGGTATCCCGCGCCTCCACCGGTCGTCGGTTTTGGAGGCGGTGGTGGAGCGCCGCGGCCGCCTCCGGTGGTGGGCTTCGGCGCCGCCCCAGCGCCGCCTCCTCCGGTCACCGGCGGCTATGCTCCCCCGCCCGCCGTGGTGGGCTTCGGCGCGCCGCAGCCTGCACCTCCGCCGGCCGTGACGCCGGGGCAGCCCGTCGCGTTCTCCTCGGCCGGAGGAGAAGCCAACTTCGCGCCCTCGCCCTGGGCGCGCGCAGCGCCGCCCGCGCCTGCGACCGCGCCTGCTGCGCCCGTCGCGCCCGCGGCCCCGCCGATGGCACCCGGAGGGTTCGGCGCGCCCCCGCCCGCGCCGCCGCTCGGTGGTCCAGGTGCCTTCGGGGCGCCCCCGCCCGCGCCGGTGATGGGCTTTGGCCAGCCGCCGCCGCTCGCCGGTCCAGGCGCGTTCGGCGCGGCGCCTCCACCCATGGTCGCGCCGCCCGGGCCCGTGGGTCGCCCGGGCCCCGTCGCGCCCGGCATGGTCGCGCCGCCGCCGATGATCGCGGCCCCGCCGATGATGTCGCCCGGCGCGCTCACCGGCGCGCCCGCGATGCGTCCCGCGCAGGACGGGCCCAAGGTGCTCGTCGGCTTCCTCGTCACCTTCCAGAACGATCCCGGCGGCAGCTTCTGGCCCATCCACAGCGGTCGCACGCAGCTCGGCCGATCGGCCGGCGAGGGCGTCGACATCGCGCTGCAAGACGCGAGCGCGTCGTCGAAGCATGCGAGCGTGCACGCCGATCCCGCGACGGGTCAGGCCTTCGTCGAGGACGACGGCTCGCGCAACGGCACGTTCCTCAACGAGGCCAAGCTCCTCCCCGGCGATCGCCGCCAGCTCCGCGACAACGATCGCCTGCGCCTCGGCAGCACGACCTTCGTGGTCAAGCTCCTCGTGTCCTGAGCGCGCTCGCCGCCTGCGAGCGCAGGCTCCTCCTCAATTCAAGATCAGATCCGCCGGGCTCCCGTCGAAGACGCCCTTCGCCTTGGCCTTCGCGAGCACCCGGAGCGCCGTCCCGTAGCCGCGCGTGACGAGCGGGCGGGCCTCGAAGCGGTTCAGGTAGCCGTAGTGGCCGATGTCGGGGGCGATGTCGATGAAGGTCACCTTCGGGTAGAGGCGCGAGAGCAGCTCCACGCCGCGCCGCTCCTTCTCGCTGAGCAGGATGTTGAGCGACTGGCGGAGCACGGCATGCGCGCCGCGCCGGGCGATGACGCGGCGGTCCTCGTGGTGGTCCTCCGGGCGGTAGATGTTGGAGATGATCACCACGTCGGCGCCCGCGGACACCGCCAGATCGGCCGAGAGCGTGCGCACCACCTCGCCGTCGAGGTAGTAGCGATCGCCGATGCGGTAAGGCCGGAAGAGGCCCGGCACGCAGCAGCTCGCGGCGACGGCCTGGCTCACGGGCACGTGGTCGTTCGAGCCGGGGCCGAAGACGGCGCGCTGCCCGGTGTCGACATCGACCGCCGTCACGAAGACCGGGTTCGGCAGCTTGCGGAAGTCGTTGATGGGGAGCATGCGCGCGAGGTACTTCTCCAGCTTGTCGATGGAGAACAGGCCGGAGGCGAGGTAGCCGGGGTCGATCAGATCCTTGAACGAGGGCAGGCCGAGGAAGGTCGACATGTGCAGGCGCGGGCCGCGGTGGCGGCGGCGCCACGGGAGGCGGTAGCCGTCGAGCAGCACGTCGAGCGGGATGTCTTGCCCGTACGTGGCGCCGACGAGCGCCCCCGCGCTCGCCCCGACGTAGATCTCCGGGAGGATGCCGAGCTCCTCGCAGGCCTTGAGCACGCCGAGATGCGCGAGGCCGCGCGCGGCTCCCCCCGAACCGACGAATGCGATTTTGAGTCTGCCCATCGAAGACCAATATCGCGCGATTGGGCGGCGGCCGGCAAGTGCCGTGGAATCGGCCTAGCTCAGCTGGAAATCTTCGAGGATGCGGTAGATGCGGTAGCGCGAGCCGTCGCGGCGCAGCCACACGATCAGCTCGTCACCGAAGAAGCGGTCGGCGCCGAGGCGCGATGTCACCACGGGGACACGGATGACCACGTCGCCTTCGCCGAGGGCGTCGAGGCGGATGGCCGGGTGCGGTGGGCTGTCGAGCGCGTCGCCGGCGCGGAAGATCTGCATCTCGGCCTCGCGCAGGATCGTCTCGCCGGCGAGGCGGGTGTAGTCGAGGCGATGGAAGCGCTGCTTCCACCAGAGGGTGGCGGAGGGCGTCTGCCCGGGGCCGGCGTTCGCGGCGAGGGTGGTGACGGCCAGGGCGTCGCGGGTGAAGAGCGTGTCGAGGGCGTCGCTGTCCTCGACGAGGATCACCCGCACGAGCTCGTTCAGCGTGAGGATGGCGCGATCGACGCCGAGGGGGGCGCGCAGCGTGACGAGGCCGGCGGCGCTGTCGGCGCGATCGATGGCGGCGGGCGGGGAGCTCGCGGGGTCGATGGCCACCCCGTCGGGCTTGCGCCGCTCGCTCCCGAGGTCGGCCGCGGTGCGGAACGACGGCTCGCCCGCGCAGCCGATCAGGCTCGTGGAGGCGAGCGCGAGGAGGCCTGCGCGGAGGCGCGC
>JAXLYT010000136.1:0-10115 GCA_046351295.1 Byssovorax sp.
CCCGAGCGGCGCCCCGCTGGGGCGCGTCATGGGGGTGTCGCATTGTCCCACGCCTGAAGGCGTGGGCTAACGTCCATGGCCCCTCCGGGGCCCAGCGGCCGGTCGTTCATGTCGTTTGCGGCCTTTGATGTGGTTGCGTCCTTGCAGGTAATGCCTGCTCGGTCCGCTCCCTTCCGGTCGCGGTGCTGTTACTGGCGGCCGTCTCGAGGGCTGAGATGTCGGGTGGGTTGGGTCGAGCGGGGTGGGGCGCTGGCTGCGGTGGGGCTCGGCTCTCTCACCCTCGCGCGTAGCGGCGCAGCAGCTCTCCGAGCCTGTCGTGGGGGATCGCGTGGATCGTCACTCCGTCGCGTCCGGTCATCGTCTCGGCGGCGATCATCGCGTTGATGATCGCCTCTTCCGTTGCGTACACGGTCGCGTGGAACAGCGGATCGATATGCTCGTTGGAGAGCGCGCGGAGATCGGCGACGCCGGATGCGGGGCGGGCGGCGCCGGGGTTGGCGGTCGAGAAGGCCACGAAGATATCGCCGGACCCGTTGCCGGCCATCGAGCCTGTCCGGGCGAGGCCGAGCCCTGCGCGCTTGGCGATGCGCTTGAGCTGGATGGGGAGCACGGGCGCGTCGGTCGCGACGATGATGATGATGGAGCCTTGTTCGCGATACGGGTGCTCCCCGTTCGTCACCGGGGCGTGCTCGGTCAGGTGGTGGCCGACGGGCACGCCGGCCACCACGAGCTGGTAGCGCCGCCCGAAGTTGGCTTGCACCAGCACGCCGACGGTGTAGCCCCCGAGGCTCTCGGGGAGCTTGCGTGAGGAGGTGCCTGTCCCGCCCTTGAACTCGTAGCAGATCATCCCCGTCCCGCCGCCCACGTTGCCCTCGGCGACGGGGCCGCCCCCGGCGCTCTGGAGGGCGGAGAGCACATGCTCGGGGCGCACGTGGAAGCCGTTGATGTCGTTCAGCCAGCCGTCGGCGGTCTCGGCCACGACCGGGCACGACCAGGGCTGGAACATCGCCTTGTTCTCGATCTGCCAGCGGATGATCGTGTCGCGCACGCAGCCGACATCGTGCGTGTTGGTGATGCCGATCGGGCCTTCGAGGAAGCCGCCCTCCTCGATCCACGCGGTCCCGGTCATCTCGCCGTTCCCGTTGAGGGCGAAGGTCGATGCGAAGACGGGATCGTGGCTCTGCTTGCCGCGCGGGTGGAGGATGGTGACGCCGGTGCGGCACGACTCGCCGCGGATGAGGGTCGTCATCCCCACCTCGACACCGCGCACGTCGGTGATGGCGTTCAGAGGGCCGGGGCTGCCCTCGAAGGGGATGCCGAGATCGCGGGCGCGGGGCTTGGGGGTCATGGCGTGCTCCTCCGTGGGGTTTGCGCGGGGTGCGGTGGGCTCACAGGCCCATCTCCTCGACGAGGGCCATCGTCCGTGCGTGCTCGGGCACGTTGGCGAGCAGGCTCGCGCGCCGCGCGGGATCGCGGATCTTCGCGGCGCGTTCGAGCAGGCGGGTCTTGGCCTTCGCGAGCGCCTCGCGCGCGGCGGCCTCTTCGCCGGCGGCGCGCAGCACCTCCACGTGGCAGAGGCGCACGATCGGCTCGCCCTCTTCGAGGCCGCCGAGCTCGTCGACGATCGCGGTGGCCTCGTTCGACGGGATGCGCGCCTCCTCGGCGCGGCCCTCGGCGAGCAGCACGCGGGCGAGCGTGCCGAGCGCGTAGGCTTTCACCCCCGGGATCGAGGCGGCGATCGTCACGGCGGCCTCGGCCTCCTTGCGGGCGGCGGCGAGATCGCCGCCTTGCTCCAGCACATGGGCGAGGTAGATGCGAGAGGCGGCTTCGAGCCGGAGATCGCCCTGCGCGTGGAAGGCCTGGGCGGCCTCGAGCTCCACGGCGCGCGCCTCGTCGAGACGCCCGAGCTGGGCCAGGGCGGGGCCGAGGTTGTGGCGGGCGGCGGCGGCCACGTAGCCGAGGCCGAGGCGATCGGCGGCGACCTGCGCCTCGCGGCAGCAGCGCTCGGCCTCGGCGTAGGCGCCCACCTTGCCGAAGGCGTAGCCCACGTTGCCGCGGGCGCCGCAGGCGTTGCGGATGTCGCCCACCGCGTCGAAGCTCTCGGCGGCGGCGACGAGGCCGTCGAGGCATCCGCCGGGGTCGCCGGCGATGAGCGCCATCGTCGCCTGCGCGTGCATCATGTGGCCCTTCACGGCCGGGTCACGCGCGGCGATCGCCTCGGCGGCGGCGGCGATGGGGGAGAAGAGCGCCTCGGCCAGATCGTGCCGCCCGTGGTAGGCGGCGTGGATGGCGGCGCGGGCCGACTCGATCACGCTCGGGCCGGTGACGACGCCGCGGGCGGCGAGGGCCGCGAGGTCGTGGATCACGGTCACGAGCCGGTCCATCTTCCCGAGCCGGCCCGCGGCGACGGCGGTCACGCCGGCGGCGCTGCACCAGTCGGCGTCACCGGCGGGTAACAACGTCATCGCCTCGGCGCCGCGCCGTTCGGCCTCCTGGTTCTCGCCGCGCCAGCGGTGGGCCTCGGCCTGGATGAGGCGCAGCTCGCCGAGCGCTGCGCCCGCGGCGCCGGCCTGTGCGCCGCGCTCGGCCCGCCCGATCGCCCCGTCGAGGTCGTTGCCTTCGAGGGCCTGCGCGGCGGCGCGCAGGTAGAGGGGCACGGCCCGGCCCGGCTCGCCGGCGCGCTCGAAGTGCTCGGCCACCTCGACGGCGGAGGGTTCGCCGGCGCGCTCCAGCCACTCGCCGGCGAGCAGGTGGCCGAGCTTGCGATCGGCCTCGGTGAGCATCGCGTAGGCGGCCTCGCGCACCGTCGCGTGGCGGAAGACGTACTCGGTCTCGCCGGTGAAGCGCCCCTCGCCGCGCCGGGTGAGCAGCTCGCGCTCGACGAGATCGGCGAGCGGGCCGGCGGTCGCGGGCGCGGCCTGGGCGCCGCCGAGCAGGGCTTCGAGCGCGCCGGTCCAGAACACCTGGCCGAACACGCTCGCGGCGCGGAGCACGCGGCGGGCCTCGGGATCGAGGTCGTCGAGGCGCGCCTGCACCATGGCGAGCACCGTCTCGGGCAGCGCGTCGCCCTTGCCCTCGGCGACCGCGCGGATGAGCTCCTCGAGGTAGAAGGCGTTGCCGCCGGAGCGCTCCCAGAGCTTGCTCATCATCGCCTCGCTCACGTCCGCGCCGAGCACCGCGCGCACGAGCTTCTCGCTCCCCTTCTTCTTGAGCGCGCCGAGGCGCACCTCTTCGAGGCCGCGATCGGCCCACAGGCCCGGGAAGAGATCGCGCACCTCGGGGCGGCCGAGGGCGAGCACCATCAGCGGCCGATCGGCGAGGCGCCGGAGCGCGGCGTCGAGCAGCTTCACGCTCGGCAGATCGCCCCAGTGCAGGTCTTCGAGCACGATGAGCAGCGGCGAGGCCTCGGTCTCGGCCATCACGAAGTCTTCCCAGGCGCGGCGCATCTGGTCGCCCATCAGCGTCGCGTCGGCGCGGGCCGCGCGGAGCTGCACGCTCTCCTCGTCCGGGAAGGGCACGCCCAGCATCTCGCCGAGGAACTCGGTCACGCGCCCGAGATCGGCCGGGCCGACGTGGCGCGCAGCGCGGGCCCGGAGCTTCTTTTGCCGGGCGGGCAGGGGCTCGCCGTCGAGGATGCTCGCCGAGCGGCGCAGCGCGGGGCCGATCATCCCGAAGGGCGCGCCGGCGCTCAGCGGATCGGCGCGGCCGAGGAGGATCTCCACCGGCTCGCCGCTCTGCTTGAGCTTGCGGAGCAGCTCGTAGCGCAGCCGGCTCTTGCCCACGCCGGCCGCGCCGGTCACGAGCACCGCGCGCGCCATCGGCTCGTCGGCGCACTGGCGGAAGAGCCCTTCGAGCAGGCCGAGCTCCCACTCGCGCCCCACGCACGGCGTCGGGCGGCCGAGGAGCGTCCGGCCCGCGTCGACGATCTCGCGCTCGCCGATCAGCGCGAGCCCCGCACCGCTCTCGCCGACCTCGAAGCGCACGTCGAGCAGGCCCGCGGTCACCTCGTCGATCCGGACGGGGCGCGGGCCCGTGCGCGCGCCCCCGTCGCGCGCATCGGCGGACGCCGCGCGCACCAGGGCCGCGGCGCGATCGATCACCTCGCCCACCGGCCATCGCTCGGTGACGAGCGCCCGGCCCGTGGAGAGCGCCATGGGCGCGTCGGGGAGGAAGGCGCGGAGGGCGAGGGCCGAGCGCGCGGCCGCGGCGGCCTGATCGGTCGCGGCGCGCGTCCCGCTGAGCACGACGACGAGCGACCCGTCGGCGAGCGGCTCGAGGCGCCCGCCGTGCGCCGCCACCGCGCGCACCAGGGGCGCGAGCCGCTCGTCGCCTTCGCCCTGCACCACGGTCGCGGCGGTCTCGGCGCTCCGCGGATCTTCGGGCGGGGGCGCGACGAGCGCGACGCACACGAGCTTCATTTCGCGCCCCGTCAGGGCCGGCGGGGCGAGCGTCATCCGCGTCTGGCGCGACATCGGGAGCACGTCGAGCGCCGCGAGGTCGGCGGCGAGGACGGCGCCGTTGCGAGGCCGCTTCTGCGGGTCCTTCGAGAGCATCCGGCCGAGCAGATCGTCGAGGGGTCGCGGCACCTCGGGCACGAGCGAGCCGAGGCGCGGCGCCTCTTCGAGGAGGATCTTCGCGAGCACGGCCATCACGTGCGCGGCGGCGAAAGGAGGCTTTCCGACGAGGCACTCGAAGAGCACGCAGCCGAGCGAGAACACGTCGGCGCGCGCGTCCACGTCCTTCTGCCCGCGCGCCTGCTCGGGCGCCATGTACGCCGGCGTGCCGACCATCAGCCCCGTGCGCGTCTCCACGCCCGCGCCGTCGCGGAGCCGCGCCACGCCGAAGTCGAGCAGCTTCACCTGCTCGAGCGAGCCTTCCGGGAGGAAGAGGTTCGAGGGCTTGATGTCCCGGTGCACCACGCCCTTCGCGTGCGCCGCGGAGAGCGCCTCGGCCACGCGGCTCGCGAGATCGACGCTCTCGGCGATCGTGAGCCGGCCGCGCGCGAGGCGCTTCTCCAGGTCCTCCCCGGCGAGCCACTCCATCGCCATCCACGGCGCGCCCTGCTCGGTCGACCCGCTCGCCACGTACGCGACGATCCGCGGGTGGGAGAGCGAGCGCAGCACCTCGCTCTCGCGGGCGAAGCGCTCCATCGCGAGGGTCGAGCCGGTGATCACCTTGAGCGCGACCGGCTGCCCCGTCTGCTGATCGAGCGCGCGGTAGACGGAGCCCATCCCTCCGGATCCAGCGAGGCGCTCGATCCGGAAGCGGCCGCCCACGATGTCGCCCGACTTCATCCTCCTCCCGAACGCTTTCTCCCCGATCCAGACCTCAGAGGGGTTCCCACAGCTCTCTCCCCGTTCCCGTTCCCGCTACCCCTCGGGAACGGGAATGGGTTTCCAGGGAACACCGTCTCAGCCGGGGTTGTAGATCTGGAGCGCGACGATGCTCGGCCGGGGGTTCTGGGTCGGCCAGTTGACGAAGAGCGAGGCGCTCTGCCCCTCGCGGATGATCCGCGCCTTGATCGCCTGGCCCTTCTTCACCCGCACCACCAGGTCGGCGACCTTGCCCGGCGTGACGAGCTTGAAGAAGTCGGACCCTTCGCGCCCGAAGCCCTCCATGTTCGTCACCTCCTTGATGTTGCCGGTGCAGTTGACCTTGAGCCACTCGCGCACCGTCTTCATCACGCAGTCCTTGGGCGCGGAGTTGGCGCCGACGGTGTTGGTCGTCTCCGCGGCCTGCCACTCGGCGACGGTCGGCGGCGCCGACGTGCCCTCGGCCATCGCGGGCGCCTCCCACCCCGCGCCGGGCGCGGCGAGGAGGGGCTTCTGCGTCGCCACGGCCGCGGTGTTCTGCGGCACGGCCGCCGGCGGCTCGGTCTTCGCCTGCGGCGCAGGGTCGTTCTTGCACGCGGGGCAGAGCGCGAGGAGGAGCGCGGCCGTGGTGACGAATTGAGCTGATTTCATCGCTGATTTCCCTTCGATCCAGGCGGGCCCTCGGGGCCTCGGTCCGTCACTTCTTCGGCCGGCAGGCCTCGACCTCGGCCTTGTTCTTCGCGGCCATCATGCACGCCTGCTCCTCGTCGGGCATCGCGCCCTTCTGGCAGCGCTTGGCGTCCACCTTGCCCGCGACGCGGATCTTGATCTGATCGATGGCGGGCATGTCTGCGGCCGTCGAGACCTTGACCACGTGCTCCAGGATCTCCTTGCACTTGCCGGTGAACTCGGAGCTGTCGAGCGGCCCGAGCTGCGCCGGCTCCGGCGGGGGCGCCTTGTCCTTGCACCCGGCTGCGCTCGTCGCCAGGAACGCCGCCAGCAGCACCGTCAGACCTCGGATCTCGCGCATCGTCGTCACCTCGTGGAGCGCCTTACGATCGGTGATCCGCGCCGTCCTGGCAAGGGCAGGCGAGGGCCCGGCTTGAGCCGCGGCGCCGCCGGTGCCATGACTGCCTGACCGATGGATCGTCCGGATCGAATGCGCGCGCCCACCGCCCCCGACTCCGCCACGGAGGTCCTCGGCCAGGCGCTCCAGCCCATCTTCCTCTTCGCCGACAGCCAGCTCCTCTTCGCCCGCGACGAGGACGGCCCCTTCCTCCGCCGGGCGATCGAGGGCCTCGATCGCCCGCCCCACCAGCTCAAGGCGGCCTACCTCGGCGCCTCGAACGGCGACGTCCCCGATTACTTCGAGATCTTCGAGGGCGCGATGGATGGCATCGGCATCGTCAATTGCCGGATGATCAAGTCCGCGCCCTCCGCCGTCGATCGCGCCTTCCTCGCCGAGGCCGACGTGATCCTCCTCGCCGGCGGCGACATCGCCCGCGGGTGGACCGTGTTCGAGCAAACCGGAATGCGGCGCACCATTGTCGAGCGCTATGGTCAGGGCGCCGTGCTCATCGGCATCTCGGCCGGCGCCGTGCAGCTCGGCCAGCGCGGCTTCTCCGAGGGCGGCGAGGCCCCCTTCGACACCTTTCAGCTCGTGCCGCTGATCGTCGACGTGCACGACGAGCCGAGCTGGACGCGCCTCCACACCGTCGTCCGCGCCATGCCCGATCACGCGCGCGGCCTCGGCATCCCGCTCGGCGGCGGGGCGATCGTGCACGCCGACCTCAGCGTCGAGCCGGTGCGCAAGCAGCTCCTCGAGCTGCACCTCACCGAAGGCGAGCTCAAGACCTCCCTCCTCCTCCCCACCTGAACCCCCCGAGCAGCCACAGGCCTCCGTCATCGAGGCGGTCGCCAGGAACAGCACCGCGACCGGAAGGGAGCGGACCGAGCAAGCATTACGCGCAAGGTAGCAACCACGCCGAAGCCGAGAGCAATCCGCTCGTCCATCGCCGGTCGCGGTGCCGTTGCTGGTGACGTCGGCGATTCCTGGAGCCGGTGGCTGCGCGGTCCGCTCCCTGCCGGTCGCGGTGCTGCTCCTGGTGGCGTTGTGGATCACGTGGGGCTCTGGCTGCTCGGGGTGGGCTGCGACGCATGCTGTTCCTGGTGGCGTTGTGGATCACGGAGGCGTCTGGCCGCGCGCAGCCACGGCCCTCCTGATGCCGTTCCCGGTTGAGCCGAGGGCCAGCCTGTGGAATGTTCATGAGCTTCCAGCATGAACAAAGAGCTCTCCTCCTGGCTGGTCCGCAAACCGCGTCCCAAGGCGAAAATCCGGCTCTTCTGCTTCCCCTACGCGGGCGGTGGGGCCTCGGCCTTCCGCACCTGGCCGGACGCGCTGCCCCATATCGACATCTGCGCGGTGCAGCCGCCCGGCCGCGAGACGCGCCTGCGCGACGCGCCCTTCGTCCGGATGGAGCCCTTCCTCGACGCGCTGATGCCGGCGATCCGCCCGCTCTTCGACATCCCCTTCGCGTTCTACGGGCACAGCCTCGGCGCGTACGTGGCCTACGAGATCGCCCACCGCCTGCGGGCCGAGGGCGGGCCGCAGCCGAGCTACATCTTCATCGGCGGCTCCGCGGCGCCGCAGGTCAACGTGATCGATCACCCCATCGCCGAGCTCGACGATCAGGGCTTCCGCGAGGGCATCGAGAGCTACGAGGGCACGCCCGCCGAGGTGCTCGCCCACAAGGAGCTGTGGGAGCTCCTCTTGCCCGCGCTCCGCGCCGATTTCCGCGTGTACGAGAACTACGTCTACACCAAGGGCGACAAGCTCGACGTGCCCTTCTCGGCCTTCGGTGGGCTGCTCGACAAGGAGACGACCCGCGAGGAGCTCGAGGCGTGGAAGGACCTGACGAACAAGGCCTTCCAGGTGCGCATGGTCCCCGGAAACCACTTCTTCATGCACAGCGACAGGACCAAGGTGCTAAGCTCGATCCTCCAAGATCTCGCACCTTTCCTGCGGTAAAGCCCGCTTGACCCCGTTGACCACCGAGCCCCGAGGACGAGCCATGGAAGCCACCGACACTGCGCACATCCCCTCTTCCGGCGCGCCGCTGCCCGCGGCAGCGTTCCCGGACGGCGGCCCGGTCACCGCCGGCTACCTCCCCGGGGCCGAGGGCTTCCCCCTGGTGCTGCGCCCCGCCTCCGCCGGGGTCGATCTCAGCGCGTGGGCCGCGGAGCACCGCGAGCTCATCTACAAGAGCCTCACCGCCCACGGCGCGCTGCTCTTCCGCGGCTTCGATCTCAAGACGCCGGACGACTTCGAGCGCGCGGTGACGGGCATCTACCCGCAGCTCTTCGGCGGCTACGGCGATCTCCCCCGTGAGGGCGTGAGCGACAAGATTTACAAGTCCACGCCCTACCCGGCGAACCAGGCGATCCTCTTCCACAACGAGAGCTCGCACCTGCCGCGCTGGCCGCTCAAGCAGTTCTTCTTCTGCGTGCAGGCCTCGGAGACGGGCGGCGAGACGCCGCTCCTCGACTGCCGCGAGATCGCCAAGGCCCTCGATCCGGCGCTGTTTCAGCGCTTCGCCGACAAGGGGCTCATGTACGTCCGGAACTTCTGCGAGGACATCGACGTGAGCTGGCAGGACCTCTTCAAGACGAAGGACAAGAAGGAGGTCGAGCGCATCTGCCACGAGGGCGGGATGACCTGCGAGTGGGTCAAGGGGCGCACGCTGCGCATCAAGCAGCAGGCCCGCGCCGTCGCGCGCCACCCGGTGACGAAGGAGATCGTCTTCTTCAACCAGGTGCAGCTCCACCACCCGTACTGCCTCGACCCGGCGACGCGCAAATCGCTGGTCGCGCTCTTCAAGGAAGAGGGCCTGCCGCGCAACGTGTACTACGGCGACGGGAGCAAGATCGAGGACAGCACGATGGAGACCCTCGGCAAGCTCTTCTGGGAGCGCTGCAAGTCCTTCCCGTGGCTGAACGGTGATCTCATCATGCTCGACAACATGCTGATCTCCCACGCGCGCAAGCCCTTCACGGGGGCGCGCAAGATCGTGGTCGCGATGGGCGAGATGGTCGAAGGGAAGGACCTGCCCCCGCTCTGAAAGCACGGTGCCCTCCGGGATGCAGCCCACGCCGACAACCGAGCCCGGGGCCTCCGCCGGGGAGGGGCGCGTCTTCGAGGTGGCGATCGGCGCCACCTTCACCGCCGATCTGATCCGGCCCGCCGTCGCGTACTGGCTCGGCGAGCTGGGCATCCCGCACCGCGTGACGCTCGCCGGCTACGGGCAGCTCTCGCAGGAGCTCCTGCGCCACGACGGCGCGTTCGCCGGGGCGCGCGGCGGCGCCGCAGTGGCGCTCGTGCGCATCGGCGATTTCGCCCGCGGGGTGAAGGGCGGGCGCGCCGACCTCGAGGGCGCGCTCCGCCGCGGCGCGCTCGACTTCATCTCGTACGCCGGCGCCTTCAGCCGCAAGGAGGGCGCGCCCCCGCTCCTCGTCTGCCTCTGCCCGGAGCCCCGCGCGACGCTCGACGATCCGGCCCGCGCCGCGCTCATCCACGAGCTCGGGCAGACGATCCGGGGCTCGCTCGGCGCGCTGCCCGGCGTGCTGCCGATCGCCGGATCGGAGCTCTTTTCGGCCTACCCGGTGCGCGACTACGAGGACGTGCACGCGGACGAGCTCGGGCATATCCCGTACACGCCGGTGTTCTCGACGGTGATCGGCACGACGATCGCGCGCAAGCTGCGCGCGCTCGTCGACAGCCCGCCCAAGGTGGTCGCCGTCGACTGC
>JAXLYT010000137.1:0-9806 GCA_046351295.1 Byssovorax sp.
CGCCGCATCTCCCTCCCCGAGGCCGAGGCCGTCGCGGCCGAGGCGATGCGCCTCCACACCGCCGAGGAGGTCGAGCACTGCGTCGCCGCCTCCTTCGCCCCGCTCCTGTACGATCTGCTCACCGGCGAGCGCTGACCCCTCCCCCCTTACGGCCACCCGTCAGCAACAGCAGCGAAAACGCGGGCGCGCAGCGATCACCTCGCCAGCCGTTGCCGTTGCCGTCGCCGTCGCCGTCGCCGATCTTCGCGACGCGTCAGCGCTGCGGGAGCGGGAGCGGGAGCGGGAACGGGAACGGGAGCGGGAGCGGGAGCGGCGCTGGAACAGGCGCCCCCTCCCAACATTTCGCTTGCCGCCCGTGCCGCTCGCTTCCTAGTTTGGCGAGCCTTCGATGCGACTCCGGCACTTCCTCGGCTCCGCGGCTCTGGCCGCTTGCACAGCGGCTGCATGCTCCCTCGGAGCCTCCGGGTGCGACAGCGGCACGACGGCCCAGACCCAGCTCAAGGGCCAGGTCCACCTGACCCTGATCCACACCTCCGACATCCACTCGCGCCTCTACCCGTACAACCTCCAGCTCGGCCAGATCGACGCCGGGCTCGGCCTCGGGAGCTCGGGCGCGATCGTCAACGTCGGCGGCGCCGCGCGCGTCTCGCACATCGTCGGGCGCGAGCGGGCCCGGGCGAGCCGCGTCCTGCACCTCGACGGCGGCGACTGCTTCCAGGGCGCGCCGATCTTCAACTTCTTCGCGGGCGAGGCCGAGGTGCGCACCATGAGCGCCATGGGCACCGACGCGATGATCGTGGCCAACCACGAGTTCGATCGCGGCGCGCTCAACCTCGGCATCCAGCTCCAGCGCTGGGCGAGCTTCCCGGTCCTCGCCGCCAACTACCGCCTCGAAGATCCTTCCCAGCCCGGCGCCTCCCCGCTCGGCTCCATCCTCACGCCGTACACGGTCTTCAACCTCCAGGGCCTGCGGGTCGGCGTGGTCGGCATGGGCAACCTCTCCAGCCTGACGTCGATCTTCGACACGCCGAACCGCCTCGGGATCCAGCCGCTCAACACGATCGAGACGGCGCAGTTCTACGTCGATCTCATCCGCCCGCAGGTCGACGTGGTGGTCTTCGTCACCCACCTCGGCCTCGACGTCGACGAGCGGATGATCGCGGGCACCACGGGCATCGACGTGGTGCTCGGCGGCCACAACCACATCGTCCTCCAGCCCCCCAAGCGCGTGCAGGACTGCTCGGCGAACACCGAGACCATCGTGGACACCGGGGAGTCGAAGAGCTTCATCTCGCTGAACGGCCCCGACGACATCGACGAGACCTCCTCCTGCCAGCAAGACAGCGACTGCCCCACCACGGCCGGCCCGGCGTTCTGCCAGAAGCAGAGCCGGTGCTGCTCGGAGAAGAACGAGGAGGACGGCAAGAGCATCACCTACGCGGGCTGCAACCCGAGCCCCACGTGCCAGCCCGAGACGGGCATCTGCAAGGTCAAGCGCTTCTGCGAGCCGCGCGACGTGATCCTCGCCCACTCGGGCGCGTTCGCGAAGTACGTCGGCCGCCTCGACCTCATCGTCTCGAACGACAAGGACGACCTCAAAGATCGCAAGTACGACCCGGTGAACGGCTTCGAGGTGCTGACGCACGACTACCACCTCTTCCCCGTCAACGAGCAGGTCCCGGAGGACCCGATCGTCTCGTCGCTGCTCGAGCCCTACCACCAGAGCCTCGACTCGCTCGCCAACCTCGATCTGCTCGTCGGCTACGCGCTCGACGGCTCGAAGCGCAACGCCACGACCGGCGGCGACTCGCCCCTCGGCAACCTCATCTCCGCGGCGATGTGGCTGCGCCTCGGCATCCAGACCGACTTCTCGCTCACGAACAGCACGGGCATCCGCGCCGACCTCGTGCCCGGGCCGGTCACCGTCGAGCAGATGTACAACATCTTCCCCTTCGACAACTCGATCACGAAGATGCAGCTCTCCGGCCAGGAGGTGCAGGACCTCTTCGACTTCGTGGCCCGGCGGTCCACCGGGCGCGGCTGCGTCTCCCAGGTGCAGATCGCCGGGGCGCGCGTGGTGATCGACTGCACCAAGGTCGACTCCGAGGGCCGGCAGGGCGTCGCGGAGGCGATCTACATCGGCACCTTCACGCCATCCATCAAGTGCAACAAGGACCTCGACTGCCCCCTCGGCCCCGACAAGGCCCCGCGGATCGGGAGCTGCGACCTCGAGGCCGGCCAGTGCTGGCAGCCGATCGACGCGATCTCGAGCTACGAGCTCGCCACCTCGAACTACCTCGCCGGCGGCGGCAGCGGCTTCCGCGTGCTCCAGCGCAACACCACGCAGTTCGACACCAAGGTGCAGCAGCGCGACGCGCTGATCGACTTCATCCGCGCCGGCGCCCCCTGCGGCGCGGGCGAAGGCGGCAAGCTCAAGGACTGCAAGAAGGACTCCGACTGCGCGAACGTGGGCGAGGGCTTCGTCTGCGCATGCCCGGAGATCACCGTCGAGGGTGAGGTCTGCTCGAACGATCCGAAGAAGACCTGCTCCGCCGGCTCGTGCGTCCTCGCCAAGTGCCGCGACGACGTGGCCTCGTTCCAGCGGGCGACGTGCGAGGCGGCGGCGACCGACTCGGTCAAGAAGGACTGCGAGAAATCGACCGCGCCCTGCGCGTCGGCCGGGGAGCAGTGCAAGTTCCTCGCGTGCGTCGATCGCGGGCTCGGCAACTTCTCCGACGGCCGGGTGAGGATGGTGGGCCAGTGAAGAAGCTCCTCTCGCTCTCGATCGGCGCGCTGCTCGCCGGCTGCTCCAGCTCCGCCTCCACCGACCTCGGGCCGCCCTCGTTCCACATCGTCATCACCGCGGTCGACGGCCACGCGCCCCCCGACCTCACCAAGGACCCGCCGGACGCGCCCCTGCCCGCGAACCTCGGCGATCGCTTCGAGGACTGGAGCTTCACGATCGAGGCCCGCTCTCCCGAGGGCGAGCTCGTCCCCTTCGACGGGATGGTCCGGCTCAGCACCCGCCCCGGCGCGATCGATCACCTCGAGGGCGAAGGGGCGATCGGGCGCAACATCCAGATCAAGGGCGGCAAGGCCCAGGGCGTCGCCAAGGTGACGGCCGTCTACGGCCCCTCGCGCATCTGGGTCGAGGACCTCGGCTACATCCCCGCCGCGCCCGGGAAGAAGCCCGCGTGCTCCGACGGCATCGACAACGACGGCGACGTGGTGATCGACTTCCCGGCCGATCCGGGCTGCGCCTTCGCCGACGACGACAGCGAAGAGGGAGGCTCCTACGCCGCCGCCGTCTCCGGCCCGGTGGCCTACGCCCTGCCCACCCTCTCCGACGCGCAGGGCCGCGGCACCGCGACGCCCTACCCCTTCGAGGCGCTCGAGCTCAACGCCGACGCGCCCGCGCACCTCGTCGTCACCCGCGTGGCGAGCGACGGCTTCTACGTCACCGACATCAACCCGAAGGAGATGGACCCGGTGACCGGCGGCTATAACCACATGTTCGCCTTCAACTTCTCCACGCCCGCCGGCATGCGCGTCTGCGATCGGGTGACGTACCTCTCCGGGACGATCAACGAGTTCTTCGGCTTCACCGAGCTGAACTTCCCGTCGTACCAGCTCTCCTACCCCGTCGGCGGCAAAGACGAGTGCGAGGTGCCCGAGCCCTTCGTCCTCGACCAGAAGGCCCTCGCCGATCCGCTCGTCATGGAGAAGCACGAGAGCGGGCTCGTGCGGATCGAGGGCTTCCACGTGGCCAAGCACTTCGGCCCGAAGCCCGCGCCGAAGAACGTCTTCACCGAGGGGTCGAGCTGCGACCTCAACGGCGACGGGCAGGTCGACTTCGCGAGCCAGGACGAGGGGAGCTGCGCCACGGCCTGCGACGCCGACATCGAGTGCAGCGAATTCACGGCCTTCTCGGCCCGCGGCAACTACCGCATCTCGAACGGCAAGGTCTCGATCCAGATCCAGACAGGCACCGTGAGCACCTTCGACCCCACCGGCAACCTCGGCACGGTGCTCGACGCGGTGACCGGCACGCTGCGCAACTTCTCCGGGGGCTCCCAGAACTGGACCATCGAGACCCGCTGCCCCGACGACCTCGTCTGCGGGACGGCGGGCTGCTCCAAGATGGTGAAAGACTCCAAGACCGCCTGCGTGCGCCTGCGCACGGTCGACGACAACGACCAAGGAACGAACTAGCCCTCATGCTGCACCGAGATCGAAGAGTCGCTGTCTCCCTCGCCGCCTTGCTCTTGCCGCTCTGCCTCGCGCAGGCAGCCTGGGCCGAAGACGCGCCGAACGCGGCAGAGCTCCGCGACAAGGCCCGGACCGCGCTCACCTCCGGCGACGTGGCCGGCGCGTGCCTGCTCTTCGAGCAGAGCTACCAGGCCTCCAAGGCCGCGGGCAGCGCCGTCTCGGCCGACGACGCGCTCTTCGACCTCGCGACCTGCCACGAGAAGCTCGACAAGCGCGCCGTGGCCTCGGCGGAGTACGAGCAGCTCGCCGCCGGCGGAGGCCCGCGCGCCGCCGACGCCAAGGCCCGCCTCGACGCCCTCAAGGGCCCTCCGCCCGGAGACACGCCCGCTGGCAACACCCCCGCTGGCAACACCCCCGCTGGCAACACGCCCGCCGGCAACGCGCCCACGGGCGACACCCCGCCCGCCGGCAACACGCCTGTCGCGGAGCCGCCCAAGAAGGAAGAGGCGCCGACGCGCATCGGCGATTTCATGGACACCCGCCTGAGCTGGACCTTCGGCGACGACGACGTGCTCCACGCCACCGGCCAGGCCTTCCCCCTCTCGCCCAACGCGAGCGTCGGCGACCGGAAGCAATACCGCACCTTCTTCGACAACCTGAACTCCCGCTTCGGCGGCCGCGAGAACCTCACCCACCTCGCCCTCTACAAGAAGCTGCCGGGCTTCATCGACAACCTGGACACCGAGGCCTCGCTCGTCCTCCGCTTCGACATCGGCGCTCTGTCCACGAACACCAACAACGTCAACCAGGCGTTCTACGACGCGGGCTCGTTCATCCGCGCCTTCTACCACACGAGCGGCGGGCCGAACGGCAAGACCGGGCTCGGCCTCACCCTCTGGCCCCTCGACACCGACCGCTTCCGCCTCGGCTACCTCTACGACATCTCCTGGGGCGGCACGAACGCCACCATCAACCAGTCGATCTTCCCCCGCATCCAGGGCAGCGCCCCCGGCGCCAAGCTCCAGTACGACGGCGATGGATTCAGCGTCTTCGCCGGCTTCAAGACGGCCTCCATCGTCCAGGTGGAGCAGACGCTGGTGCCGGGCACGAGCGAGGTGGAGCAGATTCGCCTCGGGCAAACGAACATCGGCTTCCTCGCGGGCGGCGCGGTGGACGCGGGCGATTACGTGCACATCGACCTCGGCGGCGGCTACTTCCAGCAAGGCAAGTTCGACCTGCCCGACGTGCAAGGCAAGCCCGTCTTCACTTACGGTGGCTCGGCCCGCGTGGTCGTCCACGCCAAGGACGCCCCGGTGGCGCAGTCGATCGACTTCTTGCTCTACCGCAACGACCCGAACAAACCGCAGGTCATCTTCAAGCCCGAGACCTACGCCGAGGGCAAGACCACGTGGTCGGTGAGCGCCGAGTACGATAACCTCTTCCAGAACCTCAAGGACTTCGAGACCGCCGGGGCGACGCGGATCCAGCAGGCCCGCGCGGCCGCCCTCCAGGCCAACCTGAAGTCGAGCTTCCTCCGCGCGAGCCTCACGGGCATCTTCCGCGATCTGCCCTTCGTGCTCCGCAACCAGCCGAGCTTCATCCCCTTCGAGACCTTGCCCAAGGCGGCCAGCACCACCAACGAGCTCTTCTTCGCCGCCGCCGTCGATTACTACCTTCCGTCCGCCCACCTGACCCCGGGCCTCGGCGCCGGCGTGCAGCTCCCCGCCACCTTCAAGTCGACGACCGACGACAGCTCGAGCTCTCCCATCGAGCGCACCGTGGTCGTCCGCGAGCAGGGCAACATCGCCATCCTGCCCATCAACAAGGGCTCCGTGCCCATCTTCCAGGCCCGCGTGAGCCTGAAGTGGGACATCTCCCGCATCCTCTCCGCGCTCGTCTGGGCCCAGTACTTCCGCGACAACAACGGCACCTTCGTGGCCCGCGACCCGTCCGAGGGCACCGTCGCCCTGCGCACCTTCATCAAGCCCGACTTCTTCGGCCTCGGCACGAGCGTGCAAGCGCGGTTCTGATCCGGCGGCACTGCTCCCCAGGGCTGCTTGCAGATCTGGGTGCTTTTTATTTAACGCAAAGACGCAAAGACGCAAAGACGCAAGAAGAAAAGAGGGTTCTTCTCCTCTTTTTTGCGCCTTGGCGCCTTTGCGTTGAATATGGAGTGAGACCTCGAGGCTGTGCTCGAACTGTGGTCTCAAACTCTCTGAGCCTCTTCGATGCTCACCAGATCCCGAAAGCTCTCCACAAGCGTTCGAGGCTTGAAGTCGAGGATCCGCTGCGCCTTCTCGATCGAGTATTCATGCCTCGCCGGGAAGGGCACGGGAATCACCACCTTCGGGACGCGCTGGCCGGCCGCTCGATAAGCCAGCAGGTGATCCCAGTACGAGTCCCGCCCCGGCTCACCGGTCACGTTGAAGGCCTCGCCCGCGGCCGCGTCGCGCTCCAGCATCCGGCACATGGCCTCGCTCAGATCGCCCGCGTACACGCTCGGATAGCGCCAGAAGACTGGCCACACCGAGATCCAGCGCGGCGACATGAGGAGGCGGAACCACCGCGTGAACCCCGTCTGATCGAAGGCCCCGAGGATCTGGTGCGGCCGGGCGATCGACAGGGCGATGCCCGATCGGGCGCAGATCTCCCGGGCCACGCGCTCGGCCTCGGCCTTGGAGACGGCGTAGCAGTTGAACCGGTGCAAGAAGCCCCCGAGGGCGCGAAGCGGATCGCTCTCCACGTAGCGGTGCCCGCGGCGAGGCACATAGGCCACGCTGGTCGACGTCATCACCGCGCGCTTCACCCCGGCGCGGGCCATGGCCTCGAACGTGTTGCGCACTCCATCGATGTTGGTGCGCAGCACCTCGGCCGGCCGGTGGCCACCGAGGGCGATCACGCTCGCGTTGGCCATCACGGCGTCGAGCCCCTCGAAGGCTTTTGCGAGCGAGGGCATATCCGCGAGATCGGCCCTGCGCATGGAATAGCCCTGCGCGCCCAGCGAAGGGGGCTTGTCGGGCGAGCGCACCACGCCGACGGGCTCGGCGCCCCGGGCGCGCAGGGACGCCATCAGGTAGCGGCCGAGCATGCCCGTGGCGCCCGTGACGCCGATGCGCTGTCCGCTCAGCAGAAGCCGCTCTCCCGGAGGTGCGCGGCCGTGCGGGCGATGCCCTCGGCGATGTTCACCCGGGGCTGATAGCCGAGCTCGCGTTTGGCCTTCTCGATGCTGAAGTAGTGGTGGGTGCACATGTAGCGCACGGCGAAGCGGGTGAGCCCGCTCTCGGCGTTGAGGGTGCCGCCCTTGAGCGTGTCCCAGCCCTCGGCGATCGCGGCCACCGCGTAGGCGAGCCAGTAGGGGATGCTCCCCTTCATCGCGGGCATCTCCAGCTCTTTCAGCACGTCGGCCACGAACCGGAAGAAGGGATAAGGCTCGCCGTTGGTGACGAAATAGGCATTCCCTGCGGCCGGCCCGTCGAGCTTTTCCTCCGCGAGGAGGAGCGCCTCGATGAGATTGTCGATGTACGTGAAATCGGACAATTTATCGCCGCTGCCCACCGCGTAGTTGAGCTTGCCGGCCTTGGCCCGGGTCAGGATGGCGGGGAGAAAGCGGGTGTCGCCCGGGCCGAAGATCACGTGAGGCCGGATCGCCACGGTGCGCAGCGAGGGGCCGCTCTCGGCCAGCACCTTCTTCTCGGCGGCGATCTTGCTGTCGGCATAAGGCGCCTGGGAGATGGTGGAGTAAGGCAGCGACTCGTCGCCGTTCTCGAGGTCCCTCCCCTCGTACACCGCGCTCGCCGAGCTCACGTACACGAGCCTCGGCACGGAGGCGGCCTTGCACGCCGCGAGCACGCTCTCCGTCCCACCGAGGTTGACGGACCACACGTCCTCTTCGCGGTTCTTCTTGGTGTGGACGATGGAGGCGTTGTGATAGACCACCTCGGCCCCGGCGAAGGCCGCCGTCATGGCCGAGACATCGCGGATGTCGGCGTCGAGCGTCGTCACGTCGTCCCGGAATGGCTTCTGGCCGACATCGATCGTCGTCACGAGGTCTCCGCGCTTTTTGAGCGCATCGACCAGGTGCCGCCCGACGAACCCTGCTCCTCCAGTGACGACCGACTTCTTCACAATACGCTCTGCTCCATTTGAAAGGGATTATTTAAACGCAAAGTCGCCAAGGCGCAAAGACGCAAGAAGAAAAAGAAGAACCAATCTTGTCTTTTTGCGCCTTTGCGCCTTTGCGTTAAAAAATGAGACGTCCCGGCTCCGACATGAGCTCGTGCTCTGCAAGGCGCATGACGCTTGACTTTCACGGCTGGAGACCGTAGCTGCCTCTCGTCGCGATGTCCACCCCCGAACGAGCCATGATCCCCTGCTTCGATCCGGCCACTTCCGAGCGGCTCGGCGAGGTGCCCGTCGATGGGCCCGCGGAGGTCAAAGCGGCGATCGCTGCCTCGCGTCAGGCACAGAGAGCCTGGCGCGAATCGACGTTCGCACAGCGAAAACGGGTGCTCCGGCATATCCTCCATCACCTGCTCGACCACGCCGACGAGCTCGTCTCGGCGGTGGTGCGCGACTCCGGCAAGACGCGCGAAAATGCCATGATGGGCGAGATCTGGCCCGTGGCGGAGAAGCTCCGGTGGACGCTCGCCGAGGGGGAGAAACACCTCCGCCCCGAGCGCGTCTCCTCGGGCCTCTTCGTCCACAAAAAGGCGCTGATCGAGTACCGGCCCCTCGGCGTGATCGGCGTCATCGCCCCGTGGAACTACCCGCTCCAGAACATCCTCGGCCCGGCGATCCCTGCGCTTTTTGCGGGCAACGGCGTGGTCGTCAAGGTGTCGGAGGCCGTCGCCTGGTCGTCCCCCCGCTTCCGGAAGATCTTCGACGAAGCCCTGGAAAAAGAGGGGTTTTCTCGCGATCTCGTCCAGATCGTCAACGGCTATGGAGAGACGGGGGCGGCCCTCGTCTCCGGCGGGGTCGACCTCGTGATCTTCACCGGCTCGATGCCCAACGGAAAGAAGGTGATCGCCGAAAGTGCCAAGTCACTTACACCGGTCATCCTGGAGCTCGGCGGCAAAGACCCGATGATCGTCTGCGACGACGCCGTGCTCGAAGAGGCGGTGCACGCGGCCATGGGGGGCACCTTCATCGCCGCCGGGCAAAACTGCCTCTCCTCCGAGCGCATCATCGTGATGGAGAGCATTTACGATGCCTTCGTGACCCGCGTCACCGAGCTTGGTCGGTCACTGCGCCAGGGCCCCCCGGCCGAGGGCGTGGTCGACGTGGGAGCCATCGTGTCGCCCCACCAGGTGAAGGTCATCGAAGAGCTGGTGAACGACGCCGTGGAGAAGGGCGCCAGGGTGCTCGCCGGCGGGGCGCGCGCCCATGAGGACAAGGGCAGCTACTTCGCACCGACGGTGCTCACCGACGTGACTTCAAACATGCGGATCATGCACGAGGAGACGTTCGGCCCGGTGATGGTGATCTGCAAGGTGAAGGACGAAGAGGCGGCCATCTCCCTCGCCAACGATACCGTCTATGGCCTCAACTCCTCGGTCTTCTCCCGGGACTCGGCCCGCGCCAAGCGGATCGCCGACCGG
>JAXLYT010000138.1:0-9390 GCA_046351295.1 Byssovorax sp.
GGGTGGGGTCTAGCAGCACGCCTCCACAAATCTCCGAGGTTTTGGAGATCTGACGAATGCTCAGGTTTCAACCCCGGGCTACACTGCCAGCCATGGCAGAGACCCTGCTCGCTCAGCTCAACGCGATGACCGTCACGGTGGCCGACACCGGCGACATCAACTCGATCAAGGCGTTCCGCCCGCGGGACGCGACCACCAACCCCACGCTGATCACCGCGGCCGCGCAGATGCCCGAGTACCGCGACATCGTCGACGGGGCGCTGCGCTGGGCCGAGAAGAAGGCGGCCGGCGCGGGCGCCGAGCGGGTGGTCAAGCTCGCCGTCGATCGGCTGGCGGTGGAGATGGGCCTCAAGATCCTGGAGATCGTGCCCGGCCGGGTCTCCACCGAGGTCGACGCGCGGCTCTCCTACGACACGCAGGCGACGATCGACAAGGCGCGCTACCTCATCCAGCTCTACGAGGCGGCGGGCGTCGCGCGCGAGCGGGTGCTGATCAAGATCGCCTCCACGTGGGAGGGTATCAAGGCCGCCGAGGCGCTCGAGCAGGAGGGCATCCACTGCAACCTCACGCTCCTCTTCGGCATGCACCAGGCGGTCGCATGCGCCGACGCCAAGGTGCGCCTCATCTCGCCCTTCGTCGGGCGCATCCTCGACTGGCACAAGAAGGAGACCGGCAAGGAGAGCTTCCCCGCGGCGGAGGATCCGGGCGTGATCTCGGTGCGGAAGATCTACGCGTATTACAAGAAATTCGGGCACAAGACCGAGGTGATGGGCGCGAGCTTCCGCAACATCGGCGAGATCCTCGAGCTCGCCGGGTGCGATCTGCTCACCATCGCGCCGAGCTTCCTCGCCGAGCTCGACAAGATGGAGGGCACGCTCGTTCGCAAGCTCGATCCGGCCGAGGCCGCCGCCGGGGCGATCGAGCCGATCGCCATGGACGAGGCCACCTTCCGCGCCATGCACCAGCAGGATCGGATGGCGAGCGACAAGCTCGACGAGGGCATCCACGGCTTCACCAAGGCCTTGATCACGCTCGAAAAGCTGCTCGGCGAGCGGCTGCGGGTGCTGAGCGGGCTCGCCCGGGCCGGGCATGCGGCGCGCGAGTATTTCCGGATCTACGACCTCGACGGCGACGGCTTCATCACCCACGAGGAGTGGGGCGGCACCGACGCGGTCTTCGCCGCCCTCGACACCAACGGCGACGGGCGCATCTCCCCGGAGGAGATGGCGGCCGGCCTGGGCGCGGCGTTCCACCTCGGCGTGGCCTCCGGATCGTAGCCGCGATCGTCGCCGCGCAGCAGGCGCCCCTTGCACCCGGGGCGGGCGGACGGTACGTGCCGGGACCACCGCCATGGCCATCGAAATCCGCGAGCTCGTCCCCGGCGACAAGAAGACCCTCCGCGCCTTCCTCGACGTCGTAGACACGATCTACCGACACAACCCCGCCTACGTTCGCCCGCTCGACTTCGACGTGAGTGACCGGCTCGACAAGAAGAAGAACCCCTTCTTCGAGCATGCCGAGGGCGCGGCCTGGGTCGCCTACAAGGACGGGCAGCCCGTCGGGCGCATCACCGCGCAGATCGATCGCGAGCACCTCAAGCGGTACAACGACGACGCCGGGATGTTCGGCTTCCTCGACACGATCGACGACGCCGAGGTGGCGAAGGCGCTGCTCGCCGAGGCCGAGCGCTGGCTCAAGGCGCGCAAGATGAAGAGCATCCGCGGGCCGCTCTCGATGAACATCAACGAGGAGACGGGCTGCCTCATCGAGGGCTTCGACAAGCCGCCGACGGTGATGATGCCCTACCACAACAGCTACCAGGGCAGCCTCATCGAGAAGGCCGGCTACGGCAAGCTCAAGGACTTCTACTCGTGGGCCTACGACGTGGGCGAGGTGCCGGCGCGCGCGCAGAAAGCCCACGCCGAGATCCAGGCCATGCCCGAGGTGACGGCGCGCTGCGCGAGCACGAAGGATCTGCTCGCCGACGTGCGGATCATCATGGACATCTTCAACGACGCGTGGAGCGACAACTGGGGCTTCGTGCCGCTGACGGAGAACGAGCTCCTGAAGATGGCGGCCGACAGCAAGCTGATCCTGATGCCCGAGATCACCAAGATCGTGTCGATCGACGGCGAGCCCGCGGCCGTGGCCTTCGCGCTCCCCAACCTGAACGAGCTCATCCAGGACCTGCACGGCCAGCTCTTCCCCTTCGGCGTGCTGAAGATGCTCTGGCGGCTCCGCGTGCGCGGGCCGAAGAGCGGGCGCCTGGTGATCCTCGGGATCCGCAAGAAGTACCGGCATGTGCGGCGCTACGGCGGTCTATCCGCGTATCTGTACGTGGAGATGAACCGCGCCGCCCACCTGCTCGGGATGAAAGAGGGCGAGCTCGGCTGGACGCTCGAGGACAACGCGGCGATCAACGCCGGCATCCGGCTGATGGGCGGGCGGATCGCGAAGCGCTACCGCGTCTACGACAAGGCGCTCTGAGGGGGACGAACGAAGATGAAGGTCCTGGTCACCGGCGCGAGCGGCTTCCTCGGCTCGCACATCGCGGAGCAGCTCTCGGCCGAGGGGCACTCCGTCGTCGCCCTCGTCCGCAAGTCGTCGAAGGTCGACTTCCTCACCGCCCTGCCCGGGCTCGAGCTCGCGACGGGCGCCGTGGAAGACGCGGCGAGCGTGCGCGCGGCGATGAAGGGCGTCGACGCGGTCATCCACTCGGCCGGCGTGGTGAAGGCCCGGAGCGAGGAAGAGTTCCACGCGATCAACACGCAGGGGACGCAGAACCTGCTCGACGCCGCGCAGGAGGTGGCGCCCGGCCTGTCCCGCTTCGTGTTCGTGTCGAGCCTCACCGCCGTCGGCTGGAGCGACGACGGCCGCCCCGTGTCCCCCGACGCGACGCCCCGCCCCGTGACGGGCTACGGGCGCTCGAAGGTGGCCGCCGAGCGCGCCGTGCGCGCCGTGAAGGACAAGCTGCCCGTGGTGATCATCCGCCCGCCGATGATCTACGGCCCGCGCGACAACGAGTCGTTCGCGTTCTTCCAGAGCGTGTCGTTCCGCTTCTTGCCGTACCTCGGCGACGGGAACAACACGATGAGCGTGATCTACGCGTCCGACGCGGCGAGCGCCTGCATCAAGGCGATGTACGCCGACGTGCCGAGCGGAAACGCCTACTTCGTCGACGACGGCGAGATCTACGTGTGGAAGGACATGCTCGCCGACATCGAGAAGGCGATGGGGAAGCGCGCGCTCGTGCGGCTGTCGATCCCGTTCTCGCTGGTCTCGGTGGTGGCCGCCGCGAACGAGCAGATCAGCAAGCTCAGCGGGAAGGCGGTGATGCTGACGCGCGACAAGCTGAAGGAGCTGTCGGCGCCGCACTGGGTGTGCGACTCGATGGATACGCGCAAGGCGCTCGGCTGGGAGCCGAAGGTGAAGTGGGCGGAGGGGACGAAGAAGGCCGCGGCGTGGTACCGCGAGCACGGGTGGCTCTGAGGTACGCCGGGCGAGCTCGGCTCGGATAGAGCGAGATTACCGGAGCGCTTCGGCCGCGCTCGCCGCGGTGACGGCCTCTTCAAGCCAGCGCTCGAGGGTGGCGATCTCCGTGCAGGCGTCGATCTGCTCCTGCTCTTCGACGCTCAGGACGAAGCCACGCCGGGCGAGCACCCGCTGAAGGCTCGAGCGCGCTACGGCCCGCCGGACCTGCTGCATCCTCTCCTCGATGAGATCGGGGTTGAGCTCCAGCATCGTGCGGCCGATCTCCCGCTGGCGTTCGCGCACCTCGGGGTCGTCGCTCGGCTGGAACCGCTTGAGCATCTCGGTTCGTGCTGCGGGCGTCATGGCGGCATATTGTACCACGCTGAGGACCCAATCCACCGGCCGGTGCTCGGCGACCCACAGGGCGAACGCCTCCGGGGCCTTGTCCGACCGGACGACCAGGAAGGGGATGAGCTCCACGCGGAGGGGCAGCTCTTATGGGGCTGCATCCTCAACCTTCGCGCAAGGGTCGGGCTGTCGCGACAGGTATTTCAACGAGCTATTATCAAACACTCACGCTCAATCCCCGCCGCTCTACTCGCAGAAATGTAGTGGGCACAACGCGTCTTCGACTTATGAGCCATCTTACCCACCAGCCCGCATCGGGTTCGCGAGCGCACAATAAAGTGAATTAAGCCGACAAAACTGTTTTTCGCCGTTGACGGACAACGCGGGGCCCCGTATCGGTTACAGGTCGGGGCGTACGCGGAGTGCGTCAAGGCGCTTCCTGGAACTGACGCCGTATATCGTCCGCTACCGAGGAAGTGCGTCTCGCTGTACGGGTAACAACGGGGCTTCTCCAAGTCACCGTCGTCTGCTTCGCCAATTCGCGGGACCCGTTTTCTATTCAACGACAAAACACCTGGGAGGAGCACCATCATGCCGTTGCCGCAGCTCTCGAAATTATGGCAGTTCGACGTGAACCAGACCTACAACCGCGGGACGGACGAGACCGCCACCTCGATGTACCGGAAAATCCTCTGGGATCAAGGAGTCGCTCGTCACGACGCTTGGCGGGCGGGTGGAGACGGACAGCGCTGGACCGTCGCGCGGTCGAGCGGCGGCGCCGGTGACAGCCTGGCCGCAGGGCCCGAGGACCACTGGACCAGCGAGGCCGCCCTCCGTGCCCAGCGGCGAGTCGGGGCGTAGCTGGATTGTCCTGGCGCAACAGGGATCACCACCGGCTCCCAGATTTGCATCGATCTCGATGGCACGGTGTCCCCAACGGTGACCATCACCTGGGCGCCGAACGGGTTTGCATCGGGCGGCACGACGACGGCGCGCCCGACAGCCACGGTTGAAGTGCAGCTCCTCAACGGTCTCCTCGACGGCGGCGACGTCACCGCGGGCGCGATGATCGTCCACGCCATGCAATCGACGGATGGGCAGTGCACGCGTCATCGGCTACCGCGACAACGCGCCCGTGCTGTTCTGGCTCTTCGACCGCGTGCGAAACCCGTCGCGGGCTGGAGCACGCCCGCGGCGATGCTCGCCGTCGGCGACGCGACCAGCCCACTACGCGCGCCTCCAGTCCCCGACGACCTCAGCCTGCGCGGCATGGCAGCGCGCTCATGCACCTCTTCATGTCGACCGAGTCCTTCGGCTCCACGGTGGGCGGCGTCGGCTTCAAACTCGAGGGGCCGAACGACTTCGACCTCAACTGGCCGCTGACGCCGATCGGGCTCGCGTGCCTCGACGACGGCCACAAGGGACGACACGGGGAGATCGCCGATCTCTGGTTCGCCTCGAAGGGCGCCAACGACGGCGATGCCTACCCGTCCGACGGATCGCGGCAATTCGTGCAGTTCGGACACCTCGTCTTCCCGTGGGACGGCACGGCGGAGGAAGACGGCACGAGTCCGCTGATCAGCTAACGCCCAACGCCCGTCGGCGCACGTTCAACTCGGGAGGAACAAGGTCATGGCGAACCTCGGTGGATCGGTTATCGACTTGCAGCGGATCGTACGTAGCGCGCGCCGGCGGCGCGGTCATCGCGAGCGCCAAGCGCTCGGCGGACCGCAGCGCGACCTCCTCGAAGCGGCGTTCGCCGACACCGGCGCGCGTCGGATCTCGCGGCGGCGCACGCGGGGACGCCGGCGGTGGCGCACCTGGACGCGCTGGGGCGGACGTTCTTGACCGAAGCTGACAACGGGGAGGCCGGCGTCTATGCTACGCGCCTCGCCCTGGACATCGAAGGAAACGCGCTGGTGGTGACCGACGCCCGAGAGAACGCCGCGATGCTCCATACCTTCGGAATGGGCAAGCGGAAGCTCTACCAGAAGAGCTGCGACGCGGGCGAGCGGTGGATGCTCTTGGACGTGGCGGGGCAGCCGTTTCGGGCCTGGGACCAGCGGGGCTTTGCCCGCCGAACGGAAGTCGACGTCCTCAGGCGGCCGACGCATCACTTGGTGAAGGAGGGCGCGGGGGACGAGGTCCTCGTCGAGCGGGTGGTGTACGGGGAGGCGCACGCGGACGCGGCGGCGCTGAACCTGCGGGGGAAGGTGTACCGGCACTACGACGGGGCGGGGGTGGTCACCACCGGGGCGTACGACTTCAAGGGGAACCTGCTGTCGAGCGCGCGGCGGGTGGCCGTCGCGTACGCGACGCAGGTAGAGTGGTCCGCCCTGGTGGGGTTGACGGACCTTGGGGACATCGAGGATGCGGCCGAATCCCTGCTGGAGGCGGAGACGTTCACGACGGCGACGGCATACGACGCGCTGAACCGGCCGGTGAGCGCGACGACGCCGGACGCGAGCGAGGTGCGGCCGACGTACAACGAGGCCGGCTTGCTCGAAAAGGTCGACGTGCGGATCCGGGGAGCGGTGGACTGGACCAGCTTCGTCGACGACATCGACTACGGCGCGAAGGGGCAACGGGAGAAGATCGTCTACGGGAACGGGACGGAGACGACGTACACCTATGACCCGTTGACGTTCCGGCTTTCGCGGCTCAAGACGGTGCGCCACAACGAAGACAGCACGGTTAGCGTGCTCCAGAACCTCTCCTACACCTATGACCCGGTGGGGAACATCGTGGCGATCGAAGACAGCGCGCAGCAGACGGTGTTCTTTAACAACGATGTAGTGTCGCCGAGCACGCAGTATGTGTATGACGCCATCTATCGGCTCGTGCAGGCGAGCGGGCGGGAGCACGCGGGTGGGGTGGGCGATGTGCAGCGGGATCAGAACGACCTGCCGCTGATGAACCTGCCGCACGAGAACGATTCGGCGGCGCTGCGGAATTACACAGATCTTTATGGATATGATGAAGTGGGGAACATCTTGTCGATGATCCACCAGGCGGGGATGGCGGGGAGCTGGACGCGGCGATACGAGATCGCGGGGGGCAGCAATCGCCTCTTGAGCACGAGCCTGCCCGGAGATGGGGAAACGGCGCCGTACTCGGCGGAGTACGGGTACGACCCGCACGGGAACATGACGTCGATGCCGCACCTGTCGAGCATCGAGTGGGACTACCGGGACCAGATGCAGTCGTCGAACCTCGGTGGCGGCGGGATGGTCTACTACACGTACGACGCGGGCGGGCAGCGCGCTCGGAAGGTGTGGACCCACGGGGGGTACCGGGACGAGACCATTTACCTCGGCGGCTATGAGGTTTTTCGCCGGTATCAGGTGACCGGTGGCACTGAAACCCTGCCCGTCGAGCGACAGACGCTTCATGTGATGGATGGGGTGAAGCGGGTGGCGCTGGTGGAGACCAAGACGGTGGACACGGAGGCCGGGGGGAGCTTCGAGCCGAGCACGGTGATCCGGTATCAGTTGGGGAATCACCTCGGGTCGGCGGTGCTGGAGGTGGATGGAGAGGGGGCGGTGATTTCGTATGAGGAGTACCACCCGTATGGGACGTCGGCGTACCGGTCGGGGACGGGGGCGGCGGAGGTGAGCCGGAAGAGGTATCGGTATACGGGGAAGGAGCAGGATGACGAGACGGGGTTGTATTACCATGGGGCGCGGTATTATGCGTGCTGGCTCGGGAGGTGGGCGAGCGCGGATCCAAGCGGAATGGCCGCCGACGGGGCGAATCTGTATCAGTACGTGCGAGCAAGCCCGGTTCAATTAATGGATCCTAGCGGAAGACAGAGCACAACTAATGAGCTGATCGCGCAGAAGACAGACGTCGAGTTACATCGTCACCTCAAGTCGCTTTCTCCGGAGACTCGCGCGGAGTTCATAGCTTCAGCCAGTGGTAGCTTTAAGCAAAGAGCTCAGGCGACGCTAGAGAGGGGCAAGCTTGAAACCATTCGCACTGGAATCACGACGGTAGAACATGTGCGACCACAGGACCGATCTTCCCCAGGAGATGGCATCGTGGCGCAGACATCACAAGAAAGCTCACCGGCGGAAGTTGATAACGAAGGGTTGTCCAGAGAGGATGTGCTCCACGCGGCCGTAAAATTTACTGGTGCTGGCGAAGTACCGAACGATGGCGCGCTTGGGGCAACGATCGGTCAAATTCTCGCAAACTATTTGTTCGATGATGTTAGACCCAATGCACAGGATGTTGGTGCTGTCGCTCGAGCGGCAGCGACTGAAATATCTGCTAAGGCTGCGGGTAGAGGAGTAAAAACCGAGACCATAACCAGAATGACGCCAGACGCAACCCTTTCCCCAAAGGGTGCAGGACCGGGAGGACCGAAGGGGAGTACGGGGGGCGGCCCTGCATATCGCTCGGTTTATGCCGACGGAACGCTGGTTGTGGAGGGGCAGCAGCCGCCGCGGCTTCCACCCAACGCGCCGGATCCCGAGGCAACTGGCCCCCACTCACGTGTTCGTTGGGATGAGGTAAACGATCGTATCTACCAGCTTCGTGAGTACGACGCTGCGGGGAACCCGGTTAAAGACATCGACATGACGAGTCCGACGTATCCGAACGGAACTCGCCGGCCGGACCACCTTCCGCCCCCGCATCAGCATCCGTTTATCATTAACGACCCCCGCGGCGGTCCTCGTTCAGGATTCAAACGTGGCTCAGCGGAGAAACTGTGAGGATAATGATATGATCACCGTTACCCTGCTTGACAAGGATAACCACGGACGCTTGGCGGTCGATCTGCCGAGCATTTTGGGCGCGCTTGGCGACCTCACTCGGAATATGCGTTGGGCGGTCTCCGATTGTGAGGCACTCGGAGCCGGTGCCGAAGCGCTGTACGCTGTGCAGAATGCGGGTTTCCGTGTATCTTCCGAGAAACTTCTCAGCATCGCCCGCCAGTTGGATCAGGTGATTGACGGTATGTTCTGTGGTTATGCCGAGTCTGAACCAAGCGGATCCCCAGTGGTTATTCTCACGGCTGTCGACAGTACGTCCTGGGATGTGTCAAGCAACGATGCGGAGATTTTGAATCATGTCCGTGAGAATTTCCCCGAGGCTTACGAGGCTGGGGACGTGGGCTATGGAGCAAAAGATTGGCGACATTAACGAATATTTATTTGTCCGGGTTCCTGATGGACCGAGTTCGTTCTTGTGGTACCCCCCCACCGGCGTGCGCTATGCTGTGTACGTCGATGACGCCTGGATAGGGTCGCAGTCACATTCCACGCAGAGACGCTCTCTTCATCGTCTTCGTCACCGCCTCCTTCCGTCAGCCTGCCGCTCTTGTGCGAGGACGATGTGTCCCCTCCAGCCGGAGAAGCTGGCCTTGAAGGAGACTGACCACCCGTAGTAGAGCTGTGAGGACGGACGAAGGGAGACATCAATTCTTGCTTTGAAGGATCCGCAGCATGCATCCTCTTCTTCGAGATCCTCCTCATCACCTATTCACCTACAAGCAGACGATCGCGTAGCCGAGGGAGAGCACCATGGACGAGACGCGTAAGCCCGCTCCGGTCAAGGCGCCCCCGG
>JAXLYT010000139.1:0-9378 GCA_046351295.1 Byssovorax sp.
TAATGCGCGTCGGGGCCGAGCTCCACGCAGGCGTTGCAAGCGGGGATGGGGTCGGGCGGTGTCGCGCTGGCGAGGACGAGCGCGCCTGGCACGGGGAACAGGGGCATTTTCCCGTCCGGGTGAGGTCCCCACACGGTGCCTGTGTAGCGGAGGCCGGTGGGCAGCCCGCCGTCGGGATCGATCCCGATGCCGCCCTCTCCGCCCTGTCCGGTCGAGGTGGTGTTGCCGCCCTGTCCGGAAGTGGTGCCCGTGGTGCTGCCGCCGCCGGTGCCCGTGGTGGGGTTGCTGGTGGCCGAGCATGCGGGGCCTGCGAGGGCCGCGGCGGCGAGCGCGAGGGAGACGAGGGAGACGCCGGCGAAGGCGCGGGCGAACATGGAGCGGGACGGCATGGCGGACCTCCGGACAGAGGAACGATAGCGCCGCGCCGCGGATCAGGGGCCTGTCTTGGGCGGGGTGGCGTAGGGATTGGGGGCGATCCGATCGGCCGGGGCGGCGGTCGAGGCGGGGCCTGGCTTGATCGCGCCGGGGCGAGGCGGCGGGAGGCGGGAAGAAGCGGAGACGGCGGGGCGCTGCATCGGCGCGCTCGAGGGCGGCGCGGCCGAGGGCGCGGTGCTCGTGGGCGCGTCGGGGCTGGCCGGGCTGATGGTGGGGATCGGCTGCGCCGAGGCGCTGGAGGAAGGCTTGCTCTCGGGATCGGCGGAGAGCGCCGCAGCGGGTGCGCCGGAGCCGCTGCCGCCCGATCCGGAGAGCAGGGCGAGCGCGCCGATCGCGCCGGCGAGGAGGCTCACCGCGGCGACGATGATGGCCGTGCGGTTGCTGGATCCGGAGCGTGGGAGGGAGGGAGCGCTGCGGCCTTCGGCGCCCTCGATCTGGCGCAACGAACGGCTGCTCCCGCCGACGCTCCCGGTGGGCTCGACGGGCATCGCGGGCTCGGAGGCGTCGAGCACACCGAAGACGGGCGCGTCGTGCTGCGAGGGCTTGTCGGGCACCGTGGGACGATCGCCGGCCAGGGTCGGCTCGGCCTGGAGGGCCTGCGCGGGCGCTCGTTGAATGGCGGGCGTGGAGGCGGGCCGGCCGCCGCTCGATCGCTCGCGCCAGAGGGAGCGGCGCTTCTCCAGCGAGGGGCCGACGAGCTCCTCCACGAAGCGCGCGACCTCGCCGGCGGGGGCGATGAGGTCGTCCTTGCGGGCCGCGGATTCGAGGGCGTTGCCGAAGGCGCGCGCGCTGTCGAAGCGCTCGGATGGCAGGCGGGCGAGGGCCGCGGCGAGCACGTCGTCGAGGCGCGCGCCGACCCACGGGGCGACAGCCGAGAGCGGAGGCGCCTCGGCGCTCACGATGCGCCGGAGGGTGTCGACCTCGTTCTGGCCGCGGAAGAGCTTGCGGTTGGCGAGCGACTCCCAGACGACGATGCCGAGGGCGAAGACATCGCTGCGCGCGTCGAGGACGCCATGCTCCACGTACTCCGGCGCCATGTAGCCGATCTTGCCCTTGAGCGATCCGGTGGTGGTCGACACGCCGCCCTCGGCATGCTTGGCGATCCCGAAGTCGGCGATGCGCGCGGCGCCGTCGACGCCGACGAGGATGTTGTGGGGCGAGATGTCGCGGTGGACGAGCCCGAGCGGCCTGCCGTGCTCGTCGCAGAGCTCGTGCGCGGCGTGGAGGCCCGCGCATGCGTCGAGGGCGACGCGCAGGGCGACGCGCGCAGGGAGCTTGCGATCGGCGTCCTGGCAGCGGGAGAGGAGATCGCTGAGCGCCGCGCCCTCGACGTAATCCATGACGAGGAGCAGCTCGCCCGCGCGCTCTTCCACGTCGAGCACGCTGATCACGTTGGGGTGGTGGATGCGCGAGGCGAGGCGCGCCTCGTCGACGAGCATCTGCTTGAAGGTGGGGTTCTCGAGCAGGTGCGGGTGGGCGCGCTTGATCGCCACCTGGCGGCGGAAGCCGGCCGCGCCGCGCACCTGGCCGAGGTACACGGTGGCCATGCCCCCGGAGGCGATCTTCACGAGCAGCTCGTAGCGCGACTCGAGGCTCCCGGGAGAGCTCGGTTCTTCAAGGCCGGGACGCGACGAGGTCATGACGGCGATCCGTCCCGAGGATACCGCACTTGCCGCTAGAAATGGCCGCCAAGCGAGGCCGAGCCCGGGCCGATGCGGAGCGAAGCGCGCGGCGCCTTGCTGGACCAGCGGACGGCGAAGAGGCCGACCCCGGCGGTGGCGAGGCCGAAGGCGCTCGTGACGCCGATGAGGACGTTGGTGCGGTTCTGCGCGTTCTGGCCCGGCGTGGGGTTATCGACGATGCCGTCCATGAAGTCGCTGTGCTTGCCGAGCGTGTCGACGCCGGAGGCGATGGTCATCCCTCCGACGGCGGCGGTGAGCCCGAGACCGACCCAGAACCAGGCGGGAGAGAGCCCGCCCTGGGGCTCGGGAGGCGGTGCGAGCGGGGCCGGGGGCGCGGCGGGTGGAGGTGTCACCGGGGGCGCGACGGGAGGTTGCGCGACCGGGGGCGGAGCAGCGGGTTTGTCGGGAGGCGGGGCGGGCTCGGCGGGGGCGGGCGCGCTCCACTCGACGGTCATCGCGCCGTCGACCTTGACCGTGTACCGTTGTGACCTGTCGTCAACGACGATTTCCACGGCATGGTCGCCCGCCTTGACCCAGCGCCGCTGCTCGATCGGGAAGGGCTCGGCGTCGACGTTGGCCGTGCACCGGCGGCTCGGGGCGCAGCGGACGAGGAGCTTGCCGGCACGCTCGCCGAAGCGGGCCCTGGCCTTTCCCGCGGCGGTGGTGATGGTCTCGGGGAGGCCCGCGCGGCCCTCGGCGCGCTCGACGAGGGCCATGCCGAGCACGGGATCGTCGGCGAGGAGGGCGGCCTTGAGCGCGGACTCGAGCGCGACGGGGTTGGGGGCGAGCGCGTCCGCCCGGCTGAGCTCGGCGGCGGCCTCGGCCCAGCGCTTCTGCGCGAAGGCGGCGCTCCCGCGATCGTAGGCCTTCTGCGCGGCCTCGGTGTCGTCCGCCCGGGCCGGCGCCGCGAGCGACGCGATCGAGAGGAGCAGCGCGAGCCCGGCCGCCGCTCCACGCCCGGAGAGCGAGCGGTGCGGGATGGACGCGGGCGCCGGAGACATGGGGCGCTACGCTATCACGGTTGGTCACGGCGGGTCGGCGCGGGATCGAGCGCGCGCGGGGACGGGCCACGGAGGGAAAGATCCCCGCCGGCCCTTCGGCCCTTTGTGTAGAGTCGAATCGATGCCCGTCCGCCTCCACATCAACGTCGATCACGTGGCCACCGTCCGCAACGCGCGCGGCACCCGCTACCCCGATCCGGTCCTCGCCGCGCAGCTCTGCGAGGCCGCCGGCGCCGACGGGATCACCGCGCACTTGCGCGAGGATCGCCGGCATATCCGCGACGACGACGTGCGCCGGCTGCGCGCCTCGATCAGCACGCTGCTCAACCTGGAGATGGGCGCGACCGAGGAGATGATCCGCATCGCCGAGGCGGTGAAGCCCGACGTGATAAGCCTCGTGCCCGAGCGGCGCGAGGAGCGCACGACGGAAGGCGGGCTCGACGTGACCGGGCAGAAGGGCGCGATCGCCGAGGCGGTGAGCATGGCCCGGCGCGCGGGGATCAAGGTGAGCCTGTTCATCAACCCCGACCCCGAGGTGGTCGAGGCTGCGGCGGCGATCGGCGCGCAGCAGGTGGAGCTGCACACCGGCGAGTACTGCCACGCGTGCGAGGGCGGCAAGCCGCCGGCCCTGGCCGAGTCGGAGCTTCTGCGCATCGCGGCGGCGGCCCGGCGCGGGCGCGAGGTGGGGCTCGACGTGGCGGCCGGCCACGGGTTGACGCGGCACAACGTGGGCCCGGTGGTCGCGCTGCCCGAGGTGGTGGAGGTGAACATCGGCCACGCGGTGATCGCCGACGCGGTCTTCTTCGGCCTCGAGCGCGCGGTGCGCGACATGCGCGCGGTGATCGAGCGCTTCTCTCCCGGAGGCGCGCGGTGATCCCGGTCCTCACCCGGGCGCAGATGCGGGCCTTCGATCGGCAGGCGATCGAGAGCTTCCACGTCCCCGGCATCGTGCTGATGGAGAACGCCGGCCGGGGCGCGGCCGACGTGCTCGCGGCGCTGATCGAGCGGGGCCGCGTGGCCGAGCCGGCCGAGCCGAGCATGCCGATCCGGCCGCGCAGCGCGGCGGTGTACCCGTGCGAGGGCGGAGCGCCCCCGTCGCGGCGCGCGATCGCCGACGAGAAGGTGGAGAAGGTGCGGGCCTTCCCGGTGCGCCATGTGCGCGCGCCGGGGCAACCCGCGTCGTACCCGCTCGACGCGCGCGTGGTGATCGTGTGCGGCGCGGGGAACAACGGGGGCGACGGCTTCGTGGTCGGGCGGCACCTGCTCGGTCGCGGGGCCGAGGTGGAGGTGTTCCTCACCGGCGCGCTGGAGAAGGTGACCGGGGAGAGCCGGATCAACCTCGACGCGTACGTCGATCTCGGCGGCACGTTCAACGAGATGCCGGAGGGCTCGGCGCTCGGCCCGCTCGTCGAGGCGCTCGGCCGCGCGGACTTCGTGGTCGACGCGCTCTTCGGCACCGGGCTCGACCGGCCGATCCGCGGCTACTTGGCCGAGGTGATCGCCGCGATCAACGCGGCCGGGGTGCGCTGCGTGGCGCTCGACGTGCCCTCGGGCCTCGACGCCGACAGCGGCGCGCCGCTCGGGATCGCGGTGCGCGCGGACGACACGGTGACCTTCGGCCACCTGAAGATCGGCCTGCTCACACCGGAGGGAGCGCGCCTCGCCGGGACGATCCACGTCGTCGATCTGGGCGTGCCCGACCAGCCGATCCTGGAGCTCGTGGGCCACGTGGCCGAGGTGATCCGCCCGGAGACGCTCGGCTCGTACCTGTCCCCGCGCGAGACGAACGTGCACAAGCATGCGGCGGGCGACGTGCTGGTGGTGGCTGGATCGGCCGGCAAATTGGGGGCGGCGTTGCTCACCGCGCAGGCGGCGATGCGGGCCGGGGCAGGCCTCGTGACCGTGTGCACCTGGCCCGACGCGGCCACCGCGCTCGAGTCGCGCGTGGTCGAGGTGATGACGACGCGGATCGATCCCGGGCGCATCGAGGCCTCGCTCGACGAGGCGCTCGCGCGGCGGAGCGCGGTGGCGATCGGCCCGGGCCTCGGCCTCGACGAGGCGGCGCGTGTCGCGGTGGACCACGTCGTGCTCCACTGGGATGGGCTCAAGGTGGTGGACGCCGACGCCATCACCCTCTTCGGCGGGCGCGCCGAGGCGATCGCCCAGGCCCGCGGCCAGTGCATCCTGACGCCGCACCCGGGCGAGCTCGGCCGCCTGATCGGCAAGAGCGCGCGCGCCGTGGAGCAGGACCGCTTCGGGGCCGTGCGCGAGGCCGTGCGTCTGACCCGCGCGATCGTGGTGCTCAAGGGGGCGCGGACGATCATCGCCACGCCCGAGGGGCAGCTCCACATCTGCATGGCCGGCAACCCCGCCCTCGCCACCGCCGGCTCGGGCGACGTGCTCACCGGGCTGATCGCGGCGCTCTCGTGCAGCCAGCCGGCCGACCGGGCTGCATGCGCGGGGGTGCTCGTCCACGCGCTGGCCGGCGACCTCTGGCGCGCCCGGACGGGGAGCGATCGGGGCCTCATGGCCGGGGAAATCGCCGAGCGCGTGCCCCGGATCCTGGCCGCCCTCGGCCGGGGAGCCGACCCGCTCGCCGAGCCCTGAGCCCAATCGGACACGCCCCCGGGAAGCGGAGACACACCCCCCGGCGTTCCCCGAGACACGCCCTGCTGCGTCGCCCGGGACACGCGCCCGCGTTCGGACGCCCGCAGGAATACACCCCGATTTCCCGGCAAATTCGCGCGATCAATCCTGGCACCGGGCTTGCGATAGGCCCTCCCGACACGTCGAGGAGGACCCTGACCATGCCCGCTACGATGACCCGCAACGCTGCCGAGCTCTCCCCCGCCACCCAGGAGCTGCGCCAAGGACTCGGCGCGCTCCGCAACGAGCTCTTCGGTCGCGCGCTGCGGATGGCGCGCTCGCCGCAGGTCGCGGAGGATCTCGTGCAGGACACGATCGAGCGCGCGATCCGGTTCGAGAGCACCTACCAGCCCGGCACCAACCTGCGCGCGTGGACGAACCAGATCCTCTTCAGCGTGTTCATGACCCGCTGCCGCCGCGCCCGGCGCGAGCGCAACGCGGTGGACGTGCTCTCCGCCGACCCCTGCGCGTGGACGGCGCCCGAGCACAGCCACCCGGAGATGTCGAAGCTCTCCCCCCCGGTCGCCCGCGCGCTCGAGGCCCTGCCGCCCTGCTTCCGCGCCGCCGTGGTGCTCGTCGATCTCGAGGAGCGCGGCTACAAGGACGCCGCCGCCGAGATGCGCGTCCCCGTCGGCACGGTGATGAGCCGCCTCCACCGCGGCCGCAAGATGCTCGCCGAGGCGATCCGCGCCGGCGAGAACGGCGCGGTCCAGGAGCAGGCGCTCGCGGCCTGATGATCAGAGCGCGTAGCCCGTCTCGCCGTGCTCGGTCGAGTCGAGGCCTTCGCGCTCGTCCGACACCGGCACCCTGAGGCCGATGGTCTTGTCGAGCACCTTCAGCAGCACGAACGTCACGATCGCCGCGTAGGCGCCCACCGCCACGATGCCCACGATCTGGGGCACGAGCTGCCCCACGTTGCCGTAGATGGCGCCGTCGTGGCCCGCGTCGTTGAGGGCCTTGCGCGCGAACACGCCGGTCAGCACCGCGCCGAGCGCGCCGCCCACGCCGTGCACGCCGAACGCGTCGAGCGAGTCGTCGTACCCGAGGCGCTCCTTCGAGACGACCGCGAAGTAGCACACGATACCCGCGGCCGCGCCGATCACCGCGGCGGCCCACGGGTCGACGTAGCCCGCGGCCGGCGTGATGCCGACGAGGCCCGCCACGAGGCCCGAAGCGACGCCGAGCGCGGTGGGCTTGCCGCGCTGCGCCCACTCGACGGCGAGCCAGGACGCGGCCCCGGCGCCTGCCGCGATGTGCGTGTCGATGAGCGAGATCGCCGCCAGGTTGTTGGCGCCGAGGGCGCTGCCCGCGTTGAAGCCGAACCATCCGAACCAGAGGATGCCCGCGCCCGTGAGCGTCATCGTCAGGTTGTGCGGCTGGTGCCGCTCGTGCGGGTAGCCCGTGCGCTTGCCGAGCACGATCGCGCCGACGAGCGCCGAGATGCCCGCGGCCAGGTGCACCACCGTGCCGCCCGCGAAGTCGAGCGCGCCGTACTGCGCGAGCCATCCCTTCTCGGCCCACACCCAGTGCGCCACGGGGTCGTAGACCAGCGTCGACCAGGCGAGGATGAAGATCACGTACGCGGAGAAGCGCATCCGCTCGGCGAAGGCACCGGCGATCAGCGCGGGGGTGATCACCGCGAACATCATCTGGAAGGCGCAGAAGGCGAGGTGGGGGACGGTGCCCTTGGCCTCGAAGGCGACGCCGCGCAGGCCCACGAAATCGAGGCCGCCGATGAGCCCACCGTGGGACGCGCCGAAGGAGAGCGAGTAGCCGATCAGCACCCACTGCAAGGTGATGACGGGCAGCGCGGTGAACGAGTGCATCAGGGTGGCCAGCACGTTCTTGCGGCGGACCATGCCGCCGTAGAAGAGCGCGAGGCCGGGGGTCATGAGCAGGACGAGGGCAGTCGCGATGAGGAGCCAAGCCGTGTCGCCGAAATCGACCTTCATGCGGATCGGATAGCGCGCCGCTTGTTTCGCCCAGGTTTCGCGGAGGCAACGCGACGGGCATTCGCCGGCCCTGACCGGTCAGGGCTCTTCGCCCTCTCCACCTTCTCCGCCCGGGCCGCTCGGCAGGTGCGGTGCAGGGCTCGCGGGGGCGCTCGATCCCGCGCCCTTCCGCACCAGCACCGTGTAGCCGCGCGCGTAGCTGGCGACGGCCGAGAACCCCTGATCGACGGCCGATTTCACGCTCGGATCGAGGGCCGACTTCCCACCCTCCACCACCGCCGTCGCCCGGTCGAGCAGCGCCTTCTGCCCCTCGGCGTCCTTCGGGAGCAGCACCTCCGGCGGCGGGTACTTGAGCATGTGCCTGGGCATCGCCTCGTAGGTCTTGAGGGCCTCGACCGGATAGAGACCGTCGCGATAGCCGGCCACGCCGGTCGTGATCACGAAATAGGGCGCGTCCGGCGGCGGCGGGACGTCGGGGATCTCCACCATCTCGATGCCCCCGAAGCGGCGCTTGCCCTTGCCGTAGCGGTTGATGAAGTGGTTGAAGATCACGTCCTCGTGCAGCGTGGGCGCGATGTGGCGCCCCGGCAGGTGGAGGATGTGGGTCATCCCGCGGGCCTTCCAGGTGTCGTAGAGATCGCGCGGCCCGTGCAGACCCTCGTAGAGGAAGAGGCCTTGCTGCCCGGCCCAGTCGAGGAAGATGTCGCGATCGATCCCGAGGTTCGGGCGGTAGTGGTGGAGGATCACCTTGGCGTCCTTGGGGAGCGCCTCGCCGATGGCCTTGAAGTCGTTGCGGAAGGTGAAGCGCTCCGAATTCTTGCGCTTGCCCTCGTAGCCCGAGCGAATGAGATCGAGCGAGGATTTGATCCGCGAATAACCGGAGTACACGAGCGCGTCGCCGCCCCAGATCACCTGCAAGGCGACGAGGGGGATCAAGCCCGCGCGGGCGAGCCAGCCCATGTCCCAGGTGCGCACGAGCACCGCGGCCGTCGAGGCGGCGAGGATCGGGACGAAGGTCTGCAAATGCCGGTCGACGCGGAAGGTCATCGCCCACAGGAAGAGCGCGCCGAGCGAGGCCGCCGCGCCCCACGCGAGGCGCTTCGGGGCCTTGAGGAAGAGCAGGAAGGGCAGGGTGAGCGTGAAGAGGGAGCCCGCGTTGGGGACGTTGTGCGTGAACGAATAATGAGGCTCGAACGAGAAGGTGAAGCAGAGGCGGAGCGAGCTACCGATGTTCTCGATCAGCGTCCCATGGGGGCGCCAGTTGTAATCCTTGAACAGCCACTCGAAGAGGAAGGACGCGTTCGGCGTGGTCGGCGTCGAGTGGGTGAAGACATCCTGGGCGAAGGGGTAGACGGGGTTCTTGTAGAAGACGAGGTTCTTCAAGAAGTGAGGGGACGAGACGACGAGCATCGCGGCGGTGAGCGCGAGCCCGCCGCGGAGGATCGCCCGGAAGCCGAGGGGCGGCTCGCCCGTCGCGACGGCCGCTGCCTCTTCTGCCACGAGCGTCGCGGTCTTCCGGTGCGCGCGGATCTTGTCGCGGAGGTGCTGGAAGGCGGCGCGGATCGCGGCGCCCGCGAGGAGCAGGCCGGCGCCGAAGATCAGGTAGATCGCCTGGTACTTGGTGAGCAGCGCGGCGCCGGCGAAGGTGCCGGTGAGCAGGCA
>JAXLYT010000140.1:0-8370 GCA_046351295.1 Byssovorax sp.
AGCGGCAGGTGGTGGCCGTCGACACGCGCGACGCGCGCAGCTACGAGCGCGCGCGCATCCCCGGCGCGGCGAACCTCCCGCTCGAGGAGATCGAGGGGCGCCTCGCCGAGCTGCACATGCTCCCCGGCGAGCCGATCCTCTACTGCCGCTCGGGCGACAAATCGAAGGAGCTCGCCGAGAAGCTCGCCGCCGAGGGGATGCCGGTCGGCTTCCTCGAAGGCGGCTTCCTCGCGTGGGAGGCCGAAGCGCTCCCGATCGAGCGGCCCGACTGAGAGGATGTTCCACAGGCTGCTGCGCGGCCCGACGCGTCGGTTGGACTCGCTCACCGTACGATGTACGGCTCGCGAGTCCGCCCTAGCCTCGGGCCGCTCGCGACGCCCGTGGAACATCCTCTGGTCGCGATCAGGGGATCAAGAAAGCCTCGAGGATCGTCGTGAACGCCTCGGGGTCGTCCATCATCACGAAGTGGGAGACGTAGGGGACGCGGCGGCGCGGCGCCCCGGGGAAGAGCGCCCACGCGTCGACCACGCTGTCGTTGCCCTCGGCGTCGATGCATGTGCGCGGGCCGCTGTAGCGGGCAGCGTCGTCGCCCGGCGCGTACTCGACCATCGCCCGGCGGATCGCGCCGAGCGCCCCGGGCTTGACCTGATCGACGGCGGCGAGCACCCGCTCGCGCGTCTCCGGCCGCGCGCGCGGGCCGAGCATCTCCTCGTAGACCTTGTGCTGATCGATGCGCGGGTCGGCCCCGGCGGCGATGAAGTTGTCCTGGTCCTCGCGGCTCAAGCGGTGCATGTCGCCCACCGCGTCGACGTAGACCAACCCGGCGACCTTCTCGGGGTGGCGGCCCGCGTACGCCGTGAGCACCTCGCCCGCCATGCTGTGCCCGACGAGGTGCACCCGATCGAAGCCGAGCATCTCGATCACCGTCTCGACGTCGTCGGCGAGCGCAGGGATCGAGTAGTCGTCGTCCGAGGGCGCGTCGGACTCGCCGTGGCCGCGCAGATCGAGCGCAGCGGCGCGGCGGTGAGGGCGAATCGCGTCGAGCTGCGCCTGCCACGCGTCGAGGCTCGACCCGAGGCCGTGCACGAAGAGGACAGGCACCCCGCCCTGCCCGCCGTCCGAGAGGCGCAGGCGTCCGTGACGGCCCTGCACGAACGAGACGCGCGGCTCGGCCTCGGGCCCCTCGGCGACGAGCTTCGTGCGCGGAGGCGGGTGCGGCTTGGGCTTGGGCGCGCCCTGCGCCTCGGCGGTCGCCACGCCGAGCGACGGGCTGCTCTTGCGCGAGCAGCCCGCGGTGAGGAGCGCGGCGAGGAGGATCACCATCTTCGTCCAGCGCGCTCGCATCTCTCTGCCCTTACCACAAGCGCACAAGACGAGCGGGGCGCCGTCGACATGCCCGGCGATTCATGGCTAAATCAGCCGATGCGCCTTGCCCTTGTCCTCCCCGCGTCCGGTCTCGTCGCTCTCGTCGCCTGCGGAGGCACCACCGTCGAGCCCTCGGGTGGAGGAGGCAGCACCGGCGCGACGACGAGCGCGAGCGGCACCGGCGGCGGAAGCGGCGGTGGATCGAGCACGACCTCCGGTACGGGAGGGAGCGCCGCGCCCGCCGAGCCCGACGAGAAATTCATCCCCAAGCCCACCGGCACCTGCCCCGAGTTCGTGACCGGCAAGGCCTCCGTCACGTTCAAGGGGAAGAGCCGCGACATCGAGATCTGGGCCACCGACGCGGCGAAGACGCTCGACGGGCCGCTCGTGTTCTTCTGGCACGGCGCAGGCGGGTCACCCAAGGAGGCCTCGTACGCGCTCGGCAAGGCCGTCGCCGCGATCAACGCCCTCGGCGGCGTCGTCGTCGCGCCTTATCACGATCCGGCCGCCGGCCAGCTCCCCTGGTATCTCTGCCTCGGCGGCGACGTCGAGGACGACCTGCTCGTGGCCGACGAGGTGCTCGGCTGCGCGATCGAGAAGGTGGGCATCGACAAGCGCCACATCCACAGCGTGGGCTTCAGCGCCGGGGCCATGAACACCGAGCAGTTCGCGGCGCGCAGGTCGGGCTACCTGGCGAGCATCGTGGCCTACTCGGGCGCGCGCCTCGGCGTGCCGCCGGTGCAAGACGAGAGCAACAAGTACCCCGCCATGCTCTTCTACGGCGGCCCCTCCGATCAGGTGATCATCAACTTCGCGACCGCCACCAAGAGCTACTACGACGACCTCACGATGGAGGGGCACTTCGCCTTCACCTGCAACCACAACAAGGGCCACACCGTGCCCACGGACGGGCGCGACGCGGCGTGGCAGTTCCTGCAGGACCACCCGTTCGGCGTGAGCCCCGAGCCGTACGAAAAGGGCCTCCCGATGGGCTTCCCGAGCTACTGCACGCTCGGCGAGCCGAAGTAGCTCTCCCTCAACGAAGGCGCGGCGCTCTGCCGCGCAGCGAGCTCCAGACAGCGAGCAGGCGCACCTTGCCGGGCTCCACCGCGTAGTACAGCCCGTACCTCGTCCGCTCGAGGACGAGCCGACGGATCCCGGGCTTGTGCACGGTCCCGATCAGCGGCGAGATGCGCAGACGCGAAATCGCCTCGGCGAGCTCCTGCTCGAGGAGCTCGGGCGCATAGGGTCTGTTCTCGACCCACCAGGCGACGGCGCGGGTGGCCTCCCGGACCGCGCGGGGTGTCCAGACGACCGGCAGGCTCACCGGGCCGCGGCCAGCGCGCTGGCCCGGGCCATCGCCATCTGCCGGAAGGCCTCGTCGTTCGAGATCTCCTGACCGGCTCGCGCTTCAATCAGGCTCTCTTCCAGGAGAGCTTCGAGCTCGTCACGATCTGCCTCGTCGAGCGCCTCGACCGGGTCGACGAAGAGAGCCACCTCGGTTCCCTCGGGGAGCGTCGTCGGCTCGTCGAGGACAAGGCGGCCTGCTCGAACATGGGCTTTCAGCAGAGCGGACATCGAGCCAATCGTAGCACCTCGAACCGTGAGCACCGGCAGAGATTTCGCTCCCGCACGAGCGCGCGCCGGTTCCGTGATGCTCAGCGCAGCGCAGCCGCGAGCGCTGCGGCGAGCACCTCGCGCAGCGGCACGCCGTGCGTCCTCGCCGCCGCGGCGCAGTCGTCGAGCTCGGGCTTCACCTGCGGCGGACCGAACGGGCCCTCGCTGATCTTCACGCGGATCGATCCGTAGGGCGTCTCCACCGTCGCGATCCGCCGCGGCCGCTCGGTGCGGCTCACCGGCGTCTTGCGCACGCCGATCGTCGTCGTCTCCGTGAGCATCGCCGCGGCCACGCGCTCCGCGCCCTCGACTGTGGCGAGCGCGGCGATGGTCAGCGCGGGGCGCCCCTTCTTCATCGTGATCGGCACGGCCCACGCATCGAGCGCGCCCGCCGCGAGGAGCGCCTCGATGGCATGTGCGGCCAGCTCACCGGTGAGGTCGTCGACGTTGGCCTCGATCTGCACATGGGTCGACGAAGAACCACCCTCGCGCTCGGCCTCCGCGGGCGCGGGCGCGCCGAGCACCACGCGCAGCAGGTTCGGCCGATCGGGCAGCTCGCGCGTCCCGGCGCCGAAGCCGATCCGCTCGGGGGCGAAGGCCGGCCAGCGCTCGAAGCGACTCGCGGCCGCGGCCAGGATCGCCGCGCCCGTGGGCGTCACGAGCTCCGCGTCGAGATCGACGCCGTACGTGGGCACGCCGCGCAGGCACTCCACCACGGCCGGCGCGGGCAGCGGGAGGATGCCGTGCTGCGCCTTCACGAAGCCGCGGCCCATCGGCAGGGGCGAGGCCACGACCTCCGCGCCGAGGTACGTCAGCGCCGCCGCCGCGCCGGTGATGTCCACGATCGCGTCCACCGCGCCCACCTCGTGGAAGTGCACGTCGTCGAGCGGCATCCGGTGCACCGCGGCCTCGGCCTCGCCGAGCCGGCGGAAGATCTTCCGCGCGAGCGCGCGCGTCGAGGCGTCGAGCGGCGCGCTCGCCAGCATCGCGTCGATCGTCCCATAGGTGCGCTGCGGCTGGCCGCCCTCCACGTGCACGTCGAAGGCCGTCGCCACGATCCCGCTCCGGTGGCGGTGCGCGCGGTGCAGATGGAAACCCTCGATCGGCAAGGCTGCGACGGCCCGCTCGATCACCAGGAGCGGCACGCCGAGGTCGAGCAGCGCGGCGATCGTCATGTCGCCCGCAGCGCCGCTGAACGCATCGAAGAACAGCACCTTGCCCCGCCCGTCCCCCTCGCGGAGGAGCGGCCGGCTCACCGGGTGCTCGTGGTCCCCCGCATGCGCATGCCCGTGCGCGGGGCCGGGATCGTGCGGGTGAACATGCGCGCCGCCCGCGCGATCATGGTCGTGCCAGAAGTCGTGATCGTGATCATGGCCGTGACCATGGTCGTGATCGTGATGATGATCATGATCGTGATGATGATCGTGGTCGTGATCATGATGATGGTCATGATCGTGATCATGGTCGTGATCGTGGCTCATCCCTGCGCTCCCTGGCTGCTCCGGTCGAGCAGCATCCGGTGCGCGGCCATGGCCGCCCCGAAGCCGCTGTCGATGTTGACCACCACCACGCCCGAGGCGCAGCTCGTCAGCATGGCGAAGAGCGCGGTGAACCCGCCCATCGCCGTGCCGTAGCCGACCGAGGTGGGCACCGCGATGACGGGCGACGAGACCACCCCGCCGACCACGCTCGGGAGCGCGCCCTCCATCCCGGCGCAGACGATCACCGCGGCGGCCTTGCGCAGGTCCTCGAGGCGATGGAACAGCCGGTGAATGCCGGCCACGCCGATGTCGTAGTACCGCTCGGGGACGAGGCCGACCGCGCTCAGCGTCTCCACCGCCTCCTCGGCGACGTTCATGTCGCTCGTGCCGGCGGTGACCACCGCCACGGTGCCGCGCTCCCGGATCTTCACCGGGTCGACCTCGATCTTGAGGGTGCGCGCGATCTCGGCGTAGCGGAACCGGGGCTCGCGGCCGATGACGTCGGCCGCCTTCTCCGCGTCGACCCGCGTGACGAGGACGTTGTGCCCGCCACGCACGATCTCGGCCGCGATCGCGGCGATCTGTTCGGCCGTCTTCCGCTCGCCGAAGATGACCTCGGGCATGCCCTGGCGCAGGGCGCGGTGGTGGTCGACGGCCGCGAAGCCGAGGTCGCGGAACGGGAGGCCGCGCAGCGACTCGAGCGCGTCCTCGATGGAGACGTCGCTGTTGCGGACGCGCTCCAGGAGATCGCGGACATGGCGAGGATCCATGGGCCGGGGCGTAGCGCGGCCCGGGGAGGAGGGCAATCCGCGCCCGGCTTTCCCCGCGGGGCCCGTCCGCACTACCCTTCCCTCATGCCCGCGCCCGCCGGCCCCCTCGTCGCCTTCCTCCTCGGCGTCGCGCTCGCCTGGCTCGCCCGCGCGCACGACGACGACCGCGTGCTCTCGCCGCGCACGGCGATCGTCGCGCTCTTCGGCGCCCTCGTCGTCGCCCCCGCCACCGCCTACTTCCTGATCTCCTGGGGCGACTGGGCCTACTTCTACCTCACCGACAGCCGCTCCATCCCCTCGGCGCTCGAGCTCGTCCTCGTGCTCGTCTCCGCCGCGCTCGCGCCCGCCGGCTTCGTCGCATGCCGCGCCGCGCTCCGCCGCCGCTCGGCGCGCCTGCTCGCCGCCCTCGCCCTCCTGCCCGCCGCGCTCCTCGTGACGCTGATCGGCGCCTTCTTCCCGCGCCTCGCGATCGTCGGCACCTACGCGCAGATCCAGGGCGCCTTCGGCACCGAGCCCGTGCCCGGCAGCCCCCTCGGCTACGCGATCCTGTGGATGAACGGCCTCCTCATCGCCGGCCTCGTGCTCACCGCGCGCGCCCTCACCGGCGAGCGCCGCGCCCCGCCCCCGAAGGAGCCCGCGCGCCCCGCCGCGCCCGAGCCGCTGCTCGGCCGAAGATCGCGGCGCTGATGCGCTATCGTGCGATCGTGCCTCCCCAGAAGGGCTGGATCGTCCGCCAGAAGCCCGCGCCCCGCGCCCCCGTGCGCCTCTTCTGCTTCCCTTGCGGCGGCGTCGGCGCCTCGCCCTACCGTGACTGGCCCACCGATCTCGGCCCCTCGATCGACGTCTGCGCCCTCCACCCGCCGGGCCGCGAGCAGCGCCGGAGCGAGCCCTCGATCGCCGACTTCGCGCCCTACCTCGACGCCGTGACCGAGGCCGTGCGCCCGCTCCTCGATCGCCCCTTCGCCCTCTTCGGCCACAGCGTCGGCGCGCTCGTGGCCTTCGAGCTCGCGCGCCGCCTGCGCGCGGAAGGCCTGCCCGCGCCGATTCACCTCTTCGCCTCGGGCCGTCACGCACCGCAGTGGATCATCGAAGAGCGCGCCCAGGACCTCTCCGATCCGGACTTCATCGCCCTGCTCCGCACCCTCAACGGGCTGCCCATCGCGGTGCTCGACAACCCGGAGCTGATGGACGTGATGCTCCCCCTCCTCCGCACCGACTGTGTGCTTCACGAGAGCCATGTTTACCGGGACGAGCCCAAGCTCGATGTGCCGATCACCGCGCTCGCCGGGGAGGACGATCCGGCCGTGACCGACGCGCAGCTCGCGGCCTGGGGCGCGCAGACGACGCGAGATTTCTCGGTCGTCCGACTGCCCGGCGATCACTTCTACCTGAGCACCCAGCGCGACGCATTGCTGAGGTTGATCCGCTCCTCGGTCGCGCGGGACATTCGCGGGTAGCGACGCGCCGGACAGCTCTGCGCGCAGGACACCGTGCTAGCCTCGGGCTCGCCGCCCTCTGGAGTCGCTCAATGTCATTCCGAGATTTTCGCCTGCCGGATGTCCTCAAGAAGTTCGACCTCCGCACCAGCGAGCGGCCGGGCCTCTTCGAAGATCGCCCCCCTGCTTCGCCGAGCCAGGCCCTGCTCGACACGCTCCGCTACAACGTCCCCCTGGCCACGGCGATGGGGACCGAGAAGGCCCGCTCGGAGCTCATCATCGCCCCGGTTCTGGTCGAGCTCAAACGATCGTTTCGGCCGGACATCGCCCTCTTCTCCGGCGTCGAGCTCTCGGTCGATCCCGAGGCGGGGCTCACGGGCGCATGCGACTTCTTGATCACGTCGAGCCCCGAGCAGCTCTTCGTCAAGGCGCCGATCGTCGCCTTGGCCGAGGCCAAGAACGAGAACCTCCGGGATGGGATGGGGCAATGCGCCGCCGAGATGGTCGCGGCGAAAATTTTCAACGAACGCGACGGGACGCCCGTGGAGACCCTCTACGGCGTGGTCACGACGGGTACGGCCTGGAAGTTCTTGAGCTTGACCGGCAAGACGCTGGGGATCGATCTGAACGAGTACTCGATCAGCCAGCCGGACAAGATCCTCGGCATCCTCGTCTCCATGGTGACACCCCGCGTGTGATGAAGCTGCCGCGACGGGGAGCCTGCGCTACCATGAGGGACCCTGGAGGTTTCCCCATGCGCGTGCTGGTACAAATCGGGATGGTGCTGAGCCTCGTGAGCCTGAGCGCGGTGGCGCTCGCCGAGGACAAGGACGACGGCAAGCCCAGGATCGAGGTGAAGCTGAAGATCACCGCCCGCCGGCAGACGCCCCAGGTCGCCGTCGAGGTGGCCCGCATCCCGGTGAGCTCCGTGCTCACCCCGCTGCGCCAGCCCTTCCTCGATCGCATCGCGGCGGCGTCCGAGAAGTCGCCCTTCTGACGCCGATTCCCTCTCGGGCCAGGGTTCGGCTATGAAGGCGCCCCATGAAGCGCGCCGCTCTCCTCGCCCTCACCCTGACCGCCTGCTCCGCGGCGGCCCCCGACGCTCCCCAGACCCCTGCACCGACGTCCGCACCCACCGCCGCGCCCAAGATCGAGCAGCAGCAGCTCGGCAACACCGGCTGGCTCGACGTGGCCACGTTCGCGAGCGATCCGCCGGCCCTGCCCGCCGTGATCTCCACCGAGGTCCTCCTCGGCGTCGAGCTGCTCGCCCGCCCGTTCGTGCTCGAGTGCCTGGTCGATCCGACCCACCGCGGCGCGGACAAGCGCACCCACGCGGTGATCGACGCCTCGCTCGGCGACGGCGGCGTGACGCACAAGGTGAGCGGCGACAACATGACCCCCGCCGGCACCAAGTGCATCGAGGCCGCGCTCGGCAAGTGGACGGCGAGCATGCCCGCGCTCAACGCGAAGGCCGCCGCGGGCGCCGGCGTGAGCGCGCACATCGAGATCGATCACGTGGCCGGCGTGCAGCCCGCCGTGGTCTTCGGCCAGAACGAAGGCTCCGACGTGGCCGGCACGATCCGCCTCGCCGTCGCCGGGTGGGGCGATTGCTTCACCGCGTGGAAGAGCGCGCCCCCCCGCCAGCTCAAGGGATCGCTCGAATTGACGAAGCCCGCCCAGCCCGCGGACAAGGTCGCGCCG
>JAXLYT010000141.1:0-8092 GCA_046351295.1 Byssovorax sp.
TGCAAGGTGGAGACGGCCTGCTTGGGCTTCTGGACGGCCTCCTCGCTGCAGGTACAGGCCTCCTCCGCGCGGCAGAGGGCCCGGTCGAAGAGCTTTTGACAGAGGCCTTCGAGCTCCTGCGCGGCGAGGCGCGTGCCCTTGCGGGAGGTGCCGTAGGAGAGGATGTCGGCGAGGACATCGCACGCCGTGACCAGCGAGGGAAAGTCGTCATCCAGGGCGGCCAGGCGCTCGCAGGCGGCGAGCGCGCTGTCGGCGGCGTCGGGCGCGCCCGTCACCACGGCTTCCTTGAGCAGGTTGGCCGCCTCGCCGGTGTGCTCCACGACCGCGAGCGCGTCTTGCAGGATCCGCGTCGTCACCCCCTCGATCGTGTCGCCGAGGATGATCTTCTCGATCAGGGCGATGTCCGTCGACGGCGTCCACTGCGCCTGCCATTTCTCGTTGGTGCGCCGGAGCGCGTCGTCGCTCCCGGCCTCTTCTTGCCGGCCTTTGCCGCTCCCGCCGAGGATCTGCTGCCGCCCGGTGAAGGAGGCATAAGGCACCCCGGCGACGCGCAGGCGATGGAGGAAGATGCTCGTCTCGACCTGGGCAGGGTCGCTGAGCTTGAGGGCGAAATCGGTCACCTCGTCGTTTGCAGGCAGCTTGCGCGCCCCGACCTCACGCCAGAACTCTTCTTGTAACGAGTTCTTCCCGATCCGGTCGGCCACCTGGCCGATGTGCCGGCCAATCACGCTCGGCCAGAGGAAGCCGTCGACATGGGCGGCGTCGCCCCGGCAGAGGGTGGCGATCGTCGCCTCCCGCAGCTCGTCGAGGCCGGGCTCGGCCTTGCCGCGGATATCGGCCAGCGTGAGCGAGAGGCGATACGCCTCGATGGTGTCGGCGAGGGAGGCGAAGAAGCCGCGGATACGCAGGTGCTCGGTGAACTCGACCAGCACCTCCAGCGTGGCGCGCTTGTAGTCGCAGCCGGCGTCATGGGCCCTCTGATAATACTGGGGCGCGCGGTTGCCGGCGCCATAGCCCGTCTGCTCGGCGAGGCGCGGATAGCTCCACGGGATGAGGGTGAGCGCGCAGGGCACCGGGTCGAGCAGCGTCTTCTCCAGGTCGAAGTCGATGTCTCCTGCGGCGAAGGCCGCCGCATGCGCCGCGCCCACCACCACCATCACCTCTTCGGGACGGTAGGTGTCGCCCATGTGCTCCAGGATCCGCCGGGCCATGTAGGCGTCCCGGGCCCGGTGCACGGGCCTCCGGTCGGCGGCGCGGACGAGATCGGCATAAGCGAGCAAGGCAGCGCGGAACGAGGCCGGATCGAAGCGGGGCGCCTCGAACGAGGCCTCCCAGAACTCCTCGAAGGAGCGGTGTCCGGTGGCGCGGAAACAGGCTTCCTGCACCGGCACCGGGCGATCGGGATCGGCCGGCGTTTCCTGCGTCTCCTCGCCGGCGAGCGGCACCTCTTCCCCGTCCTCGAAGGAAAGCTCTCCCTCCGGCTCGTCCTCGCCCACATGCCCGACGAGCGCCTGCGCGGCCGGAACATCGATGAAGGCGACCTTGGCCCCATGCGCGGCGCCCCAGGCGAGGGCCACATGCTCGGGCGAATACGCGGCGAAGGGCCAGAGGGAGGTGCCTTTGACGCCGTCGGTGCGATACGCGAGGATGGCGACCGGCGGTCGGGTGCGCGGGTCCACCAGCACATCGACGAGCCCGTTCGCGTCCTCCGGCCCCTCCACCAGCACGAGCTTCGGCCTGATCGCGTCGAGGTGCGCGCGCAGGACGGCGCTCGACCGGGGCGAGTGGTGGCGTACCGGAAAGAGGTGCGCCCGCCGGAGGAGGTCTGTCCGGCTCATCCGAGCTTCGCCTTGGCCGCGGCGTGGAGGTCCTTCCAGAGCCCGCCGCGGCCCTTGGCCACCGTCTCGCAGTACTCGCGCACGGCCTTGCGATCGTCGCCGCTCTCCTTCTCGATCACGCCGGAGAGCGAGCGCACGAGATCATCGGCGGTGACCTTGCCGCTGCCGAAATGGGAGGCGAGGATCCCGCTGTTGAAGAGCACGCTGATCGCCTCGGCGGTGGAGAGCACCGAGCCGGGGACCTTGACCTTGGTCTTGCCGTCCTTGGTGACGCCGGCCCGCAGCTCCTGGAAGAGCGTGACGAGCACGCGTGACAGCTCGGCCGGCGGCTCGACGCCCACCTGGTAGTCGCTCCGCAGCTCGCTCTCGCGCTTCTGGACGATCCGGATCTCCTGCTCCAGGTCTTCGACCACGGGGATGGTGACGAAGTTGAAGCGGCGCTTGAGGGCGGCGCTCATCTCGTTGACGCCGCGATCGCGGGTGTTGGCGGTGGCGATCAGGTTGAAGCCGCGCTCGGCGCTCACCACCTCGGAGAGCTCGGGGACGGCGATCTGCTTCTCCGAGAGGATCGAGATGAGCGCGTCCTGGATCTCGGGCGCGGTGCGGGTGATCTCCTCGAAGCGGGCGAATTTGCCTTCGCGCATCGCGCGGTAAATCGGGGAGGGGACGAGGGCCTTGGCAGAGGGGCCCTCGGCGAGGAGCAAGGCGTAGTTCCACCCGTACTTGAGGTGCTCCTCGCTGGTGCCGGCGGTGCCCTGCACGACGAGCGCGCTCGTGCCGCTGATCGCCGCGCTGAGGTGCTCGGAGAGCCAGCTCTTGGCGGTGCCGGGCTCGCCGACGAGCATGAGCGCGCGGTCGGAGGCGAGCGTCGCGATGGCGACCTGGACGAGGCCGCGATCGCCGATGTACTTGGGGGTGATGGCGACGCCGGAGACGGGCTTGTCGCTGCCCATCACATAGGTCTCGACGGCGCGGGGCGAGAGGCGCCATCCGGGCGGGCGCGCCCCTTGATCGGCGGCGGCGAGCGCGTCGAGCTCGGCCTGGTATTTGGCTTCGGCGGGCTTTCGGATCTCGGGCATGAGGGGTGACTACAGCACCCGAACGGAGACGTCCACCGGGGGCCCCCGGACAATGTCCGACCTGTCGCGAAACCCCTGACTTTCAAGCCGCCAGCGAGTCGGGCCCGCGCTCGTCACAGGCGAAGGCGCGGAAGCGCTCGAGCAGGTTGCCGACCGTGCGACGCGAGACCCCGAGGAGCCTCGCCGCCTCGTCGTGCGAGAGCCCGTCGAGGTGGACATAGAGCGCGGCGCGGGCCTGCTGCTCGTCCGCCGCGACGAGGAGCCGCCGGAGCAGGCAGAGCTCGTCCGAGGGCAAGGGCGGCGCGGGCTCGATCTCCCGCTCTCCGTCGAGCTCGGCGCGGCGCCTCTGATCGCGGATGAGGTTCAGGCAGTAATTGGTGGTGATCCGGTAGAGCCAGGTGCCGATCTCGCTCTCCTGCTCGAACCCGGAGATGCTCCGGAGGACACGGACGAAGACCTCCTGCGTGGCTTCCTCGGCGTCCGAGGGGTTCTTGAGCAGGCGGAGCGCGCGGGCGTAGACCCGGGGCCGCTCGTGCTCGAAGATCTCGGTGACGGAGGGCGCCGAGGGCGAGGGGGCGCGCATCCGGGGTTGTGCAGAGCGGAGCTTGAGAGGCAGCATGGAGGGGTGCTGGAGCATCTCCCGGGCCAGCATGGATCACCCGTGGATCGACGGGTTTTTCGGGGATGAACGCCGTTGTGTAACCGGTTTGCACAACGGGGTTGTGCAAGCCCCTGCACCACGTCACCGGTTGGACGAGGGGCGGAAAGACGAGAAAAAGCGGCGGGCCAGGGCGTCGTCCAGCACGTCGGCTCGCTTGCCGCTGGTGATGAGCTCGTAGAGGCGATTGCCGAGGATGAAGATCTGGACTCGGATAGGGGTCTCTTCGTCCTTGCTGGGCCGGAACAAGATCTCGACGCCGCTCTCGCCCTCGAACGCGATGGAGACCGGCCGGCCTTGAATGGCGCCCTGGCCGGCGATGCCCTTGACGATGCTCGCGAGCAACTGCTCCGTGGTAGCTCGCGCGAGCAACGCCGGCTCGAGCTCGACCGACCCGATCGCGTAGCCTCGTTCGGCATCGCCTCCGAGGTGAAAGTAGCGCATGATCATGCCCGGCACGGGCTGGGGCAGCTCTGGTGTCATCTCCATCGCCGAGGCAGGGACGGCGACGGTGCATCGGAGCTCGGGGATAGGATGAACGCGAAATGGGATCGCGGGCTGGAACGAGCCGAAGAACCGCTCGGCGTCATCGGCGTCGAGGTGACCCGGCTCGGCGTCCACCTCGAGGCTGTAGAGGGATCTGCCCACCAGCATGAATCGGATCCTCGTGAGCTTCCCGTCCTTGGTGGTCCCGTCGATCTCCATGGCGTGATAGCCGTTGATCCAGCGTGCGTCCTCCCGGGTGACGCTGCCGAGGCGCTTCGCCTCGCCCTTGGCGACGTTCTGCAGCGCCACGGCGTCGGCGGCACGATCGTGGATGTCCATGTCGAGGCGGCCGACCTGGTAGGTCGGCCCGGCTTTGTCCCTGGAGGCAAGCAAAAACTTGTAGAAGACAGCGCGTTTTGTCTTCTGGTAGTGCTCTTCGGGGACGCCGGGGAGCTCGAACGAGGCGCCCAGCACGGCAGAGATCACCCGGTGCCATCGCATGTCGGGTGGCGCGGCGGGCGCGGCAGGCGCGGCGGGCGGGCGCGTCGCCGGCGCGCAGGCGGCGAGCGAGGTCAGGGCGACGAGGGAGATCGCCCCGAGCCGGCGCGGGATACGGCAGGCACGATGAGGCGCGTCGATCATCGGGTCTTCCCTTTCTGCTCGGGCGCCGGGCCGATGACGGTGACCTTGCCGAGCTTGAGCTCCTCGAGCGCGGATTTCTCGCCTCCCACCGGGCCGAGGGCGACGATCAGGGCCTTGTTCGGGTCGAGGAAGCTCGCGGCGGCGCGGGTGACCTTCCCGGCGTCGAGGGCGGCGATCCCCTGCTGGAGCCGCGTATCGGTGTCGCGGCCCGCGCCGAGGCCCACGAGGATTTCCGTGCGGGAGAGGATCTTGTCGTTGTCGCCATAGCGTCGCTCGAGCCAGTCGGTCAGGTCGGTCTTCTCGTCGCGCAGCTCCATGTCGGTGAGGGGTTTTTTGCCCAGCCCCTCGATCTCCGCCAGGAGGGCGGGCAGCGCCGAGGCCAAGCGCCCTTTGGGGACACGCACCTGGATGCGCAGCCGGTCGTGGAACGGCGACCGCTCGAGCGTCGTCTCCTGGTTGGACCAGAGCTTCTCTTTGTCGCGCTCGGGAGGGTGCTGCATCCGCTCCGAGAGCTCGCTCTTCAGCATGAACAGCGCCGCGGAGTCGTCGCTGTCGAAGGCCGGCACGGGGAACAGCAACGCCAGCTCGATCTCGCGGCCGTCGGGCTCGTCGACGACGAAGATACCGTGTTTGTCGTCGGCTCGCGTCGCCTTCGACGGGACGCCTCCGCCGGGAGCGACGCGGGCGGCGGGCGCGCTCTTCGCCGGCCAGCTCGCCGCGAGGTGATCGAGGTGCTCGCCGAAGGCCGCGGCGGAGATGTCACCGACCACCACCAGGCCGAGATCGGCGGCGCCGATGCGCGACCTCGCGTGGTCGAGATCCTTGACCGTGACCTTCTGCACGGCGCTGTTCGGCGACAGGGTGATATGGCGATAAGGGTGGTCGGCCGGGAAGAGCTGCTCGGCCACGGCCCGGCGGAGCCGGGTCTGCGGCTCATCCTTCGTGTCGCGGCGGCCAATCCGCTCTTGTTCGCGCTTGAGCTGATCGGGGGTGAGGGCCCCGCGTCGAAGCGCGCCGGAGACCGCGCCGAGCATCTCCCCGAGGGAGGAGGGGAGCACTTGCAGCTTCAGGTGGAGGGCGTCGCGGTCGCAGCCCCAACCATTGACGAAGACGCCGAGCCTCGCGAGCTCGGCGCGCAGCGGCGCTCCGCCGGCGGGGGCGAGATCCATGAAGGTGGTGCAAAGGAACAGGTCTTCGGCGACATCGTATGAACGACGGTTGACGACGATGATGATGTTGACCACCGGGAACCGATGCTGCTCGACGAGGTCGGCCCGGAGACCGGAGGGGCGATCGAGGTGGATCCGGCTCGGGAACGTGAAGGGGACGCCCGGGGCGATGGACGGGGGTTGATAGCGGAGCTCCGCGTCCGGGGTGGCAGCCCCGGCGAGCACCGTCCCGACGGGCGGCGCGGGGGCGACGACTGGAGCGAGCGGCGGCGCCGGCAGCGGCGCCGGTGCGCATGCCGCGAGCGCGAGGGCGAGACCGGCGAACAGGGCGCGCATGGCTCAACCTCCTCCCACCACCCGGCCCGCCTTGGGGCTCGCCGGGTTTGGTTTGACGGTGGTGATCACGCGGCGCAAAAGGGGGAGCTCCGCGCGCACCACGGCGCGCAGCCGATCGCCGTCGACGCTCTGCCGGAAGGTGATCTGCCTTTCGAGGGTGGAAGTATCTCCGCCGGCGAGCATGAGGCTCGCGATCGAGCCCGCCCGGTCGACCGGAGAGAGCTGGTGGCGAAGGCCACCGAGCTTCATGAGGTTCTTCGCAGTCTCCAGCTCGCCGGGGCTCACCTCGGCCCCGAGCCGGGTGATCTCCCCGTCGACGCGCCGGATGATCTCGTCGGCCGAAGCGTCTTTGCGCATGCGGACCTGGACGATGAAGGCGCTCCCCTGGTGGAACGAGCGCTCCCAGCACGAGATGCCCTCGGCGACGCGAAGCTCGCGAACCAGGAGCCGATCCAGTCGCGTGAAGAGGATTTCGCCGGCGAGATCCAGGATCAAGTCCCGATCGTCGAGGTAACGAGGCGTCCGCCAGATCAGCACGATCATCGGCCATTCGACGTCGGCTTCCATGGTGAGGCGGCGCTCGCCGTCGACCTGACCTTCCGCCGCCGCGGCGTCGGCGTGGCGCGGCGCGCCCGCGAGAGACCCGAAGTAGCGGGCCACGATTTCCTTGGTCGGCGTGGGCTGGAAATCGCCGCTCAGCGAGAGCACCACCTGGTCCGGCCCGTAATGGCGGCCGATATGGGCGCGCAGCTCCGCCGGGGTGACGGAGGAGAGCGTTTCCGAGGCTGGCTTGAAGAGCTGCCCGTAAGGATGGGCCACCCCGAACGCAGCCTCGATCGAGCGCTCGACGACGGCGCCGTAGGGCTGCGCGGAGGTCCGCGACGCGTCCCTGTCCATCTCGGCGAGGACATCTCCGGTGATGTCCTCCTGGATGCCGTCCGCGAAGAAGCCGAGCCTATCGCTCTCCAGCCACATCGCGAGCGGCAACGCGCGCGATGGCACCGTGAGCTTGAGCATCGTCAGTTCGGGCTCGGTCTCGACCTCGGGATAGAACGGGCTGAGGTCGAGGGACCGGAACAGGGCGTCCCGATCGTTCCGCGAGATGTGGCGCGTCTCGGCATACCTGAGGAGACGGCCGGTCAAGTTGCTCATGCCGGCGCGGCCGGCCGGGTCGTTCAGGGGCCCCGTGGGCAGGGCGATCGCGATCCCGACGAAGGGGGCCCGGTGATCCTCGTCCATGACGACACGCATGCCGTTCGGTAACGTGTAGCTCTCGGGGTGGGGGAGGGTGATCGGCGGCCGGTCCGGCGGCGCGCCGGGCGCGCCAGGTGTCGGCGGGCCTTCGGCCCAGGCTGGCTCCCGGTACGATAGCGTGGAGAGGAGGAGCGCGATTACCCCGAGGGCGCAGAGATTGGGTCGCATGGCAGGCATGGGCGGCATGGCCCCATTTGCCTGCCGCACACCGAGCATCAGCGAGGGCCGCGGTCATGGCAAGCACTTTCGGTGCGGCCAAGCGCTGCTCACAGCGGCGACCGGATGCGTTGATCGTCGTGCCGGGCAAGGACTACGTCTGCCGCTTGCTCGCGCGCGCGGTTCGGGCGGCGGTGCACGGGCCTCGCTTGTCCATCGACCCGCGTGACCGCCGCGATCAGGGCACCCCCGCCGCCTTGAGCCCGTCGAGGGAGAGCGCGTTCTTCGGCGCGATCTCGAGCACTTCGCGAAATTCCTTCGCCGCGTCGGCGGCCTTTCCCGACTTGAGCAGCGCCCAGCCGAGCCCCGCGCGCACCTCCACGTCGCTCGGATACGCGTCGAGCAGCCTGCGGTAGAGCATCGCCGACTCGGCATATCGCCCCAGGCTGTAGACCGAGAACGCGAGCCGCAGGC
>JAXLYT010000142.1:0-6992 GCA_046351295.1 Byssovorax sp.
GCGTGAGCGTGGAGACCGCCGCATACACGTGGCGCATCGAGCACCTGCAGCGCGTCCGTGCGGGCGTCCGGTTCCTCAGTGTGGAGCCTCTGCTCGGTCCGATCGACGCCCTCCCGCTCTCCGGGATGGACTGGGTCATCGTCGGGGGAGAGAGCGGGCACCATGCGCGGCCGATGGAACCGGCGTGGGTCCGTTCGATCCGGGACCAGTGTCGACGCGCGACGGTCCCGTTCTTCTTCAAGCAGTGGGGCGGGGTGATCAAGTCACGCAACGGGCGCACGCTCGACGGGCGGACGTGGGACGAGATGCCGAAGCGCATCCGTGAGGCCGAGTCACGCACAGCAGCGCGCGGAGGCGCGCGCGTTCACCTCCCGATCAGCGCGTAGCGCGTCACGAACGTTCCGTCGCGCATCTCCCTATCCCCGGAAGAACGCCGGCCACACCAGCGCATCGAGCACGGCGGTCTGGAAAGCAAAGGCGATCGCCCCCGCGATCGCGATGCGCCTTCCGCGCGGCGAGCCTTCCGGCCGGAGCTGCACGAGGGCCACGATCATCCCGAGCGCGCCGATCCCGACCAGGAAGAGCACCACGCGCACGGCGGCCCAGGAGAGCGCGGATGGGTGATCCAGATACGCGAAGGTCAGCCCGATCCACAGCGCGGAGGGCGCGAGGATGAGCGCCGAGAGCAGGTTGATGAGGCCGAAGCCCCAGCGGCTGATGCGGGCTTGTGCGGCGTCGACGCCGAAGAAGAGGTGGTAGGCGAACGCCAGGTAACCGGCGGCGGCGGTCAGCATCGACACGTTGTAGAGCGGGATGATGGCGGCTGGCACGCTCCCCCAGAGCGCGCGGCCGGGCTCTGCGTGGGTCGTGATGGCGTGGGCGTAGCTCCCGAGCACGGCGGGGCCGCCCACGAGGTTCAAGATCAGGAACAGGCGGCGCTGCGGGTGCATCGTCTCATTGGACCATGCGCCGCTCCGACCGTCACCTCGGCGCGCGCTCATGCCGCGGCGACCGCGGCCTCGCCCTTCTTCAGCGGCACCGCGCGCAGCGCCTTCACCCGCGCCTCGTAGTCGCGCTTCTTCTCCTCGTCGATCAGATCGCCCCCGAAACGCGCCTGAAGGTAGATCTCGGTCAGCGCCACGATCTCGCCGGAGAGGGGGTGATCGAGCTGGTCGAGCGCTTCGGCGTGGCGGAGCGGCGGTGTCCCGGGCGCCCGCGGGATGCCCTGCGCGCTCATCGCCGCTTCGAGCAGCTCGTAGAGCTCGGTGGCGAGCAGCGCGCTCTGGGCGCGGGCCTCGCCCGGCTTCCCGGCGCCGAGGCGCGCGCGCCCGCGCCGGCGCAGATAGATCACCACCCCGCCCGCGATCACGAGGCCCGCAAGCAGGATGGGTGCGAGGTGCCGGGGGCGCGATACGCCGCCCGGGAAGAGCGAGCCGTTGCGGTTCCGGGTGAGGGCCTGGAAGAGGCTCACCTGCTGGTTCAGATCGTAGCCGACCACGTGCCGGTCCCAGCGCTGGCTCGTCGCCTCGAGGAAGTCGCGCAGGAAGGCCCACGCGCCGCCGAGCTCGCTCTTCGGCGCGGCGTCGCCGGGCGGTGTCGGGTCGAAGGTCACCCAGCCTTGATCGTCGAGGAAGACTTCGACCCACGAGTGCGCGTCGCCCTGGCGCACGGCGTAGAAGCGGCCGAAGCGGTTGTACGTCCCGCCGATGAAGCCGGTCACGTTGCGGGTCGGCACGTCGAGCGTGCGCAGCATCACCGCCATCGCGGTCGAGTAGAACTCGCAGTGCCCGCGCTTCGACTCGAAGAGGAAATCATCGAGGGGCTGCTTGCTCTTGCCGGAGGGGGACGACAGGTCGTAGCGGAACTCGGTGCGCAGGTGGCGCTCGATGGCCTTCGCGCGATCGAGCGGCGTCTTCGCGCCCTGGGCCCAGGTCGCGGCGAGCTCGCGGATCCGGTCGGGCAGATCGGGCGGCAGGGCGAGGTAGCGCGGGCGATCGGCCGGCGGCAGGCGCTGGAACGACGGCGCGTTGCGGTGCGAGAGGAACACGTCGTACTTGAGGCCGCGCTCGTCGGGCGGCGTGTAGCGGAACTCGCCCTCGGGGCCGCGGGCGACGGGCACCGGCGCGTCGAGGCCGAGCTGGCTCTTGGTGCGCAGGCGCATCCCCGTCGCCGCGGGCGGGAGGAAGATCACCGGCGGATCGATCGGCTCGAGGTCGATCCGCATCACCTTCTCGTCGGGGTACGGGTAGCGCTCGATCGGGATGAGCCCCGCGTCGGTCTCGGCGGCGTGGCGGAGCGTCAGGCTCTGCGACCAGGCCCGGCCGTCGTAGCTGTCGAGCGCGGTGCCGCGCAGGTGGAGCGTGACGCGGGCCGGGGGCGGCTCCGTCATGTCGGGCATCTCGACGCGCATGGCGAGCGTCGGATCGCTGCGGAGGACGCCGACCTCGCCGAGATCGACGTGGCCGGAGAAGCCGATCATCCGGCCTGCGTGGCCGCGGTTCATGAGGAGCAGCGAGAGGCCGACGCGCGGGAAGAGGACGAAGAGCAGCGCGGTGAAGAGGAAGATCGGGATGGAGAGCAGGCAGGTGACGGCGAGGAACGATCGGCCGACGACGCGGCGCGATCGGAGGATGCGCGGCACGTCGACGGGCAGGCCCGTGCGATCGCGCGCGCCTTGCCGGTAGTTGCCCTCGACCTCGCGGCGCAGGTGGCTGAGCACCAGCGCGCCCGGCGCCACGATGAGCACGCCGAGGAAGCAGAGGCCGTAGCCGAGGCCGCCGCCGAGCACCGTGCCGGCGATGAGGTGCAGGAGGGCGAGCACGATCACCTGCTGATCGTGGGCGGCGCCCTTGCGCGTCGCGAGGCGGATGATCTGGAGCGCCGCGGCGAACTCGACCAGCACGTCGAGCACGTTGGCGTCGAAGAGCACGCGGCCCACCTGCACCGCGAGCAAGAGGAGCAGCGCCCCCGTGTCGAGGTGGCGGAAGGCCGGGTGGCGCTGCCACGATTCGCGCACCGAGAGCGCGAGCGCGAGGCCGACCAGGATGGCGATGCTCACCCCGCGGCTGAACTGCCCGCTCAGCACGAGCGCGAGCACCCCGAGCGCCGCGAGCGCGTCGGTCATCAGCCGGTGGATGAAGCCGAACCTCACGCGGGCCTCCGTGCGGGCACCGCGCGGGCTGCCGGCTTGACCTGCACGGGCGCCCGCGTGGAGCCGCCCGCGCCCTTGCGCGCCTGCCCGAGCCGCTCGGTCCGGAGCGCCGGCGCCTTCGCCTCGTCCACGGCCTCGATCAGCGCCAGAAAGCGCAGGATCGGGTCGGAGCCGAGCGAGCGATCGCCGCGGATGCGCTCGCCCACGGTGGTGGAGACCACGACGCCGTCGCCCCGCTTGATATGCGCCACGGCGCGCGACGCGACCTCGCGGATCTTCTTCTCGAGCTGCACGGAGAAGGCCTCGGCGGCCTGGCCGCTCGCCGCGCTCGCCGGCCGCACCGTGTCGAGCGAGAGCTCCACGTCGGGCCGCGTCTCCCGGGCCCGCTCGCGCAGCACGAGCTGATCGCGCATGGTGCTCTTGCGCCAGTAGATGTCGCGCGGATCGTCGCCCTCGCGCATCGGGCGCAGCGCGTACGTCTCGTCGCCGCTGCCCCGCCCGCTCGCGCCCGAGCCCCCGTCGTGCCGCCCGCCCTCCTCGATCGGCAGGCGCAGCGGATCGACCGCGGGGTAGATGATGAGCTCGCCCTCGGCGTCGACCTCGCGCGATTTCTCGAACAGGCCGAAGGGGAAGCGCGTCGCGATCCGGAAGCCCGTGTGGCGGTCGCGCCCGCGCTTGGCGGGCGTGCGGCGGTAGGCCGCCACCTGCGCCGACGAGGGGCTGATCTTCAGGAAGAAGCAGCGCTTGTCCGCGGGCTGCCCGGCGCGCAAGTCTTCCACCTCGATCGCGTACGAGGGGACGCGCTTCTTGTGGTTGTAGACCTCGATCTCCACGAGGTGCGCGCGCCCCACCTGGGCCCGGACCGGGAGCCGTCGGGTCACGGTCAGCCGGCGCAGGGAGAGGTCGCTCATCACGCCCGAGACGAGCATGAGCGACAGGAGCATGCCGAGCAGCAGGTAGAGCAGGTTGTTGCCGGTGTTGATCGCCGCGAAGCCCACGCCGAGGGTGATGCCCAGGTAGTACTTGCCCTCGCGCGTCACCTTCAGCTTGCGCGGCGGGCGGAAGAAGCGGCGCACTTTTTCCCAGAACGTGCGCGCCGGGCGGGGCGAGGGGCTCGACAGGGGCGGCGGGCGCGGCGGCAACGCCGTCCTCGGCTCGGGGACGTTGTTGCCGTTGTTGCCGTTGTTGCCGTGCGCGCGGGCAGGCGAGCTCTTCGGCGTCGGATCGCCGCCCTCGCGCGGCGGGAGAGGGGAGGGGTGCGCGCCCTTGCCGTTGCCCCGGGCCATCAGGCTCGGCGGCGAGGACGCGGCCGAGAGCGAGTCCGGCGGCGGGGGGATGGCTCGCGACGGAGGAGGGTCGTCGGGGCGCTGGGGCATCGCGCGGGCCTCGATCGAGCGCCTAGAGCGGCACGGGCACGCGGGCCACCAGGTCGCGGATCGCGGCCTCGTGCTCGTCGCGGCTCGGCATGTAGCCCTCGGCGTGGGCGGCCAGGCGGATGCGGTGCGCCAGCACGGCCACGGCGAGATCGTGGATGTCGTCGGCGATACAGTAGCTCCGGCCCCGGAGCACGGCGCGGGCCCTCGCTGCGCGGGCCAGGTTCATCCCGGCGCGGGGCGAGGCGCCGAGCGAGAGGGTGGGCGTGCTGCGCGTGGCCGACAGCACCGCCTGGAGGTAGGTGGCGAGCGAGGTGTCGAGCTCCACGCGGTCGACCTCGCGCTGGAGCACCACGAGCTGGGCCGGGTCGATCACCTGCGGGACGGCGCGGGCCCGGTCGCCGTGGCCGCCGTGGAGCAGGAGGCGCATCTCCACCTGGGGAGGCGGGTAGCCGATCTTGATCCGCACCATGAAGCGGTCGAGCTGGGACTCGGGCAAGGGGTAGGTGCCCGCGAAATCCTGCGGGTTCTGCGTGGCGATCACGAAGAAGGGATCGGGCAGCGGCGTGGTCGTCCCGTCGACCGAGACCTGGCCCTCGTTCATCGCCTCGAGCAGCGCGGACTGGGTGCGCGGGCTCGCCCGGTTGATCTCGTCGGCGAGGAGCACGTTGGCGAAGACCGGCCCCTGCCGGAAGAAGAACTCGCCCGCCCGCTGGTCGAACACGCTCACCCCGAGCACGTCGCTCGGGAGCAGATCGCTCGTGAACTGCACCCGCCGGAGCTCGCCCCCCACGGCCTTGGCCAGGGCCCGCGCGAGCGTCGTCTTGCCCACCCCGGGCACGTCCTCGACCAGCACATGGCCGCGCCCGAGCAGGGCGATCAGCGCGAGCTCCACCGCCTCCGGCTTGCCTTCGAGGGCCTGCTCCACCGCGCCGCGGAGCTTCTGGAGGATGGGCGACGCCTCGCGCGCGATCGAAATCGCCGAAGTCATTGGGGTCGATGCTAGCACGGCCGCGCCGATCGCTCGGATCGTCCCGTGCGATCGCGCATTTTCTCCGGCCGAGGCGCGCCGGGCCTGTGATTGCTGGCCCGAGCGGGGGCACCTGAGTATGCTCCGGCCCGCCCTGCCCGGGCCCCGAGCCCTCCGAGCCCTTCCGGTGCCCTCCTCCTCCGATCCCCCCGACCCGCCGAACCCCACCGAGGGGGCAAAGCCCACCTCCGGCGCGCCCGCCGAGCCGAAGGTCAGGAGCGAGCGCCCGCGCGGCTCCGATCCGGCCCCGAAGCGCGTCTCGCAGAACCCGGGCGGCAAGAGCGAGCTGTCGGACAGCCAGATCACCCAGCCCGTGCCGGTGATCCCGGAGTTCCGGGAGGGCAGCCTCCTCTGGCGCGTGCGGGGGATGATCCGGTCCCTCCGCCCCCAGCAGTGGATCAAGAACCTCTTCGTCATCGCCCCGATCGTCTTCGCCAAGGAGCTGACCCGCCCGGCCCTGCTCATGTCGGCCGCCGGCGCCTTCGCGATCTTCTGCCTGCTCTCCGGGGCCGTCTACACGCTGAACGACCTCGTCGACGCCCCGGCCGATCGCATCCACCCCGTCAAGCGCCACCGCCCCGTCGCGTCCGGCCGCGTGCCGGTGCCCTGGGCGAAGGCGATGGTGGTCGTGCTCGTCCTGCTGTCGCTCGGCGCCGCGCTCGCCTTCTTCCCGCTCCCGTTCTTTCTGGTCGCGCTCGGCTACTTCCTCCAGAACGTCGTCTACTCGTTCAAGCTGAAGAAGGTCGCCTACGTCGACGTGGGCTTCATCTCCCTCGGCTTCGTGCTGCGCGTGCTGGCGGGCGGCTTCGCGACGCGCACCTACGTCTCGTTCTACATGATCGCCTGCACGGCGCTGCTCGCCCTCTTCCTCGGCTTCGGCAAGCGCCGGCACGAGCTCGCGGGCGCGAACGCGGCCAAGCAGCGCGCCGCGCTCGAGGCGTACACGCCGCGCGCCCTCACCATCGCGCTCGGGCTGACGGGCACGCTCACGATCGGCAACTACCTCGCCTACACGCTCGACTCCGACACCGAGCGCTACTTCGGCACCAAGTGGCTGTGGGTGACGACCATCCACACCGTCTTCGGCGTGGTGCGCTTCCTCCAGCTCGTCGCCGGCCGCCCCAAGGCCGAGTCGCCCACGCAGGAGATGCTGCGCGACGTGCCCTTCGTGCTCAACCTGGTGCTCTTCGTGCTCGAGGTCATCTTCTTCGTCTACCAGGTGAAGATCTCCTGAGATGAAGCGCGCGCCCCCGGCGACGCCCGGCCAGGAAGAGCCGGATCTCGCCCAGAAGAGCGACGCGCTCACCGACCTTGCCCTCACGCTCCCCATCTTCCTCGTCTACCACCTCGGCGTGGCCCTGTTGCCCATCCGCAACGCCGCCGACTGGGTGACGGCCGAGCTGAAGACGCTCGCCAAGCACAGCCTGCCGATGTACGG
>JAXLYT010000143.1:0-6847 GCA_046351295.1 Byssovorax sp.
CCCACGCCGAAGCATCACGATGTCGTGCGCTTCGTCCACCCTGATGTCTTCGCGGCCTGGGAAGAGGCTGCGCGCGGCATGGGCTTCCTCTACGCGGCCTCCGGGCCCCTGGTGCGGTCGAGCTACCGGGCGGCCGAGGTGTTCGTGCGCAGCCTGCTCGGAGAGCCGGGCGGGGAGGGGGAGACGGCCGAGAAGGTCGAGGCCCTCCTCGGCGCGCGGCTCGCTGAGGCGCGTCAGGCGGCGGCGCGCGTGACGGCCGCGATCGGCGCGCCGGAAGGCTTGATCCGCCGCGATTCCACCCTTGACACGGAGGGCGCGCTGATCCCCACGGCCTCGCTGGTTCGCCGCTGATCCAGGCCTGCCCCGGGCCGCTCCTTGACGATTTCCCCGCTTTGGCAGACGCTTCGGGGTGAAAGGCCCACCGTCCGCTCTGTTCGCCGCGTCACGAGAAGGAACGAAAGAGACCGCATGACCGCTCCCGACAAAGGCCTGATCGATCGCGTCGTCCGGGGAATTGCCCGGCCCGGCAGCTCCACCGTGGGCGGCGTCGGCTCGATCCTCACCCAGGCCGCGACGTCGTACGGGGCCCGGCCGATCCTGGACGAGGCGACGGTCCCCACCGGCTTCGACGCCGGCGCGGCGGCCCTCTTCGAGGCGACCGTCGAGGCGGCCTTCCTCGTCGCCAACTCCGACGGCATCTTCGACGACGAGGAGAAGGCGGCCTTCCAGAGCGTCGTGATCGAGGCGTGCAACGGCCTCATCCAGCCCGAGCAGCTCGACGCGCTGCTCGGCGATCTCTGCGAGCAGCTCAACGAGGACGGGATCGAGAAGCGGGCCCGGATGGTGGCGAAGACCATCAACCGGCGCGATCACCAGCTCGAGGTGCTGCGGATCGCCGCGCTGATGGCCCACATCTCCGGCGGCGTCAGCGATCAGGAGCGGGGCTGCCTCTACGAGCTCGCGCGCGGCTTCGATCTCGACGCCGGCGCGGTCGATCGGGCCCTCGCCGAGGCCGAGGCGGCGCTGCGCGGCGAGTGACGCGGGGCGCCGCGGGGAGGCGTGCCGGTCACGACCCGCAAAGGTCTCTGGTGCCGCCCGCGCGGTTTGACTAGGGTTCGGTGCCCTCGATGAGCCACTCGCCCTCCAGCCCCCGCAAAGGCGCGCACCGCGCGCTCACCGACACCGACGCGCCCGACGTGATCAAGGTGCTGCGGGACGACGGGACCCTCGATCCGGCGCGCGATCCGGGGCTCTCGTCCGACGAGGTGCGGCGGCTCTACCGGGCCTGCCTGCTCACGCGCCGCCTCGACGAGCGGCTCATCGCGCTCCACCGCCAGGGCCGGATCGGCTTCCACATCGGCTCGCTCGGCGAGGAGGCGACCATCCTCGGGAGCGCCTACGCCCTGCGCGCCGAGGACTGGATCCTCCCCTGCTACCGCGAGTTCGGCGCGGCCCTGCTCCGGGGCATGCCGCTCGCGCGCTACCTCGACAACATGTTCGGCAACGCGGCCGATCCGGCCAAGGGCCGGCAGATGCCCGATCACGCGTGCTACCGGCCCGCGCACTACGCCTCGGTCAGCTCGCCGATCGGCACGCAGATCACGCATGCTGCGGGCGTCGCCTGGGCGGCCAAGATCAAGAAGGACGACGTGGTCGCGCTCGCCTACTTCGGCGAGGGCGCGACGAGCTCGGCGGACTTCCACAACGGCATCAACTTCGCGGGCGTCTTCAAGGTGCCGGCCGTGTTCGTGTGCCGCAACAACGGCTGGGCGATCAGCGTCCCCGCAGGCCGGCAGACGGCCACGGAGACCTTCGCCGAGAAGGGCGTGGCCTACGGCGTGCCCGGCGTGCGCGTGGACGGCAACGACCTCTTCGCGATGATCCACGCGACGCGCGCCGCGGTGGCGAGCGCGAGCCGCGGCGAAGGCCCGACCTTGATCGAGGCGCTCACGTACAGGCTCGAAGGGCACTCGACGAGCGACGATCCGCGCGCCTACCGCGCCGAGGCCGAGCTTCTGCCGTGGAAGCAGCTCGACCCGCTGCCCCGCCTGCGCCGCCACCTCGAGGTGTGCCACGGCTTCCGCGAGGCCGACGATCAGGCCATGGTCGCCGAGGTCGACGCCGAGATCCGCGCCGAGGTCACCGCCGCGGGCGAGCGGGCGATCCCCGCGATCGACTCGCTCTTCGACGATGTCTTCGCCGACCTGCCCTGGCACCTCGCGGAGCAGCGCGAGCACCTCCGCCGCGGGCCGCGGGCGCGGGGCCACTGAGCAAGGCTGAGCGAGGCCGGCCACCTTTTCGATGCCGAGGGAGAACGAGCGAACATGGCGCAGATGAACATGGTCCAGGCGATCAACGACGCGCTCCGCTTCGAGATGAAGCGCGACGGCCGGGTCGTGGTCCTGGGCGAGGACGTGGGCAAGGTGGGCGGCGTCTTCCGCGTCACCGCAGGCCTCTACGACGAGTTCGGCGAGGACCGGGTGATCGACACGCCCCTCTCCGAGGGCGGCATCATCGGCACGGCCATCGGCATGGCCCTCTACGGGCTCGTCCCGGTGCCGGAGATCCAGTTCGCCGACTTCATCTTCCCCGCCTACGACCAGATCGTCAGCGAGCTCGCCAAGTACCGCTACCGCTCGGGCGGCGAGTACAGCGCCAAGCTCGTCATCCGGACGCCGATGGGCGGCGGCATCCGCGGCGGGCTCTACCACTCGCAGTCCCCCGAGGCGCAGTTCATCCACGTGGCCGGGCTCAAGGTGGTCTGCCCGGCGACGCCGGCCGACGCGAAGGGCCTCCTGCTCGCCTCCATCCGCGACCCCGACCCGGTGATTTTCTTTGAGCCCAAACGAATTTACCGCGCCTCCCGCGGCGACGTGCCCGAGGGCGATTTCACCGTGCCGCTCGGCAAGGCCCGCATCGCGCGCCCCGGCCAGGGCGTGACGGTGATCGCCTGGGGCGCGATGCTCTACGAGTGCATCGCCGCGGCCCAGCAGGCCGCCGAGCAGGGCGTCGACTGCGAGGTGATCGACCTGCGCACGCTCTGGCCGATCGACATCGACACGATCGTCGCCTCCGTGAAGAAGACGGGGCGCGTGGTGGTGGTGCACGAGGCGCCGAAGAGCTGCGGGCTCGGGGCGGAGATCGTCTCGCTCATCAACGAGAAGGCCTTCCTGCACCTCGAGGCGCCGCCCGTGCGCGTCACCGGCTTCGACACCCCCTTCCCGTACACGCTCGAGAACGAGTACCTCCCCCTGGCCCACCGCATCCTCCCTGCCCTCCTCGAGACCGCGAGGTATTGAGATGAAGACCTACGAGTTCAAGCTTCCCGACATCGGCGAGGGCGTCACCGAGGGCGAGATCGTCAAGTGGCTCGTCTCGCCCGGCGAGGTGGTGCGCGAAGACCAGCCGATGGTCGAGGTGATGACCGACAAGGCCACCGTGACGATCACCGCGCCCAAGGCCGGGAAGATCGTCGAGACCCGCGGCGCGGCCGGCGGGCTCGTGCCCGTGCACTCGGTGCTCGTCGTGTTCGACCTCGGCGACGGCGGGGCCGAGCCGGCCCACGCGCCCTCGAAGGAGCCGGCGGCGACGGCCGTGGGCGACATCAAGGAGACCCTGCCGGGGATGGATCAGGCCTACACCTCGCCTCCTCCCGCGGTGAAGGTGCCGCCGGTCGCGGCGCGGCCGGCCTACTTCAACCCGAAGCCCCTCGCCACGCCGGCGACGCGCCGCCTCGCGCGCGAGATGGGCTTCGATCTCCGGGTCGTGGCGCCCACCGGCCCGGGAGGCCGCGTGACGCAGAACGACGTGCGCGGCTTCGCGGCCGCAGCGGGCGGCGCGCCCCCCGTGACGCTCGGCACCGGGGCGATGGCGGCGGCCGGCAACGGCCACAGCGAGCCCCCGAGCATGCGCATCCCCGTGCCCGACATGCACGTCGAGCCCCCGCTCCCGCTGCCCCCGGCCGTGCAGCGCGACGTGGCGCCCACCCCGCAGGTGCAGCAGCCGCCGTCGCTCGTGAAGATCACCTCGCCCGCCGGCGGCGGTCAGGCCCTCGAAGAGCGCATCCCGCTCCGCGGCGTGCGAAAGCGGATCTTCGAGGGGATGAGCCGCTCCAAGCACACGGCGGCGCACTTCACCTTCGTGGAGGAGTGCGACGTGACCGCGCTCAAGGCGCTGCGCGCGCGGCTCAGGCCGGCCGCCGAGAAGGAGGGCGTCAAGCTCACCTTTTTGCCCTTCTTCGTGAAGGCGACCATCGCCGCGCTGAAGCGCCACCCGATGCTCAACAGCGCCTTCGACGAGTCGACGCAGGAGATCGTCCGGCGCCGCTACTACAACATCGGGATCGCCTCGGCGACGGACGCGGGGCTCATCGTGCCCGTGGTGCGCGACGCCGACCGGAAGAGCCTGCTCGACATCGCGCGGGACATCAGCCGCCTCGGCGAGGACACCAAGAACGGCAAGGTGAAGCCGGAGGACCTCGGCAACTCGACCTTCACGATCACCTCGCTCGGGCAGCAGGGCGGGCTCTTCGCGACGCCGATCCTGAACTTCCCCGAGGTGGCCATCCTCGGCATCCACCAGATGAAGCAGAAGCCGGTCGTCAAGGACGGGCAGATCGTGATCGGCGACGTGATGCTGCTGTCGCTGTCGTTCGATCACCGGATCATCGACGGCCACATCGGCGCGGCCTTCGCGTACGAGATCATCGGCTTCTTGCAGGATCCGGATCGGTTGTTCCTGGAGATGGCGTAGCCGAGGAGAGGGCTGGGCGCGCCCGAGGGGAGGGGGACCCCTCGGGGGTGGTGCTGTACCTGGCCGGAGGGGGGCTGACCCCCCTCGCGCGTGGTGCTGTACATGGCCGGAGGGGGGCTGACCCCCCTCGGGGGTGGTGCGGGACCAGGGCGCGAGGGGGTGCGACCCCCTGCGGGGTGATGGGAGACTTGGGAAGACCGGGCACGGATGTCGTCCGGTGTGATGGAGGACCCGGCCGCGGGGAGATTGACCGGCGGTCCCGGGGGTGGTGGATGGCCTGGCACGAGGGGTCGACCCCCTTCCGGAGGTATGGAGCACCTGGCCGCAAGGGGGCTGGCCCCGGTGCGAGGGCGGAACCATCGCTGTTTCTCGCTGGAATTCGTCAAATCGACAAAAAGTGCACCGCTCCGCGATTCGATCGGGCTCGACGACCGGATATAGGTACAGAGGCACCGCGGAGGGGCCTCCCGCGAGGAGCGCGATCCACCTATGAAGGCCATTGTCCGTCCGGGTGCTGCCCACATTTGCCCCGCCACCGATCAATCCCCGCGCACGCTTGCCGCGCCGCCGCCGCTTGCGCAACCTCACGCTCCGAGGAGCACGATGCCCAGACCTCCCCCACGCCCGACGGCACGCGGCCCTGCGATGCACGCGCTGTTCCCGTTGCTCGTGGCTGTGCTGGTGCTGGTCCCGGGGCTCACCGGCGGATGCGCGGGGGGCGACAGCCTCTGCGCGGGCAAGGCCTGTGCGGGGAACGGACCTGTCGATGTGCCCGCGTGTGATGCTCCCCCGCCGGGGCTTGTCGAACCGCCTTTGCCGATCAAGCCGCTCTCCGCCCTGGACGCGCCCATCGTGCGCGCGAGCGGGGCGGGGGTGACGGCGGGCGGTGGGCACCTGGATGAACGGGACGCCTTTTGCCTCGACGGGCACAAGCTCTACAGTGTCGCATTGAGCCGAGAATTTGCGCGCTATAGCCCGGGGTTTTTACCCTTTGTCTTCTACACAAGCCGAACACCAGGAAGCCCTTCTGCACCGCGACCGGGAAAGCCTGAGCATTCGTCACACTTCCACGGGCAAGATCCTGGAACATCCGGATCGCCCTGCCAGAAACCCCACCTCCTCCCCGCAGGCGGCTGACCGCGTGACACATCTCGGAATCCTACGTGTTTTATAGCGATCTCGACCCGGAGAAGGATTGCCGCACTGCGCGTAGCCCGGGGCTAAAGCCCCGGGCTACACAAAGGAAGCCCGCCTTCGCGGGCTTGGGTGGGGGCCTCTGTTTGCCGCGACGAAGCCGGGATCGAACCGACGTTCGCGCGGATGCCCTCCCGGGGCCGCCCTCGCGATGTGGAAGTTTGGGCCGGCACATTGGGCTGAGGATCATCCGACCGTGCAACGCACAAGGGCTATCCAGCCGAGCTCAAGGCAAGCCGGCGAAGGCCGGCTTCTCTCGTGTAGCCCGGGGTTTTAACCCCGGGCTACAGCAACGCAGGTCGTCCCTCAACGCAGGAGTCCATGGGCCTGGCAATTGGCAAGTAATTCCGCCATGTTACGGAGATGTGTCACGCGGTCAGCCGCACGCCGGGAGGAACCGCTTGTTGCTCTCCCATTGCGCCTATTTGCCACACCAACCACCGCGCCTGCTCTTCCAAGTCCTTCCACAAAGATCTCCTCCCCTCCCCGCACGCGGGGAGGGGCTGGGGGTGGGGTCTAAGCAGCGACCCGCCACAAATCTTGGCGGTGTTGGAGATCGAATAAATGGTCAGGCTCACCGCCGGTCGAGCCCAGAGGCGGGTTGTCGTAAACGCCTGCATTTCGGGAGATCCGCCTCGCCTACACCACGATGTGTTGAAGACAAAGGGTTCAACCCCGGGCTACGCAGGACGCTCTGGTTCGGGCGTGGATCCAGCTCATCGCGACACTGTGTGGAGCAGATCGAGCTGGCGAGCTGGGACACGGGCATCCTCACCGTCGATCGCAACACGGGCGAGACCTCGGACCGGATCGATCAAATCTACGACATGTTCGACCCGCTGCCGCGCGAGCACCGGGTGTTCCAGGGACGCGGCGTCGTCTCGAATGAGGGGCAGGAGCA
>JAXLYT010000144.1:0-6732 GCA_046351295.1 Byssovorax sp.
AGTCGGCGAGGGCCGACGCGAAGGCGTAGAAATCGCTCTCCCGCGCGTCGCGCATGATGCCGATCTCGGCGGCGCCGACCTTGGCGAGGATCTCCCCGAGCTCCAGCGCGCCCTCGTAGACGCCGCGGTTGGCGCGGAGGAGCAGGCCGCCGACGAACACCGAGCCGTGCGCGAAGAGGATCGAGACGTTGTGCTCGGTGCGCTGGCCGTAGTCGTTGACCAGCACCACCGTCTCCTCGACCTGGCGCTTCATCGCCTGGTTGTCGAGCGAGTGGAGGGTCGAGAGCTTTACCAGGCGGAAGAGGGCGGTGACGATGTTGGCCGCGAGATCGCGCGACTGGGCGCGGCGCGTGACCTCGCCCGCGTTCTGGCTCAGCAGGTCGACGCCGGCCTGGCCGGGCATGCCGGGCGCGCCGGGAGCGCCGCCGGGCTTCGACGGATCCATGATCATGGTCTGGCCGGGGCCGGGCTGGCGGGTGGTCACTGGATGTCTCCGCTGTCCGTGATGCGCCGGCCGAGCCGGGCCGCGATCGCCTCGGCCGCGACGCTCGCCTTGTCGCGGAGCGTCTGGCTGTTGCCCCAGCGCCGCTTGGCCTCCTTGGCGATCACCTGGAGGGCCTCGAGCGAGCGCAGCTCGCGGCCCATCAGCTCGACCGCGATGGCGCGGGTCTGCTCGACCTGCTCGTCCGTCGTGAGCAGGCCGCGCTTCTGGAGGATCTCGAGCGACACCTGCTCGGCGCGCAGCGGGTGGAGCACGAAGAGCGCGCCGAGGATCTCCTTGCGCTCGTCGACGCCGAGCTGGTGGAAGCTCGCGTCCTGGATCCGCCGCACGAGCAGGGGGCCCGCGGCCTTGACCTGGTGGTAGGCGAGCGTGCGGAGCGCGGCGAAGCGGAGGTCGGGCTGGTTGCTCTCGACGAGCTGGAAGAGGTCGTCCTTGAGCTGATCGGGCGAGGCGGCGAGCTGCGCGGTGGCCTCGCAGCGGAGCATGGCGTTGGCGCTGCCCGCGAGGCGGCGGAGGGCCTCCGTCGCGCCCGGCTTCTTCACCGCGGCCAAGATGCGCAGGATCGGCCGCGCCACCTCGATGTCGAGGGTCATCACCCGGTCGACGATCTCCGACTCGCGGCCGGGGATGGTGCGCTCGAGGTAGGCGAGCAGCGTTTTCTTGAGCGTCTCGTGGGTGACGCTGGAGAAGAGCTCGAAGATCACCTCGAGGTGCGAGGGGCCGAGGGCGTTCATCACCGGCATCAGATCGCGGGTGAGCGCGTCGAGGTCGACCGGGGTGATGTCCTGGGAGAGCGGCGATCCAGGCGTGGGGACGCGCACCGCCTCGCGGATCGTGAGGCGGAAGGTCTCCGGCGTGAACATGCCGCGCGCCACCTCGGCCTTGATCGCCGCCACCTCGTTGCGCGGGGCGTAGGCCTCGAGCGCCTTGGCGATCGCGTCGAACATGGTGAACACGATGTCGAAGCGGCGCTGGAGGACGAGGTCGCGCGTCGAGGCGTCGAGGGGCTCGTAGATGAGCTCGGTGTCCTTGTAGCGGCGCGCGTTGAGGATGGCCTCGGCGATCACGTCGACGAAGCGCTCGCTCCAGCGCTCGGGCGACATCGCGAGCTGGGCGCCGAGGGCCTTCTTCGCCACGGGATCGAGGGCGAGCGCGCTCGCGGCCTGCCTCGCGGCGCGGAGCGCGGCCTGATCGGTCTCGACGACCATGGCCGCGGCCTCGGCGAGGTTCGCCTTTTCTTCGGTGGCGCGGCGGGCCTCTTCTTCGACGTCATCGGCCTCGGCCCAGAAGGCCTCGCGATCGGCCGCGTCGCCCTCGGCGAAGACGTTGATCACGTCGTAGCGGATGTGCTCGAGCTTCTTCTCCCAGAGGGCCGCCGCGACGTCGTCTTCCGGCGCGAGGTCGGTCGTCGGATCGATGAGCATGATCTCGCAGAGGGCGCGGAGCTCGTCCTCCGAGAAGCCGGGGGAGATCTGGATCTTGCGGACGCCGGCCGCGAAGAGGTGGTAGGGCACGGCGTCGAGCGGCGCGGTGGGCTCCCACACGGTCTGGCTGCGGTGGTTGAAGGCGTAGGGGGAGAGCTTCCAGTGCACCGCGTTCGCGTCGGCGCGGAGGGCCTCGATGATCGCCTGGTACGTGGCGCGGAGCTTGTTGTCCGTCTCGGGGTGGGCCCAGCCGTAGTGGCGAATGGTCGGCAGCAGGCGTTCGAGGCGGCGGAAGGTGTCGATGAGGGCCTGGACGCCGGGGTCGTCGGCGTCGGCGTCCTCCTCGACCTCTTCCTTCATCTCCTCGACGATGGGCATCGCCGCGGCTTCGGCCTTGCGCTGCCGCTCTTCCGTGGCGCGCCGGCTCTGACCGTCGTCGGGCCGGCGGATCGCCGATGTCTCCTCGGCCTTGCGCTGCGGGCTGCCGCCGAAGGCCTCCATGAGCCGCACGCACTCGTCGCGCATGGCGGCCGCGGTCTCGAAGCGGTTGCGCTTGTCCCACGCGAGGGCGCGATCGACGAGGCCGATCACCTCGACCGGTAGATCGGGCGCGACGCGCGCGAGGGAGGGCGCGGGCGTGGTGGCGGCGAGGATGAAGGCCTCGTTGTCGGTGCGGCCCTGGTGCAGGCGCTGGCCGCTCAGCATCGCGTAGAGCGAGGCGCCCACGGAGAAGATGTCGGCGCGGCCGTCGACGCCGTCGGCGAGGCCCATGGCCTGCTCGGGCGCCATGAACGAGGGCGTGCCGAGGGCGGTGCCCGCGCGGGTCGCGTCGCCGCCGGCCTCGCGCATGCGGGCCACGCCGAAGTCGAGCACCTTGACCATGCCGTCCTTCGTCACGAAGACGTTGGCCGGCTTGATGTCGCGGTGGACGATGCCCTGCTGGTGGAAGGCCTGGAGCGTGTCGAGCATCTCGGCCGCGATCCAGAGGGCCTCCGGCACGGGGACCTTGCGGCCCTTGCGCTTCCAGAGCTGCTGGGCCGTCTCCCCTTCGAGCAGCTCCATCACCAGGAAGGGCTCGTCCTGCTCGGTGATGTCGTCGTCGAGGATCGCGACGCGGCCGCGGTGGTCGATCTTGTTGGCGACGTACCCTTCGCGGAGGAACCGATCGCGGATGCCTGCGTCGCGCGCGAACTCGGTGTGGAGGATCTTCAGCGCGGCGCGGGAGCCGTTGCGGTGGGTGGCCGCGTACACGGACGCCATCCCGCCGACGCCGAGCAGCGCGTCGAGGCGCCACTTGTTGTTGACGGTGATGCCCACCCTGGCCTTGGCGCGGGCCTTCTCGTCACCGCCCCCGAGCGCCGAAGGTTGCGACGGGGGCTCGTTGATGGTCGCGCTTCGGGACGTCATCGCGGTCGGGTCGACGAAGGTAGCACCAAGATCACCCGGCGTTGAGAGGCTATGGACCTTCGCATCGGCAAGACGGCGCCGATTCTACAGGGGCCCGGGGGAGATCGCACCAAATCGCGGCGCTGGCCGGGGTCGCCGTGCAATCGTGGTGGAATCGTGGCGCGATCCAGGGTGGATCGCGGGTCTGTCGCGGGTCTGTCGCAGGTCGCGGCGAGCAATGGCCGCGCGGGCGGAGGATCAGAACGTGCCGACCAGGCCGACCCCGGTGACGGTGGGGGTGACCACCGGGAAGGGGCGGAGCGACAGCGCCGGGACGCCGAGGAACGAGCGGGATTCGCGCTTGGGCGCGGCGGCGGTGGGCTCGGTCTTCATGAAGATCGCCTCGGCGATCAGGCCGAGGCCGCCGAGCTGGGCGATGCCGTCGAGCACGTAGAGGACCCCGCGGCCGGCGGGCTTGCCGGCGCCGCAGTTCGGGTCGTCCGAGGCGCAGCCGCTCATCCCGAGCGCGATCCAGGGGCCGACGACGGGGGCCTTGAGGTAGCTGCTGCCCGGGACCTCGGGCCAGTTCGAGGTGACGCCATAGGCCGCCGCATAGGCGATCCCGGCGATGGCGATGCCCCCGATCGCGAGCTTGAGCCGCACCGAGGAGGGCGGGTAGCGCGGCGCGGTGTCGAGGGTCAGCGGCTCGTCGAGCTTGGTGCTCGATTCGGCGGCGGGCGAGGGATCTTCGGCGCGGGCGCTCCCGGCGGCGAGGAGCAAGGCCAGGGCGAGCAGGGGCGCCGAGAGCGCCGATCGCGTGGACGGTCTCATGAGCAGGTCACTTCTTCTTCGGGTCCTTGGCCTTCGGGTCCTTGGCCTTCGGGTCCTTGGCGTCGTCGCCGGCCTTGGGCGGCAGCTTGATGGTGTACGGCACCTCGAGCTCGCCGTCGAAGGGGACGACGATCTCGCCGATGAACGCGCGCTTGATGCAGCCCTCGACCGGCGTACCGGCGAAGGGCGGGCCCACGGTCACGTCGGTGGCGCGGCCCTTCTTCCCGTCGAAGGTGACCTTGATCTCGCCCTCGCCGCGGGGTGCGTCGGGGACGACGTTGACGCACTGGGACGATTTCTCGCCGCCGCGGCGCAGCGCGATCTCGAGCTGCTCCTTCTGCGCGGTGTTGAGGCCTTCCTCGCTGGGGGCGGCGGGGGGCGGAGGCGGGGCCTCGGTGACCGTGGGCGCCTCGATGATGCTGTGCTCTTCCGCCGGCTGGCTCTGGGAGCCGGAGCAGGCGGCGAGGGTGAGGCCGAAGGACAGGACGAGGCTCGCGCGGGGGGCAGATCGGACCATCTTGCTCAACCTCCTGGGGAAGGCTCGGGCCGGTTTACCACGCGGCCGGGGGCGACCCTAGCGCCTTGTCGATCCAGACGCTTTGCCGGCCGAGGGGCGGTAGCGTAAACCCACGAGGAGCTCGATGGGACCGATGAGCAAAGCTCGGACATGGGCCGCGGCGCTCGCCCTCGCGGCGGCGCTGTGCGACGCGGGCGGCGCGCGCGCCGGCGAGGCGGGGATCCCCGCGGTGAACGGCAAGCCCGCCCTGGATCCCAAGGCGATCGACGACGCGATCGCCAGGCTCGAATCCGAGGTGAAGGGCGCCTGGGGTGGGTCGATCGGGGCGCTGGTCGTCGACGTGGGGAGCGGGGCCAGGGTCGCCGGGCTCAACGACCACCTCGCGCTCAACCCGGCCTCGAACGCGAAGCTCGCCACCGCGGCCGCGGCCCTGCGCATGCTCGGCCCGCAGCACCGCTTCGTCACCGGGCTCTACGGGAACATCGCGGGCGACCGCGTGGACGAGCTGACCCTGCGCGGCGACGGCGACCCGTCGCTCGCCACGCGCGACGTCTGGGCCATGGCCGCCGAGCTGCGCTCGCTCGGGGTGAAGCACGTGCGCGTGATCTCGGTCGATCAGAGCTACTTCGACGACCGCTGGGTGCCGCCGGCCTTCGAGCAGCAGCCGAACGAGTGGGCGGCCTTCCGCGCGCCGGTCGCGCCCGTCTCGCTCAACGGCAACACCGTGCTCTTCCAGGTGCGCCCCGGCGAGGAGGGCAAGGACGCGATCATCGACGTGGATCCGCCGGGGTTCGCCGACGTGAGCGGGAGCGTCGCGACCACGAAGAGGACCGATCCGGAGAAGGTCAAGCTCGGCGTCGAGGCGAAGGGATCGCGCGTTGCCGCGCGGATCGCGGGCAATGTGCCGGAGAACGGGCGGGTCATCAAGATCGCGCGGCGCGTGGACGACCCGCGGCTGCTCGCCGGCTTCGCGCTGCGCGCCGCGCTCAAGCAGCTCGGCGTGGAGGTGCCCGCCGACGTGAAGCTCGGCGGCGCGCGGCAGACGGAGAACCTCGTGCTCCACCGCTCGGCCGAGCTCTCGTCGCTCGTCTTCGCCCTCGGCAAGGACAGCGACAATTTCTACGCCGAGATGCTCTTCAAGGCCCTCGGCGCGCACGAGAAGGGCCGCCCGGCGACGGCCGACGCGGGCGCGGAGGCGGTGACCGCGTACCTGAAAGAGGCGGGCGCCTTCGAGGCCGGCGTGGTCGTGAAGAACGGCTCCGGCCTCTTCGACGCCGACCGGCTCACCCCCTGGTCGGCGACCGCGCTCCTCCGCGGCGCCTACCGCGATCCCCGCGTGGGCCCGGAGCTCCTCTCCCAGCTCTCGATCGGCGGCGTGGACGGGACGACCCGCGGGCGCTTCAAGGGCTTCTCCCGCGAGCGCGCCATCCGCGCCAAGACCGGCACGCTCGACGCCGTCGCGGCACTCTCCGGCTACGTGCTCGCCCCCGAGGGCAGGACGCCGCTCGCCTTCAGCGTGCTCGTGAACGGCGTCTCCGGCAAGGTCGCCGAGATCCGCCCCTTCATGGACGAGGTCGTGGTGGCCGCGGCGAACGAGCTGTGGAAGGGCGCTCGTTGACGATGGGTTGCGCTGTCAACGCGCGCCGATCGGCCCGCGGATCGAGCATGCCAGCTCGGGGCTGATCGACGAGACGCGCAGGTCGGCGATGTCGATGCTCTTGCCTGTGAGCTTGAGGATCGCATCGTAGGGGATCGAGGGTGCCGTGGCCGTCGGCTGGCCGATCTCCACGGCCACCCAGTGGTAATCGGGCGTGACCGAGGTGTCGAAGATCGGCGGGTGCGTGGGGCACCCCTGGCCGCACGATCCCCAGTCGAGCATGGCGTCGATCCGCGAGCCGGCCGGATCGGTCGAGGCCATCAAGAGCTCGATGTCGAAGGTGTCGCCCTGGCGCACCCCTTCGAGCGCTTGCAGGTGGATGGTGAGCGTGCCCCCGCCGTCGCCGAGGTGGAAGCCGAGCGTGTCGCCGGTGAGGCCGGTCGTCTGCACGGCGCCGCCGTCGACCTCGCAGATC
>JAXLYT010000145.1:0-6357 GCA_046351295.1 Byssovorax sp.
CGTCGTCGTAGGCGAAGAGATCCGCGTCGACGATCGACGGTGACGCGCGCGAGAACGCGAGGAGGCAATCGGCCTCCGGGATCTCCACGAACGCGCCGAGGCGATCGCCCTCGGACGCGACATCGGCGCCGAGGATCTGCAAGGGGCCTGCCCCCGCGGCGCTGGCCGACGCCGCGAGCGCGCCGAGCCACGGCCGCCCGTCGACGCGATCGGCGAGGATGCGCGGCTCTTCCAGGGCCTTCGGCGCAGGCGCCGGCGGCGTCGCGGGCGCGGGGCCGCTGCACGCGGTCAGGAGCGCGAGCAGCGCGCCGAGGCGGAGCGGAGAGCGGGGCGCGCGCATCAAGGCTGCTCGGCCCCCAGCGGCCAGAGGGCGAGGACCCACCAGGGCGCGCCGCCGCGCAGGTCGACCTCGAAGAGCGCGCTCCGCTCGGCCTCCGCGCAGAAGGCGACCGCCGCGCCCTCCGGCCGCTCGAGCGCGTCGCGCGAGGTCCGATCGCCCACATGCGCCGAGAAGCGGATGACCTTCGCCTCGCCGCGGATGAGCGCCACCGCGGCGAGGTAGCACCGGCCCGGCTCCACCTCCACCGGCACCTGGGTCGAGCCGCTCACGCCGACGGTCTCGTGCACCGGCAGGCCCCGCGGATCGGGCGCGTGCCGCTGGCGCAAGGCGCTCGCGAAGCCCGCGCGCGCCCTCGCCCCCCAGCGCACCGGCAAGCTCGGCGAGAGAGGCCACTCGGAGCGGAGGACGGCGACGTTCGTGGCACCGGAGGCGCCGGCGTAGACGATGTTGACCATCGTGACCTCCCCGAGGCAGAAGTCGAGGCGGGCGTCGGGCACGTCGGCCCGATCGCGGGCGAGCAGGCGGCCTCCCTCCTCGACGCGCGCCTCGGCGTCCACGTCGGTGATCCGCCGCGGCACGATCGCCGGCACCTCCGCCATCACCTCGATCCGGTGGCAGCCCGGGCCGAGCTCGATCGGGAGCTGGCCGGCTCCGCTGTTGGACGCGCGCGTGCTCGTGCGGAGCGAGCGGAGCGCGCCGTCGCTCCGGGCGCGCCGCTCCGCGCGGGCGAGGCGCTCGACGAGCGGACCGGGCTCGATCGGCCCACCCGCGTCGCCGCGCGGCGCCACGGGGCCGGCCGCGCGCTCCGGGAGCACGGCCTCGATGTCGGTGAGCGGTCGCGGCGACCGGGCGATCAAGATCTCCACCGCGCCCCGGGGAGAGACGAGATCGAGGCTGATCCGCGCCATCTCCGCGCGCGCCGCGCCGCAGCGGGAGAGCACGAGCGCGCCGCCTGCGCTGTGCATCGGCGCGTCCTCCTCGGGCGGCCGGAGGCCGAGCAGCGGCTCCGGCGCCGGCGGAGGCGGCTCCCCCACCGGCGTCGCGCCGAGCGCCGCCGTGAGATCGAGCGTGCGCGCGCCGAGCAGGCCCACCGTGAGGCATCCTCCGTCCTCCGCAGGCGCGCTCGCCGAAGGCGGGGCGAGCGACACCGTCCGGGCCCTGCCGCGCTCCAGGAAGAGCGGATCGAGCCGCGTCACCTCCGCGCCCAGGCTCCTCCACGCCATGGCGACCCGCTCGGCGTCGTCCTTCAGATCGGCCGCCGCAGGCGCCGCCGGGCCGAGGGTGAGGCCGGCGGCGAGCGCGACGGCCAGCGGGCGGGCGGAGCGGGGCACCGCGGGAGCATAGCCGGGCTCGGCGGATCGGTGCCAGATCGGGCGCGCTCGTCGATCGGGTGGACGCCCCGCCGCGCTTGCACCAGAGGAAGGATAGCCCAGAGACGCCGCCCTTTTCGCATGAAGCTCCGCGCCACCAACCTCGACAAGCTGCGCAACAGAACCTTCGACGTCCTCGTCCTCGGCGGCGGGATCAACGGCGCCGTCTCCGCGGCGGCCCTCTCGGCCCGCGGCGCGTCCGTCGCCCTCATCGACCGCGGGGACTTCGCCGGCTTCACCAGCCAGCAGTCGTCGAACCTCGCCTGGGGCGGCATCAAGTACCTGGAGGGCCTCGAATTCGGCCTCGTGCGCAAGCTCTGCCTCTCCAGGAACCTCCTGCTCCGGAGCTACCCGTCCACGGTGCAGGAGATCCGCTTCTACACGACCCACGAGCGGGGCTTCCGCCACGGCCTCTTCAAGCTCTTCCTCGGCACCCTGGTCTACTGGCTCTTCGGCAGCTTCTTCACCCGCCCGCCCCGCCGCCTCTCGCTCGCGACCATCGCCCGGGAGGAGCCGATCATCCGCCTCGACGGCTGCGACGGCGGCTTCGAGTACTCGGACGCGTACCTCCACGACAACGACGCCCGCTTCGTGTGGAACTTCATCCGATCCGCGCTCGATCACGGGGCGATCGCGGCCAACTACGTCGCGTCGCTGGGCGCTGTGCGCGAGGGCGACCTGTGGGTGACGCGCGCCCGCGACGAGGTGAGCGGTGAAGAATTCTCCCTGCGATCCCGGGCGATCATCAACGCGTGCGGGCCCTTCGTCGACGAGCACAACGCGCTCACCGGCGAGAAGACGAGGACGCACCACGTCTTCTCGAAGGGCATCCACCTGATCGTCGACCGGCTCACGCCGAGCAAGCGGGTGCTCACCTTCTTCGCCGACGACGGCCGCCTCTTCTTCGTGATCCCGATGGGCCCCACCACCTGCATCGGCACCACCGACACCAAGGTCGAGAGCCCGATCACCCACGTGACCGCGGAGGACCGCGCCTTCGTCCTCTCCAACATCAACAAGCGCCTGCGCCTGGGCGAGCCCCTCACCGAGGCGAACATCATCGCCGAGCGCTGCGGCGTCCGCCCGCTCGCCACCGAGGAAACGGGCGGCGCCGCCGACTGGGTGCAGATGTCGCGCAAGCACGTGATCGAGGTCGACGCTGCGAAGAAGCACCTCTCGATCTTCGGCGGCAAGCTGACCGACTGCCTCAACGTGGGCGACGAGGTCTGCGCGGAGATCCAGGCGCTCGGGATCGCGCTCCCCGAGCCCGCGCGGCGGTGGTACGGCGAGCCCCCCGCGGAGGTGCGCGACGCGTTCTTCTACCAGGCCGCGCGCATGGACCTCGACGCGCTGACCTCGCCGAGGTCGAGCGAGCCGCTCAGCACGCGGCTCTGGCGCCGCTACGGCGCCGAGGCCTTCGGCCTGCTGGAGAGCATCCGGGCCGACCCGGCCATGGCCGAGGTGCTGATCGAGGGCGCCGAGTACCTGCGCTGCGAGATCGAGCTCTGCGCCCGGCGGGAGATGGTGACGAAGCTGTCGGACTTTTTGCGCCGCCGATCGAAGATCGCGCTGGTGATCCGCAGGGAGGCGATCGCCGAGGCCCCGGGGCTCAAGGAGGCCTGCCGGATCTTCTTCGGTGATCGAGCCGAGGAGAAGCTCGACGAGTACCTCCGCGAGACGGCGCAGGCGGGCGCGGGCTGATCGGCGGCGCTCAAGAGGCGACGATCAAAGCTGTTCGGTCCGCGAATCGTCGGTCGGCCTCCCTCAAAATCGCTGAGGATTCCTCGGTCGACCTCCCTCGCTTCGCGGCCCTCTCGACGCTTTTATCGTCACCCCCTCAGGGACCGCCGAGCCGGCTCATCGCGTCGAGCGCGGCCTGCCGCAAGAGCCCCGCGTGGAAGAGGAGCAGCCCCGCGTGGCCGGTGTCGGCCCAGCGCAGCTCGCTCCCCGCCCAGTGCGCGTGGAGCGCCTCGGCGTGCTCGGCGAAGACGTAGCCATCCCTTTGAGCTGCAACGATCACCGCCGCGTCGGGCCGGCGAGGGCGAGGGTGGACGACGAGATCGGCGGCGCCGAAGATCTCGGCGATCCTCGCCCTGGCGCCCGCGACGCCGCCGTGGCCGCGGCCGAGCGCGTCGAAGTCGATGCCCGTCGCGAGCAGCCCGTCGTTGAACACGGGCACGCCCGAGCGCCCCGCCGCGAAGATCGCCGCGGCGATGGGGCGCGGCGTGACCGCGGCCACGAGCGCGGCCATGGCGCCGCCCATGGAGAAGCCGGTGATCCCGCGCCGATCGTAGCCCTCGGCCTCCAGCGCATCGAGGAGCGCGCGCGCCTCCTCGACCATCGCGAGGTTCATGAGGAGCTGCTCGCCGACCGTGCGGATCCACGCGCTCTTCTGCCCGGCCGGGCGGCGCGCGCCGTAGAGCGCGTTCTCCACGAGCACCACGCCGAGCTGCCCGGCCTCGACGAGCGGGCGGTAGAGCCGCGTCCGCATGCCGAAGCCCTCCTCGCCCGAGGCGCCGAGCACGACGTAGATCGGCGGGCGCCGCGCCGAGCTCGCCGCGCCCCGCGGGAGGAGGCGGCGCACCACCACTTCGCGGGACGCGGGCGGGAGCTCGGCGACGGGCGAGGTGAAGCGCCCGTCCTCCGCGTCCATGCGCCCCTCGGCGCGCACCTTCGACCAGGTCACGGCGACGCGCGCGGGCGCCTCCTCGAACCGCGTGGCCGGCCCGAGCCGCCCGAGCAGGGCCTCGTCGCCCCAGCCTTCTTTGAAGAGGCGCTTGCGCCCGGCGGCCCAGGCGGCGACGTGATCGAGCCAGTGCGCAGCCCGCACGCCGGAGGCCACGGCGGCGGCCCGCTCAGCCCTCGACCTTGGCGTCGGCGATGGCGAGCGCCGCGTCGAGGGCGGCGATGCCCTCGTCGATCTGCTCCTCGGTGATGATGAGCGGCGGCGCGATCACCAGGTGGCTGACCCACGAGAGCACGGTGACGCCGCGCTTCGTCATCTCGCCGGCCACCGCGTCGATCACGAGCGGCAGGCGCTTGGCCTTGTCCTGCGAGGTGTTGAAGGGCTCCTTCGTCGCGCGGTTCTTGACGAGCTCGACGGCCCAGAACAGGCCGAGGCCGCGCACGTCGCCGATGCACGGGTGCTTGTCCTGGAGGGCGCGGAGCTTCTGGCCCATCAGCTCGCCCATCTTGTTCACGTGGTTCATGATGTCGAGGCGGCGGTACTCGTCGATGGCCGCGATCGCGGGGGCGAGCGTCATCGGGTGCGCCTCGTAGGTGTGCCCGTGGGCGAAGAAGTTGTCCTCGAAGAAGTCGGCGATGGCGCGGCTCGTGGCGACCACGCCGAGCGGCATCATCGCGTTGGTGACGCCCTTGGCGGTGCAGAGGATGTCCGGCGTGACGCCCCAGTGATCGACGCAGAACCACTTGCCCGTGCGGCCCCAGCCCGTCATCACCTCGTCGGCGATGAGGAGCACGCCGCGCTTCTTCGCGTGCTCGGCGAGGCGGGGCATGTACTCGGGCGGCGGGACGAGCACGCCGTTGGTGCCGACGATCGGCTCGACGATGATCGCGGCCACGTTCTCGTCGTGGTCGATCATGTACGCGAGGTAGTCGGCGCACGCGGTGTTGCAGCTCGGGTAGCTCTGCCCGAGCGGGCAGCGATAGCAGTTGGTCTCCGGGCCGAAGACGACGCCCGGGATCTTGCCCGTCGGCTCGATGAACCAGCGGCGGAGGTCGCCCGTGGCGGCGACGGCCCCGGCCGTGGAGCCGTGGTACGAGGTGTAGCGGGCGATGATCTTGTGCTTGCCGGTGTAGAGGCGGGCGATCTTGAACGCGGCCTCGTTGGCCTCGGTGCCGGAGGTGGCGAAGAAGAACTTGTCGAGCCCCTTCGGCATCACCTCGAGGAGCTTGACCGCGAGCTCGGCGCGCACGTCGCAGGTGTGGCCCGGGCTGATGAACGCGAGCTTCTTCGCCTGGGCGCAGATGGAGTCGATGATCGCCTGGTTCTGGTGCCCGAGGTTCGAGCAGACGAGCTGCGAGGAGAAGTCGAGGTAGCGCTTCCCCGACGCGTCCCAGAAGTAAACGCCCTCCGCCTTGGTGACGTTCATCGGCTTCCAGCCGCGCTGCGCGCGCCAGGTGCCGTACGTGTGCTTCGCGGTGAGCTCGGAGATGTCTTCGGGCTTGATCATGGCGGCGCATCCTAGCGAATTTCGCCGAGAAAATCCGCGGTCCTTTCGCGGGGGTGCGCTAGGATCTTCGAATGCGCATGGCTTTGCTCCCCGCGGCGGCCCTGGCGATCGCGATCGCCGCCTGCGGAGGTGATGGAAACGGGACGACCGGCAGCGGGGGGTCGACCACCGCGACGACCACCACGACCACGACGACCACCGCGACGACGACCACCACGACCACGGCCACCACCGGCACCGGAGGCATGGGCGGCATGGGTGGAATGGGCGGCGTGGGCGGCGCAGGCGGCCTGGGAGGAATGGGCGGCCAGGGCGGGACGGGCGGCGCCGGTGGAGCGGGCGGCGCAGGCGGCAAGGGTGGGATGGGCGGAGCGGGCGGCGAGGCCGGCGCGGGCGGGCTCGGCGGCGGGCTGCCCAACCTCGGCTGCCACTGGATGGGCCCCGAGGTCTGCGA
>JAXLYT010000146.1:0-5550 GCA_046351295.1 Byssovorax sp.
CCCTCTTCCACCCACCCGGACATCACGCAGATAGGCCCCTTCATCTTCCGGGTCTGCTTCACCGACGACGTGCAAGGGCAGATGGGCGCGCGCTTTTTGGTGCAGAAGCTCGGCAAGAAGAAGATCGGCCTGCTCTACGCGGTGGACGATCTCTACTCCTCCGGGCTCGCCAAGGAGTTCCGCGACGAGGTGAAGCGCCTCGGCGCCGAGGTGGTGATGGAGAAGAGCTACCTCAAGAGCGAGACCAACTACACGACCTACATCAACGAGCTCAAGGGCGCCCAGCCGGAAGCCATCTACGCGCCCATCTACTACACGGCGATGATCCCCATCGCCCGCCAGGCCAAGGCCGCCGGCCTCACCGGCGCCGTGTTCATGGGCGGCGACGGATGGAACGCCGCGGAGCTGCTCCGCGACGCCGGCGAGGAGATGGAGGGCGCCTATTTCACCAACCACAACGCGCCCGACATCCCCTGGCCGGCGTCGCAGGCCTTCGTGAAGGCCTACACCGACCGTTACCACCACGAGCCCTCGGCCCTCGCCGCCACGGGCTACGACGCCGCCAAGCTCCTCGCCAACGCCATCGGCCGCTCGACCGACGGGACCCCGGAGTCGATCCGCCAGGCCATCCAGGACACCAAGGATTTCCCGGGCGCGACGGGGCAAATCACCATCGACCAGAACCGCAACGCCGACAAACCCGTGGTGATCGTCCAGATCAAGGGCAAGCAGTTCAAGTACTTCGATACGGTGGGCCAGCACCCGGCGAAGTAGCCCGGGGTTAAAACCCCGGGCTACACGAAGGAAGCCCGCCTTCGCGGGCTTACGTCATGCCGAGTCGATCATCGGAGCCGCGCCTCGTCCTCGGCGGCTTCATCGAGCAGCGCGCTCAGGGCCTCTTCCTCCGCTGCCTCGTCGCGGCTGAGCGCGAGCAAGGCCTTCTGCACGCCGGGCAGGGCGCTCGCCTCGGCGGCGATTCGCAGCCTCTGTTTCCCAGCGTCGTCCATCGTGGCCGAGAGGGCCACGGCGGCGCCCACCCGGGCCGTCGGGCGCATCGACGCGTTCTCCACGAGCGCCCAGAGCTTGTCGGGCTCCACCACCTGTGCGCGATAACCCGCCTCGGAGGGCCGGGTCCCGCGCGCGATGGCCTTGATCTGCCGGAGCCACTCCTGCTTCTCCCGGCCGCCTCGCTCCAGCAGGAGCTCGGGCGGCTGCGCCTCGGCCTCCCGGTGCGCGCGCCACGCCTCCTCGATGCGCCGGCCGGCGCGGTGGAGCTCGGCCGCGCCGGTGATGAGCCCGCGCTGCACCTGGGCCTCGATCTCCGCTTCGCTCGGCCCCTTGCCGGGATACGACAGCTCGAGCATTTCGCCCGACGCGAGGCCGAGCCGCAGCGCGCCGGGGGTGGGCTCCACGGAGACGAGATCGCCGTAGGCGATCCTCCGCGCGGTGCCGAGCCAGAGGATCACGACGCCGTCGGGGCCCACGAGGATGCGGCTCGGCCAGACGAGCGAAATCGACAGGCCGAGCATCGAGAGCAGCGTGCCGAGGATGAGCCCGGGGCCGGCGAGATAAGGAGGGAAGGCCGCGACCGCTCCATCCAGGGAGAGCGCGCCGAAGCAGAGGACGGTGATCGCGGCGAAGAGGCCGAGCACCAGGGCGCGCCGGCGCCGGCTCATCAGCCACCGTGAGCCCACCTGATAGCTCGCCACGCTCCGGGAGGCGTCGAGTGAGAGCAGGTGGAGCAGCGCTCTTCCGTCGTCCTCCCCGGGGACCGCCAGGGTGAGCGGGAGGTGCTTGTGCCTCCCTCGCTTCGTCTTGAGCCGCACGAGCGCCCCACCTTCTTTGCGGCTCGACACGAAGGCTTGCGCCACCTCGCTTCGCCGGAGGAGGCGCTCGTCGCCGGCGAGGAGGGTGTCCCCCTCGACGTGGAGCGCGCGCGGATCGAGCTTGAAGGCGCCCGGGTTGGTGAGGGCGCGGTTCAACAGGAGCAGCCCGCCGAGGTACGTGGCAAAGGCCGAGAGGATGCCCCAGCCGGTCTCGAAGCCGACGATGAACAGGGCAGGGGCGCCGGCGAAGGAGAGCAGCGCGTAGAGGATGGCCCCGAGGCGGGAGCGGCGGAGGAGCCTGGCGCCGCGGGGGGCGCGATCGGGAGCAGTGGAGCCCGGCCCCGCGCTCATCCGGCCTTGGGCTCGGCGTCGCGCGCGGCCCAGAAGGCGGAGATCTGCGGCCAGAGGGTCTTCGAGGCCTTCTGGGAGACCACCGCGCCGACATGGCCGCCGGGGAGGTGGATACGCTGCTTGTCGCTCGCGCCCACCTGATCGAGCAGCTCGGCGGCGCTCGGCCAGGGGACGATGTTGTCGTGCTCGAAGGTCACCGCCAGCGTCGGACAGGTGATCTGCGAGAGGTGGATCGGGCGCCCGCCGAGCGAGAAGCTCCCGGCCACCAGGGCGTCCTTGCGATAGAGCTCCTCGACGTAGCGCTTATAGCACTCGCCGGGGAAGGACACGTTGTCGTTGCCCCAGGTCTCCAGGGCCAGAAAGCCGTTGAGCGACTCGTCGGTCCACGCCTTGTCGAGGAAATTGACGAGCTTCGAGGCGTTGAGCGTCGGCCGGAGCAGGTGGAAGGCCGACTGCATGAGCTGCCAGGGCACGTTGCCGAGCGCGGAGACCATCTGCGCGACGTCGAAGGTGGGTGTCCGCGTCCAGCGGGAGAGGAGACCGTCGTCCTCGAAGCGGATCGGCGCGGCCAGGGCGGTGAGCGAGGCCATCTCCTCGGGGTGGGCCGCCGCGTAGATCGCGGCCAGCGTCCCGCCGAGGCAGTAGCCGAGCATGTGGACCTTGCCGCGCTCCGAGCGCCGCGCCGCGAAGCGAGTCGCCCGCCCGAGGTAACCGTCGCAGATCTCGTCGAAGGTCAAGTAGCGATCTTCCGCGCTCGGCGTGCCCCAGTCGATGATGTAGACCTCGTGCCCCGCTGCCACCATGGCCGCGGCGAAGCTCTTGTCGGGCAACAGATCGAGCACGTAGTGCCGGTTGATGAGCGACGGCACGAGGAGCACGGGCGTCTTGTAGCGGACGCCCGACGGCGCCGGGCGATAGCGGAGCAGGCGCCACTTGTTCTCGCTGTGCACCACGTCGGCCGGCGTGGTCCCGACAGGCGGCTTGGGGCGCGCCGGCAGGGTGAGCAGGGTGGGGAGGCCCTTCATGAATAGAGCGCCTCGAACGCCTCGTGGTAGTGCTGGTAGACCTTCTTCCGCCGCACCTTGAGCGTGGAGGTCAACAGGCCTCCGGCGACGGTGAGCGGCTCGTGGAAGATGGCGAAGCGCTTGATGGTTTCGTAGCTCGGCAGCTCGCCGTTCACCTTGTCCACCCGCTTCTGGACGAGCGCGCGGATCACCTCGTCGCGTTCCTCGGGGCCGATCTTGCCCTCGACGAGATACGCGTTCACCGCCTCCTCGTTGAGCCAGACGCCGGCCGTCAAGAAGCGCTTGCCGTCGCCGTAGACGACCACATGGGAGATGTACGGGTCGTCGTTGAACTTCATCTCGATGTTGGCGGGGGGCACGTTCTTGCCGCCGGCGGTGACGAGGATGTCCTTCTTGCGATCGATGATCTGCAAGAAGCCATCGTCGGTGAAGCGACCGACATCACCCGTCTTGAACCAGCCGTCGTCGGTGAAGGCCTCCTTCGTGGCGGCCGGGTCCTTGTGGTAGCCCGAGAACACGCTCGGTCCGCGGGCCATGATCTCGCCGTCCTCGGCCAGCCGCACCTCGACGGAGGGGAAGGGCTTGCCCACCGTGTCGAAGCGGAAGGCGTCGGGGCGGTTCAAGGTCAGCGTGGGTGAGGTCTCGGTGAGGCCATACCCCTCGATGATCAGGATGCCGCACCGGTGGAAGAACTCTTTGACTTCGCGCTTCAGGCCCGCGCCGCCGGAGAGGCAGAAGCGGAGTCTGCCGCCCGTCAGCTCGGCGAGCTTCTGCTTCTGCGCGGCCTCGCCTTCCTCGGCGGAGGCCTTGATCGAGAGCTTCTCCCAGAGCGAGGGCACGCTCATGAACACGCTCGGGCGCACCTCGGGGAGCTTGTCGAGCGCGTTCACCGGATCGCAGAAGTAGGTGGTGAAGCCCAGGGTGTTGCCGAGGCAGGCCTCGCCGAAGCCGAAGATATGGCTCATCGGCAACCAGAGCAGGTCGACCGCTCCCTCGTCGACGAGAGGCGCATTGCTCTTCAGCCAGTCGAGGCCGTTGACGGCCACGTTGCGGTGGGTGAGCGGCACGCCCTTGGGGTTGCCGGAGGTGCCGCTCGTGTAGAGCATCATCCCCACCTGATCGAGGCTGACGCCGTGCATCGTCCGCTCGAAGAGGCCCGGCTCTTCTTGATCGCGGGCATGACCGATGGTGAGCGCGCGCGACCAGGTGATGAGGCGGGGCTCCACCTCGGCGAAGGTGGGCACGCTCTTCTTCTCCGCCCGGAGCTTGGCGAGCACGGCCGCGGCGTCGAGCGCGTCGTCGAAGAGGACGATCCGCGTCGCCGACTCGTACTCTCCCCAGGCCTCGAAGACGCGCCCGAGCAGCGCCGGCGTGTCGACGAACACCACCCTCGCGTCGCAGTGCTTCGCCACGTAGGCCGCCTGATCCACGGTGTTCGCCGCGTAGATCGGCACCATCACCCCGCCCGCCGCCTGGATGGCGAGCGCCGCGCTGATCCACTCCACGCGGTTCGGCGCGAAGATCGCCGCCCGGTCACCGGAGGTGAGCCCGGCCGTGCCGAGGAAGAGCGCGATCTTCCGGATCTGCGCGGCGAAGGCGCCCCAGGTCACGGCGCGCCAGTCGCCTCCTTTTTCGGGCAGCATGAAGCGGACCCGCGACCGCCGCTCGGCGAGGCTGTCGAACACGGCCCGGGGCGCAATTTTCAGCTCGGTGTAGGGGGTGATATCCATGGCGGCTTCCGTTCTTCGAGATATGGATTCAGCTCTTTTGGTCGAGCTTCTCTTCCAGGTCCATGATCCGGCTCTGGAGCTGGTTCAAGAGGTGCAGCGTGCGCTCCTGATCGCGCTTCGTCGGCAGGCCGAGGGTGCCCCAGTACTGGGCGGCGGCCTTGTCGGCGGCGGCCTTGGCCTTCATCACCATGGAGAGCATCGCGCCCGAGGGCCCGAGCAAGAGAGGGTTCTTCAGCACCTTCTCCACGTAGCCGGCCGTCGCGTTCTCCCAGGCGTCGAATCCCTTCTTCCACATGTCCCAACCGAGCATGGCTTGTCCTTCCTCTCCGGCCTCACTGGCCCAGGCGCCGCACCTCGGACGCCGTCGTGAAATCTTTGGCTTTCTCGTCGTTCTCGCTCGTCACCCGGGTCACCTCGCCGAAGCACTCCGTCACGAAGCCCACCTGCCGCTGGACGACGCTCGCGCCGACCGCGGGAGAGAGGGTTATCGTGGTCCGGACCCGGTGGACCTGGGTGAAGATGAAGTCGTGCAAATCGAGGCGGCCGGTGGCGTCGTCCTCGACGGCGTAGGTGTCGCTCCCGGCGTAGGGGAGGCCCTGGGCGAGCCCATCCTTGATC
>JAXLYT010000147.1:0-4779 GCA_046351295.1 Byssovorax sp.
GGCAGGGTGCTGCTCACCGGGGGCATCGTCCCCGGCGGCGACGGATCGGCCCTCGGCAGCGCGGAGATCTATGATCCCGGCTCCGGCAACTGGTCGCTCGCGGCGCCCATGCTGACCCCCCGACAATTGCATACGGCGACCCTGCTCTCGACGGGCAAGGTGCTGATCGCGGGCGGCCATGACGGGCTCGCCACACCGGCGGTCTCCGAGGTCTACGACCCCGCGACGAACACCTGGACCCCGACCGGCCCGATGCCCTGGGGCACCTATGGCCACACCGCCACACGGATGCTGGATGATCGGGTGCTCGTCATGGGAGGGACGACCATGGTGGGAATCAACGGCGCCGAGGTGTACGATCCGGCCGCCAATCGCTGGGCCACCGCGAGCATGCCCCGGATCGTCCGCATCGGGCATGCGGCCACCCTGTTGCCCACCGGTCATGTCCTCGTCGCCGGCGGTGATGGGTGGGAGATATTCTCCGACGGCACCTCCGACAACCTGCACCTCCGGAGCGAGGCCGAGCTCTACAACCCCTGGACCGACGCCTGGTCGGACACGGCCCCCATGGGCTCCGCGCGCGGAGGGCTCACGCTCACGTACCTGCCAGGCCCGGGCAAGGCCCTCGCCGCGGGCGGGCTCCTCTCGACCGCCGAGCTCTACACCCCACCTGTCGACATCGACCAGGATGGCATTATCGACACGAGCGACAACTGCCCGCTCGTCGAGAACCCGTTACAGCTCGACGCCGACGGCGATGGCAACGGCGACGCGTGCGACCTCGTCTGCGTGACGCTCGTGCGCGGAGGAGCGGGCAACGTCGGTGACGCCATGATCAGCGCCGCCGCGCCCGCCAGGAATTATGGCTCCTCCACCACCTTCGTGACCGGCGGCACACCGGACGAGGTCAAGCGTTCCCTCCTCCGCTTCGACCTCTCCGGCGTCCCCTCCGGCGCCGACCTGCGCTCTGCCACGCTCGCGCTCGCCGAGATCAAGACGGCGGGGAAGGGCGTCGTGCGCACCCACCGGATCACCGCCCCGTGGAGCGAGTCCACGGTGACCTGGAACAGCTTCGCGGGAGCGTTCAGCGCGCCTGTGCTCGCGTCGTTCGAGGGTGGCTCGCCGGCGCATGACCTCGACGCCGCGAGCTTCACCCGGACGTGGATCCGTCATCCCCTCCAGAACTTCGGCGTCCTCTTCGAGCAAGACACCGGCGCTGCCACCTTCTTCAAGAGCAGCGAGTACTCCTATCCTCCTCACCGCCCCGCCCTCTCCCTGTGCTACGCCCTCCCCGATCCGGGGCCGCGCTCCGTCTCCCTCGTCTGCAAGGACGCGAGCTTCAGCCCGATCGTCCCCTGCGGCCTGCCGGAGAACACCGGCGCGGCGGGCTCGTACGGGACCGGCGCCGCCGGCGGGGCCCTCTCGTACGACGCCCACGCCGGCGCCGAGGAGAGCATGCACCTCTCCGCGTCCGGCCTCGCGCCCACCGCTCATTACCTGCTCACCTTGACCGATTCGAGCGGCGAGCACGAGCTGACGCAGAATGGAGCGCGGTGCCTGTTCGGGGTCAAGCATGCCGACGACACGCTGGAGTGGTGCGATGTCGCGCTGCTCGAGACGGACGGATCGGGCGCCCTCCATCGCGCCTTCCCCACGTCGGCCGGTCTTCATGGCAACTGCGCCTCGCCGGGTGTCGCCGGCTGCGTGCCAACGCTGGTGTCCCAGCCCAACCTTGGCTCCGGCCATTATAGCCACTTGAGGGTCGCGCTGAAGAACGTCGGGACGAGCGCGGACGGGACGGCGCCCGACATCTCTCTGCTCACGTCCGGAGGGACCGCGCAGCTCTACGAGCAAGCAGAGCTCCCGGCCTTCAGCGCGCCTTGAGCAGCGGTCGCGCACCTCGAAGCGCCTGTCGCGCCACGCATGATCGAGCCCTCTGTAATGCAACCAAGGAGATCGCCATGACCCCCACATCGGCCGAGCCGACACGCCTCCTCCGAGCGTCGTTCTGGCCCCCCAACGAAGACGCGGCACGATCCCGAACGCGAAGACCGCGGAGCCCGGCCCTCCCTGCGCTCCTCGTGCTCCTCGCGTTCGCCGTCCTGCCCGCCGGCTGCTCTCCGGCGGCCGAGCCTGCCGGCGCCCCCGACCTCCGCGCTCACTTCGGGGCGCAGGCCGATCGGGTGATCGGACGGGGGCTCTCGCCCGTGCGGAGCGGCGAGGGTTACTGGATCGGCGATGTCGCCGCGGCGGAAGACGGCTCCTCCGCGGCGACGAGCGCGCTCGCGATGCGCCTGCCCGAGCGGGGAGAAGACGAGATCCGTATCGAGACGAAGACGGGATTCTCGGCGACCGTTCGAGAAGAGGGGGTCCGCGGGCGGGCCACCTCGATCGATCATGCGATCCACTATCCGCGAGCGCGCGGGAGCGCGTACTGGAGCGCGTCCGGCGGCGATTGCGAGGAGTGGTTGCACTTCGCGCCGGGCGCGCTCGACGACCGCGTCCCCGCGGCGATCTGGACGATCGGCGGCGCCGCGCCGAAGCTCGCAGGCGACGCCGTCGAGCTGCTCGACGAGACCGGCCTCCCCCAGGTGAGGATCACCGCGCCCGAGGCCTTCGCGGCGGGCGGCGAGCCCGTGAGCGCGCGCCTCCGCGTCGACGGATCGCGCGTCGAGCTCTGGGTGGACAGCGGCGGTCGCGAGGTGCTCGTCGACCCGGTGTGGAAGTCCGCCTGGTCGATGCTGGCGGCGCGCGGTTATCACACGGCGACGAGGCTCCTCGACGGCAGGGTGCTCGTGGCAGGCGGGTACGCCTCGAACGGCCCGAGCACCGAGATCTACGACCCTTCGACCGGCTCCTGGTCGCCGGCGGCGCCGATGCTGACGTGGCGTGCCCAGCACCGCGCCACGCTCCTGGCCGATGGCCGGGTCCTCGTGACGGGCAGCGACAGCGATCTCGACAGCGCCGAGGTCTACAATCCAGCCAGCAACACATGGTCTCCGGCCGGGCACATGGGGGTGATGCGCTACGGGCACTGCTCGGTGCGATTGCCGAGCGGCAAGGTGCTCGTGCTCGGCGGTATCACTCCGTCGTTTCACCCGAACGCGGCGCTGGCCGAGCTCTACGACCCCGCCACCAACACCTGGTCGTCCGCCGGCTTCACCACCGGCATGAAGCGCTCCTGCGATGCGGTGCTCCTGAACGACGGGCGAGCGCTCGTCGTCGGCGGGTCTCCTCCGGGCGCCTGGATGCCGGCGGGGGACGGCCTGCCACAGACCATCGAGATCTACAGCCCGAGCACCAACACCTGGTCACCGGCGGCGCCGATGCTCAAGCCGCGCGTCGGGGGTACGGTGACGAAGCTCGCGAATGGCAAGGTGCTGGTGGTGGGCGGCATCGACGCAGCGCCGTTCTGGCCGGACGAGATCATCGCGCTCTCCGACGCCGAGCTCTACGATCCGCAGAGCGACACCTGGTCGGCGGCCGGCGCGATGCACGCCCCGAGCGCGGACCACACGGCGACCCTGCTCGGGAATGGCCATGTGCTCGTCATCACCGACGCCTGGCAGCGCAGCCAGCCGGCCGAGCAGTACGATCCGCAGTCGAACACCTGGTCCCCGGCGGGCTCTCTCCTGCACTCCAGGGCTGCCCTCTTCTCGTTCGGGCCCTCGCACGCCGCGGTGAGCCTCGCCGGCGGCGCGGCCCTCGTCACCGGCGGATTCGGCGATCAGGTCTGGGGCTTCCTCTCCGACGCCGCGCTCGTCGACCCTGGATGCGCCGTCAACGTCGCGTTCCAGATGTCTCACGAACCCGGCGCTTGCCCCGTCTCGGGCGCTCCCTTCTGCAACGCCTTCTGCGGCGGCCTCGGCTGCGGGGTCAAATACGATCTCCCCGTCTGCGAGAGCCAGCCCGCCTGGGGGAGCCCTCCGGTCACGGAGCTGTCGTACACGGAGTACTGCGGCTGCTCGTCGACCAGCCCGATTCCCCCTCCGCCTCCGCCCCACGCGTGCCCGCCCCCGCGGCAGAGCGTCGGACCGGAGCGCGCTGGGCTCGCCTGCCCCGGCGGGGGCGATCCCGATCCTGCGTCGTTCGCACAGGACTGCTCCGTTTACTGCTCGATGTTCGGCAGCGGCGGAGCAGGGTGTCAGGCGCACGATAAAGCGACATGCTCCTCCGATCCTGCCCTCGGGGCCCACCACTGGACGGATCTGTGCCTCTGCGTCGGCTGCCGCAGCGGCTTCAGCGGGCCGGCCTGCGCGACGCCCCCGCCGTTTTGCCCGTGCGGAAACCTGGTCGACCGCCTCACCAGCGCAGAGCTGGACAATGGAGGTCTTTTTCCAGCTCAATGCGCCTACGATCCCCTCGCCGTCTATGTGCGAGCGCCGGGTTTCATGGGATATCTGGACGCCAAGGCAGGCTACGCTCCCGAGACCGACCAGTATTACTGCGAGACGGCGGCGCAGTGCGACATCCCTTGCACGTACGAGCGGCTGATCATCACCGCAGAGCAAGCGGCGGCCTGCCAGCAGCAGCTCCGCGCGTTCGGAGGCCCGATCTGCGCGCAAGGCGCTGTCCCATCGTCCATCGACAACGGCTGTGAGCCGCCCGAGGGCCACAACTTCTGCTACTGATGCGCTCCCCGCGTCTTCGCGCCGGCGCGAGGGCGCTCGCGGCGAGTGCCTGCGTGAAGCGCTGAACAAACGCGCGGCGCACGCCGGGCCGCCCCTCGGCCGCTCACCCCTGGCTCGTCTCCTCGACGCACGCCTCGCGCTCGTCGTC
>JAXLYT010000148.1:0-4746 GCA_046351295.1 Byssovorax sp.
GTTCCCCAACGCGGGAGTCCATGGGACCACCAATTTGTTGGCTGGGGAATCGGCGCACCGCGTCCCAGGCCGTGAACGGCTACCTTCGTTGCACGTTCTCGATGCGGGATACCCTTCTTTAAGCCCGCTGGCCGATGATGCAGAACCCGTGTCCGAACGGGTCACTGCAAAACGCGATCGGGGGATAGCCGGCCATGCGGTGCACCTGCTCGGACCTGGCGCCGGCCTCGATGGCCCGGGCGAGCGTCGCGTCGAAATCGTCGACGGTGAAATCGACGTGCACCGGGGTCCAGTGGCGCTCGTACCTGCGCACGTCGTCGCTCCCTTTTGCAGGGGACGAGCCCGCCGGCTTGGCCAGGAGGCCAATCGTCACGTCACCGGCGGAGAGGACCGCATAGCCTGGATGCGGGCGAGCCACCTCGACGAACCCGAAGGCGTCGCCGAAGAACTTCAAGCCCTCTTCGAGGGTGGGGACATCGATGGACACGTTGATCTTCATATTATTCTCGGGAGCTCGTCGTCACGGTTCGCAGATACGTACATCAGGGCGTACCGCCCGCGTCCACCACCCAGGCCTCGGCCTCGGCGGTGTAGTAAACCGAGGCCTTCCCGTCCGCGCCCGAGGCGAGGCCCACGTTGGCCCTGCTCTTCACCGAGGCCTGGAGCGCGCGCATCCGCGCGAGGTGCGCCTGGGCGGCCGGAAGGGCGGCCTTGGTCTTCTTCTCGGAGTCCATCCATCGGACGGACCACAGGTACACCGTGTCCAGCGTGACGGTGCCGTTCGCATACTGGGCCTCGTACGCGGCATAGGCGGCCGACGCCGCGGCCTCGCGGGCCTGATCGCGGGGGTTGTTGCCCGCGAAGACGAGGGACGTGCCGAGCGCCGCAGAGAGCAAGAGGGCCGTGAGGAGGACCACCGGGCGGGGGAGCGCGCGTTTCATGCGCCGAGGATGGCCGTGTTGCGTGGGGATGTCACGCGCCTCGTGGTTGACACGCCGCGCGTATGCGCCGAACATCGCCGCATGGCCGTTCGTCCTTCCTTCGTCGTGTGCCCGGCGTGTGCCTGCTACGTCAAGACCGCCGAGTGCGCGTGTCCCCACTGCGGCGTCTGCTTCCGCACGCGCGAGGGCTGGTCCGGGCCGGCCGCGGCGATCCTCGCCATGGGCCTCTTCTCCGCGGCCTGCGGCTCCACCGTCGGGAGCGGCACCACGGGCACCACCACCGGAGGCATGGGCGGCATGGGCGGCGAGGGTGGGCTCGGCGGCATGGGGGGCGGCACGAACGTCTCGAGCAGCATGGCGTCGGGGCACGGCAACCCGACGTCGGCGGCCGGCTACACGGCGGCCACCACCGTCTCGAGCAGCGGGGGCGGCATGGGCGGTGCGGGCGGCGCAGGCGGGGCCGGCGGCGCAGGCGGGCAGTAGCCGGGACGAGCGCGCGAGCGTCCCGGCCGCACCCGAAACGAGCAGGGCGGGGACGAGACAGGACGTTCACGCCGATCCCGTGACGGTCCGGAGGAAGGGTCGTCGATTCGACGCGTGTCGAAGACGGGCTCGTGCCCAGGACCTATGTCGCGAATGCAGAGGCCCTGTGCTGCGTTCTGATCGACATGCAAAAGCCCATGATTTCAAGGGGAAGAACGTCGATATCCTGTCGTCCGCGTCGCGCGATCTTCGCGATTGTCATGGTGTTGTCGGCGATTGTCGTCCTGTTGTGGCGGCCGGTCAGACAGCATGTCCGTGCCACCGAGCTGCTCCAGCGATTTTCGGCGAGCGAGGCCCCGCGCTCCCCGGAGGCGCCCGTCGAAGAGACGCTCTCCATCCCTGCGCTGCCCGGGCCGGTGCGGGCGCGCCTCTACCGGCCGGCGGGCGTGAGCCACCCGCCCGCCGTCGTCCTCGTCCACGGGGTGCACTACAAGGGCATCGACGAGCCGCGGCTCGTGCGCTTCGCGCGCGCGGTCGCCGCGAGCGGCATCCTCGTCCTCACGCCGGAGATCGAGGAGCTCGCCGACTACCACGTCGATCCTCGCTCGATCGACACCGTCGGCGCCTCCATCCGCGCGCTGAAAGGGCTCGCCGGGGCCGAGCGCGTCGGGGTGATGGGGTTCAGCTTCGGCGGCGGGCTCGCGCTCCTCGCCGCGGCGGACGAGCGGTTCGCCGGCGACACCGCGTTCGTGGTCGCGGTCGGCGCGCACGACGACCTCGGCCGCGTGTCGCGCTTCTTCGCGGGCGACGGCATCGCCGATCCGGAGGGCCGCGCCCAGGACATCCGCGCCCACGAGTACGGGGCGATGGTGCTCGTCTACGCGCATGTCGAGCGCTTCTTCCCCGCCGCGGACGTCGAGGCCGCGCGGGACGCGCTCCGGAGCTGGCTCCACGAGGATCGCGACGCGGCGCGCGCCTCGGCCGCGCGGCTCTCGCCGGCGTCGCGCGAGAAGGTCGAGCAGCTCTTCCTCGCGCACCTCGACGTGGTCCGCCCGGAGCTCGAGCGCGCCATCGCCGAGCTCGGCCCCGAGATGACGCGGGTGAGCCCGCACGATCACCTCGGCGGCGTCCGCGCCCCCGTCTTCCTCCTCCACGGGGCGGGCGACACGGTGATCCCGGCCAGCGAGAGCGCGTGGCTCGCGGCGAGCGTCCCGTCCTCCTCGCTCCGCGAGGCGCTGGTGAGCCCCGCGATCGTGCACGTGGAGCTCGAAGGCGAGCCCGGCTGGCGAGAGCGATGGGCCATCGTCCATTTCATGGCGCAGGTCCTCGGCGAGGCGGACACGGCCGCGTCCCCGGCGGCGTCCGGGTGACGCGCGCAGGTGAGCGCGGCGCCGGCGCGACCATGGTAGCCTCGCGCTCCAATGCTCGCCTCCCGCCGCGCGCTCCTCGTCTCGGCCGCCCCGCTCCTGTTCCTCGGCGCGGCGATCCTCACCGGCTGCCCCCCCGGCCTCGAGCACCCGGAGCGCTTCCAGACCGGTTGCCCATCCACGATCACCGTCGAGCCGATGCTGCGTGACAAGTGCTCGCGGCAAGGCTGCCACAGCCCCGGCGAGGCCGCGGCGGCCGGCCTCGATCTCGCCTCGGCCGGCGTCTTCGAGCGGATGTACGGGAGGCGCTCGGGCGCGTGCGACACCTTCCTCGTCTCACCCGACGGGCCCGCGCAGAGCCTGCTCGTGCAGAAGATCGACGGCACCACCACCTGCGGAGCCCGCATGCCGCTCGGTGATCCGAAGCTCTCGGACACGGAGGTGACCTGTGTGGAACAATGGATCACGGAGCGCATCCCGGGCGCCACGTTGCCGAGCGAGGACAGCGGCCCCCCGCCCGACACGACCGGCGGCAGCGGCGGATCCGGAGGCGCACCGGGCACGGGCGGCGCAGGCGGCGCAGGAGGAAGCGGCGGATGATCCGGAAGCACGCCATGACCGGCCTCGTCGCGCTCGCCCTCCTCGGCGGATCGCGGCATGCGCGCGCCGAGGACGCGGCCGGCGCGCAGGAGGATCGCCTCCCCCAGCCGGCGATCCAGCTCGCCCTCGACGCGGGCGTCACCTCGCGCTCGCTCGCGTGGAAGGACGACCTCTTCGGCCAGCTCCGCCCCTACACCCTCGGCGCCGCGCCGATCGCGGGCGGCGAGATCGCCGTCTACCCCGCCGCGATCTTCACCCGCGGGCCGCTCACCTACCTCGGCCTCGCCGGGCGCGTGGAGTCGATGATGGGGATCGACTCGAAGCGCAGCGGCACCGGGACCTCGCTCCCCACGCATGCGGGCGCCTTCTCCGCGGGCCTGCGACTGCGCGCGCCGCTCCGCTTCGGCGCGGCCTTCGTCGACGCGGGGCTCGCCGGCCGCTCCTTCGTGATCGAGTCGTCCGGCGCGATCGATCCGGACTTTCCCTCCACGCGCTTCTTCGGCCCCCGCTTCGGCCTCGGCGCCGAGCTCGCCCTGCCGCTCCACCTCGCGCTCGCGCCCCGCGCCGGCGCCTCGCTCTGGACGACCCAGGGCGATCTGCGCAGCGAGGCGTGGTTCCCCGCGGCGCAGAGCTTCGGCTTCGACGCGGGCCTGCGCCTCGGCGTGAGCCTGCCCTTCGGCCTCGCGCCCTACGCCGATGTCTCCTGGTCGCGCGACATCATGGCCCTGCACCCCGAGGTGGGCGCCGCCCATGTGGCCGGCGGCGCCGCGGACGATCGCTTCGCCGGCAAGGTCGGGATCGCATGGACCCTCGGCCCGCCGGCGAAGCCCTTCCGCAAGAGCTCCGCCGCGCGGCGCTGAGCTCGGGTCAGGGGTTGGCCGCGTCGGCCTCGATCGCGGCCTCGATCTCCGCGAAGCCGCCGTAGCCCGAGGCGAAGTCGAGCACCTTCAGATCCGGATCGACGAGGGCCCACGAGGGGTAGCCCACGTTGTCCGTGCCGATCGCGGGCTCGAACATCGCGAGGCCCCAGCCGCGATCGGCGAGCACCGGCGAGGTGAGCTTGTACGACTTGATCCAGCCGGCGAGCATCTTGGTCGTCGTCTCGCCGAGCGTGTCCTCGAGCGCGGGGCAGAGCAGGGTCACCACCTCGACGTCGATGTTCTTCGCCTTCATGTCGGCGATGAACTGCTCTTCGCCCTTGGCCATCTGCTGGCACGGGCCGCAGTTCCTGGCTGACATCTCGACGAACAGGTACTTGCCCTTGAGGTCGTGGAGCCGCACGCTCTCGCCGCATGCGTCCTTGAAGAGCCCGTCGGGCAAGGTGGCGCCCTTCTTGAGCACGTAGTCGCCGGTGT
>JAXLYT010000149.1:0-4661 GCA_046351295.1 Byssovorax sp.
GGATCCAGGCGCGGAGCAGCGCGTCGAGGGCGACCAGGAAGACGCCGGGGATGAGCAGGAGCTGGAAGAGGTCCTCGAACGAGGCGATCGAGGCCTCGAAGCGCGTCTTTTCGAGCTGATCGAGCACCGCGTGCATGCTCTGGGCGAGGGCCTTGCCGTCCGTCGCGATGAAGGCCTGGCCGCCGGTGTCGCGCGCCATCTTCTTGAGCAGCTCGGGGTTCACGGGGAAGCGGTGCCGCCCGTAGACGGGGTTGCCGAAGAGGTCGACGCCGTCTTCGACGTCGACCTCGTCGCCCGAGCCGATCTGGATCGTGTAGATCTTCGCGCCCACGGTGGTGGCGAGGTGGGTCGCGTAGTCGGGGGCGATCGCGCCGGCGTTGGAGTCGCCGTCGGTGAGGAGCAAGATCACCTTGGATCGCGCGTCGCTCTTGCGCAGGCGGGCGACGGCGGTGCCGACCGCGTCGCCGATGGCCGTCTGGTTACCGTCGATGACGCCGAGGGTCATCTTCGCGACCATCTGGTTTAGCAGGTAGTAGTCGAGCGTCGGCGGGGAGAGCACGTAGGCCGCCTTGCCGAAGACGACGATGCCGATCCGGTCGGTCTTCCGGCGGCCGATGAAGTCGCGGATCACCACCTTCGCGGTGTCGAGGCGGGTCAGGCGCTTGCCCTTGGGCAGGTCGGGCACGGTGGGCAGGTCGCGCGGATCGCTGTCGAGCACGGCGCGCATCGAGCCGGACAGATCGAGCACCAGCATGATGTCGATGCCCTTCTCGTCGCTGCTCTGATCGCGCAGCACCGAGACGGGGCGGCTCATGGCCGTGATGAGGAGCAGGAGCGCCACCGACCGGAGCACGCCGGGGATGTCGCGCAGGTACGCGCGGAGGCCGATCGGCCCCTCGCGGAGCGGTGACACGGTGCCGATCCGGAGGCGCGGCTTGCGCGCGTCTTGCCCGAAGGTGCCCCAGTAGAAGACGAACGGGACGGCGAGGAGCGGCAAGAGCAGCCACTTGTGCTGGAAGCTCGCGTCGAGCCACGCCGTGCCCCGCATGATCCAGGGGTACGCGAGGCCCACCGCGAGCGCGCACAGCGTGCTCCCGATCAAGATCAAGACCCGCACCGAGCGCCTCACGACGAAGCCTCCTCGGTGCCGGGCGCGTCACCCGCGTCGGTCGATCCGGCCGATCCGGCCGGCTCGCTCGATCCGCTCGATCCGCCGGGCGGACCCTGCTCGCCGTCGTCGTCGCGATCCTCGCGTTCATCACGATCAACGCGATCGCCCTTGCCGGCCTTGTTCTTCTTCTCGGTGGCCATGCGCGGCATGGTGGAGCGGACGATCTTCTCGCCGCGCTTGCGGGCGTCCACGCAGTCGTCCTCGTCGGGCACCACGCGGGCGAACTTCACGAGGTCGCAGTCGGCGAGAAAGCTCATGATCTTGCCGAGCCGCGGCACCGCGGGCACCACGCGTTCGAGCATGTGGCGGATCTCGTCGGTCGTGGATTCCAGGCCGTCGAAGCCGTAGCGCGCGCCGAGGTACTTGCGCACGGAGTCGCTCACCCGGTCGAAGTACTCGGCCGTCCGCTTCTCGGTGAGCAGCGACGATCGGCGGAGCGCATCGAGCTCTTCGAGCGCCACCTCCCACGGCGGGCGCGGCGGAGGCGGCGCCTCGTAGCGCGGCCTGCGCAGCCAGCGGAAGAGCAGGAACGCGAGGATCGCGCCCACCGCCGTGCCGATCGCGATGCCGGTCGTGAGGCGGCGGAGCAGCTCCCAGTCTTCGCGCTGCGGGCGGGGCGGCGGGTTCGGCTTGACCTTGGGATCGAGCTCGTTGGCGATCGGATCTTCGATCAAGATGGGGTGGATGCGGGTGCAGAGGGTGACGATCTCCCCGTTGGCGCGGGAGACCGCGATCGGCACCGGCGGGAGCAGGAGAGCGTTGCGGCCCGGCTCCTTGGGCAAGGCCACGAAGGGGATGGTCAGCTTGGTGACGGCGCCGCTGTCCGAGGGCTGCGCGGTGATCGTCGGGCCCACGCCGCCGTCGGGGTCGGGGAAGACGAAACCGGCTTCTTTCAAGGCTCGCGCCGCGTCGCTCTCGCCTTGCACCTTGAAGCCCTCGGGCAGCACCGTCTCGCCCTTGCCATGGGTGACGGTGACCTCGAGCGTCACCGCGTAGCCGCTCATCCCGCGCGCCGGAAACACCTCGCTGAGCAGCGGCCGCGTCGCGCCCGGTGGCACGCGCTCCACGCACGAGGCCCAGGTCTTCTCGGCGCCCGCGTCTCCCGGCGGCGGCGCGCCCGCGTCGAGCGGGTCGGCGGCGCGCGCGAGCTGCGCCGGACCGATCAAGAACGCCGGCAGGACGAGCGCCGCCGCGAGCGAAAAGGCCTGGATCGCGCGCCTCATCGGTGGATCCTCCGGGCCCTGCGGGCGAAGAGGTTGCGCAGCGGCGTCACGAAGCTCTCGTCGGTCCGCACGACCACCGAGTCGAGGCTGAGCTTGTGGAAGAGCTTCTCCCGGTCGCGGCGGATGCTCTTCATCGTCTTCTTGTAGTGCTCGCGCACCCGGGCGTCGCTCGTGTCGACCACCACCTCTTCGCCCGTCTCCAGGTCCTCGAAGCTCGCGAGCCCCACGTCGGGCATCTCCTCGTCGCCCGGGTCGACGAGCATCACCGGGATCACGTCGTGCTTGACCGAGGCGAGGGCGAGGGCGCGCTCGAAGCCGCCGGCGAAGAAATCGCTGATGACGAAGCACACGCTCTTGCGCTTCGCGACCTTGGAGAGGGTCTCCAGGGCGAGCTTGAGGTTCGTGCCCGTGTACTTCGGCGAAAAGCCCAGGATCTCGCGGATCACGCGCACCACGTGCTTGTCGCCCTTCTTCGGCGGCACGAGCTTCTCGACGACGTCGGTCGCGATGATCAAGCCCACGCGGTCGTTGTTCTTGATCGCGCTGAAGGCGCAGAGCGCGCTCACCTCGGCGGCGAGCTGGCTCTTCGGCGCGCGGCGCGTGCCCCACTGCTCGCTCTGGGAGAGGTCGACGACGAGCATCACCGTCATCTCCCGCTCCTCGACGAAGACCTTGACGTAGGGCTCGCTCATGCGGGCCGACACGTTCCAGTCGATCCAGCGGATGTCGTCGCCGGGCTGGTAGCTGCGCACCTCGCGGAACGAGAGGCCCTGGCCCTTGAACACCGACGAGTAGGTGCCGGCGAGCTGCTCGTTGGCCATCCGGTTGGTGCGGATCTCGATGCCGCGGAGCTGCTTCAAGAGCTCGGGCGGGAGCGGCGCCGAGCCCTTCTTTTCCCGCTCGGTCGTGCCCTTCTTCGCCTTCTTGGCGGGCTTCGGGGAAGGCGCACCTTCGCCCTTCCCGCGGGCCTTCGGGGCGCGATCCTGGCCTTTCGGCTCGCCTTTCACGGCACCTCGACGACCTCGAACACGCGGCGGACGATCTGCTCGGCCGTCACCTCTTCGGCCTCGGCCTCGTAGGTGAGCACCACGCGGTGGCGGAGCACGTCGGGGCCGATCGCCTTCACGTCCTCGGGCGTCACGTAGCCGCGGTGGCGCAGGAAGGCATGCGCGCGGGCCGCGAGGGCGAGGGCGATCGAGGCGCGCGGGCTCGCGCCGTACTCGATCAGGCTCTGGAGCTCCTTCATCCCCTTCTGGCTCGGATCGCGGGTCGCGAAGACCACGTCGACGATGTAGTCCTTCACCCGGTCGTCCATGTACACGTCGCGCACGACCTTGCGCGCGGAGAGCAACGTCTCCGGGTCGACCACCTTGGCCGCATGCGCGTCGAGCACGCCCGTCGTGCGGTCGATGATCGTCCGCTCCTCGGCGCGGCTCGGGTAGCCGACCTTGACCATGAGCATGAAGCGATCGACCTGCGCCTCCGGCAACCGGTAGGTGCCCTCTTGCTCGATGGGGTTCTGCGTCGCCATGACGACGAAGGGCTCGGGCAGCTTGTAGGACTGATCGCCGATCGTCACCTGCCGCTCCTGCATGGCTTCGAGCAGCGCGCTCTGCACCTTGGCCGGGGCGCGGTTGATCTCGTCGGCGAGCACCAGGTTCGCGAAGATCGGGCCGAGCTTGGAGGTGAACTCGCCCTTCTGGTGGTTGTAGATGACGGTGCCGATCAGGTCGGCGGGGAGCAGGTCGGGGGTGAACTGGATGCGGGAGAATTTCGCGTGGATCGCGTCGCACAGGGTGCGGACGGTGAGCGTCTTGGCGAGGCCGGGGACGCCTTCGAGCAGCACGTGACCGCCGGTGAGCAGGCCGATCAGGATGCGCTCGATCATGTACGTCTGCCCGACGATCACCTTGCTCATCTCGTTGGTGAGCGAGTCGATGAAGGCGCTTTCCTTGGCCACCAGCTCGTTGAGGGCGCGAACGTCATGCATGAGCAAAAGTTCTCGGAGAAGGGAGGATCACGGGGACCGGGGGGCTCATAGCAAGCCTCACGGCGTCGAGACAACCGCCAGGCGCTCCCTATTCCTGGAAAAGTGGCGGGGACCGCCGAACCACGGCGGCGCGCCCGGCGTTCGGCGTATCCTCCTCGGATGCGTCGCACCCTTCTTTTCGCCCTGACGTCGCTCTCCTTGGCCACCCTCCACGGCTGCGGGGACACCGGCACCACCCCGAGCGGGTCCTCGGGCACGACCTCCGGGACGGGCGGAG
>JAXLYT010000150.1:0-2864 GCA_046351295.1 Byssovorax sp.
CCAGATTTTCACCCTCGTCTGGACGGGGCAGGGCGAGGTCTTACGACAGACCTCCCCGTCTCCGGATCGATCCCGGCCACTTGGTCCCGCTTGCGCCCGTTGCATCGAGGGCATGCGAGGGTCAGGTTCTCCTCCTCCGAGCTCCCGCCGCGCGCCTCGGGGACGATGTGATCGATCTCCAGAAGCGGACCGACGACGCGCTCCGCCGTGAGGCAGTACCCGCAGCGGAATCGCGACGCCTCCGCCACCCTCTTGCGGAGCGTTTCTGGAACGAAAGTGCGGCTCATCCGAGCGGAGCGACCTGCTCCGGGTTGCTCATGTCGTAACCGCGCTGCTTCAGCAGCACGGCCGCCTGCGCGCGCACCAGCACCGTCTCGTCGTACAGCTTGAGCAGGGCTTGTTCCTCGGCTGTTTCGTCGGCGTCGAGCCCCTCGCGCTGTTGCTTGTCGTGCAGCTCCCCGAGGCGCTCGCGCTGCGGTGCCGGCATGGTGGAGCGGGCGGCATGCCAGAGCGCCGCGTCGTTGAGGTAGGCGAGCTCGCCGAGCGACGACCGTGTGCTGAGGGGCCCCGCGCCGAGCATCGGGGCGAGCGCTGCGATCACCTCGACGAGCACCTCATCGAGCGACCGGCGCGATCGTTCTGCCGCGACCTTGAGCTGCTCGTAGAGGCCGTCTGGTAGGCTCAAAGTGACTTGCTGTGCGCTCATCGGTTGCTCCGTGCGTCGAGCGTACGTTCCAGATCGCCCCCGGTCAAAGCATCGTGCTCGCCTTCGGGCCCCCGAGCCGCCGCAACGTCATCGCCGCTTGAGACGAACCGCCACCCCGGCCGCCCGGCTCGCTCCCCGCTTCCGGGCGGGCGCCGCCGCAGCCCTCGCACCGAGCACCTCCCGCACCGAGCCGCGATCACCTCGACGAGCACTTCGTCGAGCGACCGGGGCGATCACCTGCGGGGAACGCGGATCTCCAGCTTCTCTTGGGGGCCGTCCACCCGCAGCACCAGGTGCTGCAAGACGTTGCGGCCCAGGATCACGTACGGCCGGCGGGTGGCGAGCACCTCGACGCGCGGAAAGACGTGGCCATCGACCTCGAGGTCGGCGCGATAGATGAGCACCTCTTCGAGGGTCCCGAGGAAGCCGGCGGCGCGGACCGTCCTCACCGGCGGTAGATCCAGCTCGGCGATCGTCTGATCGTGCACCGCGCTGAGATCGGCGCCGGTGTCGAGCTTGCCTTCGACATCGACGGTGTCGGGCCCTGCGGGCGCGCGGACCCGCACCGGCACCATGGGCGCCGGCGGATGAAAGGCCCGGCTCAGCGCGCGCTTCACTCGACCTCGAAGCCCGGCATGTCCACGATGGGGGCGGGCGCGCCGGCGCGGCCGATGAAGAAGGTGCGACCGCCGAGCTTCTTCCACATGCGCTCGTACAAGGCTTCGGGATCTCTATCGGTACCGACCACGCGGCCCTCGTACACCGCGACGTAGCGACCGCGATAGCGAGCTTCGAGGCGCTGCGCGAGCTGCTCGAAGGCGCTGCGCTCCCTGCGCCAGGCGGCGAGGCGCGGATGCTCTCCGGAGGGCTCGCCCGGTGCCCCGGCGAGCGGCCCGAGCTGCGCGTGCGGCTTTCCGTAGCGCGTGATCACGATCCGCTCGCCGGACGAGGCCCGCTTCACCAGCGCCGGGGCGTGGAGCTTGAGCTCCCGGACGCCGATGGCAGTTGTGGCCATATTGATGGCCACATTCTACGGGCGGAGAGACGGGCCGGCAAGAGGCGCCCGATGGCGGGCGTGGTCAGCGCGCCCGCCGCGTCGTTGGCCGAGACCATGCAGTTTTTGACGGCTACCGACACGGGCAGGGCTGTCCTGCAGCGACCCCGATTCCGACTTGCGAACATCGTGATCGCCTTCAAACACCCGAGCCCCGCAACGTTATCGCCGCCTCGAGACGAACCAACGCCTTTACCGCGCCACCCCGGCCGCCCGGCTCACGCCCCGCTTCCTGGCAGGCGCCGCCGCGGCCCTCGCCCCGAGCGCCTCCGTCACCGAGCTGGCCGTCGCCGCCCGCTCGATCCACCGATCGAGCTTCGCCGCGCTGGTACAAGCCCGGATGCGCGCCTCGTCTTCCTTCGTGGGCGAGAGACCGCGAGCGCGCAGCAGCATCAGGAGCGCGCCCTGCTTTCCCCGCGCCTCCCCCCGCGCCTCCCCCTCGGCGAGCCCGCGCTTGTGCCCCTGCTTCTCCATGAACAAGCGGAAGTCTCGGGCAGCGGGCGTCTCGGGGATCTTGTTGGGGTTCACCGTGGCCTCCTTCAACCATGCCCGCCGTCTTGACGAAGCGGACGGCGGCGTCGACCGGCGCGAGCCCCGGAGGCAGGTGCGCGCCGGAGAGCTTGTGGACGAGCGCGCCGAGGAGTCTCGGCTGCTCGCGCAGGGCGACGATCAGGACCTCGTGCGGCGTGCTGGGCACCGGGCAACAGTAGGTCCGATGGGCCACGTTTGTCAACGATGTTGACGATGTGGTGATGCGTTCGCGCGCGCGCCGCCGCTTCCCGCCGGCGGCCCTCTCCGTGCTACCCTCACGCGCGTGACGCGCCCGATCTTCGTCCTCGGCAGCCACCAGACCGATTTCGCCCGCCACCTCGCCCGCGACGGCAAGGGCCTCGACGACCTCGCCCGCGAGACCACCGTGGGCGCCCTCGAAGACGCGGCGATCGACGCCGCGCAGATCGGGGTCGTCCACGTCGGCAACGCCTTCGGCGAGCTCTTCACCGGCCAGGCCCACCTCGGCGCCATGCCGGCCACGGCGATCGACGCGCTGTGGGGCGTCCCCGCGTCGCGCCACGAGGCGGCGTGCGCCTCGGGCTCGATCGCCGT
>JAXLYT010000151.1:0-2856 GCA_046351295.1 Byssovorax sp.
CCCGTGGGGCGACGAGCCGGGCGACAACACGCACATGAACGCGTGCGGGCTCGAGTGCAACAAGTGGGAGCTCGCCCACGGGCTCAAGCAGAGCCCGCGCATGTACGACACCGACGACGGCTTCGCGGGCACCGCGCCCGTCGGCAGCTTCCCCAAGGGGAAGACGAAGTTCGGCGCCGAGGACTTCATCGGCAACGTGTGGGAGTGGACGGCCGACTGGTTCGAGACCTACCACGACGAAGAGGTCGTCAACCCCAAGGGCGCCCCCGCAGGCGAGAAGAAGGCGATCCGCGGCGGCGGCTTCAACGGCGGCGTGCAGCTCTGGCTCAACCCCGCCTTCCGCTACCACCAGCTCGCGACGGCCAGCTCCCACGGCATCGGCTTCCGCTGCGCGATGAACCTCTGATCCGCGACGCCGAAGATCGAGTCACAAGCCATGAAGAGCGCATGCGTGTTCTGCGGGGGCAACCCCGGGGTGAGGCCGAGCTACCTCGAAGCGGCGATACGCCTCGGCAACGCGCTCGGCACGCGCGGGATCATGCTCGTGTACGGCGGCGCGAGCGTGGGCCTGATGGGCGCGGTGGCCGACGCCGCGCTCGCCGCCGGCGGCACCGCGAAAGGGGTTATCCCCCGGATGCTGGTGGACCGCGAGATCGCCCACCACCGCTTGACCGAGCTCGTGGTGGTCTCGTCGATGCACGAGCGCAAAGCCACCATGGCCGACTCGTCCGAGGGCTTCATCGCCCTCCCCGGCGGCTTCGGGACGATGGACGAGCTCTTCGAGATCCTCACGTGGGCGCAGCTCGGCCTGCACAACAAGCCCATCGGCCTCTTCAACGTGGATGGCTATTACGACCACCTGCTCGCCTTCCTCGACCACGCCGCGCAGGAAGGCCTGCTGAAGCGCGAGCACCGCGCGACGCTCCTCGTGGCAAATGACACCGAGAGCCTCCTCGATCAGATGGAGCGGTATCAAGGCCCCAGGGTCGATGCGGTGATCAAACCAGGTCAAACCTGAACCCGCTGCCCCCAACCGCCGTCAGCAACCAGGGGTTTTCGTGAGCGCAGAGGCCGCCAGGAACAGTACCGCGACCGGCAGGGAGCGGATCTGCCGCGAGACGGTTCTGTGGGCACTGAGGTCACCAAGAACAGCACGGCGACACAACGCAAAGGCGCCCTCGGCGCTTGATGTGGTTGCTTTCTTTCACGTAATGCCTGCTCGATCCGCTCCCTTCCGGTCGCGGTACTGTTGGTTGTGCTGATCGGTGAGGGTTCGGGGGGTAGTCCACCGCGCAAACCCCGCTCCCACCGTGGTCCCGAGGAGGGCGCCCGCGAGCACGTCGCTCGGGTAGTGGACGCCGAGCACGCAGCGGGAGGCGGCGATCAGCACGGCGAGGATCAGCGCGGGCAGGCCGTAGCGGGGCGCGCGAAGGGCGATGAAGGTCGCGAAGGTGAAGATGCCTGCGGCGTGGCCGCTCGGGAAGGAGGGGCCGCCGGGCGAGGAGCCGGCGAGCGGGGTGCACCAGGCGAGGGCGTCGCTCGGGCGGACGCGGCCCGTGAGCTCCTTGAGGAGCGAGACGAGGGCCGAAGTGAGGGTGATCGCGCCGAGCAGGACGAGGGTGGCTCGTCGGGTGTCGCGGCGCGCGAGGAAGGGGAGGAAGGCGAGGAGGCCCCAGCCGCCGCCGATCACGGTGAGGACGAAGAAGGCGGTGACGATGGAGGACGGTGTGCTCCGCAGGGACACGAGGAGGCGCTCGTCGAGCGCCTGCACCGCGGCCGGGACGTACATGGGCGCTACTTCTGGCCCATCAGCTCGCGCAGCGCGCGGAGGGAGGGAGAGCCGTAGCTGAGCAGGCGATCGTGGTAGGTCCGCTCCTTGAAGCCGGGCGTGCCCTCGAAGGCGTGACGGAGCTTCATCATCTCCGAGAAGCCGTAGTAGTACGTGGTGAGCTGCGCGCTCGACAGGCGGGCGCGCTTCCACTTGCCCACGGCCTCGCCCTCCTCCTGGAAGGCCTCGTTCATCATCAGATCGAGGGCGCCCTTCTCATCCATCGTCCCGGCGTGGATGTCGTGATCGAGCACCGCGTTGGCCGCGAGGCGGAGCACCATCTTTTGGCGCTGGAGGCGCACCTTGGGGCCGCCGAAGCCGTACTTGGCCATCAGCCACTCGGTGTACACCGCCCACCCCTCGACGAAGGCGCCGCTCCCGAAGACGGCGCGGATCTTCGAGTGGAAGGTGTTGTTGTGCATGAGCTGGAGGTAGTGCCCGGGCATGGCCTCGTGGATCGTCAGCTCGACCAGCATGGCGCGGTTGTACTCGCGGTAGAACGAGCTCGCGCGCTTCGCGTCCCAGTCCTTCGGCGTCGGGGAGATCGCGTAGAACGTCTCCTGCTTGCTCTCGAGCGGGCCGGAGCTGTCGCAGTAGGCCACCGCCACGCCGCGCCGGTACTCGGGCATCTCGATGACCGAGCAGGGCTCGGTGGGGACGCGCACGAGGTCGTGATCGCGGGTGAACTTGGTGGCGTCGTCGAGCAGGCGCTTCGCCTCGGCGACGATCGTCGCGTTGTCCGGGTGATCCTCGGCCACCTTGTCGAGGACCTTCTTGATGAGGGCCTTCTTCTCGGCCGGCGTGCCGGAGGGCGGCATGCGGTCTTTGCCGAAGAGCGCGGGCCAGAGCTCCTTCGACGTCTCGACCATCTCCTCCTGCGTCTTCTTGAGCAGGTCGCGCGCGCCCTGGGCCACCGCGTCGATGTCGACCGGGTCCTGCAGCTCGAAGCGGAGCTTCTTCTCGAAGCGGGCGCGGCCGAGGCGGAAGTCGCCGTCGCTGCGCGCGAGCAGGTCCTTCTCGAAGAAGGT
>JAXLYT010000152.1:0-2713 GCA_046351295.1 Byssovorax sp.
TTTCACCACCGCCCCAGAGCCCGATCCCTGTCGATCTGCGCTCCATCCACCTTCCCTTTCGAAACGTTTTCCACATGTTTCAACATCAACCCCCTTGGGAGAGCTGGCACGACCGCTGCAACAGCCGCGGTCGACCATGCTGATCATCGCCGCCCTCCTCTCGCTCTTCATCGGCCTCAGCCTCGGCCTCCTCGGAGGCGGCGGTTCCATCCTCACCCTCCCGATCCTCGTCTACGTGCTCGACGTCGAGCCGAAGACCGCCATCGCCATGTCGCTCTTCGTGGTCGGCACGACCAGCGCCACCGGCGTCGTCGCCCACGCGCGCGCCGGGCGGGTCCGCTTCCGGGCCGGCCTCGTCTTCGGCGCCGCGGGCATGGCGGGCGCCTTCGCGGGCGGCAAGGTCGCGCACTTCCTGCCGCCGACCTTGCTCCTCGTCGGCTTCGGGGCGGTGATGCTCACCGCGGCCGTCGCGATGATGCGGCCCCGGCGCGAGAGCGGCGTCGGGCGCGAGCCCGCGATCTCCAAGGCCATCGGCATCGGGCTCGGCGTCGGCGTCGTCGCCGGCCTCGTCGGCGCGGGCGGCGGCTTCCTCATCGTCCCGGCGCTCGCCCTCTTCGGCGGCCTCGCCATGCCCGAGGCGATCGGGACCTCGCTCCTCGTCATCGCGCTCCAGTCGTTCGCCGGGTTCGCGGGGCACGCCGGCCATGTCCACCTCGACTGGACGCTCACCACCGTCGTCACGGGCGCGGCCATCGCGGGCGGCCTCGGCGGCGCACGCCTTGCGCGCCACCTCTCGCCGGCCTCGCTCCGCCGCGGCTTCGCCTGGCTCGTCCTCGCGATGGGCGTCTTCCTCCTCGGCAAGCAGATCCCCGCGCCCGCCCTCCGCGCGATCGCCGAGCACGCGGGCGTCTACCTCTCGCTCGCCGTCGCCGCCGCCGGCCTGATCGCCCTCGGCGTCTTCTTCCTCCGCCTCCGCCCCGCGAGCAGCCCCAAGGAAGGCCCCGCTCGCTGATCGATCCCACCCCAGCCACCTCGGAGACCATGCACGATTTCACGCCTCTCCCCGCGCTCCTCGGAGGAGCGCTCATCGGCCTCAGCACCTCGGCGCTGCTCCTCTTCAACGGCCGCATCGCAGGCATCAGCGGCATCTTCGGCGGCCTGCTCGTCCCCAAGAAGGGCGAGGTCGGCTGGCGCATCGCGTTCCTCGCCGGCCTGCTCGCGATGGGCTCGATCCTCGCGGTCGTCTACCCCGCCGCGTTCCCGACGCAGGCGCTCCGCCCCCTCGGCGTGGTCGCCGTCGCCGGCCTCCTCGTCGGCTTCGGCACCCGCCTCGGCAACGGCTGCACCAGCGGCCACGGCGTCTGCGGCATCAGCCGGATGTCGGCCCGCTCGATCGTGGCCACGATCTCGTTCATGGCCGCCGGCGCGGTCTCGGTCTTCATCAGCAAGCACATCCTCGGAGCGATCGGATGAAACCCAACGTCACGGCGTTCGCCTCGGGCGCGCTCTTCGCGGCCGGGCTCGGCATCTCGGGCATGACCCGCCCCGCCAAGGTCATCGGCTTCCTCGACATCACCGGCGCGTGGGACGCGAGCCTCGCCTTCGTCATGATCGGCGCCATCGGCCTCAACATCATCCTCTTCCGCTTCATCCTGAGGCGGGTCGGCCCCGTCTTCGGGAGCGTCTTCCAGCTCCCGAACCGCAAGGACATCGACCCTCGCCTCGTCGCCGGCGCCGCGCTCTTCGGGGCCGGCTGGGGCCTCGGCGGCTACTGCCCCGGCCCCGGCCTGGTCTCCCTCGCGAGCGGCGCCCTGCCCGCCTTCGTCTTCGTCCTGGCGATGGCCGCCGGGATGGTCCTGCAGCACCTCACCGACACCCTGCCCAAGCGAAAGCCCAGCGAGAGCCCGCCGCCCGAGCCCGCCGCCCCCGCCCAGACGGCCTGAGCCCCTCATCAGGAGATCACCATGGAAATCCGCCCCTTCTTCGACGCCATCACCTACACCCTCACGTACCTCGTCTTCGATCCCAGGACGAAGGACGCCGTGGTGATCGACCCCGTGCTCGACTACGACCCGCTCGGATCGAGCACGAGCACCGCGTCCGCCGACGCCGTGAGCAAGGTGATCGAGGAGGAGAAGCTCTGCCTCCGCTACGTGCTCGAGACGCATGCCCACGCCGATCACCTCTCCTCGTCGCAGCTCCTCAAGCGCCGCCACGGCGCGAGGGTGGCGATCGGCGCGCGGATCACCGAGGTGCAGCAGACGTTCAAGGGGGTCTTCGATCTCCCGGACGACTTCCCCACCGATGGCAGCCAGTTCGATCGCCTCCTCGCCGACGGCGAGAAGGTCGAGGCGGGCAGCCTGCTCATCGAGGTCATCGCCACGCCCGGGCACACGCCCGCCTGCGTCACGTACAAGATCGGCGACGCCATCTTCACGGGCGACGCGATCTTCATCGAGGACTACGGCACGGGCCGCTGCGACTTCCCCCGCGGCAGCGCGGCCGATCTCTACCGCTCGATCCACGACCGGCTCTACGCGCTGCCCGACAGCACGCGGGTCTTCGTCGGCCACGACTACCAGCCGAACGGGCGGCCGATGCGCGCCGAGACCACGCTCCTCGCCGAGAAAGAGAAGAACGTCCAGCTCCGGGCCTCGACGCCGGAGGAGCAGTTCGTCCGCTTCCGCAAGGAGCGCGACAGCGCGCTCGCGGC
>JAXLYT010000153.1:0-2507 GCA_046351295.1 Byssovorax sp.
CTCGGCGCGAATACCCCGCGAGCGCGGGGCGTTTCCGGTCCAGCATGACCGGGCGAGCGATGATGTCTGGCCTCCTGCTCGCGCTCGGCGCGTGCACGGCCGCCCCTCGCCCGGAGGGGACCTCGTCGGCGCCCGCGCCCGAGGCCTCCGACGCCCGGACCGCGCCTCCCTCGACGCCTCCAGCGGACCCACCGGCGCCGGCGCTGCCTCCCTCCTCGCCTCGCGGCGCCGCGGCCCCGGCCCGGCCCGGCGTCGCGATTCACACCTTCGACGAGGCCGCGGAGGGCGCCATTTTGCGCGAGGAGGTCCCCGGCGCGGTGATCCTCGTGATTCAGAGGGGCGAGGTGGTCCACCGCCGCGCCTATGGTCTGCGCCGCAAGGAGCCCTCGGCCACCCCCATGACGGTGGACACCGTCTTCGATCTGGCCTCCCTCACCAAAGCGATCTGCACCGGCCCTTCAATCATGCTCCTCGCCGAGCAGCACAAGCTCCATATCGGCGACCGCGTCTCGAAATACCTGCCTTCGCTCCGGGGAGGTGACCAAGAGGCCATTACCCTCGAACAGCTCCTCCTCCACACCTCAGGCCTCCCCGCCGACAATGCGTTGATCGATTACGACAAGGGACCCGATCACGCCATCGACCGGATCGCCTCGATCGCGCTCGTCGCCGAGCCGGGCAGCCGCTTCGAGTACAGCGACCTCGGCTATATCCTCCTCGGCAAGGTGGTGGAGGCGGTCTCGGGGCAATCGCTCGACGCATTCGTGCAGGACCATTTCTTCGGCCCTCTCGGGATGAAGGACACCGCTTATCGTCCCGGCCCCGCCCTCGCGGCCCGGGCGGCGCCCACCGAGGAGCGCGAGGGCTCGGCCCTCACGGGCAAGGTCCACGATCCCCGCGCGGCGCGGCTCGGCGGCGTGGCCGGGCATGCGGGCCTCTTCTCCACCGCCGACGACCTCGGTCGCTTCGCGCGGATGCTCCTCGGCGGCGGCAAGCTCGGCGAGGCGCGCGTGCTCGGCGAGGCCACCGTGCGAGAGATGACGCGCCCGCGTCCGCTCCCCGGCGGAGGGAGCCGCGGCCTCGGCTGGGACATCGACTCGCCGATGTCCGGCCAGCGCGGCGATTTCCGGAGCGGCTTCGGGCACACCGGCTTCACCGGCACGTCCATCTGGATCGATCCCTCCACCGGGAGCGCGGTGATCGTGCTGACGAGCCGCCTCTACCCCGATGGAAAAGGCGACGCCCGTCGCCTCCGCCGCGAGGTGGCGAGCCTCGCGGCCCACCTCGATCCGGCCTCCGCCGCGCCGCGAAACGCGCGGGTCCTCACGGGCCTCGACGTGCTCGAGCGCGAGGGGTTCGCCCGCCTCGCCGGCCGGACGATCGGCCTCGTCACGCATGCGGCCGCCGTCGATCGAGACGGCAAGAGCTGCGTGGATCGGCTGCTCGCGGCGCCCGGGGTGAAGGTGGCGGCGCTCTTCGCGCCCGAGCACGGCCTGCGGAGCGAGCAAGATCGACCGCTCGACGACGGGCGAGATCCGGCGAGCGGCCTGCCGATCTACAGCCTCTACGGCGAGCGGAAGCGGCCGAGCGACGCGTCGCTCGCGGGCCTCGACGCGCTCGTCGTCGACCTCCAGGACGCCGGCGCGCGCTTCTACACGTACGAGACCACGCTCGGCTACCTGCTGGAGACCGCGGCCGCGAAGAAGATCGCGCTGATGGTCCTCGATCGCCCGAACCCGCTCGGCGGCACGCGCGTCGAGGGGCCGCTGCTCGATCCGGATCGCCGCTCGTTCACGGGCTATCACCCCTTGCCCGTGCGCCACGGGATGACCCTGGGCGAGCTCGCCCGCCTCTTCAACGCCGAGCGATCGATCGGCGCCGCGCTCGCCGTGGTGCCCCTCGAAGGCTGGTCGCGCGCCGACGACTGGGCGCGCACCGGCCTCGCGTTCCATCCCCCGTCTCCCAACCTGCGCACGCCGGACGAGGTGACGCTCTACCCGGGGATCGCGCTCCTCGAGGCCACGAACCTCAGCGTCGGCCGCGGCACCGCGCGGCCCTTCGAGCAGGTGGGCGCGCCCTTCATCGACGGCCCGGCGCTCGCCTCCGCGCTCGCCGCCGAGCACCTCCCGGGGCTCGCGATCCAGGCGATTTCGTTCACGCCGTCGAGCAGCACGTTCGCGGGGCAGCCCTGCCACGGCGTGGCGCTCGCGCTCACCGATCGCGCCCGCTTCGACCCCGTGCGCGCCGGCCTCTCGATCGCGGCCGCGCTGCGCCGGCTCTACCCGACCGAGTGGCAGATCGACGGCCTCATGACCTTGCTCGGCAACCGCGCGGCCTTCGCGGCGATCGCGCAGGGGAAGAGCGCCGCCGAGGCCGAGGAGACATGGCGCGCCGCGCTCGCCGATTTCCGGTCCGTGCGGAGCAAGCACCTGCTCTACCGCTGAGCATGCCCCCATCGCGCAGATCGCCCAGGGCAAACGGCCTCGCTCCGCTCGAAGGTCTCGCCC
>JAXLYT010000154.1:0-2448 GCA_046351295.1 Byssovorax sp.
CTCGATCGCGCGGCCTCCGCGCAGCGCGTGCGGGCCGCGCGCCTCGGAGGCACGCTCGCGCGCGAGGTGCGGTGCGCGCACGACGAGACCGCCGTCGCCGCGGCGATCCGCGATCTCCTCGCCGAGGGCCTCGCCCCGATCCTGGTGCTCGGCGCGTCCGCCATCGTCGACCGGCGCGACGTGATCCCCGCGGCGATCGAGCAGGCCGGGGGCGCGATCGTCCACCTCGGGATGCCCGTCGATCCCGGCAACTTGCTGCTGCTCGCCCGCGCCGGCGAGACGGCGATCCTCGGCGTCCCCGGCTGCGCTCGATCGCTCCGGCGGAGCGGCTTCGACATGGTCCTCGAACGCCTGGCCGCGGGCATCTTCCCGAGCCGCGCCGACCTGATGACCCTCGGCACCGGCGGCTTGCTCACCGACATCCCTGCCCGCATGCACCCGCGCGAAGGAGAGATCGCCCCCATGATCCCCGAGCCCGCCGTGGCCGCCGTCGTCCTCGCCGCCGGCCGGTCGCGCCGCATGGGCCCGGAGAACAAGCTCCTCGTCGAGGTCGACGGCGCGCCCATGATCGCCCGCGTCGTCGACGTAATCCTCGCGACGCGCGCCCGCCCCGTGGTGATCGTGACCGGCCACGACGCCGATCGCGTGCGCGAAGCCCTCGCCGGCCGCGACGTGGTGTTCGCGCACAACCCCCGTCACGACGAGGGGATGAGCACCTCGCTCAAGGCCGGGATCGCCCAGCTCGGCGAAGACCTCGACGGTGCCCTCATCTGCCTCGGCGACATGCCCCGCGTGCGCCCCGCCCAGATCGAGGCCCTGCTCGGCGCCTTCGATCCCGCCGACGGCCGCGCGATCTGCGTCCCGGTGTGGGACCGGCGTCGCGGCAACCCCGTGCTCTTCGCCGCCCGTTACTTCCCGGAGATGCGCCTCGTCGAAGGCGACGTCGGCGCCCGCTCCATCCTCGAACGGCACACCGCCGAGATCTGCTACGTGCCGATGGACGACCGCGGCGTCACCCTCGACATCGACACCCCCGAAGCCCTCGTCGCCCTCCACAAGGAGCCCTGATGCCCACCCTGACCATCGAAGAACGCATCCTGGTGAGCGCACCCCCGGCCAAGGTCTGGGCCTTTTTGCTCGATCCAGCCCGCGTCGCGCCCTGTTTGCCCGGCGCGAAGCTCGATGGCACCGAGGGCGACAAGACCTTCCTCGGGACGATGAAGGTGAAGGTCGGCCCGGTGACGATGGACTTCAAGGGGAAGGCCACGATGACCGAGATCCACGAGGAGGAGCGGCGCGTGGTGATGGTCGGGACCGGCAACGACAAGGGGGGATCGGGCTCGGCGAAGATGTCGATGGAGAGCCGGATCCTCGCGGTGGAGGGCAAAGGCTCGGAGATCGTGGTGACGGCCGAGGTCGATCTGGCTGGCAAGCTGATGAGCTTTGGCCGCGGGATGATGACGGGGATCTCCAGGCAGCTCTTCAAGCAGTTCTCGGAGCGGGTGCGGGCCGAGCTTGAGACCGAAGACGAGGAACAAGAGGAGAGCGCCGCGGAGCAGGCCGCGCCGGTGGAGGAGGCCAGGAAGGCGGAAGAGAAGGCCGTCGAGGAGCCGAAGAACGAAGAGGCGCCCGCGGCGGAGGCCCGGAAGGAAGAAGCGATAGCGGTCGAGGAGCCGAAGAAGGAAGAAGCCGCTGTCGAGGAGGTGAAGAAGGACGAAGCGCCCCCCGCAGAGGCCGAGAAGACCGAAGCAGCCGCCGAGGAGCCGAAGAAGGAAGAGGCGGTTGCCGAGGAGGCGAAGGCGGAGGCGCCCAAGGTAGCTGCTCCGGCCAAGGAAGCGCCTCCCGCAGCTCCGAAGGCGAAGAAGAAGCCGAGCGCGGCGCTCGCCCCGGCCGACAATGCCCCGCTCAGCGCGGGTGGGCTGATCTGGGCTGCGCTCTGGGAGTGGGTGAAGGACACGTTTCGCCGGCTCTTCGGGAAGCGATCCTAGACCACCGCTCGATCCGGTGTATCGACCCGATCAGAAGGGCCCGTTGCACATGCCCGCGCCCACCGAGCTTCCGAGGCTCATGACCTCGGCTTGCGTGAGAGCGCGATTGTAGAGGTGGAACTCGTCGACGGCGCCTGCGAAGAAGCCGGATGGGAGCCATGAACGGCGCCCGAAGGTGAGCATGCTCGTGTTGGTGAGGTCGCCTGGGCGGAAGGTCGGGTTGAAGGTGAAGACGGGGCAGCCGTCGACGTAGAACGTGCCTCCGGTCGGGCTGCTGCGGGTCACGGTGACGGCCACATGGTGCCAGAGCCCGTCGGCGACGAGGGACGTCGAGATGTAGTTGGTGCACGACGAGATGGCGCTGGTGCTGCATACGTCGGAGCCGAGGCCGTTCGCCATCTGGAAGCCGAGCGTGCCGTTCGACAGGAACAGGCTGTAGCCCAGCACCGTCTCGGCCTCC
>JAXLYT010000155.1:0-2280 GCA_046351295.1 Byssovorax sp.
CCGCCGCCATCTCCGGGCCGTCCCACACCCGCCGCGCCGCGGAGAGGAGGGCCCGGCCCTGGGCCCGGCTCGCGCGGTTGGCCGCCGGGGAGAGGATGAACGCGTCGGCGCGGGCGTCGACCTCGAGGAGCGGCGGCTCGCCGAGGTGGCCGGCCCGCACGAACGGCAGCGCAGCGCGGCCCACCTGCCACGCGAGCTGCGGCGCGAGCGCCGCGACGTCGAGCTGGCCCGGCCGATCCCCCACGAGGCCGTGCGCGAGGGAGGCCTCGAGGCCCGCGGAGTGCACGAAGCCGCCCGCGGGGAACGCGGAGTCGGCGAGCTGCATGAGGAGCCAGGGCGAGGTGGACATGGCGCAGCGCTCAGAACAACGCGTAGAGCCGGCCGAGGGGGAGGGCGCGCGCGGGCTTCGCCTCGAGCTTCACCCCGTCGGCGAAGACCTCGTAGGTCTCCGGATCGACACGCATCGCCGGCAGGTGGTCGTTGAGCTTCATGTCGCGCTTGCCGATGCCGCGGCAGCGACGGACCGCCGACAGGCGCTTGCCGAGCCCGAGCGCGCCGAGATCGCCCTCGGCGAGCGCACGCGCCGACACGAACGCGAGGCTCGTCGCGCCCACCGCGCGGCCCAGGGCGCCGAACATCGGCCGCATGAACGACGGCTGCGGCGTCGGGATCGAGGCGTTCGCGTCGCCCATCTGCGACCAGGCGATCATGCCGCCCTTGATCACCATCTCGGGGCGGGCCCCGAAGAAGGCCGGCCTCCACAGGACGAGGTCGGCCCATTTTCCGACCTCGACCGAGCCGATCTCGTGGGACATGCCGTGGGCGATCGCTGGGTTGATCGTGACCTTGGCGACGTAGCGGCGGACGCGCTGGTTGTCGTCGCCGACGTCGCCGGGCAGGGGGCCCCGCTCGGCCCGCATCTTGGCCGCGGTCTGGAACGTGCGGGAGATCACCTCGCCGATCCGGCCCATCGCCTGGCTGTCGCTCGACACGATGCTGATGGCGCCGGTGTCGTGCAGCACGTCCTCGGCCGCGATGGTCTCGCCCCGGATGCGGCTCTCGGCGAAGGCGACGTCCTCCGGGATCCGCCGGTCGAGGTGGTGGCAGACGAGGAGCATGTCGAGGTGCTCGTCGAGCGTGTTGACCCCGTAAGGGCGCGTCGGGTTGGTGGACGACGGGATGACGCTCGGCTCGCCGCAGATGCGGATGATGTCCGGAGCGTGGCCGCCTCCCGCTCCCTCCGTGTGGTACGCGTGGATGGTGCGGCCGCGGATCGCGGCGATCGAGTCGTCGACGTACCCGGACTCGTTGAGCGTGTCGGTGTGCAGCGTGATCTGCACGTCCTCGCCGTCGGCGAACGCGAGCGCGCAGTCGATCACCGCGGGCGTGGTGCCCCAGTCCTCGTGGAGCTTGAGGCCCACGGCCCCGGCGCGGATCTGCTCGATCAGGCCTTCGGGCGACGACGTGTTCCCCTTGCCGGTGATGCCGACGTTGACCGGCAGGGCGTCGGTCGCCTGGAGCATGAGCTGGACGTTGCGGGCGCCCGGCGAGCACGTGGTGGCGCAGGTCCCCGCGGCGGGGCCGGTGCCGCCGCCGAGGAGGGTCGTCACCCCGCTCGCGATCGCCTCGCTCGCGAGCTCGGGGCAGATGAAGTGCACGTGGGTGTCGATGCCCCCGGCGGTGAGGAGGAGGCCCTCGCCGGCGATCGCCTCGGTGCCGACCCCGACGATCATCCCGGGCGTGATACCCGCCATGACCGCGGGGTTGCCCGCGCTGCCGATCCCGACGATGCGGCCGCCCTTGATCCCGACGTCGGCCTTGTAGATGCCGGTCCAGTCGACGATCAGCGCGTTGGTGATCACGAGATCGAGCGCGTCGGCGTCGGCGACCCCGGCGGCCTGGCCCTGCCGGTCCCGGAGGACCTTGCCGCCGCCGAACTTGCACTCGTCGCCGTAGGTGACGAGGTCGCGCTCGACCCGCACGACGAGCCCGGTGTCGCCGAGGCGCACGCGATCGCCGGTGGTGGGCCCGTACATCCCCGCGTACGCGCGCCGGTCGATGTGGCTCACGGCGCACCCCGCGCGTCGTCGACGAGGTCCACGGTTCGGGTCTCGCCGGGCTCGAAGCGCACCGCGGTGCCGGCCGGGACGTCGAGGTGCTTGCCGGCGGCGCGCGCGCGATCGAAGTCGATCGCGGTGTTCGTGTCCTCGACTGGCTAGTGGATGCCGACCTGGATGGGCAGGTCGCCCCGGTTGGTCACCGAGATCGTCGCGCGGGCCC
>JAXLYT010000156.1:0-2180 GCA_046351295.1 Byssovorax sp.
GCGCCCGCGACGTTCTCCAGCTCGGCGCGCTCGGCGCCCTCTCGCTGGCCCTCCGCCTCCCCTTCCTCCCGGCCTACGACGAGGATCTCGACACCCTCCGCTTCCGCCTCGCGATCGAGCGCTTCAGCGTCGCCGAGGTTCGCCCGCACGCGCCCTTCTACCCGCTCTACCTCGGCATCGCGAAGCTCTTCGCGTTGCTCGGCGCCTCCCCTCGCCTCGCCCTCGGCCTCGTCTGCGCGCTCACCGGCGCCGCGCTCGTCGTCTTCACGACCTTGCTCGCCTTCGAGATCGCCGGCCGCCGCGTCGCGATCGTCACGGCGATCCTCGCGCTCGCGTCGCCCTTCCTCTGGCTCGCCGCCGACAAGCTCGGCAGCGACACGCCCGGCGCGGCCTTCATCGTCGCGGCCCTCTGGCTCCTCGCGCGCGCCCGCCGCCTCCCTCCCCGCGCGCCTTCCCTGCGCACCGCCGCGATCATCGTGCTCGGGCTGAGCCTCGGCGTCCGCCTCTCCTGCTTCCCGTACGCGATCGCCTGCACGCTGATCGTCGCGCGCAGCGAAGGCGCCACGCGCGCCTGGCTCGCGCGCGCCCGCGATCTCGGCGCCGGGATCGCGATCTGGCTCGCCCCGCTCATCCTCCTCGCAGGCGCGCGCCCCCTCGTCGCCGCCACGCTCACCCAGGGGCTCGGTCACTTCGGTCGCTGGGGCGGCTCGGCCCTCACCGTCTCGTCTCCCTCCGCGCGCCTCGGCGGTCTCGCCTCGGGCCTGTGGCCGAACCTGCTCGCCGGCCCATGGCCCGACGCGCCCGCGTATCGCTGGCCCCTCGCGCCGATCCTCCTCGTGCTCCTCGGCGCGGCGATCGCCTCGATTCGCCCTGTCTTCGAGGCGTGCAAGCGCCAGCCCGAGCTCGCGATCTCCATGCTCGCGTACTTCGTGTGGGTCATGCTCGGCCAGAACATCGCGAGCAAGCCGCGCCACTTGCTCCCGCTCCTGCCGCTCTTGATCATCGCCCTCGCCGCGGGCGCGGACGCGCTCGTCCAGCGCGCGCGCGCCGCGATCGCCTTGCCCGCGCTGCTCGCCGCGATCTGGGCGATCGACGGAACCCGCCTCGTCTCTGCGCACCGCGAGCCTTCGCCGGTCGCGGCGGCCGCGCGCTTCCTCGCAGAGCGGACGGGCCGCGATGCGCGCCCGGTGATCGCCGGCGATGCAGCGCGCCTCTACACCGAGGGAGCGCCCGGACGGACGATCCGCTGGGCCCCGGACGAGGCCGCGCTGATCGAGGCCGTCCTCGCCGCGGGCCCGGAGGGCGCCCTCATCAGCAGCGAGGCGCTGACGGCCGAAGCGCGGCGGGCCCTCGAATCCAGGGGATTTTCGCTCTCCATCGCCTTCCAGCGCCCTCGCGATCGGTACGTCGATTCGCTATGGAGCGAGCTCGGGCTGGTCGAGGCGCGCCCGGCGCTTCGATGAGCCCTTCGGTAAGCCGGGGCCGGCGACAAATTGATATTGACTCCCGTTTTCAATAAGACCCAGGCTCCGTCCGCCATGCACCGTCGCCTCCTGCCGTCGCTCCAGGCCCTGGGCCTCCTCCTGGGCCTCGGCCTGCTCGGCGCACCGGCCCACGCCGACGAAGGGCCGGCCATCGACCTCGCTCCCGAGCACGAGGCCCCGCCTCCCCCGCCGCCCGCCAAGAGCGCGCCGCTCGTCGGCCTGGGCGCGGCGCCGGCCCAGGACACCGACCTCGTGCGCGGCCTCACCGAGCAGCGCTTCCGGAAGGCCCTGGAGAGCCTCACCAACACCTCGGTCGGCGGCTACGGCGAGATCCAGGTGCGCGGCCTCGCCAGGGGGCGCGAGGGCGAGACGGAGTGGACCGCCGACGTCGCGCGCCTCGTCCTCTTCGTCGCGCACTCGTTCACCGAGGAGATCCGCGCGTACACCGAGCTCGAGGTCGAGCACTCCGTCTCGTGCAGTAGCTGCCCCGGCGCCGTCGAGCTCGAGCAGGCCTACCTCGACTACAAGTTCTGGGGCGATCGCATCGGCGCGCGCGCCGGCCTCGTGCTCGTCCCGATGGGCATCATCAACCAGTGGCACGAGCCGCCGATCTTCCACGGCGTGGTGCGGCCCAAGGTCGAGACGGTGATCATCCCCTCCACGTGGCGCGAGGTCGCGGTCGGCGTCTTCGGCCGC
>JAXLYT010000157.1:0-2133 GCA_046351295.1 Byssovorax sp.
GCTGGAGCGGGCAGGGGGCGATCGCCGCGAGGCGGCGCGCGTCCTCGGCCTGTCGCTGGCGACGCTCTATCGTCGCCTGGAAAAGTTGGGGCTCAAAGAAGATGGCGCCGACCCTCCCGGGTCGCTTCGTGAGCCGCCCTCGGGCGGTGAGTGACCGGGCGCAGGCGCGGAGGAAGAGAGCGATGGATAAGAGCGATTCGGCGATGGCGGTGTACGAGGCGATCCACGACGCGCTCCGCGCGACCGACAAGACCCGGGAGCCGATGAACGCGCTCGTCTTGTGGACGGAGCTCGGCAAGGGTCTCGCGGGCAAGCTCGAACAGAAGGGCGCCGATCGCGGGCTCCTGTCGCACCTGTGCGCGGGCTACTGCGCGCAGGCGGGCGCGGGCGAGCCGGTCGATCTCGCCCGCTGGGCGTACCGCGTCGAGCCGGGCGAGCGGCTCGACGTGGCCGAGCTCGCGGCCGCCTCGTCGCGCGTGCTCCGATCGATCGAGCAGCGCCTGCTCGCCGATCGAGGGGACACCAACCTCGAAGAGCGGCAGCGGGATTATTTCATGGCCACGGTGCGGGGCTGGTTCCCCGTGGGCCTCGACATCATGCGATCGCTCCCCGCGTTGCGCGGCGCCTCCGACGCCCAGGTTCATGCCGCTCTCGGCGCCTGGTGCGCGCGCTATCTGCCGCGCGACACGACAGGGCCCGCCGATCTCGGCGTCCGGCTGGAGCGGCGCGCCGGCTGACGAGCCGCCAGACGCGCAAACAGCGCGGCCTCGACGAACTTTTTGCGTCCCGTCAGCTCTCGTCGCCTTCGAAGGATGGGCGATCCTCCGGCGCTCGCGTGGGGCTCCCGAGCGGCCGGAGGGGGATGCCCATGTTGAGCACGTCGACGCAGGTCTGATCGCAGCTCGGCCGGCGATCCTTCTCCTTCGCGGAGCAGCGGAGGATCCCGTCGTAGCGCTGCGTCCGATCGTCGAGCTCCAGCTCGCACCGCACGGTTTTTCCCGTGCGGGGACAGGCGATCGTCGCGTCGACGACGCGGAGGTGCCGCCGGGTACGGAGCGCGCGCACCTTGGGCGCGAGCGCCGCGGCGCCTCCGCCGAGGACGAGCACGATCGCGGTCAGCTCCATCAAGTCCATGTCCAGAGCTCGGTCAGAGGCCAGGCTTTTTCAGCGGATGGAAAACTCGTGCCAAGCCCCGGCGCTACCCGCGGTTCCGGGTCCTCCGGATCCTCTTGACGGTGGCAGGGAGGCAACGGCACCGTCGCGGAATGCACCGCTCCCTGCCGAGCGATCCGCCTCCGCCGCTCCGCTCGTCGCCTCCGCCGCGCATGGAGCGCCGCATGTCCCGGCGCCCGCCGCCGGGCAGCGACGGCGAGCGCCCCATCCTGATCACCGGCATTTGCGGTCGCCTCGGCCGCCGCCTGATGCGCCGCCTGCACCGCGAGCTGCCGGTCATCGGCATCGATCGTCGCGAGTTCTCCGGTTGCCCCAAGGACGTCCAGCACTTCCGCTTCGACATCCGCCGCAAGAAGACGCAGGACGTCTTCCGCATGCACGATCTCGCGGCCGTGGTGCACCTCGGGGTGATGCACGATCCGCGCGCCAGCCAGGCCGAGCACCACAGCTGGAACGTCGTCGGCTTCCAGCGCCTGCTCGAGTTCGTCGCCCACTACAACGTCCCGAAGCTCATCGTCCTCTCCAGCTCCGGCGTCTACGGTCCGCGCCCCGACAACCCCCAGTTCCTGCTCGAGGACGCGCCGCTCCTCGGCGGCGCCTCGTTCAGCGAGATCCGCGATCTCATCGAGGTCGACATGCTCGCCCAGTCGTTCTTCTGGAAGCGCCCCGAGACGGAGACGGTCATCCTCCGCCCCGCGCACATCCTCGGCAGCGTCCGCAACGCCCCCTCGAACTACCTGCGCTTGCCCGCGATCCCCACGTTGATGGGCTTCGATCCGATGGTGCAGGTGATCCACCAGGACGACGTGGTCTCGGCGATCTTCGGCGCCCTGCGCCCGGGCGTCCGCGGCATCTTCAACCTCGCCGGTCCACCGCCGCTGCCGCTCTCGCGCTTGATCGAGCTCACCGGCCGCCCCCGGATCTCCGTCCCCCACTTCCTGGCGACCAGCGTGATCCAGC
>JAXLYT010000158.1:0-1951 GCA_046351295.1 Byssovorax sp.
TGCCTCGGCCCGCGCGGGATCGGCGAGCGGGCCCTGCGAGAGGAAGCGCTCGGCCACGGCCTCGGCCACCTGCCGGGCGCCGCCCTCGTTGAAGTGGCAGTCGTCGTAGAGCGCCGCGCTGTCCAGGGTCACGCGCGCCGCGAGATCGACGCATGCGAGCCCCTTCTTCTGGCAGACGTCCCGCATCACCTGGTTGTGCGCCTCCATCGCCTCGGCGAGCGCGCTCGTCGCGTAGTATTCGCCCGGCCGATCGCCCCATCCGAACCAGAGCAGCCCATCGAGCTCGGGAGGCAAGTCTGCCCTCCACAGCACCGGCTGGGTCATCAGCACGAGCTCGACTTTGTGCTGCGCGGCGACATCGACCAGCGCCTCCAGGTGCCCGCGGTAAGCAGCGAGCGCGCCCGGCAGATCGGGGAGCGCCGTGCGCTTCGGCGCAGCGCGCCTTCGCTCCCGGAGGTTGGTGTAGAAGAGACCCTCGAAGTCCTGCACGAGGTGGCGATCCGCCGGGTCGACGCCGCTCTCGCTGTGGAAGAGCCGGTAGAGCTGGAGCCGCTGGTAAAAGGGCGCGTCCGGGGCGAGGGTGAAGCGGGCGGGGGCGACCATGAAGGCCTTGCGGTAATCGGCGGGGCCCGTGGGCTCGAAGGGCGCGGCGGGCTTCTCGAGCCACAGTTGCACATCGTTGACACCGGCCAGGATCACCACCGCGTCGATGTCCCGGTGCTGCGGGAGCAGGTGGGTGAGCTGCACGAGGTGATGCCGCGTGGAGTGCCCGCTCTTGCCTGCGCTCTCGACGACGACGCGCTTGCCCGGCGAGGTGAGCTGCTCCTGCACGAGCGCCGGCCAGCTCTCGCCCTGATCGAGGAAGAGGCACTCCGTGGTGCTCCCCCCGAGCGTCAAGATCCGGTAGGCCGGCCCGGGCAAAGGCTCGTCCCCGCGCACCCCGATCGCGTTGATGGCGAAGCGCGAGACCCCGTGCACCCCGGGCAAGACCCCGGCCCGCGGCGTGAAGGTGGCCGTGAGCCCCGGCTCCCACACGCGGAAGATCCCCGGCGAGACGACGCGCATCCCGGTCTCGGCGAGCGCGAGCGTGAAGAGACAGCTCACGAGCGCGAGGACCAGCCGAGGCACCCAGGATTGTCTCGCCCTGTCCTGCTTTTTTGCGCCTTTGCGCCTTTGCGCCTTTGCGTTGAAAATCGACCTCATCGGATCACCGAGAGGTCTTGCAACGCCGGTCGCGGCATCCAGGCTCCATGATCATGAGCATGATCACGGAGCGCCCCCGGACGCACCGGGATTCAGCCGATCAAGCGCTCTTCTGGAGAGGCGCAGCCGGCGGCAGGGGCACCGAGGCGGCCGGCGAGACGCGGCCCCGACGATCCTTCGCGACGCGCACCATCACGCGATCTTCGACCGCGCGATCGACCTCGAGCCGCAGGGCCACGGGCAGGGGCAGCGAGCGCTGGGCGTAGGCGTCGGTCAGGAGGAGGATCACCGTCTCGCTCCCCTCGACGGCGAGGGCGAGCCGCCGCACCTGGTTCACCCAGCGATCGAGCCGCTCGCCCACGCGGGCGCCGGGCACGCCGGCGAGGTCGATCACCACCACCGAGAAGGCCCCGCTCGCGGCCACGCGGGAGGCGACCTTGGCGAGATCGTCGGCGCCGGGGCGGACGATGAGGAGGCGCTCGAGGTCGACGCCGGCCGCGGCCACCGCGGGGGCGAAGAGGGAGCTCGTCGGATCGAGCCAGGCGCACCAGGCCTCGGCCGTCTCCTCGCCGTGGCGGGCGCGGGCCTCGCTCTGCGCGGAGGCGCATGCGGCGAGGGCCAGGGTGCCGGCCCGGGCCAGGCCGTAGGGCGCGCTGATCTCCACCACCGCGCCGCGGGGCAATCCGCCCTCGGGCAGGGCCTCGTCGAGCTTGCCGAGGCCGAGCGGGAGGGGCCGGAGCGCCGTCTC
>JAXLYT010000159.1:0-1793 GCA_046351295.1 Byssovorax sp.
CCGGCCGCGGTCGGGAGCTCGTCGTCGCCGATGTTGTCCTTCCCGCCGAGGCCGAGCGCCTCGGCCGCGCCCCAGCAGCGCACCTCGCCGGCGTCGAGCAGCGCACAGGTGTGTCGATAGCCCGCGGCGATCGCCACGGCCGTGCCGCCGATGGACACCTCGCCGAGCCACCCGCCGTTGCTCGTGCTGAAGGGATAGCCGAGCGCGCCCTCGGTCGATGTCCCCCAGCACTTGACGAGGCCGCCCTCGCTCCGCCGGCAGCCATGGGTCTCGCCTGCGACGACCTCGGCCGGCGGCGTACTGCTGAAGATGATCCCGCCGCCTGCCTCGGCGGGCGTCTCGTCGTCGCCGATGTTGTCACCGTTCCCGCTCCCATGGCCGAGCGCGTGGTCGCCGCCGTATCCCCAGCAGCGGACCCCTCCGTCGGTCACGATCGCGCAGGTGTGCCGCCCGCCCGCGGTGATCGCGGTCACCGGGCCGCCGGCGTCCACCGTCCCCTCGGCGCCTGCGGGCTCGTCGTCCCCGATCGCCTTCGTGTGCCCGTACCCGAGCTGACCATCGCCGTTGCGCCCCCAGCAGCTCACCTCACCGCCCCGGGACACCGCGCATGCGTGGCCTTCGCCCGCCGCGAGCAGCGCGACCGGCTCGAACGCGGGCCCCGGATCACCACCGCCTCCCGAGGAGGTGCTGGAGCTCTGCCCATCGTCCGGGCCCGTCCGCCCCCCGGTGCTCGTCCCCGAAGCCGAGCCCACCTGGTTGGGGGTCACGTCACAACCACCGAGCAGGCCAATTCCGATGCCCACGAGGGCCAGTGTTCGAAACGTCATGGACTGATCTCCTCACCGGGTCTCGGGCCGGCACCCACGGAGGAGTTGTTCCCGATGAAGGGCTCGATGAGCGGTCCAGAGGCGCGATTGTGAACCTTTCGAAGAAAACAAGCGCGTTGCGCATTTGGGCGCCTTTGCGTTAAAATTCGACCGTGCCCATCATCGAGCGGCTCCTTGAAGAAATGGCAGCTCGTTGAAAAATATCTCATCGACCGCTCATGACGGGGGCGAGCGGGAACACACGGTTCATGAGCCCATTGCTGCGACCGCCCACGAAGAAGCCGCCGGTGTCGAGGCCGTCTTCCCGCTCGTTTACCGGATGATGCACGCCCTCGCCGGCCCCTCACGCGATCTGGACGATCTGGTGCAGACCGCCAACGAGCAGGTGCTGCGCGCCCTCCCCTCGTTCGAGGGGCGCGCGCGCTTCTCCACGTGGGTCTATCGCATCTGCTACCTGACGATGCTCAAGGAGAGCCGGTGGCACCGGCGGTGGCTGCGGCGCTTCACGCTCACCGCCGACGGCGAGCTCCCGGAGCAGATCGAGATCGAGAGCTCCGCCGAGGCGCTCCTCCGGCGCGAGCGGGAGAGGCGCCTCCGGGCGGCGATCGATCGGCTCTCCCCCAAGCGCCGCGCCGCCCTCGTCATGCGCGAGCTGCAAGGGATGGAGATCGACGAGATCGCGGCCATCGTGGGCGTGAACGCGCTCACCGTGCGCTCGCGGGTCCGCGACGCGCGGAAAGAGCTCGCCGCGCTGCTCGCCGCGGATCCCTACTTCGGCGACGAGGCCTGCGGCACGCCGGAAGGAGATGGATCGTGACCCTGCGGGAGCATCAAGACGACGCCGTCCAAGCGGCGAGCCGCGACGAGGCCGCGATCGAGGCGGAGCGGGCGCGCCGCATGCGCGCGGTGTGGGAGCATGCCGCGCCCTCGGCCTTCGAAGTGGCGGCGGCCGAGACACGCCTCGCC
>JAXLYT010000160.1:0-1677 GCA_046351295.1 Byssovorax sp.
AACGCCGAGCCGAACTTCTCCGGCCCGCCGGCGCCGCCCTGGATCAAGCGGAAGATCTTGGAGGCCTGGTTGTCGATGCCGTCGGTGCCGTCGCAGATCGGCTTCTTCCCGGGCTCCCGGCAGCTCGCCAGCTCGCCCTGGCACGAGCAGGTCTTGTCGAGATCGTAGCCGATGGGCTCCGCGCCCTGGCCCTCGCGCATGTCGATGCTCCGGATCGCGACGACGAAGTCCGCGCCGTTGCCGGGCTGCGCGTCGGCCGGGACCGAAGGCGGCGTCTTGTGCGCGCAGAGCACCACATCGGGCTCGTCCGCGTCCTTGCCCGCGTCGACGAGGACGGTCACGTCCTGACGCCCGAACCCGTCGAGCAGGCAGCTCGCGGGGACGAGGACGAGCAGGAGCAGGGTGCCGGCGAGGAGGACGCGCAGGGGGCTCACGCGCTTCAGTCTAGACCCGCTCGCGCAAATTCGTCGCCGGTTCTGGGCGAGACGATCTGCATGAATCGAGGGGGTAGCGACCACCGGGAGCGCAGGGGGCGATAGCCCCCTGAATTGCCGTACGCCGTACTAGAAGATTCCGCGCACGCCGGCGCCACCCCATGCGGCGTAGGGCTCGACGGTCACCGCCGGGGACGGCGCGCGGCGGGCGTGGCCGGGCGGGGGCGGCTCCTCGTGCGTCTTGGGCGCGGCCACGAGCATCGGGATGCCCACGGCGAAACCCGCGGCTCCGGCGATGAGCCCGATGGTGGTGAACGAGCGGAGCAGATCGTAGGTGTCGGACTGCGACCAGGCCGAGGGAGGACAGAGCCGCTCGACGCCGCACTGCTTGAGCAAGCTCTGCTCGTTGGTGAGGGCGAGCGCGCCGCTCACCCCGCCGAAGGCCACGCCCGCCGCGCCGAGGCCGACGCCGATCCAGCCCACCGTGCGGAAGGGGAAGCGATCGGCGAGGCCCGGCTTGGGCGGCGGCGGAGGCAGCGGCGGCAGCTTGAGCGTGACCTGACCGGCCTCGCTCGGCTGGAGCACCACCTCGCGGAAGATGCTCGTGTCGGCGCGCTTGGCCTCGACCCGGTGCGCCCCCGGATCGGCGGGGCGCTTCTGGCCGATGAGCGCGGGGGGCATGGTCTTGTCGTCGACGAGCACCGTCACCCCGGCGCCGGTCGGCCCGTCGAGCACCACGGTCAGGCTCGGGATCGTGGGCAAGAGCTTCTCCCGCTCGGCGAGCGCGTCCGCCTGCGCCTTGCGCATCACGGGCGCCGCGAAGCGATCGAGCTGCATGCGCGTCACGTCGAGGTAGCGCTCCGAGGCCTCGACCACCCGCCCGAGCTTGACGAGGCAGCGCGCCGCGCGCAGGCCCAGGGTGGGCGCGGGCACCAGCGAGTCGGCGAGGTTGAACTTCTCGAGCGCCGCCGCGTAGTCGCCCGCGTCGAACAGCTTCTGCCCCTCCGTGCCGAGCTTGCGCGCCGCGCTCTTCGTCTCGATGTCCACGTTCTGCGCGAGCGCGGGCGCGGCGCCGAGCAGGACGAGCGCCGCGAGGGCCCAGGCGAGGGGCGCGGCGGCGAGGAAGCGAGACGAGGTGCGCATGGGCCGGGCCTCAGAAGCCGAAGTCGGGCGCGCCGCTGCCGCTCGCGGGGCGGCTCGGGCCGGAGCGCGGGGCCGGCGTTTTGCGGGCCGAGGCGCTGGG
>JAXLYT010000161.1:0-1624 GCA_046351295.1 Byssovorax sp.
CGGAGGCGGTGGCCGTCGCGTTCACGCCGACCAGGATCCGCGCCTCGTTCATCATCTGGAACATGTAGCTGAGCCCCTTGTGCGGCTCGCCGACCAGGGCTCCACGGCAATCGTCGGCCTCGCCGAAATTGAGGATCACGCTCGGCAATCCGCGCCAGCCGATCTTGTGGATGACCCCGGCCGTCTCCACGTCGTTCGGCACGAGCCGATCGCCCTCGAGCCGCTTGCGCGGGACGACGAAGAGCGAGATGCCTTTGATCCCGGGAGGCGCGCCCTCGATGCGGGCGAGCACCATGTTGACGATGTTGTCCGTCAGGTCGTGATCGCCCCCGGAGATGAAGATCTTGGTGCCCCGGATGCGATAATCACCCTCCGCGGTCCTCGTCGCGGTGGTGGTCACGTCGGCGAGGCTGCTCCCGGCCTGGGGCTCGGTGAGCGCCATCGTGCCGGTCCACTCGCCCCGGTACATCCGGCCGAGGTACGTGGCCTTGAGCTCGTCGCTCCCGAAGGCCTCGATCAGGTGGGCCGCGCCCGTCGTGAGGAACGCGAAGCCGGCCGCGCCGAGGTTGCCTGCCATGAGGTAAGCCATCGCCAGCGTGGAGATGGTGAGCGGGAGCTGCATTCCCCCGACCTCGGCGGGCCGCGAGGCGCTGATCAGCCCGGACTCGACGAGGCGCGGGTAGATGTCGCGCATCCGCGGGTGGACGGTGACCTTCCCCTCGGCGAAGACGAAGGGGTCGGTGTCCATCGGCTTGTACGCGGGGTAGAGCACCTCGCGCGCGAGGCGGCGCGCCGTGGCGAGGACGAGATCGAAGGTCTCGCGGGAGTGATCGGCGAAGGCCGGCAGATCGAGGAGGCGCTCGGCGGCGAGGACCTCGTAGAGGATGAACTCGATGTCGCGATCGCGGAGGAGGGGGTTCTTCTGCTCGGCCATGGCGGTCCGGCATAGGGCGACGGTGCGCGCTCGTAAAGCCGCGCGAGATCAGCGCATCGCGTGGATCTGGAAGGCGCCGCAGCTCGGGTGCTTGATCTGCCCGGTGAAGCTCCGCCCGTCGCTCGACAGGAGGCCTTCGAGGCCGACGGCGATGTAGTCGCCCGGATCGCTCAGCCACACGCCGGGCGAGAGGTCGACCCGGCCGGTCTCCTCGTCGTAGGTGCCGGCGAGCAGGTACTGCCCGACCGACGCCGCCTCGGCCTTCTGGAAGGCGAAGAGCGCGCGCACCCGCATGTCACGCGCGTCGATCACCCGCAGCATCACGCTGGTGCGGCCCTCGGCGCACGCGAAGTCGCCGGCCCAGAGGCGCGCGGTCGCGAACGGGTTTGGGCGAGGGAAGCTGTCGGGGGACCAGAGGTCTTCGGGCGCCGGCGAGGCCGCCGCGACCGCGCCGGTGATCACGGCCTCGCGGGGCGCGGGAGCCGCGGCGCAGGGCTCCTCCGCGCCGATCTGGTACGGCGCAGGGCCGCACCCCGCGGCGAGCAGGAGCGCCGCGCATGCCGGGCCGAGGGAGGGTCTTGCGGAGCCCACGATCCCCAGCCTACGAGCAACGGGGACCGGGCGCCATGGGATCGTGTGCGGCGTCATCGCGGCGGTCGTGTTGGTCGATGGAAAGGCGATGATCGTGCA
>JAXLYT010000162.1:0-1502 GCA_046351295.1 Byssovorax sp.
GGAGGGCCGCCGCGACAGCGAGCGGCTGCTCCGGCTGATGGCCGACGAGAAGGTCGAGCGCCTCTTCATCCCCCCGGTGGCGCTCCAGCAGCTCGCCGAGATCGACGCGCCCGACGAGCATTTCCCGACGGGCCTGCGCGAGATCATGTCCGGCGGCGAGGCGCTCCAGATCACGCCGAAGGTCATGGCCTTCCTCGACCGGATGCCCGGGTGCGTGATGCGCCACCACTACGGCCCGTCCGAGAACCACCTCACCTGCGAGCTCGTGATGACGGGCGACTCGCATGCGTGGCCGGCTCTCCCGCCGATCGGCCGGCCGATCCGCAACGTGCGGACCCACGTGCTCGACGCGCACCTCCAGCCCGTCCCGATCGGGGTCCCCGGCGAGCTCTGCATCGGCGGCGCAGATGTCTCCCCCGGCTACCTGAACCGCCCCGAGCTCACCGCCGAGCGCTTCGTGCCCGACCCGTTCTTCCGGGAGATCGAGGCCGAAAAGGGCCCGATCGAGCCCTTGCCGTCGGGCTCGCCGCTGCGCCTGCCCCCGCGGCTCTACCGCACCGGCGATCGGGTCCGCTACCGCGCGACAGGCGAGATCGAGTTCCTCGGCCGCATCGACAACCAGGTCAAGATCCGCGGCTTCCGCGTCGAGCTCGGCGAGATCGAGGCGGTGCTCAACAAGCACCCGCTCGTCAACGAGTCGGTGGTCCTGCTCCGCCAGGACACCGCGGGAGACAAGCGTCTCGTGGCTTACCTCGCGCGCAAGGAGGGCGCGCCCCCGGCGGTGAGCGAGCTGCGGGCGTTCCTCAAGGCCACGTTGCCCGAGTACATGGTCCCGCAGGCCTTCGTGCTGATGGACGCCCTCCCGGTGGCCGGCACGGGCAAGGTCGATCACCGCGCGCTCCCCGCGCCCGACGCGAGCGCGCTCGGAGAGCGAGCCGCGGTGGCGCCGCGCGGACCGATCGAAGAGGCCCTCGCCGGCATCTTCGCCGAGGTGCTCAAGGTGTCGGCGGAGCAGGTCGGCGCGCACGACGGCTTCTTCGATCTCGGCGGCCACTCGCTCCTCGCCACGCAGGTCATCTCCCGCATCCGCGCGGCCTTCGGCGTCGAGCTGCCGCTGCGCGCCCTCTTCGAGGCGCCCTCCGTGGCCGATCTCGGCAAGCGGGTGAGCGCGCTGCTCGAGGCGGCCGAGGGCATCGACGTCCCGCCCGTCACGCGCGTCCCGCGCGACGAGACGCTGGTGCTCTCCTTCGGCCAGGAGCGCCTCTGGTTCCTCGCCCAGCTCGATCCCGACGATCCGTCGTACATCATCCCGCTCGCCGTCCGGATGGAAGGCAAGCTCGACGAGGCTGCGCTCCGCGCCTCGATCGACGCCATCGCCCTGCGACACGAGGTCCTCCGCACCACCTTCACCACCCTCGAAGGCAAGCCGGTGCAGGTGATCCACCCCGATCTGCGCGTCGCGCTGGAGACGAGCAGCCTGCGCTGCGTGCCCGATAGCGAGC
>JAXLYT010000163.1:0-5117 GCA_046351295.1 Byssovorax sp.
AGGAACGTGGCGATCAGGTACTCGTCGCCGTTCGGCGCGTGCAGCTCGAGGAAGCCCTTCACGTCCCGCAGGTCGATGAACTCGTCGATCTTCCCGTCGCTGTCGCAGGTGAGGTCGGCCACGATGCCGCGGCGCAGCGGCTGGCGGTTGAGCCGGTGGATCGGGATGGTGGGGAAGAGCTGCTTCACCGCCCAGTGGTCCGGCATCGACTGGAAGAGCGAGAAGTTGCAGTAGTAGGTGTCGGAGAGCTGCTTCTCGAGCCCCTCGAGCTCGTCGGGCACGTAGGGCAGCTCGCGCACGACCTTGAGCAGCCGCTCGCAGGTGGCCCAGAACATCTCCTCGACGCGCGCGCGGGCCTTCAGGTCGAGCACCCCCAGGTTGAAGGCGGTGATCGCCTCCTCCTTGATCTGGAGGGCGTCGTGGTAGGCCTCCTGGAAGTTCTTCCGCGAGATGCCGGAGAAGGTCTCCCAGAGCTGGTGGAGGACCGGGTGGTCTTCCTTCGCCGGGGCCGCCGGGTTGTGGCCCGAGAGGATCTCGTTCGTCGCGAGGACGTTGTAGACGAGGATCGAGTGGTGGGCCACGAGCGCCCGGCCCGACTCCGTCACGAGGTCCGGGTGGGGCACCCCGCGCGCGTTGCAGGCCTCGGCCACCTGGCTGACGATGTCGGCCGCGTACTCGGCGAGGGTGTAGTTCACCGACGAGTGGAAGTTCGTCTGGCTGCCGTCGTAGTCGACGCCGAGGCCGCCGCCGCAGTCGAGCAGGCGCATGTTGGCGCCCATTCCGTGCAGCTCGACGAAGATGCGGCTCGCCTCGCGCAGCGCGTCCTTCACCGCGCGGATGTTCGTGATCTGCGAGCCGATGTGGAAGTGGAGCAGCTGCAGGCAGTCCAGCATCCCGACCGACTGGAGCTTCTCGACGACGGCCACGATCTCGGCGGTGGTGAGGCCGAACTTCGAGCGGTCGCCGGTCGACTCGACCCACTTGCCGGCGCCCTTCGTGGTGAGCCGGGCCCGGACGCCGATCACCGGCCGGACCTCGAGGTCGGCCGCGGCGGCGAGGATCGTGTCGAGCTCGCCCATCCGGTCCATCGTGATGACCACGCGCCGCCCGAGCTTCTGGGCGAGGAGGGCGGTCTCGATGAACGCCCGGTCCTTGTAGCCGTTGCAGAGGATGAGCGCCTCGGGGTTCTCCTGCATCGCGAGCGCGACGAGGAGCTCCGGCTTGGAGCCGGCCTCGATGCCCAGGTTGTAGGGCCGGCCGTACTCCATCAGCTCCTCGACGACGTGGCGCTGCTGGTTGACCTTGATCGGGTAGACGCCCCGGAATGCGCCCTTGTAGTCGTTGTCGGCGATCGCGGTGTTGAACGCGCCGAAGAGCTGCTCGACCCGCGTGCGGAGGATGTCGGAGAAGCGGATCAGCACGGGCAGGTTGACGCCGCGGCTGCGGAGATCGTCGACGAGCTCCTTCAGGTCGATCGGCAGCGACCCCGGCCCGGCCGGCGTGACGGCGACGTTGCCCGCCTCGTTGATGGAGAAGAAGTCTCGGCCCCAGCCGCCGACGTTGTACAGCTCCAGGGAGTCCTTGACGGTCCAGGCCCTCAGGTCAGTCTGCAACTTCTCCAGCCACCTCCTGCGTCATCTCGCGCAGCCACTGAGTTTACAGGCAACCTCGCGCCTGTCCAGCGAAAAACGCGGCCCTCGGCGGGCGCCGGCTAGCGGCCCGCCAGCTCCGAGTCGATGACCTCGGCGAAGGACTCCACGGGGCGGGCGCCGGAGAGGAGCCGGCCGTTGATGAAGTAGGCGGGCGTGCCGGTCACCCCGAGCGACTCGCCCTGGGCGAAGGCGGCGCGGATGGCCTCGTCGTTGTGCTGCGACCCGATGCAGGACCCGAACTTCGCGGCGTCGAGGCCGGCCTTCTTCGCCCGCGCCGTCAGGTCGACGTCGTCGAGCGAGCCGTTCTCCGTCATGAGGCTGCGGTGGTACTCCCAGAAGCGGCCCTGCTCGCCGGCGCAGCGGGCCGCCCGGGCGGCGGGGAAGGCGCGCGAGTGGCCCTCGAGCGGGAAGTCGAGGTGCACGAGGCGGACCTTGCCCGCGTAGCGCTTGAGGACCTCCTCGACCGTCGACTGCGCTCGGTGGCAGTAGGGGCACTGGTAGTCGGTGAACTCGACGATCGTGACCGGCGCGTCCTCGGCGCCGGTCGCGGGCGAGCCGGGCGGGATCTCGACCGCGGCGCGAGGAGGGGCGAGCAGGACGGCGACCCGGGCCGTCTGCCGCAGCTCCTGGTCGAGCTGGGCGCGCCGCGACTCCCGCGCCCTCTGGAGGAGCACGGTCCGGATCCGCTCGACCGCCTCCGCCCGGGACTGGCCCGCGAAGCGGTCCTTGTTCTGCTCGTAGATCGTCTCGACCTGGGCGGCCGAGAGCCCGGCCGCCTTGGCGTCGACCTCCTTCTCGACGAGCTCCTCGGGAGAGACCTTCCGGGCCGCCGCCTCCTTCGCGAGGAGCTTCTCGGCGACGAGCTCGTCGAGCGCCTGCTTGCGGATCTCGTACTCCTCCTGGCGCAGCCGGGTCAGGCGCGCCTCGGCCTTCCGGTCGAGCTCCGCGGCGAGGATCGGCGCGCCGTCGACCTCGGCCACCACGGTGTCGCCGCCCTTCGCGGCGGCGGGGGTCGCCTGGGCCGCGGGCGGAGTGCGCGACGCCTGGGGCCTGGAGCAGGCCGCGAGGGCGGCGAGGGCGAGCGAGGACGCGAAGGCGAGGCGGGAGGCTCTCATCGGCACAGAATGAACGCGGCCCGGGGCGGCGTCAAACGTCGGAGCGGCCGCCCCGCCCGCGCGAGGCGGCCGACTCTCAGGCGAGGGCCGGGACCCGCGCTCCGCGCAGCGCGAGCGCGTGGACGACGACCTGGGCCGCGCCGTCGAGGCCCAGGGCGGCCGTGTTCACGACGACGTCGAAGCCGGTCGGGTCCGCGAACTCGAAGTGGAACTGCTTCATCAGGTAGGCGCGGCGGTCCGCCTCCACCTCGACGATCCGGCGTCGCGCGTCGCGCTCGGCGAGCCCCTCCTCCTCCATCACGGCCCGCACGCGCTCCTCGAGCGGCGCCACCGCGAGCACGCGGAGCGCCGAGGCCTCGCCCAGGATGACGTGGGCCCCGCGGCCGACGATCACCGCGCCGCCCTGCCGCGCGATCGCGCCCACGACCTTCGCGAGGTGGTAGCGGTACTCGACGGGCGTGATGTACGTCCGGCTCGCGAACCCGGCGAGCCAGTTGGTGAGCAGCTCGCGGTCCTTCTCGTCGAGGGTCCCCACCACGCGCTCGCTGAGCTGCGCGCTCTCGGCGACGCGATGGACGAGCTCCTGGTCGAAGAGGGCGAACCCGAGCTGCTCGGCCACGCGGCGGGCGAGCGCATCGCCGCGCGCGCCGTGCATGCGGGCCAGCGTGACGACCGGCTGGCGTTCCTCGTGGGGGGACTCGCCGCGGCGGACGGCCCAGCGGCGGGCCTGCTCGTCCACGAGCGCCTCGATCGAGCGACTCATGGCGACTCCTTCCCGCGGTCGGCTCCGCCGGGCCGGGGGAGGCCGCGGCGGGTGGCGCGACCCTTCGTCTGCGCATAGCCGACACCCGCGCGGCGGCGTTGTCAATAGGCCCGGGCATGGTGTCCCGGGCACAGGCCCGGGCATGGGCCACGGCGCCGACGCGGGTACACTTCAGCGCGATGACGCCCGCCGTCCGCCGCGCCGCGGCCGCCCTCGCCCTGGTGGCGGCGGCTCTCGTCTGCCGCGGCCCGCTCCATGCGGCCACCTTCGCGCTGCCCGTGTCGAACGACGACGCGATCCTCTTGCTCATGGGGCGGCGCGTGCTGGCGGGCGAGCTGTCGACGACCCTGTGGAACCAGCCGTACAACGGCGCCCTCGACGCCTATCTCCTGGCTCCCCTCCTCGCCGTCCTGCCGCACCACGCGGCCTACCGCCTGTACCAGGCCGCCTGCGCGGCGCTCCTCGTCCTGCTGGCGGGGCTCCTCGGGCGTCGCCTCGGCGGGCCCGCGGCCGGCTTCGCGGCCGCGCTCCTCGCCGCGTGCGGCACGCCGTACATGGCGCTCATGGCCGCGACCGGCCCGCCGCCCAACTTCCTCATGCCGCTCGTCACAGGCGGGCCCCTCCTCGCCGCGCTCGCCGCGAGGAGGCTCGGCGGGGCCGCGTCGCTCGGCCTGGGGCTCGTCTGCGGCCTCGCCGTGTGGAACTCGTCGCTGGCCGTGCCGGCGTTCGCCGGGATGGCCGCGGGCCTCGCCGCCGCGGGCTTCCGGCCGCGGCCGGGGGCGGTCGCGCCCTTCGTCGCGGGAGCGCTCCTCGGCGCCGCGCCGCTCGCGGTGGCGCGGGCGATCGGCGCCTCCGGCGCGAAGGTGGTGACCGCGTCGAGCGCGGTCACCGCGCTGCGGCCGCGCTGGCTGTGGGGCGAGGGGGCCGCCGCTCTCGCCCACGCCCTCGCGGGCCTCGGCGGGCTGCAGGTGCCGCTCGTCGTCGACGGCCGGGAGCGGGCGCTCGTCCCGCTGCCGCTCGTGGCGCTCCTGGCCGCCGCGCTCCTCTTCGCCGTCGTCCTCGGCGCGCGCTCGCGTGCCGCGCTGCCCCTCGTCGGCTGGGCCGCGGCCCTCGCCGGCGCCTTCTGGCTCTCGCGCCGGACCGGCCCGGACGAGCTGAGGTACCTCTACGGGCTGAACGCGCCGCTCCTCGCCCTCGCGGGAGCCGGCGTCGCCGCCGCCTGGCGGCGCCGGCGCGCCGCGGGCGCGGCCCTCGTTCTCGCGCTCGTGGCGCCGTGGGGCTGGGGCGAACGGGTGCTCGCGCGGACCTGGAGCGATCCGGCCCACGCGGAGCGGGTCTGGGAGGTGCCCGCCGTCGGGCCGCCGATCGAGGCGCTCCGCGCGGCCGGCCTGCGCAGCACCTATGCGAGCCTGCAGTTCGCCGGCCGGATCGCCCTCGAGACGGGCGGGGACGTGATCGCGAGCCAGGCCTGGAACGAGCGGATCCCCGGCGATCCGCTGCGTTTCCGCGACGAGGTCGACCTCGACCCCGCCGCCGCGTGGACCCTGTCGCGCCGCTTCTCGCGCGGGATGCCCCGCCCCGGCGGCC
>JAXLYT010000164.1:0-2524 GCA_046351295.1 Byssovorax sp.
GGCGAGGGCAACGTCCTCGCCCGTGGGCGCCGGCGCGGCGACGCGGTCACGGTCTGCTTCCCGCCCGAGGCGGTGCTGCGGCTCGACGGGGCGGAGGGGCGGGAGTGAACGGCGCGCGCCGCCACGCCGCGTGGCTCCTCTCGCCCGCGCTCGCCGCGCTCCTCGCCCTCTTCTACGTGCCGCAGCTGCTCATGCTCGGGGTGTCGCTCGGCCGGCGCTCCGCCTACGGCGGCGTCGTCCGCGACGCCTCGGCCGCGAACTACCTGCGCGCCGTGGAGCCCCTCTACCTGAACATCCTCTGGCGCAGCGTCCTCCTCGCCGCCGCGACGACGCTCCTGTGCCTGCTCGTCGCGTACCCGGTCGCGTGGTGGATCGCCCGGGTCGCCCCGGCCCGCTGGCGCAACCTCCTCCTGACCCTCGTCGTGCTTCCCTTCTGGACGAGCTTCCTCGTGCGGATGTACGCGTGGATCGTCCTGCTGCGCACGGAGGGGGTCTTCAACCTCGGCCTCGCCGCGCTGGGGCTGCCGCGGGCCGAGCTCCTCTACAACGACTTCGCGGTGCTGCTCGGCCAGGTCTACGGGGAGCTGCCGTTCATGATCATCCCGCTCTACGTCTCGCTGGAGAAGCTCGATCCCGCCCTCCTCGAGGCGGCGGCCGACCTCGGGGCCGACGCGTGGCGGACGTTCCGCAGCGTCGTGGTGCCCCAGACGGGGCCCGGGATCGTGGCGGGATCCGTCCTCGTGTTCATCCCCTCCCTCGGGGCCTACCTCGCGCCGGACCTCCTCGGCGGGGGCAAGACGGCCTACGTCGGGAGCCTGATCCAGAGCCAGTTCGCGGTGGCCCGCGACATGCCCTTCGGCGCCGCCCTCTCCTTCGTCCTGTCCCTCGTGGTCGTGCTGCTCCTCCTCGCCTTCCGCCGGCCGCTGCGCTCGGCGCAGCAGCTCTGACGCGATGGCGGGCGGCGGGCGACGCACGCGAGGGGCGGCGGTCCTCCTCGGCGGCTTCTCCGCCGGCGCGTACCTCTTCCTCTACGCGCCGATCGCCGTCCTCGCCGCGCTCTCCTTCAACCGCAGCCGGCTCTCCGCGTCGTGGGGCGGCTTCACCCTCGAGTGGTACGCGAAGGCGGCCACCAACCCCGCGATCCTCCAGGCCCTGCGCAACAGCCTCGTGGTGGCCCTCGCCACGACCGTGGTCGCCACCGCGGTCGCCACCGCCGCCGCCCTCGCCTTCCACCGCCACCGGTTCCGGCGCCAGTCGGCGCTCGAGGGCTTCATCACGATCCCCACCGTCGCCCCCGAGATCGTCCTCGCCGCGTCGATGCTCCTCCTCTTCGCGGCGCTCGGCCTGCGCCTCGGCTTCCTCACGATCGTCCTCGCCCACGTCGGCTTCACCGTCTCGTACGCGTTCGTCGTCGTGAAGGCCCGGATCGCCGGCTTCGACGCGAGCCTCGAGGAGGCCGCGATGGACCTCGGCGCCTCGCCGTGGCGGACCTTCTTCATGGTCACCCTGCCCTCGATCTTTCCCGCCGTGCTGGCCGCCGCCCTCCTCGTCTTCGCCCTGTCGATCGACGACTACGTGGTGACCTCGTTCGTGGCCGGCGTGGGCGCGACCACGCTGCCGCTGCAGATCTACTCGATGGTCAAGACGGGCCTCTCGCCGGAGATCAACGCCGTCTCGACGATGCTGCTCGCCGCGACCGCCCTCCTCCTGCTCGCGGCGTTCCTGCTCGAGCAGGGGCGCGCGCTGCGCCTCGCCGCCGCGCCGGCCGCGATCGGCCTCGCCATCCTCGGCGCGCCGTTCGTCCTCGCCGCGGGCGGGGCGGCCGCTCCCGCCCGCCAGCTCAACCTCTTCATCTGGTCGAACTACATCGCGCCCGAGACGATCGCCCGGTTCGAGCGGCGCCTCGGGGTGAAGGTCAACGTCGACCTCTACGACTCGAACGAGGCCCTCCTCGCGAAGCTGCAGGCCGGCAACGCGGGCTACGACGTCGTGTGCCCGTCGGACTACTCGGTGCAGGTGCTCCTCGCCCAGGGGCTGCTCCGTCCGCTCGACCGCTCCCGCCTCCCGCACCTCGCGAACGTCGCGCCCGAGTTCCTCGACCGGGCCTACGATCCCGGCAACGCGCACACCGTGCCCTACTTCTGGGGCACGACGGGGATCGCCTACGACCGGAGGAAGGTCCGCGGCGTCGTCGACTCCTGGTCCGCGCTGTGGGACCCGCGCTACGCGGGCCGGATCCTCGTGCTCGACGACGCCCGCGAGGCGTTCGGCGCGGCGCTCGCGATGCGCGGCCACAGCCTCAACACCACCGACCCGCGGCTGCTCGCGGCGGCGCGGGACGACCTGCGGCGGCAGAAGAAGCTCGTGCGGGCCTACAACTCGACGAACTTCGAGGACGTGCTCCTCTCCGGCGACGCGTGGATCGCCCAGGGCTGGAACGGACAGTTCGCGAAGGCGATGGACCAGAGCCCGGACATCGTCTACGTGGTCCCGCGGGAGGGGGGGACGCTCTTCATCGACAACC
>JAXLYT010000165.1:0-2346 GCA_046351295.1 Byssovorax sp.
AACGTCGTCTTCACGTCGAGCTCGACCTCCACGTCGATCTTGCGGTCGAGGAGGCGCGCGACGCGGTTCCACTGCCAGGCCGAGACGACGAGCTGCGTCACCGCCTGCGGGTCGCCGGCCTTGCGGGAGCCTCCGCCGCCGAGGAGGAGGAGGTCCGCGTCGCGGGACGAGGGCTCGACGACCGCGAGCGGCTTCTCCGCCGCGTAGAGCTTGTCGAGCGCGGCCTGCAGGCGTCGCCGCCGCATGAAGGCCTCGCGGTCGAACGGGGCGCCGCCGGGGCCCGGCCGCCCGCCCATCCGCTCGCCGGGGATCTGGTAGCCCTCGAGCTCGTCGAGCTGCTTCTCCGTGTAGCGCTGGAAGACGCCGCCGTCCTCCGGGGCCTTCAGCGCGCGGATCTCCCCCTGCCACACGACGACGCCCGCGAGCTTGCCCTTGAGCTTCTCGACGTCCGCCTCGGACTCCACCCTCACCCGGACGACCTTGCCCTTCACGGGGCCGCCCGTGCCGGCGGTCCAGGCCTTCGGCATCGCCCACAGCGGGAAGCTCACGGGCGACGAGACCTGCGCGTACGACTTCTCGAAGCTCCAGCCCCGCCCGAACGGGAAGGACTCGAGGTGCGCGTTCTGGAGCCCCCAGCTCTCGAGCTGCTGGCGGGCCCAGTCGGCGGCCTTCTTGTACTGCGGCGAGGCCGTGAGGCGCGGGCCGTGCACGTCGGTGAGCTGGGCCGCCGTCTCCATCACCTTCGAGCGGCGGAAGCCCTCGTCGCGGATGCGGCCGATCGTGCCCCAGTCGAGCTTCTCGTCGGCGACGAGCGCGGCGCTCGCCCCCAGGACGATCGTCGCGGCGAGGCCGAGCGCGGTGGTTCTCTTCATCGTGGACTCCCTCCGGTGGCGCCCGGGGCGCCGTCGTGCGAGTCGGGATCATACCGCCGCGGGAGCGGCAGGAGCAGCATCAGCGCGGCGACGAAGGCGCCGGCGAGCGCGTCGACGCCGTAGTGGAGCTGGCCGTACACCGTGCCGAGCGAGAGGAGCGCGGCGAGCGGCACGAGGACGGCGCCGAGCGGCCGCAGGCCCCGCCAGGCCATGGCCGCGGCGACGAGGGCGACCGCCACGTGGGACGACGGGAAGGCGGTGCCCCAGGCCGAGCCCGTCTCGAGGAGGCGGTGGGTGAGCCGCGCGAGGGGCGCGGCGGTCGCCGCGTTCGCGGCGGGGGCGAAGAAGTAGCGCGGGCCGGCGACGGGAAAGGCGAGGAAGACCGCGTAGCAGGCGTAGAAGGTCGCCATCATGAGGAAGACGGCGTCGCGGGCGGCCGCGCGGCGGCCCGCGGCCCACAGGCCGAGCGGAGTCCCGGCGAGGATCAGGTAGTACGAGAGGTACGCGCCGTGGAGGAGGTTGCTCCACCACGGCGCGGGGAACGCGCGGATCCAGGCGAGCGAGACCTGTAAGCCGAAGACCGCCTCCTCCCACCGCTGCACGAGCGCGTCGTGCGCGACGCCGCCCGCGCGGTTCACGAGGCCGACGTGCGTGTACAGGCCGAGGGTGAGGAGGAGGGGGTACGCCTCGCCGACGAGCCGGCCGAGGAGTCCGGCGCGGCGGGCGCGGGGCGCGAGGAATGCGGCGACGGCCGCGGCGAGCCCGAGGGCCGCGGGGAGGAGGAGGACGAGCGGCCATTCGCGCGGACCGCGCGCGAGGTTGAACGCGAGGGCGACCGCGAGATAGGCGAGCGTCGCGCGGTCGACCGGCGCGAGCGGAGGACGGCCGCCTACAGCCACCCCGCCTCCCGGTACGAGCGCGCGGTCTCGGCGAGGCCGTCGTCGAGCGGCGTCGCCGCGACCCAGCCCGCGGCGCGGCGGAGGGCCGCGCTCGAGCACACCCAGCCGGGCGCGAGGAGCTCGCGGGCCTTGTCGCCGTCGAGGAGGGGCGCCCCGCCGAGGAGGCGCGTCGCGATCCCGCTCGCGCGGAGCGTCGCGCCGACGACGGGCGCGGGGAGACGCACGCAGCGCACCTCGCGGCCGACGGCGCGGCCGACCGCGGCCGCGAGCGCGCGCTGGGTGACGGGCGACTCGTGGCCGGCGTGGTAGACGCCGCCGAGCGTCGCGTCGCTCGTGGCCGCGGCGAGGAGGGCCGCGGCGAGGTCGCGGGCGTGGACGAGGGTCACCGCCTGGTCGCCCGAGCCGAGGAGCGGCGCGACCCCGAGCCGCGCCGCGCGGAAGAGCGTCAGGAAGGCGCGGTCGAAGGGTCCGTAGACCGCGGGCGGCCGGACGATCGTCAGCGGCACCCCCGACTCGCGCACCGCCTCCTCGCCCGCCTTCTTGCTGCGGCCGTAGGCCGTGAGCGGCCCGGGGCC